>JAZDCZ010000001.1:0-11911 GCA_036679605.1 Gemmatimonadota bacterium
ACTCGTCAACGGCAAGCGCGGCGTGACGCCGGACACGGCGCTTCGGTTGGCGAAGCTGTTTGGAACCAGCCCGGAGTTCTGGCTCAACGGACAACAGGGCTGGGACCTATGGCATGCGGTCAACTCGTCGGCATCGAAGCAGATTTCGAGGATCAAGCGAGTCGCCGTCTAAGAGTACCGATCCAGAAAACCGGTGGTTTCAGCTCACGCGCAACGACCGGATATTCTGTGTGCTCCTTGCTCGGTTCTGGCACGGGTGGCGCAATGCACTTGCGATCGTCCAACCGGACACTGTACTTCGATAATACCGTACCGGTTTTCGGCTCTATTGGCGTCGAATCAGCAAGAACCGCGGTGGCAGACCCAGGATCGACCGGGAGTATCGCGACCTCGTCGCCCGCATCGCTCGTCATAGCGCTCTCCCTTCGCCTCAACCGCGGCTTCTGCCAGTTCCGAACCACCGGCATTGCGGAGTGGAGTTGATCTCGACATCCTGGGTGTTCCCGGCTAGGTAGGTTGTTTGCGTTGGTGCCGATTGCCTACCGGGCTCGGCACGACCCGAAGCTTGTATTCTTTGCGTGTGCTGACGTAGCTCAGTTGGTAGAGCAGCTGATTCGTAATCAGCAGGTCGGCGGTTCGAGTCCGCCCGTCGGTGGGCGTCAGCTAGATACTCACTATCTACTCACCTGAGCGGAAACTTCAGGGGTTCGACTTATTAGGCCCCGAGGCCCAGGGACCGGCGGAAGATCAAGGCAGACGGTCTCGGCAGAGGTCCTAGCCAGAGGATAGGCAAACGCGGAAAACCAAGGCGGCGGGGCAGGTCGGCGCTTGCGGTCCGGCAGAGGGCCTAGCCAAAGGTGCTAGGCAGACGTGCTAGACGGACGGCCTCGCCAGACGGACAAAGCAGAGCAGCATGGCGGCAGTAAAAGGCGAAGCTCGCGCGACGGGGCGTCACGAGCGGCTGGCCACACCGGGGCCGAGACTCGGGGGCGGACGTTGCGCCTTTCATGCCGGCCGCAAACCCGGCGCATGCACGAGGGTTGTCCGTGGACCACGGAACTGGCTCACGGCCTTGCGCAGAGCTAAGCGATTGGCGTATTAAGAGATTCGTCCGGCTGATCCAAGGCTATGCGCGTAATAGGCCGCTAAGGGAGAGGCGGGTTAGATAATAGTTAGGCCGCCACAGCGGCCGCAAGCTGCATGAGACGATCCAGCAAGGGAGGATTAGATGGCGAAACCCAGAGCGTTCATCAGCTTCGAGATGGAAGACAAGTGGGCACGAGATTTCCTCGTGCAACAGGCCAAGGACAAGAACAACGACATCGAGTTCTATGACTATTCGGTCAAGGATCCGTTTGACGCGAAGTGGAAGACCGAATGCAAGAAGCGCATTGCGGGAACCAAGGGCACTATCGTCCTCGTGGGAGCCACGACCTCCAAGTCGGAGGCCGTTCTGTGGGAGATTGCTGAAACGAATCGCCAGGATCACTACATGTTCGGCATCCAGATCAACAAGGACAAGACGCACCCGATCCCATCAGGGCTGCCGAGCAAGAATGTCATTTGCTGGAACTTCGATCAGATCGTCAAGTGGTTGAACACCTGGACCTGACTGGCCATGTACCTCGATGATCTCGCTGCGAAGATCCGGGGCCACGTTCCCGACGACCGGATGCCGGACGCTGATTCCGAAGACCTTTTCCGGCTCTACGCGGTCCTTCTTCGAGCCAAAGGCGCGGACATAACGCAGAGCGACGTCCATGATGCATGGTCGGCATGGATGGCAAGACGTGACGGCGAGCACGCGTCGTTAGTCGCGTACGAGAACTTGCCCGAGGACGTCCGAGAGGAAGATCGAGTCTTTACGACGGCTGTCCGGAAGGCCGCCGACCAACTTGGGCAAGCGGCAGGCTCCCGGCCGTCGTTTGCAGAAATCCTCTTTCCCTCGGGGCCGCCGGCTAGTGACGCAGAAACTCGGCAGGCTCTCGACCTTTACAAGATCATGGTTGATAGTTCCGAAGGCCTGGTGAGTCGTCGGCAAGCCGTGAACACCTTCTTCTTGACGATGAACGGCGCATTGCTCACGGCCTCCGGGATTATCGTGCAGAGTTCCGATGCCAGTAGACTGAGCGGTGTTGGGATTGCTGTATTGGCAGTAGCTGGAGCAATCCTCTGCGCAGCATGGAGAAGCCTGATTACTTCGTTCGGCCAGCTCAACCGCGGCAAGTTCCAGGTGATCAACACCATCGAACGCTACTTGAAGACAGCTATCTATGCCGCCGAATGGGAAGCGCTCGACCGTGGCGAGAATCCGAAGATCTATCGGTCCTTTACCTCGCGAGAAATATGGGTCCCGAATGCGTTACTTGTCCTGCACATTCTGACGGTGCTGGGCGCACTGCTATTTGCCGGAGGTTTCTACCACTTGGGCGGGGGGCAGGGGTGAGCGGCCTAACAATCGGTTGCAGCGGACGGTCCGCTGCGCGGCCCGCCACTGAACCGAAACGTTACGCACTATAAGAGCAACCATGTTCGCGCAAATAAAGAGTGTTGTTGACTTACTCCGATCTGGAGTCACCGAGTTTCGGAGTTTCAGGAGCGAAACGGAACGTGATGAAGCCGTTTTGGGTTTGTTGCGTGTGTACTTCACTCTCAAAGATTGTGTCGATGATGGCGAACAACTGGTCGCTGAAGCAGAACCGGACCCCGTTCAGAAAGTTTCCTCAATGGTGCCCGCCGAAGCGATCTCAACACTTGAAAGGTGGGATGCAACAATCCGAAAGCAAGGCATCAGGCTATACCATCTTCAAGGGGCCATTTTCGGCCAAGATCACCTTACCGTCATTAACCCTGCGCTCCAGCGACGCATAAGCGAGGTTATCGGCTACAAGATGGATCGCACCATTACTTTGCATGGCATTGGTGCAGCCCTTTTCTTCAGAGCGGCTTTTCCAATGTCACGCACCAACGAAGGAAAAGCACGCTACGTCGCTGTCATGACTGGCGAAGAAGACAGTAGTCTCAATATGTCGAGAATCCGAGGCGAGATCGCTGCGCTGCGCGAATCTCTTGATCAATATCGTCTTGTTGTCGGGCGCTTGACGTCAGATGCCGAGTTACTCAAGCTTTCTCAGCGTGCGCGAAATGAGACAAGATTTACAGATGATGCATAACAAACGCTTGCAGCGGACCGTCAAGAGCTGCGCTTTTCGCCGTCCGTTGAAGCTTCACGTTAGCTGGATGAGCACGGAGGAGGTCGCATCTGATGAAGTGGAAGAAATGGCTTGAAAACTGGGACATGACTTCCCTCAAGATCAATGCTCCCTTCCTTGAGATGGAGTGGAGCCCCGCCGAATCCGACAAGGTCGCGGCGTGGGAGCTGTACATCGAACTTCTAACACGGATCACTACCCAGGAGTTAGAAGATAGCGACGGCGACGAGAAGACGGCCTTGGACAGCATTTACTCCCTGTTCTCAATCACACGCTCGATCATCAAAGGGAACGGGCGTGATTGCATCGAATTCACTAAGATCGCGGTCGTCGTACTCAATCAA
Organism: Gemmatimonadota bacterium; assembly: GCA_036679605.1. Taxonomy (GTDB): domain Bacteria; phylum Gemmatimonadota; class Gemmatimonadetes; order Gemmatimonadales; family GWC2-71-9; genus JAZDCZ01. The sequence continues at coordinate 3,557 of JAZDCZ010000001.1, forward strand.
GTCATACGTCCGTTCACGGCGCGATGGCATCGGGCATTGATTGCAGGGAAGCTGGAGGATCCAGCCGTTTGCGCTGACTTCCGAACCGCGCTCCGAGAGCTTCAAATTGTCCTTCGCCGGTACACGGCCATGCTCTCGGAGATGGCTGGCGTCGAGGATCTCACAGAACTGGAGGACTGACCCGTGCCGTCGAGCAAGCACAAGGTTTTCATTAGCTACCACCACACCAATGACCAATTCTACAAGGAGGAACTCCTTCGTCTAAATGCCCAGTATGGGTTGTTCATTGACGCGTCTGTGGATACCGGCGATATCGACGACAACCTGGACGATGATGCGATACGCACGAAGATACGCGATGAGTACCTGAGAGATTCGACCGTCACCCTGCTCCTCGCCGGCCTGGAAACAAAAAAGCGAAAGCACGTTGACTGGGAGGTATACTCGAGCATGTTCAATGGGATGGTGAACAAGCAGTCAGGCCTACTCGTGGTCAACCTGCCAAGCACTGGATGCACGACCTTTACTGCTGCTCATGGGGATGACGAAAAGAAGACCGTGTATCCCGAGAACACTTCATGGGTTACCGTTACGACCCGGGCCGACTACGAGAGTCGATATCCACAGGTTCCCGATCGGATAATCGATAACTTGCTCAGGAACAACGCCAAGGTTTCAGTTACGAATTGGGAAAGGGTAACGAGCGACATCGAGAAGCTTCGCTTTCTCATTGATGCGACATTCGATGATAGGGAGCACTGCGAATACGACTTGAGTCGCCCAATGAGAAGGGCAACTTCCTGAGTGATGAACCAGCTAACAACGGCATGTAGCGGACGGCGCTGCGCGCCGCCGCTGATGCTGGAGCCGTTAGGCAGCAGATGCGGTCGTATATCGTCATAGCCTTGGCCGTCGGGTTCGCCGGTGTCGCACTAGTTGGGTGTAAGCCCGTATGTGGGGTCCCGTCCGCAGAGAAAGATGGCGTGGAGCTCTGTTTCGTAAAATACGAGCACCGTAATGAGCGCCCTTACGTAGTTGTACGGCAATCAATCACACTGAGTCGGACCTTGAATATACCGGGTACGCCGCCGAGCACCCATTCTATCAAACGGCCATCCCTGGGAAGGGTGGAAAATGGGAATACGTCGATCTCTGTGGGTTCGGCACGCATGAACAGATTCTATCGGCGGGTGGTAGCTTCGACTTCGGGGTCGATATGAACTTCATGACGCCGGGGCCAGTGTTCCGTGTTACGGTTCGTTTTGTTCGACGCGACGACGATGGAACGGACTCGGACTATCAGGCCGAGTCACGGCCGATTCTTCCCATACGCCTGCGGCCTAACTAGCGAACGGAGCAGACTGGTGTGAACGCAACTTATGAACGCAAAAGTGAGTCCCCCGGGCCACTCGTTCGCAAGGCGTTAGGCGGATAAGCATTGGTAAGGGTGAGCGTGTCAGAGGACAGGACAAGATGAGTCGAACTCAACCTACGATCCAGGAATCGGAAACCAACTCCGTGTCGGTCGCCCGATCCCTATTGTCAACGCCGGTAGAAAAGTGGACCAGCGAGCCGGCGTGGACTCACCATGCCACTGTTCGAGAACAAAACGATTTAGACCAAGTAGCGCAATGACCGCCGCGCCAATGGCGTCTGTCGGCCGCTTCGGTCCTTGTGGACCTTTGGGCACGCCGGGGTCATACGACACCGAGACAACCGATCCCCACAGGGGCAGAATTCAACCTGAGACACTACCCGGCTCCCCCCAGGCCCAGCAAATGACGGCAGCCCTCCGAACCGGCCGTGATCAAAAAGCCTTTAGCTTCGAAGAGGTTGATCGTTACAGTGATCACATGCGGCGTCCCTCCTTCGCGCTCTCGTCCGAGAGCATTTCGGTTTTTCGTGTCACAACGAAGTAGTACGTCGCTTTTCTTTACGTCTCAATCAACACACACTTCTTGCCGTATAACGCTCATGAATGTTACGTACCTGAGGGATCGCATGGACGATTTGCATGCCGCCTACGATCGGCTCTCAGAAGAGTCTCGTCGTATTGATGCCGGTTCCTTTGTGCTCGAGCTCATGGCCGCACTGGGAGCGACGACCAACCTCCCTGAGCTGGCAAGCCGGTTGTGTCGATTGCAGCAGATCGATTTTGCAACGCTACGGGCTGGATTAGGGGTGCTGGCAAGCGCGGACCTAAAGCCGTTTCCGATCCCGGATAGCAGAACGATCGAGCCCGGTGCGGCAATAGGAAGCGCGAAGGGTTTCATTTCGCGGCTTGAGTCCGAGGTTGCAAGGCTGGATGCGGAAGCGGTGGTCTGGCGGCTGGAGTTTGGCGGGGACAACGATTTCTTCGACCTGCTGTTATGTGCCGCCCATGACGACCGAGAACTCCCCGATTTGTGCAAGAGAGCCGCCTCGAAGCTCGAGTCAGTTGATGAGAGTCAAATCGCGATCTTGTGGGCGCGCCTGGTACGGGAGTTCAGCGAGTTACGCACAACTAGATTTCCGTCCGACTCGCCGCGGTTACCGCCACGGTTTTTCGAGTACGGTAGCGCGGAGGCTGCACGGAAAAAGATCGCCGACTACATCGTCCATATCAAGCCTCAAATAGTGCACGACTTGTTGATGACTGGTGGCGGTGCCACACCGCTGGAACTCGTCGGATTGGCTCGTCTGCTCGCGTGGAGCCCGGACGAGCCAGGCGTTGAGGTGGATGAGACAGAAGTGGTTCTGGCACGATCCATATCCCGCGTCGCCTGCTTGGCTGACAAGTTTGGGTTGGTCGGCAACGAGGATGTGGCTGCGGCCCTTAGGGTCGAGCCTAGCAGTTATTTCTTGGAGGGGCCCGAATTCGTGAAGATGGCTCAGCGTCTCCCGACACTGGAGGCGCTGAATCACCAGCTCTTCTACGAGTGTAGTACAATACTTAGGATTGCTGCGGATTTAGTTACGCGCGTATCGCCGGTGGAGCGAGCGCTCCTTCAATACAAACTCGGGCATGAGGTAGTGGCGAACGAGATTCGGCGGCTCTACGCAGGGCGCGGCGAGCTGTCGCTGCAGCGCGAGCTGTGCAGGTTCCTGATTGAGCGTGACCTTTACGCCATAGGAACGAAGTTTGGGTCATCAGAGATCGATCTCCTCGTAGAACACTATCAAGCCAGCTTTGTTATCGAGGTGAAGCTGATTCGACCTAGTGCGAACGCCACGCCGGCTTCGATCAAGCGTGCGCTGATTCAACTTCAGAGCTATATGGATCAGACTCGGCGCGTCACACGGGGAGTCCTGTTGATAGTCAACATGGCAAGTACGACGATCATCTCACCGCGCAAGTGGCTCCATGGGCGGTACTGGATCTTGCCGGTAAATCTGCATACAGACACACCAAGCAAAAGAAGACGTACCCTACAAATCGAGGAGGTGTCCGGTACGGATCTGATCGAAGTCGTTCAACTTAACGCTTAGTCCTATGGGTGCGCTTGCCGAGGTGATCTTCGCGGGTGGTCTGCGGCGAGTTTCTGAACAGGCTGCCTTGGTTCTAGGTTGCAGCTGACATCGAGAGTTATGTCCTGTCCGGGGCAGTACGCAGTTTGACGTCGAAGCTCAGGTGACATTGCGCTGGCAGACATCATCCGGTCGATCCTGTATTCTGTTGCGCCGCGAGCTGGTTATCGAATCCGAGCACAGGCTACAGATGTACGCACTACATGAACAACTCCAGAATCCGTTGACGCGGGAACGCGATGCCAGCGATCGAGCACGCATCACTGCAGCTTTCCCTGCTCTCCAGTCCTGCTCCCACCCGCACTTCCTCGCCCTCCGCCGCTATCTGGACAGCCGGCCGGAGAGGTTCTTTGACGAAACGGTCTACGGCACTTATCTGAACTGGCTCCAGGAACGTGATGAAACCGACGGCAAAGCATTGAAGGCCTATCTTTCCGGATGTCGCGCCGAAATTAACCGTGCGCTGCTATTCTTACGGGAAATCAATTCTGAGGAGTGGCACGACAGGCCGCTGAGGACCGGAGACGAGTACGACTTGGTCCGGTTCATTGACAAGCATGTTCACCCGACCTACCTGCGCATGATTGAAGCTGTCCTAGTCTCTCTGACTCGGCCTCTCGCCTACTTCTCTCGGCTAGACCGCGGCAAGCATACAGACGGGCTTGCCGTCTCGTCTGTAATGCAAGAACTGGAGGGACAGCCAGCGGAATGTCTAATACTGTCCTACCGACGCATTGTCCGCAACGGCATCGCTCATGGGGGAATTACATTTCTCCAGAGTGAAATACGGTATCGGGACAAGAAGGGGAATGAAGAGACGTTAGGCACGGCATTCATCGTTCGCCTGTGCGATGACCTTTTGGACACGTGTAATGGACTGGCCGCGGCACTCAAGGTGTTCTACTCGGTTTCACGCGATCGAGGCTACATTCCTCCACGGGAGCTGCTCGTGGAGGAGCTGCAAGAGGAGACCTTGACGCCATGGTGGGGAATCGAGGGCTGTGTGGAGTCAGAGATTGCTGGCAAGCCTCAGCTGATTGTCTACGCGAGACCTGACTCGCGGGACTACGCGAAAGTGCAGTGGTCGACTATTCAGTCCGGGATCCTGGCAGAGTTCTTTGCGCCCGGGTACGACCGCTATTGCTTCTCGCTCCGCCCGAGGAAGGCTTGGCCGGGGTGGGCAGCTTTCGACGGCAAAAAAATACGAAAGCTACGTGAAGCCGGGGCCGATGATCTTTCGTCTTACAAGGGGATCGTCGAGAATGATCTCATTTTCTACGTTGCTAGGCCGACGATGCCTGCGCTCTTCGGCAAGCTTGACACTTTTGCAAAGGGCTTTCGCATCCACATACCCATCGCTATGCGGCAGTTTCGGGAGAGCTTAGGGATTCCCAGCATCGTTTGCAGAAACGCCGCTGTCCATCGCAATTCCTGGGGTGCAGTGCTAGATGCTGACGTTGTAATAGAAGGGCTAGAAGATGAGACGGCGGTCGATATCGTTCGTAAGCACCGACGTCGTATCGTTCGGTTGGCTATAAGGCACGCACGCAAGTTGTCGTGGCAGAGCGCGGCGGCCTTTCTGCCTCTCGGCTACGCTCATGTCGCCGTGTTCAGACAAGACTATCGCCGTCGGCGTCTCTCGGGATTTGGCCTGGGCAGTGACTTGGTGTGCACTGTTCGACATCAAAGGATAGCCAGGATCGAGTCGCCAGACATAATGGACTCGACCGTCGAGACTATGGGAAGGTGGCGCCTAGCTTGGAACAAGGCGTGGCTAGAAACTAGTGGTCAACAGTCGGGCAATGGGTCACTTTGAACGCTTCGTTTCGCATTAGTACCCTGGTTCCGTGACCTCCGCTCTAGCCGTTAGTACAAATGCCCCAGTCTTCGCCAGAGATGGTCGGGAAACGCTTTGCGAAACGCAGATTACTTTCGGTTCGGCCGCGAGCACTAAGAGCCCACTGAAATGCCAACTTTCTGCTCTCTATTACGTAGCCAAGAGCACTGCCTCTGTGCCAAAGCCATGCCGACGCGGCTTGGCGAAACGGCGAAACTTGAGTAACGCCGTGGTATAGGCGCGGGCGGTATGATAGCGACGCTACGGCGCAGTCTCCCTCCGGGTGCCACAAGTGGAAATCCTCCAACGATGCTCTTCTGAGTTCAAGTTCTCGCCTCGGTTATCGATGCTATTGGTCGTTGCCGGCCTGAATAGCTTTGCCGTCGCGACGGTTGCGTCGAGCGACGACGGGATGCAGTCACTGCTGGATCCAGGGCAGGCCACCACGACGTATGTCGGATCCAAAGCCTGCGGGCAATGTCACCCACGCGAGTTTACGCGATGGCAAGACTCAGCCCATGCCTGGGCGATGCGTCGGTCACGGCCGGATGAATCGGTGGCCGATTTCGATGATGCGAGCGTGTCGTTCGGCAACGCGGGCTTGGCGGCTATGCAAAGCGATGGTCAGCAGCTTACGGCACGCATAATCGAGCCGGGTTCCCAACCAAAACAGGTCGTGATGCGATACTTTTTCGGCCACGAGCAGATCGAGCAGCACGTTGTGCAGACCGAGCGTGGGCGCTATCAAGCCTTGCCGTTCGGATTTGATACCAAGCGGCGCGATTGGTTCGATATTTTCAAAGATGATCCACGCCGTCCGGGAGACTGGGGCCACTGGACCGGGCGCGGGATGACGGCTAACTCCGAGTGCATCTTCTGCCACAGCACCGGGTACAAAAGGAACTACGACCTGCAGACCGACAGCTACCGCAGTAGCTGGGCTGAAATGGCGGTGGGCTGCGAGGCCTGTCATGGCCCAGGCGCAAGTCACGCGGGCGCCAAGGGCAGTGATCGGGCCAAGGGCTACGGCAACCTCGACGCTGACTCGATGTTCGATACCTGCGCATCGTGCCATTCGTTGCGACGAGTGATTGCTGACGGTTTTTCACCCGGAGAAAAATTCTTGGATTACTTCGAGCCGGTTCTTTTGGATGAGGATAACTACCAGCCCAACGGCGCTGTGCGCGGCGAGGCCTACGAGTGGACATCATTTAAGCAAAGCCGCATGTATCGTAAGCAAAGCCGCATGTATCGCGAAGACGTCCGGTGTCCGGCCTGCCATGAGATTCACGGCGGGAGGCTCAAGAAACAAGGCAACGCTTTGTGTCTCGACTGCCACGATGCCTCGTTGAACACGCCGTCGCATAGTCATCACACTGCCGCGGGCAAGGGCTCGCAATGCGTGGCCTGTCACATGCCCGAGCGCGTGTTTATGCAGCGTGATGCCCGGCGAGACCACTCGTTTTCGGTTCCCGACCCTAAGCTCTCGCAAACCCTCAGCGTCACAAACGCCTGTAACGATTGCCACCGCGACCAAACCCCAGAGTGGGCCTCGAAGGCGCTGAAGGCCTGGTTTGTCCCGGGTCGCGACCGCAAGCTCGAGCGAGAAACTGCGACGGAGATTGCAGCCGCCAGAACAGGCCGGCCCGGCGCCGAACGGGTGCTGATCAAATGCCTCGATACCTGTAAGGATTCGGTAAGGAGGGCCAGCGCCGCGCGGCTTCTTGGCCGCTACCTAGGTGAGCCGGCGGTTCGTCGGGCACTAGTGGCAATTGGCGATGACGGTGATGATCTTGTCAGAAATGCAGCTGTCTTTGCCCTTGGCCAGGGCGATACTGTTTATAAAGACGTGCAGGCAGCCCTGCTTGCCGCCACCACCGACCCTGTGCGTTCCGTTCGGGTAAACGCGGCTTGGGGACTTCGCACGGTCAGTTTGGACGACCTCGCTGCCGCGAGCAGGGCGAAGTCGCTCGGCGGGCTGCGTGATGCACTGGCCGAATGGGAGACCTCACAGATGGTCGAGGCCGAAGACCCTGAATCTCACCACGCGCTCGGGCTGTTCTATGCAGCCCAGCACCGCCCCGATGATGCCATATCGGCTTACCGCCAAGCCCTCACGCTTTCCCCGTCCACGATCCCGCCGCGCTACAACCTGTCGGTGCTATTGATCGACCAAGGGCGCGAGGCCGAGGCTGAGAAGCAAATCGACGAGTTGTTGCGTTACCACCCCGAATACCCCGCAGCCTTGTACGCCCTTGGCGTACTTCGAGTCTCACGCGGTGCTACGCGCGAGGCGGTCACTGCCTTTGCCCATTGCCTCAAGGTGGATCGGGCCTATCCTGGTGCCTTACACGATCTGGCCCATGCCTACGTGACGCTTGATCAGGGAGGTCTTGCCAACTACGTGCTGGGGGCGGCTTTGAAATTTCCCGATTCAAAGCGCGAAGCGATGATCACACTGGTGACAGTGAACCTGGCTCTTGGTAAGCGAAAAGTCGCAGCCGGTTGGGCCAAGATCGCCGCGGGCGAGTTCCCCGAGCTCGCGGGCGACGCCACCGTGCAAAGCCTTCTGGAAGGCCAGAAGACCAGCCGAGAAACCAAGGCCACCAAGGATCCTCGAGTGAAGAAGAAGTGAGATAAGGATGTACGCGCGTCGATTTAACCTCTTGGGGGTAACACTTACCTCGTGGGACCTGGCGTTTCTCGTGGGCGTCGTCTTGGGCTACCTGGTGCTCAAAGCTGCGTTTCGTATCGACCGCACCTCAGACCAGCCGCGCCTGCTCGTGGTTCGCTACGCGTTCACCGTGTATCTGGCCGTACTGGCGGCGCAGTTGTTCGCTTACGGTTTCGATCTGAAGACCAAGTTGTTCGTACCGAGCAATCGATTCTGGGTGGAATACTATTTTAGCCCTATCGCCGGTCCAAAGACGCTTTACGGCGCCATGTTGGCCTTGCCCGTGTTGGCTGCGGCAGTCTCGGTGCCGTGGCGAGACTTGCGCTACCGGGACGCG
>JAZDCZ010000010.1:0-3563 GCA_036679605.1 Gemmatimonadota bacterium
AAGAAGAAACCAGATCCAGAGAAGAACACTCAGACCCAAGAACAAAAAGAATCAGATCCCGGAACAAGAAGAACAAAAAGCCATCTTTACGCGCCTTTCAACCGCCATTGACATGCGGATGGTAATCGGAACGAAATCTGTTGTCAACGCGTGGGGTTACCCCCTCCCGGGTGGGTAAAGTGGTGGTGTTCGTTTGCCCGGCTGGTCCCTGACGTCGTCGAGTGCAGATTTCACACTCGGGATCAGGACATCCTCGCTCACGGGTTTCTCAAGATACTGGACCGCGCCCCCACGAAGCGCACGCTGACGATCTTCATCTCTGGGATGGGCGGTAATAAAGACAACAGGCAACTTGTAGCCAGACGAAGTCATCTTCTCCTGCAGTTCAAGTCCGTTCATTTCTGGCATCTGCACATCGAGAATCAAGCATCCCGATGCCTCTGGCGACACCTCATCGAGAAACTCTCGTGCTGAAGCAAACGCTTCCACCTCGAATCCATTGGATCGCATGAGACGCTTCATCGCCTCAAGGACAGACGGATCGTCATCGATGACATACACAGGTTGCGTAATGGCTATGCTCCGCCGATATTGGGGTCCAACGAACGCCTACCCCGGATTCATCATGAATTATCCGGGGTAGTTGCACGGGCTACGGAGAGAATTCTAGGAGAATTCCGGAGCCGGGACAAATTGGACCTTAGTCCAACACCGGCAGGACAAAAGAGAATGTCGCCCCTCGGTCGGGATTGTTGCTCGCCAAGATGTGGCCGTCGTGCAGCTCGACGATGGAGCGAGCAATCGAGAGCCCCATCCCCATCCCGTCGACCTTCGTGGTGTAGAATGCTGTAAACAATTGCTCCAGGCTCTCCTCAATCACTCCTGTTCCGCAATCTTGGACACTCACGATCACGCTCTCCAGACCATGGCGGGCGGTTCTCACCACGAGCGTGCAGGCGCCCGGAGGACAGATCTTCATTGCCTCCGTACCATTCAATAAGAGATTCAGAATGACCTGTTGCAGCTGGGTCCTGTCGCCACGCACCGATGGGAGATAGGATGCAAACTCGGTGACAATCTTGACTCCCTTGATCAGTGCGTTGCTGCGCATCAAGGGGAGCACATCGGAAATCACCTGGTTGAGATTCAGGACCTCTGTCTTTTCAGGCACCGCCTTGCCGACCAGAGCTCGGACCCGCTGGATCACCTCGCCAGCCCGCTTGTTGTCTTTGATGATGTCCGCGAGGATCTCCCGCAGTTCGTTCAGATCTGGGTTCTCGGCGGACAGGAATCGTTGCGCCGCCTGAGCATTGCTGAGAATGGCGGTCAGCGGTTGTCGAATCTCATGGGCGAGCGAGGCCGTGAGCTCCCCCATCGCGCTGACGCGCGTCGCATGGGTCAGCTCTTCAAAACGGCGCCGAGCGTCCTCTTCTGCCTGCGCCCGCGCCACCTCGAGCTTCTTGCGCTCCGTGACATCACGAATCGCGCTGATCACCACCGTCTCGCCGTGCGCCGCGAGTGGGCTAAGGCTAATCTCGACAGGAAACTCGCGACCATCCTTGCGCCGTGCGAACAGCTCCTTGCCGGCTCCCATCGGACGCGGATGGGGTGCTGCCACATAGCTGGTCCGATGGTCAATATGGCCAGGACAAAATCGGTCCGGAATTAGCTTCTCAACCGTCTGGCCGATCAACTCTTCGCGATCGTATCCGAATAGCTTCTCTGTCTGCGTGTTGACGAGGAGGATACGCCCGCTCCGATCCGCCAACACCATGGCATCCGGAGCCCATTCCAGCATTGCGCGAAACCTTGCTTCGCTCGCGTGTGCTGCATTCGCCGCCTCGGCCCGCTTCCGCTCGGTGATGTCCACGACGACCGCGCCGACCGCACGGGGCTTTCCATCCGACCCCAGAATCGGAAAAAAGCGATCGAGAAAATACCGAATCTCATCAGGATTTCCAGGTAATCGCGCACCGAACTCGGCGCTCCCTGCAGTTTGACCGGTGTCGAGCACTCGCTGTAACCGGGGCACAATATGCTGGGCGGCCTCGGGGAGCACCTCTGCGATGGTCTTGCCAAGATGCTCGGCGATCGACAGCCCATTGATGTCAGCCAGGTATCGATTGATATGTGCATAACGGAAGTCCCGACCGTCCAAGATTGCGACACCCGCGGGAATGTGTTCTAGAATCGCATCGAAGTACTCCTTCGCTCGAGCGATCCCCTCCTCGGCACTCATGTCCCTACGCTCCCGTGACTTCCCGGCTTGCTCTCCCACTGAATTTCAATACTTATCCGGCACACGGTGCAGGAATTTCAGCTCCTTTGGAACGCCCGTCTTTCTCTCATCGCGCTTCTGCGCCTTGGGCGGCTTGAAGGGGATCTCCTCATAGGGAACCCGACTGAGAAGATGAGAGATGCAGTTGAGCCGCGAACGCCGCTTGTCGTCCGAATGCACGACATACCAGGGGGCATGGTCGCTATCCGTTGCTTCAATCATCTTGTGGTAGGCCTCGGTATACTCCCACCATCTCCGGTAGGATTCAACGTCCATGGGACTGAGCTTCCAATGCTTCACGGGGTCCTTGATCCGCCCAAGGAAACGCCGCTCTTGCTCTTCTTGGCTTACGTCGAAGAAGTACTTGACCAAGGTGATTCCCGACTCGACGACTTCGCGCTCGAAGATGGGGCAGACCCGCAAGAAACGGTCATATTCCTCCTGCGAGCAGAAGTTCATGACATGCTCGACGCCGGCGCGGTTGTACCAACTGCGGTCGAAGAGAATGATCTCGCCGGCGGCCGGGAAATGCTGGATGTAGCGTTGCATGAACATCTGTGACTTCTCGCGTTCGGTCGGCGCGGGGAGCGCCACGACACGAAAGACGCGCGGACTGACCCTTTCGGTAATCCGCTTGAGGACGCCGCCCTTGCCCGCCGCATCACGCCCTTCGAAGACCACGATCATCTTGAGCCCTTTTGCTTTCACCCATGCCTGAAGCTTGCAAAGCTCGATCTGGAGCTTGTACAGCTCGCGCTCGAAGTCCTTTTGGTTCATCTTGTTGAGTCGGCCGCTTTGGGCCGAGTCCTTGGCGACGGTCTCCTCGGCACCATTGCGCTGCTTCTTCTTCGACATTCTGAGCTCCTTGATCCGTCGATGGTGCTATTGAACCTGGGGTGCTATTGAACCTGGGGTGCTATTGAACCTGGGGTGCTATTGAACCTGGGGTGCTATTGAACCTGGCACCAAAGTGTGATTCTCGCATAGCATAAACCCCCCAGTTGCGTAAAAACGTGATTTTCGCGAAAGCAAACGAAAACAAAAGGCCCTCCTGACCGATATAAGCATTAGAGGTAACTACTCACCCCTCCCGCACTGAATTCAGCCACAGAGTCCTCCCACACCCCAAGCGCAAATTGTTGTCGAACTTGTCTTGACATCATAGCGTCCTGTAGCTAGATTTTGTATTTTCGGCCGTTGTTTCTCGCACGTGCGGAGCCGCGACGAGCTCGGCGGTGAGAGAATGGGTAGGGTTTGGAGCTGATCACCGCACTCTGCGGCGAAA
>JAZDCZ010000100.1:0-9969 GCA_036679605.1 Gemmatimonadota bacterium
AAATAAGGCCAGGCGTTTGGAGTTATACAGCGTAGGCATTCCGACCGCTCCCCTCCGTGGACCTGATGTGTATAGCGTAAGTTCGACTTTCGCACTTTTTCAGGCCGTGGCTGGTCTGTGAGTGAACAAAAAGGAGCCTCCCGCCCGATGCGTTGGGTGTATTGGACCAACGCTTTGAGCAAGGAGGCTCGCCGTGGAACTGGTATCGTCTTTTACAGCGCTTTTGCAGCAGGTTTCTATCGTGATGACCGCTCCGACTTACGCCAGCTTCGCGACCGTCCTGGCCGGCTGGGTGTACGCCCGCCGTCGGACCGTCACCGGCATGCTCGTCGCGTGCGGAGCGGTCCAGAGCGCGGCGCGCCGCAAAGTGAAGCACCACTCCGCCTACCACCGGGTCTTCGCGGCGGCGCGCTGGTCGCTGGATGCGCTGGGGCTGGCGGTGTTCCGTTTGATCGTCCCTTGGCTCGGCGACGGTACCATCTTTCTGGCCCTCGACGACACGCTCGCGCGCAAGCGTGGGCTCAAGGTTTTTGGGGTCTGGCATGCACCACGACCCGTTGCTCAGCACGCGCAAGACCGCGCTGATGAACTGGGGTCACAGTTGGGTGGTGCTCGGCGTGATCGTGAAGTTCCCTTTCTGCCAAGACAGGTTTTTCTGTCTGCCGGTCCTGTTTCGCCTGTACGTGAACAAGAAGACCGCGGCCAAGAAGCAGTTGCGCTACCGCACGCGGCCGGAGTTGGCGGTCGAGATGCTCCAGGTGCTCTGCAAAGCCCATGAAAACAGGCGTTTTCACGTGGTAGCGGACTCGGCTTATGGTGGTAAGAGCGTGTACCTGCACCGACCGGCCAACTGCGATCTGACCAGTCGGCTCACCTTGGACGCGCGCTTGCACGACGCACCCCCGCCGCGCCAGCCGGGAACGAATGGGCGTCCACGCAAACGCGGCGAAGCGCTGTCGAGTCCACGCGAGATGTTGCACCAGCGCGGCCGGCGTCTGACGCTAAACATCTACGGGCGGCGCGACCGCGTGCGCGTCATCGATCGCATGGCGTACTTGTATGCCATGCCGGATCGTCCGGTGCGCGTGGTGGCCGTCGAACCGCTCACCGGCGGGCGCAAAGTACAGGCGTTCTTCTCGACGCGCCACGACGCTGCCGCCACCGAGGTGCTTACTTGGTACGCGATGCGCTGGTCGATCGAAGAAGCGTTCCAGAACGCGAAGATGCACCTGGGTTTCGAAGAGCCGCAGGGCTGGACGCGCCGCGCGGTGGAGCGCACCGCCCCGACAGCCATGCTGCTGTACAGCCTGATCGTGCTGTGGTTCGCGCACGTGGGTCAGCCCACAGCGTAGCAGCCCTACCCGTTATTGCGACACGCGGCCAGCATCGCTCGTGTTCTCAACAAGTTGGTACCCATCATTCCGAACAGGGTCTGCCAATGGCGTCGTGTGCTCGATACGGCTGATGCTGAGTAGGGCCGCTTGCTCGAACGCGAGATTGCCGTCACGGCGGATCGGCTTCTCGGCGCCAACCGCCGTAAGATCCTGCTGTCTCTGCCGCACGGAGCATATCCAACGCCATTGGATCTGGTGAACCGACATGCCCATCTGAAGCCCGGCAAATCAGGTGAAATGCCTTAATGTTCGAGCGGCTCAACCGGGCATGAACCCACTTTCAAATCAATTGCTCGACAAGCTCGCCCCCCTCATGCCCGGTGCGGTCAAGAACTGGCGCTACACCCTGGAGACCGCCGACACCACCGTGAAGCAACTGGTTGAGCAGCAGATTCAGCAGACTGCTCGCCGACACCTCGGTGATTATCATCGCAAGCTGCTGCTCTCCCTGCCACCTGAAAAGACCGCGAAAGGGACTATCCAGCTCGGTACGGTTGTCTACGAACGCGACAAATGGCCTGCGGGCATCTCCGCTTCCGAGCTTCTCCAGAATCTCGCCATCTTCGGTCGATCCGGCGCGGGCAAGACCAACGTAGCATTTCATCTTCTCGGGCAACTCGTGCACAGGGGGATTCCCGTGCTCTTCCTGGACTGGAAACGCACGGCGCGCCACCTGTTGCCGCAACTCTCCAGCTCTGGCAGGCAAATCAAGGTCTTCACGGCCGGTCGGTCGCTGGCGCCGCTGTGCTTCAATCCATTCATCCCACCACCGGGCATGGAACGACACATCTACATCAATCACGTCATCGACATGCTCGCGGACGCGTATACCCTCGGCGATGGAGCGAGGAGCATTCTGCAGGAAACGCTCACGGATTGCTACGCCAGTAACGAACGATGGCCCACCGTCAGGGACGTGTTGAATCACGTGGCCGGCCGAAAGTGCACTGGCCGAGCGACGGGCTGGCAGATTTCCGCGGTGCGCGCATTGCGGTCGCTTGATTTCGCGAAGCTATCGTCACCCGAAGAAACCGATCAGGCCCAACTCGTCACCACCCTTCTGCGTGGGACAACCATCATTGAACTTGACGCGCTCAACCAGGGGGCCAAGAAATTCCTGATCCCGCTGCTATGCCTGTGGATCTATTCGGTTCAACTCAGCGCTCCGAAGCGCGAGCAGTTGCAGTTGGTGATCTTTGTCGAGGAGGCGCACCACGTTCTCTACCGACACGAGCAGCGCACCAAGGAAACCGCGATGAACATGCTCTTCCGACAGTGTCGCGAGATCGGCATCGGCATGATCGTAATCGACCAGCACCCGCACCTCATCTCCAGCGCGGCGCTCGGAAACACGTACACGAGCATCTGCCTCAATCAGAAAGATCCCGTGGACATCACCCGCGCCGCCCAACTTTCGCTTGTTGCTGAATCGGAGAAGCGCTGGTTCAGCATGCTGCCGGTGGGGCGCGGAATCGTGAAACTTCAGGATCGCTGGCGCGAGCCCTTCGTGGTGCATTTCCCGCACATGGAGGTTGCGAAGGGTCTGGTTACGGACGATCTGCTTGCCCAATTCCTCGAAGGAAAAGTGGGGATGCGGGAGCTCAAGCGTGTGCGACAACCGGTGACGCGTCATGATTCAAGATCGGACGAGGGGCGCTTCCTGACCGAGGACGAGTTCGTGTTTCTGCACGACGTAATGAAACATCCGGACGATGGCGTAAAAGCGAGGTATCAACGTCTGAGCTGGAGTGGTCAGCGTGGCCATGCTGTAAAGGTACGGCTTGTTAAGCGAAATTGGCTGAACGAACAGACCGTCGAGGTCGGCCGTTCGCGAAAGCGGGCGTTGACGGTCCCGAAAACCGCGCAAGCCAAACTTGCGCTTGACACGCCTGTGGACGATCGCGCATCTCTCGTGCATGAATACTGGAAGCGATACTATGCTGCACTGTTTCAGGTAAAGGGGTACCGAGTTGAGTTGGAGGCCTCCTGCCGCAATGGTCGTGTGGATGTGCTCGCCTCGAAGAGCGGAAAACGCATCGGCATCGAAATCGAAACCGGCAAGTCGGATGCTGTTTCCAACGTGCGAAAATGTCTGCTTTCCGGATTCGACAAGATCATTGTCGTGGCGGCGGATGAAGAAGCGATGCGCACTGTTGAGCGGCAACTCGCGAAGGCCAGATTGATCATATTGGCGCGGGTACGCTTGGTGCTGCGTGACCGAGAAAATGTTGACGGCTGAATTGCCCTGATTGCGAGGCGTGGTGCATTGTGCCCAGCGTCAGTCCGCCACGTGGATTTCGTCCGATTGAGCTCGTTTTCGGTGTTCGCTTGGACGCGTTCTGAATCTCACTGGCCATCACCCGCCCGGTTTTTTTCATATCGGGCACGTTAGGTTCCTCGATTTCTCGGCCGGTTGGATATTCCAAATCCGGAAACGTGACGCGAGCTGAATCCGCGTCCCGATCTCTGAGGATCTTGATCTTCGCGAATATCTTCTCAGTGTGGTATGATATGGTGCGATGACCATGCGAACATCCTCTCTTATGGAGTCGTTATCTGGCGGCGGTGTATTGCACTTGCGGGCGCGCTGGCATCGGTATCTGTCAAAAACAACCTTGACAGGACACTCGAGCGCAGATCGAACAGATCGCCTGCTGGTTCGGCGATCGGACAAGGCTTCCCGTGCGTAGTGCGGAAAAGCGACCTCCATCGAACAAGGAGGCAGATGGAGTTTTTCGAACTCACGGTACGCCGGTTGTGGTGATTAGGCCACCGGCACAGGTCTTCGGAAATGCCGGGGCGAAACCGTCCGAACCCGCTTGTTCCGTTGATCTAGGGATGCTGGCGGCGAATTCACGGCGTGGCGGATGTCGGTATTCAACGGGTTCGGAGGTGGGTTGAATGAAGCGGCGTGGCCGATTGCGTGCAAACGGTCGGGACGAGGCCACTGGATGGAGAAATCAAGTGTTTGGGGCCGGGTTCGGTGAGGGGTTGGGTATGGTGGAAAGGTCTGGAAGAGATTACGGCTGCGGCCTGTCCGTGTGGGCGGCGCTGGGCGCATCCGAACCGCAGGAATCACGATTGGGCGCGACGGCTCACGAAGAATGGGGCCATGAGACCCAGTAGCGACCGACACTGCGGCACCTATGTCCGTCGCACCTTCCTGTTTTCACGCCCGTCAAGATTGAATGTTTTTCGCAAGCCGATATGCTCAGGCTGGGCGTTTCTGGGCGTGCAGGATCGCCGCACGAACCGAGGCGAGGTTCAGCCGAGCTTTACTCGATGACGACGAGCCTGGACAGCGCGAAGGACCTTCTCGACGCTGCCTACTCCGATCTTGATTTCGAGAGCGGAGATCTGCTCCAGGCCGCCGACGCGCCCGGGGAGCTGGATCGGGACGACTGGATCACGCGCGGCGGCTGGCTCTCCCTGGCTAAGCAACTCGATGCAGACCGGGTTTTCTTCGTCGAGGACAACCCGGTCATTGTGTTCGTCAAGGACGAACCGGGGAAGGCAGACCTGCGACAACTCTTCAATCGGGCATGGTGTATGGCCCGCCCACCCCTCCTATTCATCGCGCAGCCCGGAGCACTGTCGGTCTTCGACCTTACGCAGCCACCAGTCCGGGAAGGTCATGATCTATCTGCGTCCGATTGTCTTCTGGAAGTCGTCACCCAAGCCACGCAAGTCCAGGTCAAACTCAAGGATTACCATCGTGCTCAAATTGAGTCGGGGAGGCTGTTCGAGGAGCGTCGGTTCGGCTTTGAAAACCGGGCAGATCACGCCCTGATTCGAGATCTTGCCACCGTGCGCGCAAAGCTCCTCGACAGTGGGCTGTCGATGCAGCATGCTCATGCACTGATCGGGCGGTCAATCTTCATACGGTATTTAGAGGATCGCAGGATTCTGACGAGGGACTACTTTCGGAAGGTGGCGCGTGGGAACAAGGACTGGCGTGGAATACTCGATAACGCCCCAAGACACGACGGCGCGAACGATGAGCGGCGTCTCTACTACGCCGCTGTTCTCTCGGACAAGGCATTCACACAAGCATTGTTCTCGCGGCTCGCCAGGGAATTCAACGGTGATCTGTTTCCGATCGATGCCGGTGAGCCCAAGGCGTTTACTGCCCCACGCCTCAAGCTAATGCAGCGGTTCTTGCTCGGCAAGATCAAAGGGGCGATGCTGTTTACGTTTGCCTACGACTTTGACATCATTCCCATCGAACTCATCAGCAGCATGTATGAGGAATTCCTCCGAACCGAAAAAGGAAAGCCGAATACACACGCGAGCTTCTACACACCGGGTGCGCTAGTCGAGTTTGTACTGTCGCAGACGCTCGAAAGAACGCTACTCGATAAGCGCCCGAGGATAATGGACCCAGCGTGCGGTTCGGCGATATTCTTGGTCGAGGCATTCCGTCGCCTCGTTCGCCACCGGAGGTGTGAGCGCGGGCAACGCCTTCGTCCCGACGAACTACGAAAGATTCTCCGCGAGCAAATCACCGGCATCGATGTGCAGCCGGAGGCGATCCGCGTGGCCGCATTCAGTCTGTATCTCGCATTGCTGCACTACCTGGAACCGCCAGACATCCTCGGCCACCGTCTGCCGAACTTCATCTACTCAGCGGATCGCCAAGCAACCGATCCCAACCAGCATTTCGACATACTCCTTGCTGCCAACGCCTTTGATGTCGAAGCGGCGGTCAAGGAAGAGCCGATACGAAAGCGCTTCTCATCAGAGTGCGCGGATATCGTTGTCGGCAATCCGCCGTGGGGCGCACCAGCCAAACAGGACACTGAGACTCGCAAGGCCGCAACGATGGCCATGAAATGGTGCCAAGTTCGCGGTAGCGCGGTCGGCGACAAGGAGTTGTCGCAAGCGTTCGTTCACCGCACTCGCGACCTCTTGCGAAGTAGCGGCCGAGCGGGCCTGCTTGTTTCAACCGGCGTGTTCTTCAAACGACAGGACAACAGCAGGAAGTTCCGACAGCAGTGGTTGGATTCGTCCGCGTTGCACCATGTGGTCAATTTCGCCGCAGTGAGAGACGTGTTTTTCCAATTGGCGAAACGAGAAGCGCCGACGCCAAGAAAGAAGACGGACCGGGGATCAGTCGCCCCCTTTGCATTGGTCGTATTTGAGAAACGGAGGCCTAAGAGTAGGGCGCATCGGTTTCACTACTATTCCGCGAAGAAAGCCGCGTTGGTAGACGGATTGCAGGTTGTCAGCCTAAGCAGGCCTGATCTGCATGTGGTTTCACAATCGGACTTTGTCGCAGACGACGAATTATGGAAGGTCTACTGGTGGGGTGGCCATCGCGAGGAAGCATTGGTGCGAGCGATGCGCACCGAAGTCACACTTCGTGGAGTTGTGGGTCCGGATACGCACGATTTCCCGCGCATGGGCCAGGGGTTCAAGAAGGCGCAAGCGGACAGCGAGGCCGCATGGTTAGAAGATTTCAGTGAATTGCCAACGAAGTACTTTCATAGATACGGCCCGATACCTGTTTCACGGTTTGTTGACCCACCAAGTAGAGTTCACCGCCGGGGGGTTCGAACGGTGTATGAAGGTACCAGACTACTTGTTCGTCGCGGAATATCCCAGGCGGCGGGCGAAAACGGTCGCATAGTTGCCCGCCTGGAAACAGAACCGTTCTGTTTCCGTAATTCCATACACGGAATTCGACTTAGTGGTACTACGGATTTCGAAGGAAGGATCTTACTTGGAATAATCTGGTCATCTCTAGTGCGCTTCTTCCTTTGGGCAACTAGCGGTTCTTGGGTTTGGCACGACGAAATCCAGATGGAAGATGTTGAACGAATTCCTATTCGGCTCCCGTCGGACAGGCGTCTTCGAACACGCATTTGCCGTACTGTCGACCGACTTCGATCGCTGGACACCACAACCGACGACATCTTTGGCCCTTCGGGGTATCAAGCGAAGAGCCAGGTCACCCGCAAGATTCAGAAACTCGAATCGGAGTTGGATGAAGCAATCTTCGATCTGTATGACCTAACCGATGCGGAGCGGGATGTGGTCCGTGATATGTGCGGTTTCGGTTTGGAGTTGTTCTACCGTAAGACGAAGAGCGACGCCGTAAAGCCAGTCCCAGACCTGGACGACCGACCGAGCACCGGCCGTCGTGGCGATCTTCCGCAAGAGCGGACCGCGCGACACGGATTGGACGGCTACCTCGATGCGTTCCTGGAAGTTTGGGATGCAGAATTGGGTCCGGGTGATCAGTTCCGCTGGCGCGTGATCCGTCCTTCCGATTCCTTGCCGATGCTCGCCGTCGTATTCTCAACCGAGGAAATGGACGACCCGCTGCCGGATCCTGACGACACGGACGAAATGGCGTGGAGTGCCCTGCTCATGAAGTTGGGCCAGAATGCATCACATCCATTTGGCTCAAAGCGCATCTACATCGACGGAATGACGAGGATCGTCGGCCAGAACGACATCGCGATCATCAAGCGCGATGAACGCAGGCTCTGGACCCGAACCGCCGCCCGCGAAGACGCAGAAGCAACCCAACTAGAGGCCGTTTACAGACAGAGGGCGTGGGCGAGGGCGAGGGAGAAAGCGGTTTGAGCCGGCCAAACCTCTTCAAACTCGACACCTGGGGCCGTCACGAGAATTCGGTGCTCGAAGTGTTCCAGTGCGCACTCCTTTGTCTGGAAGCCGAATCGGAGCTACCCGAAAAGGAGGACGAGCTGAACCGAAAGCTCCTGTTCCATGCCCGAAGCGAAAACTACCGACTCATCAATGAGGGCCAAGGCTGCCACTCGAATATCTATTACGAGTGCGCCAATCAACCCGTCGTAGAGGACAAGGATCGGGCAGGTCGCGAGTGGAAGCGCCCCGACTTCATGTGCGGCCTCGTTGATGCTCAGGCCGAAGCTGACCTGTTCTTTGTGCTAGAATGCAAACGTCTTGGCCGACCCACCTCACCTGGATGGATCCTGAATGAAAACTACACGAAACACGGAGTTTCAAGATTCGTCGATCCTGACTGGGGCTACGGCGACGGCGCTACATCCGGCGCGATGATAGGCTACGGCCAGTCTATGTCTCCGGATGAGATACTGAAGGAAGTGAACGACCACGCGGAGAAGATCAATGTCCCTGCAATCAAGAGGGAGAGGGATGGGTGGGTCAACGGTGGCCTAACACGACTGAATCAGAACTTGAATCGCAAGATGACTCCTTCACCATTCAGGCTGCGACATCTTTGGGTCGATCTGCGTCACCGATACCCGTTTCCACCTGGCGGCGGAGTCGCCGCGAATTCACGCTCCCCGTACGGAAGCCTAAGCTGATCTGTTGAATCCAGGCGTGGCCGAACTCTCAACGCTGAATGGTCCCGTAGCCGCACGATAACTTGACGTCGTAGCATAATTCGAGGTAAGCCGAAGAGCTCTTCGTTGTCAAAGCACATTGCCTGTCTAACGCTCAGGGGAGCGTGCGCAAGATGCTCCTGTGCGCCAATCAGACACGACCTACTTCTCGCTTTCTGTTTCAACCATCTTCGTACATCTATGAATTGATCGACAGTGCAACACCTCTCGTTTCGCGATTCCTTCAGGCCGCACTGGTGCAGCAAACTTAGCAATGACCGGGATGTAAAGTAATGCAACTTTGGACTATTTGGATCCAAGATACCGAAAAGCCCTTTTACAAAACCTCGAACCTCGGCATTCGGAGAGATTGTTTCCGCAATAAGCACTATGCCCCCCGGAACTAAGAAGCTCCCCAATTCTGACAAACGTCGAGCTAGTTGTGGGATAAGATGAAGTGCGTTCTTGACAATAATCACATCAAAATGTTCGCCCCTTCCAAGAGGGCTAACCCAATCTCCTCTCAGTATTCGCGTCCGGACGTTACCTTCCAAGCGATTCGTCGCCAATTCAACCATCTTCTCGCTAATGTCTACACCTACATAGCTAAGTTCTCTGGATCCGCCACGCGAGATCGCGTCAAGTAGCTGGCCCCCACCACAACATAATTCAAGCACCTTGAGGTTATAATTCGGCAGTAGGTTCGCGATACGAGCCAACATGTCGTCATCATCATACCATGAGAATGCACCCATAGGACGCGCTAGGCGATCGTAATACTCTTCCACCGGCTCGGTAACGTGTTTCATTGTAACAGGGAATGGAATCAAGACTATTTGAACCTTTCTGGATCAGGAATGTCTTCAGGGTACTCTGTCCGCAACTCTTCCAGTTCCTTATCAATCTCCGCGAAAACCCCTTCGTACTCGGGCTGTGTCCTCAAACTACGAAGCTGAGCATGTCGATCCCAAGCGCAGTTGGCAATTCTCGATTTAATAGTCTCGTCCCCCCCTTTGTCCTTCCGGAAGTCTGCTAGCTCGGCGGCGGCCATATCGGCAATCTGTTGCGCGTGTGGCCGACTGTTCATATCCTCGAAGCATGGACTCAAGCACTTGGCCAGACGCCTAGTATGACAGCGCTATTCCGGCTCAAGTTTTGAAGGAGGGCGAGCCGATGGTTGTCCTGACGAGACAGTCAGGAGGCTTATCGATGAATGCCGATCAGGTGCGATCGTTGCA
>JAZDCZ010000101.1:0-3567 GCA_036679605.1 Gemmatimonadota bacterium
AAAAATTGCCTGACATCCTCCAGGGTCTTTATCCGTGTTTCGTCCATCTGTACCAGCATCCTCCCATGCTGGACAGACCCCTCCCGATTTCAGACGCATTTCATATTGGAAAAGGCTAGGGTTCGACAAGTGCGAGTTGTTGGCGTAGGGTGGTTCTCATCGGGGTTGTTTTCCTTTGTAATATCAGTGGCTTATGGCGAACTATTGATATCACAAACATCAGGAAAAGGCCCCGTTTTTACCCCCACTTTCTCAAGTTTCTCTTCTGAATCTAGCTGGTTACAGTTTCGGGATGGGAACAAGGCTATTGAGCTCGATTCCAAGTGTAACGACGTTGCGGCGATGCTCATCGGCTTCAAGCGGTGGTGAGAAGGACACGCAAACCTCATGTTCGATCAATGTCAGCGCACTTCCTGGAACACCGGACGGGAACGTGCCCTTGCCCATCATGTGACGATCACCATCTAAGCCGCGCCCAGCGAACGTACGCACGCTTTTGACCGCTTGTGCTGGCACGCCGGCCTCTTGCGCGACATACAGCGCCGTGATCGTGCCAATCGATAGCGATGCCTCAGGCAACAGCGGCCGCGCAGTCGCAATATCGAGAGCGGCGACGACGAAGCCGCCCTCGAGCCGCCAGCCGTCGGCTGCGGTCACTTGCGAGGGGTCCCAGACCACACCAGCAGGAACGCCGTACATTATCACTGCACGCCGCTCGTTGACGAGGGGTGATCGCACCCAGCCAATCCAGGGACCGGCCCACGAGAACGAGGTTGCATCGGCAATCGGCACCAGGCCAAGGCCCAGTCCCCCAAGCCAGCGTTGCAGGCGCCAGCCCGCTACGTCTTCTCCTGCCGCCGGACCGGGAACATCCTCGAGCGGTAGCTCTAGAATCGTTGCGACGCATGCGACGAACGTCGATTGTTCCGACGGCAACCAGGCATCTGGCAGTGTGACCTCACGCATGGAATCAATTGTAGGCGCGGTTGGCTAACGCCGCGAGCCGTAGGTCGCCACCGGCGTTCCGGATACGAATTCGCTAGTCGCGCGAAACGATGCGGGATGACCTTTTTCCTAATCCTCGTGCCGCAGGTTCGAGTCATGCCGGGGGCCCCAACGCCTCAGATCGTCTCGGATCGGTGCCGATGCTAGACTACGTTCCTACTTTAGGGGCAATCCGTTGCCATCAACCAGAAGGAGTATTGTATGAAAGGCTCACGCCTGTCGGGTGCCGACGTCGCTTCGAGGTTCCTATGGACTGACCGATTCACCAGCGCCCCTCGCGCGGTCGCGGCAGTGGTATTCATGGTGCTGTGGATGGCGCCCGTGGTCATGGTCGGTATCCACGGTAGTAGCGAGTGGGCATGGGCGGCGCAGGGCCGAGGTCTGCTGCCGCCGCCCGAGTGCGGTAACAATGTGATCGAGTCTCTCGAGCAATGCGATGGAACCGCCGATGGCTTGTGCCCGGGGGAGTGTCTGCCGCCGGGGGACCCGAACGAATGTTTTTGCCCTTTTTGCGGAGACGACTCCATCAACCAAGTCGACGAAGAGTGTGACGGGCCCGATCTGGGCCTGTGCACCGACGGCTGTAACCCGTCCGGCGGGCCTGAGGCATGCAAGTGCGTTGTTCCCGCCGTGTGTGGCGATGGAATCGTCACCCCACCTGGCGAGGTTTGCGAACCCGGTAGCGCGGAGATCTGCAACAACTTCATCGATGACGACGGCGATGGGTTGATCGATTGCGACGATACGGCCGATTGTCCGGAAGGGGGGACGACCTGCGGTGCCGACTGCTTGGAAGTCGTAGCTTGCCAGCGTCCCACTTCCGATCCTGCCAGCATCCGTTTCTATGATGACTCGGTTTCTCTCGATCGTTTCAGGATGCACGCTCAGTTCATTCCGGAAACCCTCGTCGATCCAGCGGTCGAAGGATTCTCGATTCAGATAATCAATGCCGGTGGCGTGGTCTTCAGTGGCCAAGTTCTTGGGACCGACTTGGCCATAAAGCGACAAGGCAAGCGTTTCCGTTTCCACGGTCGCACTCCCGATCGCCGTCACACAGCGGGAATCTACTATTTGCTGGTCAAGAAGAAGGCCGAGAAGTATGCATTTCGCCTACGGGCCTACGCGGACCTTTCGGCCGTCGACGGTCCGCGCATGACCACGCACGTGGTAATTGGCAACGACGGAGCCTCGGTTACCGCCGATTGGACGGCTGTGCGCCACGGCTGGCGGCTGCGAGGGGTCGATTTCAACAAGGGGGGCTGAATACCCTGATCGCCCGGCACGTTGATTGGCGGTCATCGCGCGATTCGGCGGCACGTGGGTCCTGACCTGATGCTACGTTAGGCCTGCTTACAATCCATGTAAGCACTTCGTAAGCACGTCACGTCCAACTTGACCGGTTAGTGCCGGTCGAGTTTTCTCAGTTCTAATAAATCAAGTCCGACGTGAGCCGATATTGAGAAAGTTGCGGCGACCCCGGTCGCTATACAGCCTGCAAAATAAGGTGATCGCGCGGGCCGTGGCGTGGCATGGAGGTTGCAAGTTGCTAATATGCGGTGGATAAAAAAGAGTCTGACGCTAATTTAGATCACAATCGATGTGCTGCGGAATGTGTGATGGTCCACCTTTAGGAGGCCAAGCATGGTGACTTCGATGAAGATAATCTTGACGATAGTCTTTTGTCTCTCCTTGACGATTGCGGTCAACCCCTCGTGGGCGGCCAAAGGCGACTGCGGTCAGCCGACAACCAGCGGAGTCGGCCCGGTTGCCACCGATTGCCTGGGCATATTGCAGACCGGCGTTGGCGATCAGGTATGCACTCACGACTGTCTCTGCGACATCGATGGTAGCGGCGCGGTCGTGGCCACCGATGCCCTGGGTTGTCTGCGTCACGCGGTCGGTCAGGACTTTCCTCTGGTGTGCAGCCAGTGCGGTGTTCCGGTCTTGGAAGGGCTCGATATCAGCAAGTCCGAGGTTCTTCCGCTCACCGTGCAGGCCGCCTACAACGACGACACCATTTTTTTCCACATGAGCTGGCAGGGTGACCGCGGAGATACTCACGACTACGTGCACTTCACCAATGGCGCCTGGCAAGATGAAGGTGCACCTCGTCGCGAAACCCAATCGACGATCGACAACGATCCCGCGCGCGGACCGACTAATCGTACGACCAATATTTACGAGTCGCGGTTGACGTTCATGGTCGACGACTCGAGCGGGCCGAACGCTGTTCCCGGCTTCGGTCAAATGGGCTGTTTCCTGACTTGTCATGACAACAGCCGCGCTATGCCTTTGTGGGATGCGGTTGCGGATCTGACGAAATATCTGAACGATGGCACTGCCGGGTCGCTAGACCTGTGGCATCGGCGATTGCATCGTGCCAACCCCCTCGGGGCCAGCGACGATCAATTCGTCAGCACGATTCCTCCCGGAGGTACCACGGGCGGGCGGATTCGCGATGCGGGTACGAGCCCGTGGCAGACCAATAGCATACAAGGTGACGGCAACCCCAAGTACGCGCTTGATCCGGCGACCACAGGCGGTCGCTATGCCTTCCCGTTC
>JAZDCZ010000102.1:0-82151 GCA_036679605.1 Gemmatimonadota bacterium
CGACATATTTCGTAGTCCGTTTCATGAGAGCTGCTCCTTGCTGCGATGGTCCATGGGTCTTCGTCGACTCCATGATAGCAGCAGGGGGCGCGCTTTCAATATGCGTTAGGCCGCTCCGAACCGACGACTAGTACTGACGCAAGAATTCAATGACCTTCTGATTGAAGTCTTCTGGATTCCCTCTTTGCGAGTTAGGCCGCTCCGAACCGACGACTAGTACTGACGCAAGAATTCAATGACCTTCTGATTGAAGTCTTCTGGATTCCCTCTTTGCGAGTGTTGCGAGTTGTGCCCCGCGTTAGCGATATTCACCCGTTCTGTGTTTGGCACACATCGCTGTAACGCGTCCATTACCAAGTGAAAAACTCTCGGGCTCAGCTCGCCGGTCACCAGAAGCGTAGGCGCATGAATGTCCTGTAGTTGTTGGCAGGTGACCTGCGGAAGCCACTCTTGCGGATCCGTGAGCACTTGGACCTTCATGGCCGGCGCATATCTCATAAACTCTGTCCGTTCGCTCTCTGACATTTCATCAAAAGCACCCGCCCTTGCCCGAAGAGCATCGACGAATACTCTCATGCCATCTTCCAAGCTGCCTTTCCGAAACGCCTCGCGAGTGGCTTCGTGTACATCTCTATCCCATGCGGCTGCGACCGCCCCACCAACAGGATCGTTCTGCAGCAAGGGCAGAAGGGGTGGTTCTGCAAGAACCAGGGAACGAACGAGGGATGGGTGTGTGAGCGCCAGCATAACAGCGGTGTAAGCGCCATACGATAGTCCAACGACGTGGGCATTCTGGAACCCAAGTGCCTGGATCATCGCAGCAAGATCTTCGGCGTGGATAGAGGGTGAGTAAACTGAATCGCCCGGCACCGATGGATTTGGTGGATGGAAACGACGACTGTAGGAAATCACTCTGAAGTGTCTTGAAAAGGCATCAAATTGCGAGCTGAATGTCATGAAATCCCCAAGGCTCCCATGGACAAAAACTACGGGATCTCCTGTTCCCACGTCGATGTAATTGAGCTCTGCGCCATTGACTTGAATCCTCTTCGGTTGGACGGCGTCCTGAGCAGGTGAGCATGCGGCTACGGCAAGTGCACCAACCACCAAGAGAATCTTATTTATGTGATGGCTCATTTTTACCCGCCTTTGCTTGATTTGATTTGCTGACAAAATGGGCAGCCTAACGGTCTGGCGATCAGCGGCGGCGCGAAGCGCTGTCCGCTGCATCGCGTTGTTGGGCAGCCTTCTCGGCGAGCCTTCGGAGAAATGGGTCCGAGTACTGATGCGATCGGAGCCACTGAGCCAGTTCGTCGTAGCTCATGTCCGCGATCTCTGCGCTCAGCCTGTCCCTAGTCTGGCGCATGCTCTGCACGCAGTCGAAGGTCTTGGAAGTAGGATTACTCATCGCCTGGGACCTCCCGAGGAGTTCGGATTTCGAGAAGGGGGTACCCTCTCTTGAGGTTGACAGCATTGTATGCGTGGATTCGTTTCAGGTTGACGATGTGCTTGAAGTTCCAACTGACGAGGACATCGACTCGAGCCACGGTGGCGAGCGCGATGTGCAGAGCGTCTGCGCGCATGCGTGTCTCGATGGCGCCCTCCTCCATGTAGGCAGCCGCGAGTTCCTCTGCCTCCGGGGAAAGCGACAGGGGCTCAATGTGGGCTTCCGGAACCCGGCCCACGACCTTCCTAACTCCCTCGGGAGCGTTCTCGAGTTCGCGGAGCGCGAGTTCGGACAGCACGAGCGTCAGTTCGCCACGTACAAACGCCTCAACCAAGCGCAGAGAGGGATCGCGGAACTCGTCATCTTCACAGCCACCGAGGACCGAGGTGTCCGTGTAAATCCGAGGTTTCATGGCCGCACTCTACTCGATGTCATGGGGACGCGCACTCGTTCTCCTTCCGCAGCGCCTTGGCCTGCCCAACTGGTATTAGGCGCTTGCGCACATTACTCCATCCTGTCGACGATCGCAAACGCCTCCGGTAAGTACGCCCTCTCTTCCTCATCGATGAAGGCCGCGTCTGGGACGCGTATGAATGAGCACGGGGATGTCCAGCTAGTTGGGTTCATTGGTAGTTCTGGCTTCACCAACTGAAATCGCCAAACCGTCCGGATCACGGTATTGCGCCACGCGTGCACCGAACACCTCGGTCGGGTTCTGAACGCAGGGTACGCCGTGCGCCAACATCCTTTCATGAAACTCGTCGAGATCGGGCACTTGCAGTCCCGGCCGGCAGCGACCCGCCGGCAAGTCGTCCGAATCGCCCCCGGTATCGGCTGGCTCGTGGCTCTTATGCAGCGCAAGCGTTGCTCCGTCGGTCGCAAACTCGGTCCACCCAGGCGACGCAAACTTCAGCTGTATCCCGATTACATCACGGTAAAACGCCACAGACCGATCCATATCGCTTACAAAGACAATCGCGTAATTCAGTCGCATTGGAGACCTCATCTTTCGATCACGTTCAGTTCTCTAGCGCAGTCATCCATCACCGTGCGTGGACTTATTACTCGGCGGCAAGGTACGTCGTGAGCTCGAGCTCGTGTCCGTCGGGATCACGGAAGTAAATCGAGTGGGCGATATCATGGTCCGCAAATTCAAAGGCAGTTTCGCGTGTGCGTAATTCCACTTGCGCGGTCTCAAAGTTGCCCCGATCAACCCGGAACGCCAGGTGGCGCATCGTGATCGCATCTCGGCCAGGACGGTTGGGCTGCTGGGCTGCTCCACTGGAAATAGGGCAATCGCCGTGGTGCCGATTCCAACTCAGTCGTCCCGCGTTCCTAAGCCAATGATCGGTTCGCGATCATAAAGTGCGTCGCGTTGTGAAAATCTCTCGGCCCGTCTCCACTATTCCACATGGACTGGCGTACGGCTGATTTTGCTTCGTCCTGGACGGCTCGGTCCAAAGCGGCTGTCGTCACCGCAGCCAACGCGTTCCACGCCGAATCAAAATCGGCGAACTGAAACGCAGTGACATCTGTCTCCACACGAGCCTCCAAGCCGGCCTCCGACAGTTGACGGACGAACGGAGCTGGATCCGCAAGGGCACCGGGCCCAACTCCCTCCACAGGCGGCTTCGGGGCAAAACTGCCCGCGGTTTGCTGAAATCGGACGATGTCAGCTTGATCCGGGCCAGCCCATACGGCCGCCACTAGCCGCCCTCCTGGGCGCAGAACTCGCGCAATCTCCCGAGCGGTAGCCGCGCGGTCTATGACATACATCAGACTGAGCGAGGCAAGAACTACATCGTGGCTTTGGTCTGGGGCTGGAATCGCCTCGCCCCGACCTTCTGCGAAATCAATATTCGACAACGACCGCTCCCCTGCACCGGCACGCGCTTTGGAAAGCATCTCTGCACTAATGTCAACGGCGGTGACCCTGCCAGCAGCTCCAATTTTAGCTGCTGCCGCAAAAGCTACTGACCCGGTTCCCGTACCGAGGTCGATCACAGTTTGACCCGGCTGCAGGTCTGCTCGAGCGAGCAAACCTTCGATTACGGGTACGAATCGCTTATCAATCTCGTGCTGATAGACGTCGGCCATCTTGTCCCAAATGCCGACCTGCCACTGAAAACCGTCATCCGATATATGCTCCACCATCGTTGGGAACCCCTCTTCTTGGGAATCAGCTAACTAATCTTACGCAACCATTGACGGGTGTGGATCCTGCCTACGTCGCGTAGCGAAGTATCGTGCACAGAATACCAGCGCAGCGCAATGCCAGAAGCCGGGGACAAATCACAGCTACGCGTCTACCGATCTCCCGTTCGCGCCACTATCCTAAGAGGGCATTGGCGAAGTATTGAAATCCTTTCATCCAGGTATGGCACAAATGCTCGAGTCCCCCATGGCATCACCGATCTCGCCGTCGGTCCTGCAGAGATCACCGAATCCCAACCTCACTACACTGCTGGTGCTAGCTGCATTCACTGCGATCGCGGTTCCGGTAGCGGCGGCCCAGGATCGTATTCCCACGCCCAAGGAGGCACTGGGATTCAACATCGGGGATGACTACCATCTCGCTACATATACGCAGCTGGTGGATTACTGGAACGATCTCGCTGCTGCGTCGCCGAGGATGGTGCTGGAGCAAATCGGTAACACCGCCGAGGGACGGCCGCAATTAATGGCGATCATCACATCGCCCGAGAATCACCAAAACCTGGCGCGCTACAAGGAAATCGCGGCGAGACTCGCTCACGCAGAAGGCTTGAGTGAAACTGAAGCACGAGCACTGGCCGCCGAGGGTAAGGCGGTCATCTGGATCGATGGCGGCCTGCACGCAACCGAGGTCCTGGGTGCGCATCAACTGATGGAGTGGGTCTATCAGATGGTCAGCCGTTCCGACGATGAAACACTGCGGTTCTTGAACGACGTCATTCTGCTCGCCGTTCACGCCAACCCAGACGGTATGGAACTGGTCTCCAACTGGTACATGCGCGAGTCCAATCCGCTTGAGCGCTCTACCAGCGGCATCCCTCGGCTGTACCAGAAGTATGTCGGCCACGACAACAATCGTGACTTCTTTTTGGCGAGCCAGCCCGAGACCGAGAACATGAATCGCATCATGTTTCGTGAGTGGTTCCCGCAGATCGTCTACAACCATCATCAGACCGGCCCAGCCGGCACCGTGATGTTTGCCCCCCCGTTCCGTGATCCGTTCAACTACAATCTCGATCCATTGGTACCGCTCGGCATCGAGATGGTAGGAGCTGCAATGCACAGCCGGTTTGTTGCCGAGGGCAAAGGCGGCACAACTATGCGCTCGGGGGCTAGTTATTCAACTTGGTGGAACGGTGGCCTCAGAACCATCACCTACTTCCACAACATGATCGGGTTACTCACTGAGACCAAGGGCAACCCGACGCCGATCGAGATTGAATTCATTCCCGATAGACAGCTGCCGAGAAGCGATCTACCGCTTCCCATCGAGCCTCAGACCTGGCATTTCCGCCAGTCCATCGATTATTCGATCACTGCCAACCGCGCAGTTATGGACTACGCATCCCGCTATCGGGAAACGTTGCTGTATCGCATTTACTTGATGGGAAGAAACTCGATCGAGCGAGGCAGCCAAGATCACTGGACTATTCACCCACAACTGATTGATGCAGTCAAGTTGGCCGCAGCCAGTGCACAGCCCAGCGGCGACAGTGAACAACAGTCCCGGCGGAGGTCCCGAGGTACCGACCCGCGCTACTTCGATCAGGTACTGCGCGATCCGGCGCTACGGGACGCCCGTGGATACATCCTGCCGGCGGATCAGCCCGATTTCCCTACTGCCACCACGTTCATCAACGCGCTCATAAAGAATGGAATCACGGTTCACCGCGCGACGCGCAACTTCGACGTGGCGGGTAAGCGATATGCCGAGGGCTCCTACGTAGTGCAGTCAGCACAAGCGTTTCGCGCACATGTGCTCGACATGTTCGAACCGCAGGACCATCCCAATGACTTCGCCTATCCCGGCGGCCCACCGATTCCACCGTACGACAACGCAGGCTGGACGCTGGCTTTACAGATGGGGGTAGAGTTCGACCGGATCATCGACGGATTCGACGGTCCATTCGAAGCGATCGAAGGGTTTGCCGCACCGAGCGGTGGCGCCGTTGCCCGAGGGAATGGCGCGGCGGGCTTCCTGTTGAGCCATCAGGTGAACGACGGTTTCGTTGCAACAAATCGTCTCATGGCTGCCGGCGAAAATATTTACTGGCTCACTGAGCCGCTAGTGGAAAACGGACAAACCTATCCCGCCGGAACCATCTACATCGATTCGAGAAGCTCGACCAACAATACTCTACAGCGGCTGGCATCGGAGCTGGGATTGAGCTTCGACGGTGTTCGCTCAGCGCCGCACGGTGAAGCACTCGAGATGCGCCCCGTGCGCGTCGGCCTTTGGGATCGCTACGGTGGTTCGATGTCGTCAGGCTGGGCCAGGTGGTTGCTGGAACAGTACGAGTTTCCCTTTGACGTCGTCTACCCGCCTGCCCTCGACTCGGGCAACCTAGCCGACAACTACGATGTGTTGATATTCGTGAACGGAGCCATTCCATCAACCGGCGAAGATCGTAATCAGTTTGGGCGTTTCCGCCGCCAGCCCGACGCCGCGACCATCCCGGCCGAGTACCGCGAAAGACTGGGAAGCGTGACCGCAGAGAACACGCTCCCGATGCTGAAGCAATTCCTTGAGGATGGCGGCTCGATGGTCACGATCGGTAGCTCTACCAACATGGCGTATCATTTGGGCCTACCTGTAGAAGACTATCTGCTGAATGACGAGGGTCGACGTCTGGCTCGAGAGGATTATTACATGCCGGGCTCACTCCACCGCATCAGCATCGACAACACGCAGCCCGTGGCATACGGACTAGCGGACCAGATCATCGTGCACTTCAACAACAGCCCGGTGTTCGAGCTTGCACCGGACGCTGACTCCAAAGGCGTGCGCCGTGTCGGGTGGTTTGACAGCGATCGACCTCTCGTAAGCGGTTGGGCCTGGGGTCAGAAGTACCTAGAGGGCGGCACCACTCTGGCCCAAGCCGACGTTGGTAAAGGCAAGCTCTATCTGTTCGGTCCCGAGATAATCCGCCGTGGACAGCCGCACGGAAGCTTCAAGTTGTTGTTCAACGCGATTTATCTGGCGGGCGCTACGAAGGTGCAACTGCAAGAGACTTCGGGAGGGTCTAACTAAGGGCACATTGTAACAATACTACTGCGCCGGCGCGATCCTGAATACCCCTCCCTCGATCGTGAGCACGTAGATCTCACCGTTTGCGTCTTCGCCGAATGACGAGATCCCGCCGCCCGGCGCAAGTGCGGTGCTGTGATCGAGCCTGTCGGTAACCGCGCCTCCATCGTACAGAAAGCTCCTCACAAACTGGGAACAAAAATCTCCATACAGATACCTGCCCACCAACGCCGGAATGCGCGAACCGCGGTACACGTAACCGCCTGTGACGGAACAGCCCCCGCTTGCGTTGTGGAGATACTCTAGCGCGGGCAGTGTAAGCCCTGATGTGTCGCAGTTTGCACTCAGAAAACAGCGGCTCCCCTCCATCGTATTCCAGCCGTAGTTCTCACCGCCGGTACTCACGGCAGGGTGCACGTCAACCTCCTCTACCTCGTCCTGGCCCACGTCCGCGACATAGAGATCGCCGGTTCCCCTGTCGAAAGAGAACCGCCACGGGTTTCGCAGACCGGAAGCCCAAATTTCGTCGCGCGCGTTGGGATCACCCACATGTGGGTTGTCTACCGGAATAGCAAAAGGATCACCGCCATCGACGTCGAGCCGCAGGATGCTTCCCAATAAGGTCGACAGATCTTGGCCGCTTCCCAATGGATCTCCACCGCCCCCTCCATCACCAAGACCCACGTAGAGCATTCCATCGGGCCCGAACGCGACCTGGCCGCCGTTGTGATTGTTGAACGGTTGATCGACGGCAAGAATCAAACGAGCCGAGGACGGATCCGCGACGTCGGGATCGCCGGACACGTTGTAGCGCACCACCCTGGTACCGCCGTCACCCACATCCGTATAGTAGACAAAGAACTGACCATTCTGATCGTACTGCGGATGGAAAGCGAAACTCAGAAGACCTCTCTCACCTGCGAGCGACGTGAGATTGGTGATGTTCAGAAACGGTATCTGAACGACCGAGCCGTCGCGGATGATGCGAATGATACCAGGCCGCTCTACAACGAACAGTCGGGAATTGTCACCGGGCGCTGCGGTCAGAAAAACCGGTTGATCGAGAACGGTGGAAACGACCTCCAACACCAGGTCCATAGCGGACATCGGATCCTGCATCGCGTCCGGCTCCGTCACGGAACTACTCCTGCCGCAGCCCCATGTTGCCACTAGACCAAGCACAATCCAGCTAACGCTAGTTGCGTTGCGCATCATCCAGATTCTTGAACACCTCACCACCCTTCATAACGAACACAACGTGCTCGAGCACCCGAATGTCCTCCAGTGGATTCCCCGGCACTGCGATCAGATCGGCAAAGGTGCCTTCAGCAATCCGGCCGCGGTCGCTCACACCCAGAATATCTGCTGCCACAGTCGTCGATGAGCGAATGGCGTCGATGGGGCTCATGCCAAGCTCTACGAGCACACCGAACTCCCTCGCGTTGTCACCGTGAGGATAAACTGCGGCATCGGTACCAAAGGCTATCTTGACTCCAGCAACAATCGCCTTGCGTAAGCTCTCCCGCGCCAAGGGCAACACGGTCTCTGCTTTGGCTCGAACCTGGGGCGGCAGCGCGCTGAGATCGATTGCATCGACGAGATAAGTTGTCGGAACCAAGTATGTCCCGTGATCTTTCATCAACTGGATAGCCTCGTCATCGAGCATCGAGCCATGCTCTATCGAGGCAACACCCGCTCTGACAGCTGCCTTGATTCCCTCCGTTCCGTGAGCATGTGCCGCCACCTTCATCTCGTGACGCCCGGCCTCTTCTACTATCGCGCTCATCTCTTCGAACGAGAACTGTTGAGCACCCACCGCTTTCTCGAATGAAAGCACACCGGCTGTAGCACAGATCTTGATGACCTTGGCTCCATGCTTTATTTGGTAGCGCTCGGCACGCAGCACGGTCTCCGGTCCATCTGCCACTCCCTGTTCGGGTCCGGTCTCTAGCACTCCGGGCCTAAATCCTGTGACATCGCAATGACCGCCCGTGATGCTCAGGCTGTGACCAGCCGGCCATATGCGTGGTCCCACGATCATGCCTGCATCGATGCCATGCATTAGCGATATGTCAGCGAAATCTGTGGAGCCTAGGTCACGTACGGTGGTAAACCCAGCCAAGAGCGTAACGCGCGCGTTACGCGCTCCACGCAGTACCGTCTCGCCCTCCGACTCCCGAACCTGTCGGTTTACCCAATCTCCCTCGATGTCGTAGGCAAGATGGGTGTGCATATCCATCAGGCCGGGAAGAAGCGTCACATCACCGAGATCGATCACCTCGACGTTACGTGGTACGCTGCCGCCGACTCCCGTAATGTGGTCGCCCTCCACAACTACCATGGCGTCTTGGATGATTCTGCCGCTCTCTACATCGAGCATGCGAGCAGCTCGGACGATTTTGGTCTGTGCTACTGCCGGAAGCGTTCCCAACACCAACGCGAGCAGCGATACGCTCCATACGCGCAACATGTGGTTTCCTTTCAATAATGACTCATCAAGGCGCAAGTTCTTGCACGTAACATGGATATTCAGCCTGTGCCCTCCGGACCAAAGCGAGATCGAGGTCCACCGTAGCTACCGGAGTGTTGCTTGCGGTCTCTGCCAGCAGCTCTCCTGTCGGACCAAATATCCAACCGCGACCCGCGAATTCCTGGCCGTCCGCTGCGATGCCGCCGCGGTTCGAACTGGCCACGTAACAGCCCGATACGATAGCGGCCGCCGAAAGCATGGATTGCCAACGTTGCTCCGAGCCCGGTGGCGTAGCACGGGGCACCGCAATTAAGTGGACGCCCTCACGACGATAGTGACGCGCCCACTCGTTGAACATGACGTCTGTGCAAATAAGAAAGCCCACTGTGAGTTCTCTCACCTCGGCTGTCTCGAACCGCAAGTCGCCTCGCTCGAACCAGCGGGCCTCGTAGTACCCGGGCTCATTCGGAAAAAACTGCTTGGTGTGCACGCGTTGTATTGCTCCATCGGACGTCCAGGCGAATGCCTCGTTAACACTCTTCTCTCCTTCGAATGTGGCCCGCGTGCCCAGAATCGCCGCCGTATCGAAATCAGATAGCCGACTCATTCCCTCATCGTGCTGGCGGTGTAATGTGAACAACATGTCGCGATCCTTTTCTGGCAACGCCGACACCCACTTCCCGAACGGCATCTCATTGAGCAACAAGAGATCTGCCTTGGCAGCCCGCACATCGCTCACCAATTGCTGCCACGACTCATATCCTACCACCGTATCGGGGAATGACTGGCATATCGCGACTTTCACTTGAGAAGAAACCTCACAATTCAAATTCCGAGCAGTTCTCTAACAGCTTCAACCTTGGGTGGAGCCGTTGGAGGTGATACCGCAAGACTGGTAGCCGTGGTCGGGTCTTTGAGCCCGTGTCCGGTCAATGTGCATACGATCGTCGCGGACGCTGCCAACCGCCCTAGCTCGCCTAACTTCTTGAGTCCCGCAATACCGGCGGCCGAGGCGGGCTCCGCAAAGATCCCTTCGGTACGGGCCAAGATACCATAGGCCTGCAGTATTTCATCATCGGTCACTGACTCGATAACGCCGCCAGATTCGTCGCGCGCTCGCTCCGCCCCCTTCCAGCTTGCCGGATTGCCTATTCGAATTGCCGTCGCCACCGTATCCGGGTCAGGTACGATGCGGTGTAACACTATCGGTGCCGCACCGTCTGCCTGAAACCCCATCATCCTTGGAAGTGAACCGATCAGCTTGCTCTTGTGGTATTCCTGGTAACCCATCCAGTACGCAGTAATGTTTCCCGCATTTCCCACCGGAAGGAAATGGTAATCCGGAGCCTGTCCAAGTTCATTACAGATCTCGAAGGCCGCCGTCTTTTGACCTTGAATTCGAAACGGATTGATAGAGTTCACAACGATGATGCTGCACTGTCTAGCCAGCTCTGTGACGATCTCCAGAGCCTCGTCGAATCCACCATCGATCGACACCACCGTCGCTCCATGAGCCATGGCTTGGCTCAACTTCCCTAGGGCAACCTTGCCCTCCGGAATGACGACAAACGCGTTGATGCCGGCGCGGGCTGCATAGGCAGCGGCGGACGCAGACGTGTTGCCAGTCGACGCGCAAATCACGGCATCCGCTCCGTTGGCTACGGCGGCCGAAATCGCCACCGTCATTCCTCGGTCCTTGAAAGATCCAGTCGGGTTCGCGGCCTCGTACTTCAAATAGAGTTTGCCCGAGATCGACAGCGCCTCAGCAAGGCGCGGGGCATCGATGAGTGGAGTGCCACCCTCTAGGAGAGTTATCGCTTCCACATTAGCGTCGAGCGGCAGGTGGCTGCGAAACTCCTCGATCACTCCTCTCCAGCTCATCTGCTACTCCTGACTGAGGCCGTGTGGTCAGCGAAGCCATAAGCTAACGACCTCGAAGACTAGTCAACAGCGCTCCTGGCGCGATTCCCGCCCGAGAGCATATTAAGAGAGTCTATGTCCAATACAACTACTCACATTTCTTTCAAGTGGCAAACGGACGATGTCCCCGAACAGTACAAGAGGAGGAACGAAGAATGCATGACGTCCTGAACAAGAATCTATTCCTGGTCAAGGAACACGTTGGAATGTTCAAGGCCGCGAACAACTACGACATTCATGATCCCGAGAGCGGTCAAGTCGTCATGCATTGCAGAGAGCCAAAACTGGGATTCTTTACGAAGATCCTACGGTTCACCGAGTACAAGCGCTATACGCCTTTTGATGTAAGAATCACCCTACCCGATGGCCAGCCGCTGATACGGGTTACACGCGGTGTGACCTTCATTCGCTCTCGAGTAGACGTCTTGGACAAGACCGGAACTAGAATAGGAGGATTCAAGCAGAGACTACTTTCTATCGGTGGGGCCTTCGAAGTCCTGGACGATAACGATCAAGTTCTTTGCCATCTCAAGGGCAAGTGGACGGGCTGGGATTTCCGCTTTCTTGCCAACGAAGTCGAACTAGCTCATGTCACCAAAAAGTGGGCCGGACTCGGCAAGGAATTGTTCACCAGTGCCGATAACTACGTACTGGAGATATCCGACTCAGTCCCCCCGGACAGCAAGATGCGTCAGCTTATCTTAGCCGCAGTGATGTGCATCGACATGGTACTCAAGGAATAGGGCCGGACATGAACAAAGCGTCGTGGCACGGGGTTCTATCTCGCACAATGGCTAAACAACTGCTCCTAATTCTACTGCTGGGTTCGACTGGCACGCTCGCGTGCCAGGGTCAAGCAAGTGAGCGGCCGCCATCTTCTGTTGGCATCATGGAAGCGGCAAAGACCGATTCCAGTTTTGCGAATCTAATCGAGGAACTATCGGAGCCCGGTGGGTACTTCGATACCGATAACCTGATTTCAAATGAAAGATCATACTTGCATGTGATGGGCAAGATGCGGGACGTTGGCGTTAGTGGCGGAGTCTACATCGGAGTGGGTCCGGACCAGAACTTTTCGTACATTGCCCAGGTTCGTCCCAAGATCGCGTTCATAATCGACATTCGCAGAGACAACCTGCTACAGCACCTGATGTTCAAGGCAGCGTTCGCCCTGTCCGACAACCGCATCGAGTATCTCTGCCTGCTGTTCGGCTGTCCCGTACCCAAAGACCAGGCCGGCTGGGTTCGGAAGCAAATCCAAGAGTTGGTGGACCATGTTGATGGATCGACAATTGACGACCGGAGAGTCTCCTCAGCCCGCACCGCTATTCTGGATCAGGTGCAACGCTTCGGGCTGGAGCTTGCAGATTCAGATCTCGCCACAATCGGTCGTATCCATCAAGAGTTTGTTGACGGAGGACTAAACCTGCAGTTCACCAGTTTCTATCGGAGACCGCAGCGACTCTATCCTACATTTCGAGATCTCTTGCTCGAGCAAGATCTCACCGGACGTCAGACCAACTACATGACTACCGAGGACGATTTTCAGTTCATTAAGAGATTACAAGAGCGAAATCTCGTCGTTCCCGTAGTGGGCGATCTGGCGGGCGATCACGCTCTGGCAGCAATCGCCCGGTACGTTAAAGAACGGGGAGAGCGTGTCTCTGCATTCTACGTCTCAAATATCGAGTTCTACCTCGTGCGCCAGGAAAAGTTCGATCGTTTTGCCGAAACTGTCACCAGTCTGCCGATCGACAGCCACAGCGTGCTCATCCGGAGCCTGTTCGGTCGAGGAGCGTACGAGCACCCGCAGGCAGTGCCCGGATACGGCAGCACTCAGTTGTTACAAACCATCGGGAGCTTTGTGGACGAATATAAACAGGGTGGATACCGCAGCTACTGGGACATCGTCAGCAAGCATGTAATAAACCAGTAGTTGGCCGGGTCCCGTTGACTGCAAACCCCTAGCTCTCCGCAGCGCTTCCATTTGCCCAGGGATACCAAGTATCTTGAGTTCACCGCCACGGTCGCGATCTGACGTGCCACGAGTCCGGTGCGCACCCTGAGCCGGCCGGCCCAAGAGAAACAAGAGTTTGGAGACATGACTGCAAAGACAGAGGTTGCTGCCGAAAACCGCGAAGCCGTAGTTATCAGATTCGCAGGAGATTCGGGCGACGGCATGCAACTGACGGGAAATCAGTTTACCCAGCAAACAGCCTTGTTCGGCAACGACCTGGCCACGTTTCCCGACTATCCCGCCGAGATCCGAGCACCTGCGGGCACGACATTTGGCGTCTCGGCGTTCCAGATCCACTTCGGTGCGTACGGTATCCTAACGGCCGGAGACGACCTCGACGTCCTAGTGGCCATGAACCCGGCCGCGCTCAAAGTGAACCTCGAAGATATGAAGCCCGGAGGAACCGTGATTGTCGATTCCTCCGCGTTCACCAAGCGCAATCTGGCAAAGGCTGGATACGAGTCCAATCCGCTTACCGAGGGCGACCTCAGCGGCTACACTGTCATCGAACTCGACATTTCCAAGATGACGCTCGAAGCTGTCAAGGAATTCGGACTCGGACAAAAGGAGGCGCTGAGGAGCCGCAACATGTGGACGCTGGGACTCACGCTCTGGATGTACGGTCGAGAGCGCCAGGCTACGTTAGACCTGCTCCAAGAGAAGTTTAGAGATCGGCCCGATATTGCGGAAGCGAATATCGCAGCCTTGAACGCCGGACACGCGTTTGGGGAAACGGCCGAACTGGCTAGCTACACAGTCGGCACTCAGGACACGGACGCGGAACTGGAACCGGGTTTGTACCGAACCGTAACGGGAACCCAGACTCTGGCGTGGGGCCTCTTGGCAGGCGCACGGTCGGCCGGCCTCAAGATAATGCTCGGCTCCTACCCCATCACGCCCGCATCTCCACTCTTGCATGCTCTCGCAAAGCTCAAGCAATTCGGGGTGATTACATTTCAGGCTGAAGACGAAATCGCCGCCGTCTGCTCGGCGATCGGCGCGTCGTATGCTGGAGCGCTGGGAGTGACGTCCAGTTCTGGCCCCGGTATCGCACTCAAGACCGAAGCGATTGGACTTGCGATAGCCACGGAATTACCTCTGGTCATTGTAAACTCACAGCGCGCCGGTCCGTCAACCGGCCTCCCGACTAAAACGGAACAATCAGATCTCTACCAGGCGGTGTATGGACGCAATGCAGATGCACCGCTGCCCGTAGTGGCAGCGGCCACATCATCAGATTGTTTTGAAGTAGCTTTTGAGGCTGTACGCCTGGCCACAAAATATATGACGCCGGTTATGCTCCTGACCGATGGATATCTCACAAACGCCGCTGAACCTTGGCACATCCCCAACGCTGACGACTTGCCGCGATTCCCAGTCGCCTTCAGAGACGACACCGAAGGATTTCATCCATCATTGAGGGACCCGGAAACTCTTGCGCGCGTTTGGGCTACACCCGGTACACCTGGACTCGAGCATCGCATTGGTGGGCTCGAGAAGTCCGATGATACGGGACACATATGCTATGACTCCGACAATCACCAACGCATGACCGATATTCGCGCCGCCAAAATAGCCGGCATAGCAAAGGATATCCCGCTCCAGACGGTGTCGGTGGGTAATGAGAGTGGAAGAATGGCTGTAGTCGGTTGGGGGTCTACATATGGCCCGATACACAAAGCAGTACAGCGATTACTCGCAGAGGGTTACGACGTCTCGCAAATTCATATTAGATACCTCAATCCGTTCCCGCGAAATCTCGGAGACCTACTGCGAGGATTTGACCAAATATTGGTTCCAGAGATGAACAACGGGCAATTGGTGACAATGTTGCGTAGCGCTTACCTGATTGACGCCGAAGGCCTCAACAAGGTCGAGGGCAAACCATTCAAAATATCTGAGCTGGTAAGTGCCGTCCGATCCAGGCTGGAGAATTGAGATGACCGTCGCATCAACTCCGGAACTAAAGCCCAAAGATTTCGCATCTGACCAAGAGGTCCGCTGGTGCCCCGGGTGCGGAGATTATGCCATTCTCAAAGCAGTTCAGCGAACACTAAGCGAGGTAGGTGCCAAGCGCGAGAACACGGTGTTCATTTCAGGCATCGGATGCGCGGCACGCTTTCCCTACTACGTCTCTACGTACGGCTTCCACACCATCCACGGGCGGGCTCCGGCGGTTGCGACAGGCGTAAAGCTAGCCAATCCCGAATTGGACGTCTGGGTCATGACCGGCGACGGCGATGCACTGAGTATCGGTGGCAATCACCTGTTGCATGTTCTCCGGCGTAATGTCGATCTCCAAATCATCTTGTTCAACAACGAGATCTACGGACTCACGAAGGGTCAGTATTCGCCGACCTCAAGGGAGGGTACTAAGTCTCCATCAACCCCGCATGGCTCGATCGAAAGTCCCGTTTCGCCAGTGCTGCTCGCATTGGGAGCCGGAGGCAGATTTGTTGCCCGCGGGATTGATACGCAACAGCCACGGTTGATCGAAATTCTAAAGCGTGCACGGAGCAACAGAGGTGCGTCGTTCGTTGAGATCTTTCAAAACTGCGTGGTCTACAATGACGAGGTCTTCAGTGACTTTACTGAAAAGAGCGTCAGCTCCGACATGCAGATCCACTTGGAACATGGCAAACCGATCCTGTTCGGGAAAGACCTCAATAAGGGACTCGGCCTGAAGTGCAATAGTCTCGAACTCGAGATCGTCAGCGTGGGCGACGACGGTGTGGCGTTAGACGAAGTGATCGTCCACGACGAAACAAACCGCGGCCTGGCAGCGATGCTCGCCGCTTTGCAGCCGCCCGAATTTCCCGTCGCCCTCGGCGTGCTGTACTGCGATCCAAAAACGCCATACGACCAAGCCGTCCTGGCACAAGTGGCAGAGGCCGGCGGAGGGAATGGCCAGGCTGACCTAAATGCCCTCATGAGGCAAGGCCAGACCTGGACCGTAGAGGGATAGTTACTCAAGTCTCGGCTGTCGTGTCTCAGGAGAGCACGACACCAGCGTACGCCACCACGCTGGTGTCGTCGCCGGTCACCCACCCGCTGTGCCGATAGTCGACCACTTCTCCGCTTGTCGCACCGAGTAGCCGAGCCGCCTCCAACACCACTGCGGCCGGCGCCCGGCCACACATGGTCACATTATCTCGACGGCAGATGCTCAAGAGTTCTTTGCCGTCAAGTCGTTCCACGGCAGTTAGCGCGCCCCTATCTTTGCGTTCTGCACTCTCGGCAGCTTCATAGTGAGTCATATCGGACGACGCGACCAGCAGTACCTCATCGGGCCAAGCTCGAACAGTTTCTGCAAGAGCCGTCGCCAGAAGTTCACATCGTTCCCAGTCGTCCCAGGCCAACACCAGCGGTGCTATCGCTGCTTTCGGTGCAAGAACGGACAGGAAAGGCAGTTCCACCTCGATCGCATGCTCTGCACGATGCGCCAACGAATCGTGAGCCACGAGCGGACATCGAGCTTCCAACTCAGAGAGGAACCCGGCGTCAACAGCCACCTCGCCGAGTGGCGTGCTGAAGGCTCGGCCGGTCCAGGCGCCCGCTCCGCCACGATTCTCCAACAGTCCAGTGTGGTTGGGTGCCAGGATTACGATTAGCGGGGGCGCAACGATCCCACCGAACACACGCGCCGCACACTTGCCGGAATAGATGAGTCCTGCGTGGGGCACGATCGCGCCCACCGCGCTAACCGGCTGCGCGTACACCTCTCCCAGCATGGACTCTACCAGCTTCTTGAGTTCAGCCGCCTCGGCTGGGTAGAAACGGCCTGCTACAGCGGGTGGGCGAACCTCATGCACGATGTCACTATTCCGTCTTCGGGGGAGGCTGCTTCCACACCAGGCGATCGAGTGCAATCCGACCGTCTGTCATGACGAACAGCACGTCTTGGTAGGCACCTATGTCATCCAGTGGATTCCGCTCCAACACGAGTAGATCGGCGTCCATCCCGGGCGCAATCATGCCGGTGTGGTCGTCGACACCCAGTAGTTCTGCCGCGACGGTCGTCGCAGCCCGTATTGCCTCGATCGGGGTCATGCCGATGCCCACCAATTCTAGTAGCTCGTGGCTTAGTCGTAATACACTCTGAGGGCCGTAGCCTGTATCCGTCGCTGCGGCAATCTTGACGCCCTTACCGTGCGCGTTCGCAGCCATTTCCCGAACACGTGGCAGCATGTGGCGCCCGCGGATCGCCAGAACTGGGTTGTCGTAGTCGCCACCGGGCACAGTCAGATCGGACACGACTGCAATGGTGGGCACTAGAAACGTGCCCTTTTGTTTCATGATCGAGAGTGTCTCCTCGCTCAAATACGTACCGTGCTCGATGCTGCGGACTCCCGCCTCTACCGCGGCTCTGGCCCCTTCGTCGCCGTGCGCATGCGCGGCCACGGGGATGCCGGCGTTCGCGGCCTCGTCCACCAGGGCTCTAAGTTCCAGCTCCCCGTAGAGCGGTTTGCGGGGGTCGGTGTCGGGTAGCCCGGCTCGTTCTGTGGAGGTGGTCTTGATGAAGTCCACGCCGTGCGCAATCATCACTCTCGCGACTCGCCTCATGGCCTCCTCACCTCGCACGCCGGCATCCATGAGGTCGCTCAGGTCCGGCTCGTCGATGAAGAACTCCGTCTGCATGCTGGGCCGCACGTGGTAGCCGGCAGCCAGCAATTCCGGTCCCTCCATGGCACCTTTGGCAATGAGTGCCCGCAGTCCAACGTCGCTGAACCCTACTCCCATACTTCTGGCAGTTGTTACTCCTGACTGAAGCGCGCGGCGAGCAGCATCCAGATTCCTGATGTGCACGTGGGCATCGATCAAGCCTGGCACCAGGAACCGCCCGCCCAAGTCGATTACGCGGGCACCCGCCGGGACTGAACTACGGCCCACCGTAACGCTCAGGATCTTCCCAGACCCGACCACCACGGTGGCATTCACCAATGGCTGATCGCGGCCGGGATCGATAACGGTCGCTCCCACGAAAGCCATTGTCTGCCCTGATCCTTGGGCTCCTGCGGCGTTCGAGACCGCGGCCATGGCGATGAAGATCGCCACAACAATTCTGCCTGCCCGCACCGATACCATTTATCCCTCCGCGTGAGTGGTCATTGCAACTTCCGATCATGTTGGGGATGTGCCGCGGCCTGGCTTACTCACTCCGGCCATCGCCCGTATCTTGGTCTAAGATAGACCGAGCTACATAAGACCACTAGCCTGGATGGACTCATGAGAACTCACGACCGACGCAGATTCCTCGAGCACATGTTTGGCGGGATGGCTGCGGCCACCCTCGTCCCGTCGTTCAAACGGAATTCAGATTCCCAACCCTGTGGCCTTCCACAACACCATTGGCCCCAGTCGAATTGAGTCTCGCGTTCTTTCGATTGCCTCAGCACTAAAAGAGAAGCTGCAGGATCGCATCGAGGAGGTTCGGTTCCACACCCCGCTAGAACCGGATTTGAGCGCTGGCGTAGTGGTTTTCGCAATACCGACCGTAAACGTGCGCGAGTTGTACGGTACCCTCTACTCCGAACACAGCATAGGGTGTGCAGCGATGGGCGGTGACTTCACCGGCATAAGGTTGAGTCCGCACATCTACAACACAATGCGAGAGGTCGATCGAGTGGTCGACGCGATCACAGTGCACCTGTGATCGCCGAGGCTCCGAGGGCTAAAGACTGGCGGTCTTTCGTACTGACCGATATCATGCATATACCTGCTACAATGAGGTTCGAACCATGCCCACCGTCAGCGCTATTCTCGAGAGAAAAGGCCAAGAGGTAGTATCGCTCGTAGCTGAAGAATCGGTTTTGAACGCCGCCCGCCTGATGAACGAGAGAGAGATCGGAGGGGTGGTAGTGACCGAAGGCGGAAAGATGGTCGGTATCTTCACGGAACGGGACGTGTTGCGGCGAGTAGTAGCTGAGCAACGAGATCCGGCGACTACATCCGTTGGTGAAGTCATGACGTCGCCAGTTGTAACCTGCAAAGCCGACACAAAACTCAACGATTGCCGGGCAGTAATGACCAACAAACGCATTCGGCATTTGCCCGTATTCGACGACTCGGGCGTGGCCGGCATACTGACGATCGGCGACCTCATGGCGTTTCAGGTAACGGACCAAGAGGCCA
The DNA here is from genome assembly GCA_036679605.1 of Gemmatimonadota bacterium. Classification (GTDB taxonomy): domain Bacteria; phylum Gemmatimonadota; class Gemmatimonadetes; order Gemmatimonadales; family GWC2-71-9; genus JAZDCZ01. Next base: position 19,229 of record JAZDCZ010000102.1, read on the forward strand.
CGATCGAACATCTCAACAGCTACATTTTCGACCTGCGCTGACGCATTTCCGAAGCCCCAGCGGTTGCAGGACCTACTGACGCATGGCTAGTCGGCGGTCCACCATCAACATGGCAGACCCGTTATCACCCACTAGATCGAGCTGCGCTATGATATCGCCAACCGACTTCTCCTCCTCAGCCTGCTCTGTTATGAACCACTGCAGAACGAGCTGAGAAGGGTAGTCTTTTTCCTGCATGGCGAGTTCATAAAGTTCGTTGATGGATGCCGTAATGCTCCGCTCGTGTCTCAATGTCTCAGCCATGGCAGCAGACGCGCTGCCGAAATCACTGGGCGGCTGGTCTAGCGCCTTGAGTTCGACTTTACCGCCATTGTCCGCCATGAAGTTAAATAGCTTCATGGCATGCTCCAGTTCTTCACGGTACTGGGCCCTCATCCAGTGAGCAAATCCAGATAGATTCTGCGCCTCGAAATAAGCCGCCATCGACAAATAGAGGTAGGCTGACTCGAACTCTCTGGCTATCTGATCATTCAAGGCACTCTCAACGGCCTTAGTTGGCATTCTTGTCTCCATTGAACGGGTTGAGCGATACCGCTAAGGATATATCGCGTTGCCTTCGTCTCCAGTCAATCCTTCAGTGAGAACAACGCCCCCTGGGTCGTCACCCAGAGACCTTCCCAAACAGGTTGTTCAAAGATTCGGCAAGGGTCGGATGGGCGAAGACAGCTTCGCGCAACACCGTGTACGGCAGCTTCCCCATCATCGCGATTTGGATCATTGACATGACCTCTCCGCCTTCTATACCAAGAATTGCCGCGCCGAGTATTTGTTCAGAATCGAGATCCACGACCACCTTCATCAGTCCCCTGCTCTCGTCCATCTCCAAAGCCCTGGCGACGTGAGCCATGGGCATCTTTGCAACTCCGACGTTGAATCCCTGAGATCGAGCTTCTTCCTCTCTCAGACCAACTCGACCCAACTGAGGATCGATGAAAACTGTATATGGGACAAGTCGACCATTGGTGGTACGATCTGCGTCTTCCAGCAGATTATCTCTCAAGATTCGATAATCGTCGTAGGCGATGTGCGTGAAGGCCGGGCCGCCTTTCACGTCTCCCAAAGCATAGATGCCGCGTACTACCGTCTCAAGTTTCTCATTGACCACGATAAAGCCACGGTCATCGGTAGTTATGCCAGCGGCGTCGAGGTTGAGCTGATCGCTATTGGGAACGCGACCCGCAGCCACCAACAAATGAGATCCTTCTATTTCCTGCCCGCCCCCCGAAGTCCCCAGCGTGAGCGCAATCGCTCCGTCTCCGCCGCTCACTCGCTGCGGTTCAGACCCCACAAGAATGTTGACACCATCTTCAAGAAGAATCTCCCTGACGGCCCCGCAGATGTCGGGGTCTTCGCGGGGCAACAGACGGTCGGAGAGTTCCACAATGGTCACGTCGCTGCCGAACCGACGAAACATCTGGCCGAATTCGAGTCCGATGTATCCGCCCCCCAGGACCAGCAGGTGGTCCGGAACCACGTCGAGTTCCATTATGGAGGTGGAATCAAGATACGGAACCGCATCAAGTCCCTCCAGGCTTGGAATCCTGGGTCTGGCGCCAGTGTTTATGAAAACCCTTTCCGACCGCAGTTCCCTCGTACCACCTTCTAGCAGCTTCACCGTCACGCTGTTCGGGCCCGAGAAGCTCGCCTCACCCATGACAAGGTCCAGTGAGTCCCACTTCTCCAGCCCCTTGCGGCTCCCACTGCTGAAACTGTTGACGATATCCCTCTTGCGCTGCCTTACCACCGTCTGATCAACGACAGCTTGTCCAGCGGATACTCCGTAGTCAGCGGCTCGTCTCGCCAGATAAGCCACACGAGCGCTTGCCACCATCGTCTTGGTGGGTGTACAGCCCACATTAATGCAGCTTCCGCCGACATGCTCTCTCTCGATGATTGCCGTCCGCCAGCCCTCGCCCGCGATCTTGCCGGCCAGCGGCCCTCCGCCCTGACCCGTCCCTATGACAATGGCATCATACGGCTCTGCATTCACGACTTGAGTCCTTCCACTCAAAACCCAGAAGCCCTACCAATCTTGGCGACGGCAATTGTACCGCTCTGCCTCCGGTTTCACAACTTGCGCCCGTGATCCGCCCTCGCACTTGTAAAAAGCGAGAAGAAATGTGAACTTTCGTCAGCAAACCAGCGGTCCTACAGGAGGAATCTCAGTGGCCAAGCTCCGTATTGGCATAGTTGACCTAGTGACAAAGAGCCCTACCCGAAGTCTGTATGCGCGCGTAATGCATGCGAACCTCGCAAGCATAATGCCCCAAATAGTTGGAGTCTGGTGCGAACAAGAAGGCCATGACGTTACGTCGGTATGTTACACGGGCCTTGAGGACCTCATGCAAGAGCTTCCGCCCGACGTCGACATGGTGTTCATTTGCGCGTTCTCGCAGGGTGCGCAACTTGCCTATGCTATAAGCAACTATTACCGGTCAAAAGGCGCCGTCACGGTGTTGGGCGGTCCACACGCCCGGTGCTACCCGGAAGACGCTCAGAACTACTTCGATTACGTTTTCGGCTTCACCGACCAAGACGCGGTTCGGGGAGTGCTCGACGATTGCTCACAACACCGGCCCGTTGGCGTGCGGATCGACGCGCCCCGACATCCGGCGCAATTGCCGGGAGTCCGCGAACGTTGGAAGTTCATCGAACAAACACTCAAGAAGGCTCCGTTCTTCAAGATCGTCCCGATGATCGGCAGCCTCGGCTGCCCTTACACGTGCAGCTTCTGTATCGACTCGGTCGTTCCCTATCAACCGCTGGATTTCGATACGATCAAAGAGGATCTCAGATTCCTCCGGAAAACTCTTAGAAGACCGCATGTCGGCTGGCACGACCCCAACTTCGGGGTCCGGTTCGACGATTATATGGATGCAATCGAGGAATCGGCACCACCCGGCAGTATCGATTTCTTGGCAGAGAGCAGCCTGTCCCTCCTATCGGAAGCCCACCTCAAGAGACTCAAGAAGAACGGGTTCAAGGTGCTCCTCCCAGGCGTCGAGTCATGGTACGACCTCGGCAACAAGTCCAAGACTGGCAAGAGTAGCGGGATTGACAAGGTTAGGCAGGTGTCCGAACACGTAAATCTCATGCTCGAGTACATCCCGTACGTCCAAACCAATTTCGTACTTGGTCTCGACGTCGATAAAGGAGACGAGCCTTTCGAGCTAACAAAGCAGTTCGTCGATATGACCCCTGGAGCGTTTCCCGGCTACTCGTTGCTATCCGCTTTCGGTCGAGCCGCACCGCTAAATCTGGACTACCAGCGCAAAGGGCGCGTACTGGGCTTCCCGTTTCACTTTCTCAATAACAACCACGCGATGAACGTCAAGCCACTGAACTACTCATGGCCTGAGTTTTACGACCGCGTCATTGATCTGACCAAACACACCTTCTCCTGGCGCTCGATCTTTCGACGATACCGAGCAATAGATGCGACCATACCAAGATGGATGAACGTGGTCCGGGCAGTATCGTCGGAGGGATTCGGAAGGATCGCCTACTATTCAGAGATCCGTAGACGACTCGATAGCGACCTGCCGCTAAGGCGCTATTTTGAGGGCGAGACATCTGAACTGCCCCAGTTCTTCATCGATCGGGTCAGGAAGGATCTCGGCCCGCTTTGGGATTGGTTGCCGACCGGAGCACTGTACCACGACCCGAACGCCTATCTCAAGTCGGAGGGGACAGACGAACTGGTGCAAGTGGCAGTCGCGGGAGCCGGACCAACCCGCTGACGAGATGCGGTCGTTCGATGATCAAGAACGCCCCCATGGAAATCTGCTTCCTGGGGGCGTTCTTCTGCTGACATCATGAGCTGCTAACCAGCCTATTTGGGCTGAGCAACCACCCTGAGATAGGGCTTGAGTTCCTTCCATCCACCAGGAAACTTTTCCTTAGCCGCATCATTTGACACCGCAGGAACGATGATTACATCGTCCCCGTCATTCCAGTTTACGGGTGTAGCCACCTGGTGCTTCGCCGTTAGCTGCAGTGAATCTACTATCCGCAGGATCTCCTGGAAATTGCGTCCTGTACTGGCCGGATAGGTAATAGTCAACTTGACTCTCTTGTCGGGGCCGATCACGAACACCGATCTCACCGTGGACGTATCGTCGGCGTTGGGGTGTATCATGTCATAAAGGTTTGCGACCTCCCGCCCCGCATCGCCGATCAAAGGAAAATTAAGAGCGTGTCCTTGCGTTTCTTCGATATCTAATGCCCATTTCTTATGATCTTCTACTGAGTCCACGCTCACGCCCATCACCTTCACTCGCCGTTTCTCAAATTCAGATTTCAGTCGAGCTACCTCACCGAGTTCTGTGGTGCAGACAGGCGTAAAATCCTTGGGATGAGAAAAAAGTATGGCCCACCCATCTTCCATCCACTCATGGAACTTGATCTGCCCCTCCGTAGTATCTGCCGTAAAATCTGGAGCGGTGTCACCCAAACGAATCGCCATCGTACAACCTCCTCAATGCAACCGGTGGTAAGTTCTCCATTATGAACGTCGGGCGGATATATTCTCCCAACCCGATTCTGTCAAGTTAGTTCCCGCCCCTTGCACCTCCCGCGACTGTGGTTGCATCGTCCTCGGTTCGCGCGGGCCAGCCCGAACGTAGATCGTTCCAGTTGAGGATCGTGTTAAACACCAGAGCGTGACTTCCGAACGTCTCCTGCCGCCAGAACGGGCGGATAGCAAACAACACAACGTGTCCATCACCAACTGGAACATCTACCACTGCCGGCGTGCCAGCAACATCTTTTTCGCCCTGCAACATTCCGCTCATCAGCACGTCTTTCTTGGCAAACCTCAGAATCACCCTCGGCACCTCTTTCTCCCACCTATCGTCCTTCAGCCACTCCGGAGTAGTAGTGCCACCGACGTTCTTATTGACCTGGAAGACAGGTCTCTGGTTGAACGATGTCGCCAGTGCAGCTCCATAACCGTATGCTATTGGACTCGCGGGATCGTCCACTGTCGCCTTCAATACGGTACCACGGGCCAGTAGCTGTCTCGTGCTCTTGATACTCACGCGCCGAGTGATTGCCATCTGGATGGGTAATGCCGCCGACCCGCCCTCAGCTATCAGCACGCCGCCACGCCGGACGAATTCAGCAAGATGTTTGACACCGTCATAGCCCATTCCCCTCCGAACATCGTTGGTCTGATCGATTTTTCCGATAGCACTGTATTCCGCCGATTGCTGCCAAGGTATCGGGACTCCGGCATCGGTCGTACCTCCCACCAATTGCTGCGGCGTTGACCTACTGTGTGGCAATATCACCACGTCGAAGTCAGAAAGATTGTCACCCGCCAAATCCTGTTCCGACAAGTACGCGAACGGGATCTCCAGACGATCGAAGGCAAGCCTCCACCATCCCGCTGACTGCGGTGTCGAGACCCACGTATGCACCAGCGCTACGCGAGGCACGTCCAGTTCGTGCATCGCCACGTTAGGACGCTGTTTCACTCCCTGCGCCACGAGTCCCAGATCGGCCATAGCAGTTTCCAACTGCTGAGGGAGGTCATCAGGGTTACCAGCTGCCGGTATCACCAGGCTGCCGGCATTGTAGTCGTGACCGTCAACCTTGAAACTCTCCTCCGCTGCAAACATCTCGACGCTACTCAGCTTGAAACGAAAGACTGTGACGTTGTCGTCGGTGGTGTTGTTCACAAGGTAGAAGGCACGCCCACTATGCTCGACCTTGCCCGCAACTTGCACCGGCTCGGCAAGCTGGTGCATCCTTGCCGATAAGATCTTGCTGTCATCGACCTGCACCGCCTCAACATTATGGAGAAACGGTAGCGTCCAACCAGTGTCGTCGTACGGTGGAGTCGCATCTTTAGGAAAGTTCTGCTTGGCTAACAGGATTTGAACAAGGTTGCGATACGGCTGGTCCATTCTGACTACGAACGATCCCTTGGATACGATCCCCGATGCGCTCTCTTTTGAATCATCACCCCATTCGATCTTCTCGTCTGCCACATGGACCTCGATCCCCTGCTGCAGCAGCAAATTCACTAGGTTGGTAGCTGCAAGATTCCTCTCCTGACCATCTGGAATCACCCACGCATAAGGCGCTTCGGAGCTGCCGCGCTCAACTGCTCTCTGCCCACGAAGATAGAAGTTCTCGATGAAATCTGTCGCGTTATCGGCAACGTATTTTAGACCCACCAATACACCAGTTTGCATGTAGTTCGTGTTGTTGCGAAGGGACCACCGCGCCTTCGCCAACGGGGGGTTCGGGCGATACCATTCGCGGGACGTCGACCGGCTGTTGAATTCCCGCTCCTGGGTATCCGCACCTCTATTGCCCAGAGTCTCGTAGAATCTTCCAAGGCTGTTCCGCGTGTTCGCAATCCACATGAGGTAATTGGCAGCCCATCCAGTGTAGAAGGCGTGGGTCCAGACACCTGGCATCCCGAACTTGGTTAGCTGCGTAACCTCTTCGTGTGCCAGATTATGCCACTCGTCGATCGCTAGAGCGTCCACATGCTCGTTGTATGGTCCTGAGCCTGTCGAGATGTAGAGGAAATTGCCGGATTCGTGGAGATCGTGCATCACGGTAGGCTTCCAGTGTAGATAGGACTGGAGAATGTTTCTGGTTAGGGCCAGCCCCAAGCCATATCCATCACGGTTGTTATCGTGTGCAACATATTTGCCCCAGTATGGCAGACCGGGTCCTACATCTCGATGCGCCTTGCCGTAGTTGTAACTGTCAACCATTCGATCTCTACCGTCCGGTTCGGCAACCGGCACGATGATCGTAATGACATTGTCCCTGATAGTTCGGACAAACGGCGACTCCTCGACCGCTAACCGGTAAGCGAGTTCCATCAACATCTCCGGGGGGCCCGTCTCGGGCGAGTGCAATCCGCCCGTAAAATAGTAGATGGGTTTCGCTTCGGCGATCGCAGACCTTGCGTCGGTATCGGACAATCTCCGCGGGTCGGCAAGAAGATTGAGATACCCACGGTATCTATCCAAATCCGAAACCGTTGCTCGGTCGGCCACGATCACTTCGATCATGTCTCGGTTCTCTTCGGTCTTGCCGATAGTACGTACCGTCACACGCGCGGACGCACTCGCCAGCGCTCGCATGTAACCGTAGATCTCCGACGTATTGTGAAGGATATCGGGCGCACCGATAATGGTTCCGAAATGATCGAGTGGAGAAGGAATTGCTTCTGACTGCGGCAGGTGATCAACCAACTCGCTCACGAACCGCGAGTCGGTCGTATATTTGGCGATTCTCGCCCCATAGGCACTGTCATTCTGTTGCGCCAAGGCACGTGCGGGAGTCAGAGTAGCGGGAAGGGCAATCACTGTGAGGAGGGAAAACAACGCTCGACAACCCATCAGATCCTCCGTTGAATAGTGTCTTAGATAGGCCGTAATCTACCCGGAGACGCCTCCTGCGATAGAGAGCGGTGCTACCGCCCGAGTAAGAAACAGGATACCTTGGGCCGCAAACTCAAAGAGGATATATGGAATGATGCACCAGGCTCGCAGCGCGGTCCACTTGGCCACCAGTGTAACGCTGATGCTACTGGCAACCCCAGCCACCACGCTAGGCCAGAGTATGGAGCGGGTAACAACTGGTCTCGAATTCCGTAATATCGGACCTGCCGCCATGAGCGGACGGATCGTTGATATTGAAGTCCTCGAATCCAATCCACACCACATCTTCATCGCGGCAGCCACCGGCGGCGTGTGGGAAACTACGAATAACGGAGTAACCTGGTCCCCCATTTTCAAGGATGAGGGTACTCACTCCGTCGGCGACATCGCCGTACATCAGGCTGATACCAACATCATCTGGGTCGGTACTGGTGAGAGGGCCAACAGACAAAGCTCGTCCTGGGGTGATGGAGTCTACAAGTCCACTGATGGCGGAAGGTCGTGGACCAATATGGGCCTCCACGACAGCCACCACATCGGCCGGATCGTCCTCCACCCCACTGACCCGAACACCATATACGTAGCGGCTCTCGGACACCTGTGGGGACCAAACGAGGAGCGCGGTCTCTACATGAGTGAGGACGGTGGGAACACGTGGACCAGACCACTTTTCGTCGATCAGAATACTGGCGTTGTTGACGTAGCCATGGATCCGTCTGACCCGGCCGTCATGTACGCTGCTACCTATCAGCGTCGTCGGCGTCCTTACGGATTCGACGGCGGAGGACCCGGAAGCGGACTCCATAAGTCAACGGACGGTGGCCGGACATGGAGGAAACTCACGGCAGGTCTGCCCGAAGGTGAAACGGGCAGGATTGGAATCTCGATCTATCGCTCGGATCCACGGATAGTCTACGTATCGGTGGAGCAAGGTTTTCACTACAACGCCTCGACAGCGTACAACGAGCGCCGCGCCGGCATATATCGCTCCGACAACAAGGGTGAGACATGGCAATACATGAGCGACTGGAACCCGCGACCGATGTACGCGTCTCAGCCCGCCGTAGATCCGAACAACGATCAACGCATCTACATGATGAACTCGTTCAGCTACTCCGACGACGGGGGCAAGACATTTGAACGTGCTCGGCAATCGCTGCACAGCGACGATCGATTTCTCTGGGTGAATCCCGCAGACTCTCGAAACCTGATCAAGGCCGATGATGGGGGACTCGGAATCTCGTACGACAAGGGCGTTACGTGGCTCTACATGACCAACTTACCGGTGAGCCAGTATTATCGGGTTGCGGTAGACATGCGAAAGCCGTACTGGGTTTATGGAGGACTGCAGGACAATGGAAGTTGGATGGGCCCAAGTGCGACATACCGCAGCGAGGGGATTCTGTTCGAGGACTGGATCAAGACGGGAGGTGGAGATGGGTTTGTGAATCTGATTGACACCACGGACAACCTCACACTATACACGGAATCTCAATACCTAGGACTGTCCAGAGTGCATCTTGCCAGCGGATCCCGTACGTGGATTCGCCCAGACAATGCCCGGGGGGCGATCTCACCCCGCAGAAATTGGGACGCGTGGGGACCCGGCGTCCCGGAGCCGGAACTCGCCAACGCCATGGCACCGGCGAACTGGGACGGCCCATTTATCATCTCACCGCACGATCACGAGACTATCTATGCGGGCACCAACCAGCTGTGGAAGAGCACGGACCGGGGCGACACATGGGGCTCGCTGGGAGATCTCACAACCGGTGTCAATCGTCGAGAACTCGAGGTCATGGGGCGAAGAGCACACGACTCGACGTTGTCGTTGGACGATGGCATTCCCTATTACCCAACCCTAACCGCAGTCGCGGAATCGCCTTTGCAACAAGGATTGCTGTTCGTCGGCACAGACGATGGCAACCTCCAGATCTCATCAAACGGCGGGCGAGATTGGACGAATGTCGTAGGTCGCCTCCCTGCCCTCCCCCCGTCGCCGCGGATCTCCGGCATTGAACCGTCACGCCACAACGTGGGGACTGTGTACGTAACCGTTAGCAACTACCGCAACGATGATTTTGGGAACTACGTGTACAAGTCGACCGATTCCGGCAAGAGCTGGCGATCGATCGTTGGAGATCTACCTGCCAACAGGGTAGCCAGAACGATTCGTGAGGATCTCAGGCAGCCCGGCGTTCTCTATCTCGGCACAGAGCTGGGTCTGTTCTACACCGCAGACGACGGAGAGCACTGGAGCGGGCTCGGGGGCAATTTGCCGACAGTGGCGGTAAACGACTTGGTGATCCATCCACGGGATAACGACTTGATCCTAGGCACCCATGGACGCGGAATCTGGATTTTGGACAACATCAACTCTCTTCAGGAGTTGACTCAACAGGTGCTCGCGTCCGAAGCCCATCTGTTTACGATCGAATCGGTTGAGATGATCCGGTATTCAAGAGAGGGGGGTCACAGGGGAGACATGATTTTCCGCGGGGCCAACCCAGCTCGCGGTGCAATAATTGACTATTACCTCGAGAGCAGCCTCGATTCTGCGGACGCCATCACATTGGCAGTCTATGATTCGGACGGCCGTAAAATTACTCAGCTGAACCCGCATCGAGACACCGGAATAAACCGTGTCATCTGGGACCTACACCACTCTAGACTCGGACCTTCTGATGTAGGGTCCGGGCCACCAGGACCAGCCGGACCGTGGGTACTGCCCGGATCGTATACCGTGATACTCACTCTAGGCGAGCAGCGACTCGAGCAAACCCTGGACATACATGAGGATCCCCGCATTGACGTGACGGACGCGGTTCGCCGAGAATGGCACACAACTGTTCAAGAGCTGGCCGAAACGATCGAAGGCAATATGGCTACCGTCGACGCCGTATCCAGATCCAAGGCGCTACTAGACAGCCTGACGGATGCGTCATCGCAGGATCGTGCTCGGTCTGCCGAGATTGAGGAGATCCTACCTTTGATCACAGAGCTGCGCAGTCGCCTACAGCGCCTGTACGGACAGATCGGAAACTGGCCCGCTCCCCTCACAGCCGATCAGCGCTCTCAAATCAAATACCTCCGCAGCTGGATCACTCGGCTAGCTCCTCGTGTTGAGAACATTCTCAACACCAACAATCGGCTTAAATGACAATGCACCCAGATGTGGTTAGTTTCTGTCTTGCTCGATACCCAGTCTTTGGCAAACAGGAGAGTCGTGAAGATCTTGCCCCGCTTGTCTGATTGCTCCGACTGCAAACGTAGAGCCATACTCGGCTGTCTGCTTCTTAGCACGATCACGCTCCCTGCAGTGGCACAGCAAGACTCCATTCGTCTGCGTCCTGACTCCCTACGACGCATCAACTTGAGCGAGGTCGTGATAGTCGCGACTGCGGATGCCCGCGACATGTTCACCTACACCTACGACCGCATCTCACTCGAGCAAATTGAGAGATATGACGCGGCTATGGTCTCAGATTTCGCCCGTCTGATTCCAGCGGCTCATATTCAAACCAACTCTCGTGGCGAGACGCTGATCTATCTGCGAAATGCCGGTGAGCGCCAAGTCGGCGTATTCTTCGAAGGCGCTCTGCTAAATATCCCTTGGGACAACCGCGTTGACCTGAGCCTTGTTCCCGCCAGTGTCATTGGCGGAATGACAGTAGCAAAAGGAGTCCCTCCCATAGAGTACGGCACAAACGTTCTGGGCGGGGCCGTTAATTTGACGGCCAAGACATCAGATGGCATGGGATCCGAAACTCAGTTGTCCACACGGTTTGGCACCGAGGACAGGCTTTTTTCTTCGATTACTCACCGCGGCACTCACGACAGGTTCAGCTACACCGGGTCACTATCGTACTTGAGATCAGACGGACAGGCATTAGCCGCAAATGCAAATCTCCCGTTCTCACAACTGGACAACAACATACGGACAAATACCGATTCGCGAATACTCAATTTGTTTGCTCACGGCTCATATGACCTGGCGCGCAATTCTCGAATTGGCTTGACCTTTATGCACTCGGATGCTCGTAAGGGAATAGCCCCGGAGGGTCACCTGGCACCGGCGCAATCGAGAGTTAGATTCTGGCGCTACCCCGACTGGGAAAATACAATTGCGATTGTCAGCACCAACGGATTCTCGGGAACCAACGCCTGGAAAGGGTCGGCATGGATATCGAAGTTTAGTCAAACGATCCAGTCGTTCGCCGCCGCGTCGTTTGACTCCCTTGAGGATAGAGAAGAAGACGACGACCTCACGGTGGGAGCGCGGTTCACCTTAACACGGCCACTGCTTTTCGGCGATGCGAAAGTTGCAGCTAACTGGCTGACCTCCACACATTGGCAACGCGACCTCGAACTCGAACCCGACGGCAAACCGTTAGCTGGTATGACCTTCCCCCGCCTCGCATTTCAGCAGCACTTGGTAAGTCTCGGCGGCGAGTATACCTTCGCGGTCAATCCCACCCTCGATGTCAACGTCGGAGCAAGTTTTGACGCCATGTTTTTCCCAAAAACAGGCGACAAGCCACATCTAGATACGTTTACAGATTACACGGTCACAATGGGCACCGTATACAGTAGCGGCTCGGGTTGGTTTGTTCGTACCTCTCTGGGACGCAAGACTCGGTTCCCCACGATGCGGGAGCTGTTTGGAGCAGCGATCAACCGCTTTCTCATAAACCCCAACCTGAAGCCGGAGTCATCGACGCAGACCGAACTCGGTATTGGCGCGCGGACAGCTTCGTACTCCGGCGAAATCATACCGTTCGCCACGTTCACCTCCAATACAATTGACCAGATGTCAGTATTAGTCGATGGAGAAACCCGGCCACGGCGGAAGAGAATCAATTTGAGGGGCAGCAAAGTCCTAGGTGTCGAATTCGTCGCCAGTACGGCCCCTGTCGACAACTTCAGGTTCGAGGGTCACCTAACACTCATGCATGTGCGGCGCCGACGAGAGACCGACGCCGATCCAAAGAGACTTGCCGAGAAACCAAATGCTCTCGGACGCCTGACGGCACAGTACGCGGACGACGATGGTACTTCGTTCATGGTTGAAACCGAATACACTGGCCGGGCCTACTCCCTGAACGACTTCAATGAATTCGTACCACTCAACACTTCGATCGTGTTCAATTTCAGGTTGGCACAGGAGTTTGAAGTGTCGTCCTACCAACTGTGGGAGCTGTTCGTCCGCGGTGACAACGTGACCGACGACGTTGTGCTACCTCAACTCGGCCTCCCTGCACCCGGAAGATCCTGGTCGGGCGGGTTGAACGTGACCTTCTAGTTATGGAATCGCTACGGCGGCACCAGACCTTCGCGGATCTGCTCCAGCTCTGACCCGACCCCTATCGATCCGGACAGCTGCGCCATATCCCATACGTAGTTCACCTCTGAGCGAGATGCGATGGAATTCGTGCCCCATGGCGGTCAACGTCTTCATGATCTCGGGCGCAAAGCCATCCTCTATCTGCACGACAATATCCTGCACCTTTCCGTTTTGCCTTTGAACTCCGACCAGGAACCTCGGCAACTCTAATGCACGCTGAGGTCCTAGATCTGAATCGATCGTTGCCGCCACTATCTGGTATACCGCCGACGTGATCCACGCATTGCCTGCAGCTCCGACCGCCAGCAACGGTGTCTTCTTTTTGCCCGTTCCCTTGAATACCAAGGTCGGAGCTATACTGGTGCTGTGTCGCGCGAATGGTATCCGGGCGCCGAATGCGGCAGGGTCCGTTCGATAGGAACGCAACTTGTCATTGTAGAGAAAGCCAAGTCCTGGAGTTACATAGAAGTTGCCTCCCCAAGTGCCCAGCGTTTGTGTAACCGCAACGAAGTTTCCCTTGGCATCCGCGACCGCAAACGCAGTTGTTCCCGATGCCAAACACCCTCGATCGTCATTCCAGCTGCAGTCGGGCAGCTCCTCACCCCACGACATCGCGACATCGACAGTGTCTGCACATGCAATGTCGTCTCCCTTGGTCTGCAGCTCCTCCGGGCCGGAACTACTGTCAGTATCAAAGCAGCGCTCCCAATGCCTCTTGGCACTGTCCTTGTCTACCGCCGGCGTGATATCGACAGGCCAGAGGTCCGGGTCGGCCAAACGTCCAAATAGGGACGGAGAGAGTTTCCATGCCTCTATCATGGCATGAAGTGTTGGTGCGTCCTCGGTGTACAGGCCAGGTTTCGCAAACTGATCCAACAGATTGAGCTTCGCTATCAGCGAGGCCCCACCACTCGCTGCCGGCGCGGACGAGTAGATCGTGTGGCCGTGGTACGTCCCCGTTACGGGGGTGCGCCTAGCGGCATAGTAGCGCGCCATATCACTCGACGAAATGGCGTTTCCCTTTCCTCTTAGGTCCGACACGAGTCGCTCGGCAACGGCGCCGCGGTAAAATGCATCGGCCCCGCTGTCTGCTATTTGGCGGAGGGTCCACGCCAAATCGAGATTCCTCAGAGTGTCACCGGCGGCAAGTGGCTCGCCATCGGGAAAAAACAATGCACGGCTACCTTCATACTTGAGAAATCGATTGCGCTCTCGCGCCAATGTCGTCGTGAACGCGTCGTCCAAGACAAAACCGTTTTCCGCCAACTCGACAGCCGGCTCAACAAGCTCAGCCCACTTCAGCTTTCCGCTACCGAATTCCTTCCACGCCTTCCACATGCCGGCGACCGTACCGGGGACATTCGCCACGACAGGCCCGTCGCGCGGGAGGCTCCCGTTTTCAAGCAGCGCAGCGTTATCCAGGCCGGCGTGCTCGGGCACACGAGTCAGAAACTCTATGACAACCGGCTCCGCCATACCAGTCAGGTACAGCACCATCTCGCCATAGCCCCCTACGCCACTAGCGTCCGGTTCCACTACGCCAAGAGCAAAAGACACGGCCACCGCTGCATCAACCACGTTACCGCCTTTGCTCAGCATCTTCGCTCCAGCGGCAGTGGCCAAAGGATTCGCGCTAGAGACACCGGCGCTGCTGCTGACCTCGCTACGCATCTGGGGGTGATGTTGAATGATCTTGTAAGTAGCCGCCTCAGCTTTATCGAGAGTTTCCGCGGCGACAGCCTGCGGCCGGAACTTGGCTCTTAGTTCGTCCCACCTATCGGCTTCGTTGGTCTCATAGTAGAGCCGCTTCATCCTGCTCCACACTCGGTCGAACAATTCAGCATTATGCGCGGTGCGCTCCCTACTCGCGTCTACCGATATCTGACTCAGATCTGCGTCTGGAAGACTGGGAGCCGGTACTAACCACAAACGACCATCCAGCGCACCGTCGTCCCCGTCCTTGCGATCCCCTAGCCTGTTCGGATCACCATTGTACCCGGGCGCCGGCCTAGGTAATTCTGCTAGGGCGAGTTGCTGTCCGTCCGGCGACCAAGTTGGCTGTGCCTGCTTCACGCTTACGAGGTTCGTGTAACTCCCGTCGAGCGGTGTTACCCATACCCCAGTCCTACCTCTACGCGTCACAAACGCGATTACATCACCATTGGGCGACCAGGATGGATACTCGACCTGCATGTTGCCGATAACGACCCTGTCGTCCGCACCATCAATGGAACCGATTCGCAGCTGCCTTCGACCGTTCAACTCAGATACGTAGATGATTTGCACACCATCGGGCGAGAAGGCCGGAGATCTCTCTGCGCCTTTCCGTTTGGTTAGTCGACTGACTTCTCCATCGATTACGGTCCAGAGATCCGCCAGCGGTCCCTGTCCACGGACGAACACGATGTCACCTTTCTTCGAAACACTTGGCTCCCCATCTGAGTATGGCGAGTCAGTAACCGCGGTGGCCGGTTCTGTACCACCACTCTCATCTACATCGACTCTCCACAAGTCGAACTTTCCTGCTCGATCGGATGAGAAGATCAGGGCGGTTCCGTCACTCGTCCACGCAGGCTCCCTGTCCCACGCTGGGCCCGATGTGACTTGGACGATCACCGTACTGTCGTTGAGTTTCACCGCGGCATCGTGCTTGCCAAAAGCCATGATCCACAGATCGCCCTTGAGTTCGAACGCTAGGCGTCCCGTAGACGAATAGATCGGGTTACGAACTCCCGCTCGGAAGATGACGTTGCTATCAGGAGACTGCGTGGCAAGAGCCAGAAGCGCGCACAGCGTAACGATCATTTAGTCCGCCTTTCAGCGACGCTTTGCTTTGATGAATACATCGATGCCGCCCGGCCGATCGTTGACGTAGCTCAGCTGAACCCGGCCGTCGTCCGTCTCACTCAGTTGTGCCGGAATTGAGTTTGCCGTCACATACCAACCCGCAGGCAACACGACGACGTTGCGGGATCGTCCAAAGCTTCGGTCCCAGATTAGTTCGCCTCCAACCCGAAGATATCGACTTGGATCTGTGTACGTCTCCTCGATACGCAGGCGTGCCGAGTGACCGGGTTGCACAGGATCGAACCATATCACCACGACCTCCGTCTCCGGAGAAATGTCCGGGCCAATATCGATGCCTCGAGCGGAGATGTCCGAACCCCTTAGGGTCTCTACTTTCAGCTGTTCACCGGTGTCCAGCAGGCGCGCCGAGGGGTTATCTGCCTTGCTGCCAGACCGAACAACATTCAAATAGCGATCCACTCCCTCTCGTGTCTCAGTGTAATCATGATAGAGCCTGAACGAGTGTGATTCGGGATCTTGGAGGAAATAAACAATTTCTCTATCCTGTGAGGCCCTCTCGGAGAACTTGTAGTCGATACGTGCACCCTGTCGTGTCTCAGATGCAATCGTGCGTGGCGCACTCGCTGACTGCTCACGTAGATTGTCTTGACCGGCAAGGCCGGATGCTTTGTCCGGGAGCCTCCGGGCGCGCACCTGGTACGGTACTGAAGCCAGACCACGGTTCATGAAGCTGATCTTGATCCTGCCATCGGCCTCCGTCACCACTTGTGAAGGGTAATTGCAGCCGATCAGTTCGTAGCCAATCGGAAGAACCACCGAGTTTCGCTTAATGCCGAGCGAACGCGAGAACAATATCTCTCCATCCTCGACGGTATAGCTCTTTGGATCCTTGTATGTCTTGTCTATCCGGAGCCTTGTCTCCCCACCCGCCGGAACGGGCCTGGCAAGCCTTATCTTGATGTAACGCTCATCTGCTCGAAGATTGCTGAATCCCTCTTCGCGGGCACTGCGTCCCTCAACGATTTCCCACGTCAGTTCGCGGCCCGTCATGAGATCGTACACCGTATGTACGATCGCCTCGCTGCCTGGCCGAATACCGTTGAAGAAATACTCGGATCCTTCTGCCGTGGCACTCACATCATAGTAGATCCTGAAACTGCTGCTGGATGGATCGAGCAGTTCATAGCGGGTATAATCGTCAGTCTGTGTCTGCCGCCGAGCTTGGCCATAGGATGAACTGGTCGCACTCACACTGAGAGCAGAGGCAACGATCAACACTCTTGCCACCGATCCGGGGATGCTGCACATAGGATGTCCTCTCGCCTGTCACATCGGTAAACAGAAATTTGGCCCACGCAAGATAAGATCTCGAACACCCCGTGGCGAGACTTAGCGCTGATCGTCTTGACAAAGCGACTAGCTATGCGGAGCATTGTGCACCCATGCATTTAGACGACCAGCCTAAACTACAGCGCGCTATCAGATTGCCACACGCCACTGCGATGGTCGTGGGCACCATAATCGGTGCAACAATATTCGTACAACCTTCTGAGATTACTGGGCACGTTAATTCCATACCAGGAGTATTCCTGGTTTGGGCAGTTGCCGGCATTCTGACCCTGTTCGGCGCTCTGGTGTGCGCGGAATTGGCCAGCACGTTTACTCGGTGTGGCGGCGTGTACGTCTACCTCAGCGAGGCCTACTCCCCTGCAGTGGGCTTCCTTTGGGGTTGGGCGATGCTGTGGAGCATGCACTCCGGGATTATTGCTGTAGTGTCGGTTGTCTTCGCAAGATACCTTGCATTCTTCATCCCCATGGGACCTGCCGGCATCAAGGCGGCGGCCGTGGGTCTGATCGTACTGCTATCTGCCATCAACTATCGCGGTGTCAGACAAGGTAGTGCACTTCAAACTGCCTTCACTGTTGGCAAGCTCATCGCGATCGTACTCATTGTTGTCCTCGGTGTTGTGTTAGGGTCGGGTGTCCAGCACCATTTTCAGTCCAGCGGCCCGTCCAACTTTTCTTTGGGAGAGTTTGGTCTTGCAGTATCGGCAGGCCTGTTCGCCTTCGGCGGCTGGCACATGGTGACCTACAATTCAGAAGAAACGGTCAACCCCAAGACTACGATTCCACGCGCTCTTCTGTATGGCATAGTGATCGTTACGGGCTGCTACATAGCAATGAACGCTGTCTACATGTACATCCTACCCCTCGATACCGTAGCATCATCTACTCGGGTGGCTGCTGATGCCGCTGATGCGGTCATTGGATTCGGGGGCGGAGCAGCCATGTCTGCATTGGTAATCTTCTCCACCTTCGGAGCTTTGAGTGGAATCATCCTCAGCGGGCCCCGGGTGTATTTCGCCATGGCACGAGACGGCCAGCTGTTCGGTTGGTTAGGTGTCGTACACCGGAAGTACAAGACGCCGCACCGAGCAATAGCCATCCAGGCCATCTTGTCGTCGGCTCTTGTGGTTACAGGTACCTACCGCACTCTTTTCACCCGGGTTGTATACACCGAGTGGATATTCTTCGGTCTCATGGCCGTTGGATTGATCGTGCTTCGACGCAGGAAAGATGTTTCCCGCCAGTACTCTGTCTGGGGCTACCCCATCATTCCGGCGAGTTTTGCCGTCGCTTCCCTGCTCATAGTCATCAACCAAGTTGCGTCCGACCCTGCCGAAAGTATATTTGGCATCTCCCTCATTCTAATTGGACTACCCGTTTACTTCTTCTGGGCCAGAAAGGCAGAGAATGACGCAATGACATCATGACGGTCATCGACTTTCACAACCATTACTATCCGCCAGCCTACCTCGAGGCGCTGAAGGCCGGATCCAGCATCAAGATTACGATCGACTCTGATAACAATCCAGTTCTACATTACCCCGGCGACTACAACATCATTGTACCGGGACACAGAGACATCGCATTCCGCCAGAATGTCCTGGATGAAGAAGGTGTGGACAAGCAGATATTGACGCTCACATCTCCGGGTACTCATATCGAAGCACCGGAACTCGCGGTCCCTCTGGCCAGGACAATCAACGATTGCCTAGCCAACATCGTTGCTACGCGAGGTGACCGGTTCGCCGCCCTCGCCACTCTGCCATTGAATGATCCCGAGGCCTCTGTCGAGGAGTTAGAGCGGGCGGTCACGGAGCTGGGCTTCAAGGGATGCATGCTGTTCAGCAACGTCAACGGCACGGCCTTGAGCGACGAGCAGTTCATCCCACTCTACGAGCTAGCCGATCGGCTGGGAGTGGTTTTTTACATCCATCCGATCCATCCGGTCGGAGTCGAGGCCATGACTGACTATTGGCTGATGCCGTTGCTCGGATTCACGTTCGACACCACTCTGGCGGCAGCAAAGCTGGTCTTCAGCGGAGTTGTCGAGCGGTTCCCGCGAATCCGGTGGGCGCTCGGCCACCTCGGGGGCGCGATACCCTACCTCGCCGAACGCCTCGACCGCGGTTACGAGGCGTTTGAGGAGTGTAGGCGCAACATCAGCCGTCCGCCCACCGAATACCTAAAACAGTTCTACTACGATACGGTGAACTTCGATGTACGGGCGCTACAGCTCGCCATTGATTTTGCCGGTGTCGATCACATCGTCGCCGGCAGCGATTACCCTCACCGCATCGGTAGCATCCGGAGCATGCTACAGAGTATCGAGGCGCTGGACCTGACCCCAGACGATCGAGCCAAGGTTTTGGGAGGCAACGCCAGAGCCCTGCTGAGTCTCTGAGAGGGGACCCACACGACAAAGCGGCCGGGACCAAGAGCAGAGAGGGGATAGACAACTAAGCGGTCTATCCCCTCTCTATTCCATGACATCTACCCTAGGCGTCTATCCGTCTAGAATATGTACCGCCCTCCTACCTGCACCGATCTCGGCGTACCCAGGCCGGACTGAACCGTGCCATCGAAGTTGAACAGCAGCTCCCCGAAAGTCGGATCCAGGAAGTTGTCGGTGTCGGTCAGGTTGAAGACGTCCACGATCACCTCAAAGGCGCTGGCACCACGAGTCCTGAACATTTTCGAGAAGCGGATATCCCACGAGAAGAACACGTTGTCCTTGCGCAGGGTGTTGCGCTTTATGACGCTCCCGTCGGCACAGTTCCGGTCGACCTCGGCGGCAATGCGCTCTCCCGCAGCCGGAGCGAAACTACTGAACGGGCTGGCACCGCAGCTCGCCGACGCGGGCTGAGCAGAAGCCACACGCAGCCGGTTGTTGATGGAAATGTCGTGTGGCAGCATGGTCAGGAGCCATGCATTCAAGCGGTGCCGCTGGTCGCGGTCGCTCCAGTTGTAGTCTGCGTCGAGGCGGTCCGCCCGCGCGTACCGGAAGACGAACGGGTCACGCTCGTTGTCGTCATCCGACTTGTCGTACGAAAGTGTGTAGTTGACCTGGAACATCACCGGCCGAGTCATACGCTTGAGCCCAAGCGTCAGTCCATTGTAGCGGGACCTGCCCGAAGACTCCAGCGTAGTCAGGGCACCGATACCATTCGCCCCGAGGGCACCCCCGGGTCCGAACGGGCTCCCCAACACTGCGTCATTGCGGTTGATGAAGCGGGCCAAGCCATCGGTGCTCGAGTGAGTATAGCTCACTGAGCCCGCAAGACCATTGGGAAGTTCCTGCTCGATCGCAAATGTCCCTGAAATCGTCCGGGGATTCTCGAAGTCCTTGTCGGTCACGAACACATCGGGAAGGAAGGGGCCTCCGGCCGGAGAAGGCAGCAGCTGGTCGATGTCGGGCGGCGGGCCAAGAACGCCTGTCAGCTCGCTGTTGCGGAACAGTGTTTGCCCAACGGAACCATTGGTGCTCCGCGTGCTTGCCAAGTTCAAAGCGGCGATGCGCGCGTAGTACCAACCGAGGCTGCCGCGGATCAGCGTCTTGCTATTACCCTGTACGTCCCACGCGAACCCGAACCGCGGTTGCCAGTTGTTGAGGTCGTCAGGAATGGTCCCGTCCGACGGAAACCCGCTCTGCCCGATGAAAGGTGCAAAGAACACGTCGGACGGCGGCGTTTGCACCGAGGGTTCGTAAGTTCCTTCCCAACGGAGTCCATAATTGAGCGTGAGGTTGGGATGCGGCCTCCACGAATCCTGGATGAAGAAGGCCAGCTCAGACTGCGGAATATCCTGAGTGCCCGCCTGCTCAAGGGTAAACGGAGATACCCCAGCCTGCTGAAGGTAGAGCAGCACAGGACCAGTGATGGTCTCTCCCGCCGGGCACGCGCCCGTCGTGTTACTACTACCATCAGAGCATTCGACGTACTGGTTGCCGTTTGCGGCATAGTTCAGAAAGCCCTGCGTGCTGCTAAAGACGAATCGCCCGTTGCCAAAGCCTACAAACGTCTGCACGGTTTCCGTACGGTTGTACTCGACCCCGACTTTAATAATGTGATCGCCCGTGGCAAACGTTACGTTATCTACCAGCTGGATTCGTGTGTCGTGCGCCTTGACCGGTAGGAAAAACGGCATTCCCAACCGGAACCCACCACCAAAGTCCATCGCGATGTCGGGGAGCGGGCGGTTGCCGTCCGGCGTGTCCACTCCGGGCGGAGCTGGTATACCGGGGAGGGTCGGCCCGGAGTAGGGCCGCGGCCGGTCCTCGCGGGCATACTGGAACCGGAACTCGTTGCTCACCCGGTCGGAGAGCACCGAGTTCAGACTGCCATTAACGGCATGGGAAAAATCCTTCTCCAAGCCGTTTGCGCTGCGCAACCAGGTGTCCACATCGAATGTACCGTTCTCCTGCTGCGACCACGTGTAGTTGTACTTGAGCGACAGGTTATGCCTGGTACCCAAGCGGAAATCGAACTTGGCCATGAGCGCCCGCGCATTGTCCGTCCGGGCGATTGGCCCATCATCGCCACTCAGCACCCCGCCGAAGGCCGTGTCGACCCAGGCACTGAGCCCCGCATCGATCACGCGGTTCTGCTGTCGCGTGTCGTCTGAGTCCTGCGCATCGTAGGCGATGAAGAAGAACGCCTTGTCCTTGACGATGGGACCACCCAAGGTGAAACCGAACTGATGCTGCCGGAAGTCCGGATCGCGGGTCAACTGCTGGCCCGCACCGCCACACGCACCGCCCGAGTCCCTGCACTCGTGATTCGGCTTAGCCGCAATCTCATCGAACTTCCCAAAGTAGTGGAGCGAGCCGTGCAACTCGTTGGTCCCCGATTTGGTGATAACGTTGACGAAGCCACCGCCCGAACGGCCGAACTCGGCGTTCGCCCCGTTGGCCACTACCACGATCTCTTGGACGGCGTCGAGGTTGAAGGTGAACGGCGGCCGTTGCCCGCCACGCTGTTCCCCGAAAAACGGATTGTTGAAGTCCGCGCCATCAACAGAAATGTTGTTGTGGATTCCCCGCTGACCCGAGATGGTCAGCTCCTCGCCATCCGGACCCTGCACTATGGAAACGCCAGGGGTCAAGGTCGTGAGATTGATGAAGTCCCGTCCGTTGTTTGGGAGACCTTGCGTGGCCTCCACCGGTAGACGGGTCGCCGACTCGCTCTGCGATACATCCACAAGAGGCACCCGTGCCTGGACGACCACGGCCTCGAGCCTGATCGCCTGCCCCAGCCGCAGCTCAAGCACGACGATCTGACCCACACGTACTGCGATTCCACCCTCCTGGGTTTCCTGGAATCCGACCGCACGCCCCGTAATCTCGTAGGTTCCGAGCGGGAGGAGCGAAGCAACGAACCTGCCATTGGCCCGGGTGGTCAACGTCCGCCGGAAGTTGGTTCCCACTTCTCGGAGAACCACCGTCGCACCAACAACCGGGCTCCCCTGTTGATCGACCACGGTACCACGAATGATACCCGTGGTGGCCTGGGCCTGGGCGGCTGCGGAACTCGCGCCGGCAAGCAGAAGAATCACCAGACCCAAAGCACAGCAACTCCAACGACGCATTGGCATGTTTACCTCTCTAATCTGGGTGAATGTTGGACGGCATTCTGTGAATTTCTTGAGGGCCTTGAAAAGGGCGAAATTGTACGATAGCCCAACCTTCCACACTCGGCAACCCTATAGGAAACTAGAACCTCGGAGAACTACGAACTGTAACAAGATTAGTAGTCTATTCTGTCCTCCATCTCCTCCCATTCGCGAAACGCTGTCCTAGCCTCATCCGCCAATAGACGAATAGTGGAAATGCTGCGCCGGTCAATTGGGAGGCTCAACTGCTGATATATTAACTCGTCGTCGAAACCGATCCGAGCGGCATCGGCTCGCGTGTTGGCATAGTAGATTTTGTCGATCCGCGCCCAGTAGATCGCGCTGAGACACATCGGGCAGGGCTCGCAACTCGCAAAAATCTCACACCCATCCAGCCGAAAGCTGCCAACATTGCCACACGCCTGCCGGATCGCGACGACCTCGGCGTGGGCCGTGGGATCGTTTCGAGACGTCACTTGATTGTAACCTTCGCCCACGATCTCCCCGTCCTTAGCTATGACGGCGCCGAAAGGGCCTCCTTTGTGAGCCCGCATCATCTCCTCTGCCAAGGAGATCGCACGTTTCATGAGAGCTGTAGGATCCATAGGACTCGGTTACCGTGACATGGTTCGACTCGTTACCACTCGGCAGTATGTAGCTGTTCTGACCGCGGAGCAAGCTCACGTCCCCCAGCCAGATACTGCTTCCAAGTAACTGAGTCATGGTCGTTCGGCACGTGCTGCATGGTGATACAACCCTTCACAGGGCAGACTTCCGCACAGAGGTTACACCCCACGCAAGATTCCTCGATAATCTCGACAACCGGAACGCCATCGCCTCGTGACATGCGGCGGATCGCTTGGTGCGCTCCGTCTTCGCAAGCCGTCCAGCAAAGCTCACAACCTATGCAGGTGCTCTGGTTGATCTCCGCAACCAGGTGATAGTTGAGGTCGAGCTCCTCCCACTTTACAACATTGGATACCGCCCGGCCGCAGATCTCGCCGAGCGTAGCGATCTCATGTTCGTCCATCCAATTCTCAAGCCCGTCGATCATGTCCTCGACGATCCGGAACCCGTAGTGCATGACAGCCGTACACACCTGGACAGTAGCAGCCCCAAGCAGGATGAACTCTGCTGCATCGCGCCACGTCGCGACCCCACCGATCCCGGAGATCGGAAGGTGCACAGCCTCGTCACCGGCCACCGCCGACAGCAAGTGCAAGGCAATCGGCTTCACGGCAGGGCCACAATATCCGCCATGACTCGACTTCCCTTTGACGGACGGAAGGGGTGAGAAGGTCTCCAGGTCCACTCCTACTATGGAATTTATTGTGTTTATCAAGGACAACGCATCGGCACCTCCACGAACGGCGGCACGCGCAATAAACGTTATATCCGTAACGTTGGGGGTGAGCTTCACGATCACCGGAATCGTGGATACTTCCTTGACCCATTCGACGATCTGAGTTGTATAGTCCGGAACCTGCCCCACCGCAGCCCCCATCCCACGTTCGCTCATGCCATGGGGACATCCGAAATTGAGTTCCAATCCATCAGCACCGGTGCCCTCGGATCTCTTCACCATTTCATGCCATGACTCTCGCTTACTCTCAACCATCAACGAAACGACGATGGCATTCTGCGGATAGTGCTTCTTTACCAGTGCTATGTCTCTGAGGTTGTCGTCTATCGGACGATCGGTAATCAACTCGATGTTATTGAATCCCATCATCCGATTGATACCGAGATCGACCGAGCCGTAGCGAGAAAACACGTTGATGATCGGGTCTCCGACCGTCTTCCATACCGCCCCGCCCCAGCCCGAGTCGAACGCCTTCGCAACCTGGCCGTACGTATTGGTTGGAGGACCCGACGCTAACCAAAAGGGGTTGGGACTCTTGATACCACCAAAATCAACCGTTAGATCTGCCATCATACCTCCAGGGTGCAACGCCGCATCTTCCGCACTTTACTACCGCCTCTTTTCCTACCGCCTTGTTCTACCGCCCTGTTTTACCGCCCCCTCATGCACAACAACTCGTGAATATCCGCCGCCGCTTGCTTGCCCTCAGCCGCTGCATTCACGATCTCCGCGCCACCACTTCCGCAGTCGCCTCCTACAAACACATTTGACTTCTTGCTCACCATGCGGCCATCGTCGTCTCGCAAGCATGTACCGTCAACGAAATCGGTGAGCGCAGTTTGTCCCAGTGCCTTGAGTACCATATCACATTCAATCACATGGGATGAACCGTCTACCTCGACGGGTCGGCGAGCACCGCTTCCGTCCAACAGCGCGGGCTCCGTTATCACGCATTCGATGCCCGTTACCTTCTCGCTGCCTAGGATCCGCTTGGGTGCCGTGGCAAAGCGAAACTCGCATCCGTCCCTCTTGGCAAGATCGTACTCGTAGTGATAGGCGGGCATCTCATTCTGACTCCGCCGATAGACTATTGTCGCACTCTCAGCTCCCAGACGCTTAGCCTGCGTAACGGCATCGATAGCTGTGTTACCAGCACCAATGACAACGACACGCTTGCCGACCGGTGTGTCGGCGTAGGGATGCGACTTGAGGTGCTCTATGAAATCCAGGGCATCGAGCACCCCCGACAGACCCTCTCCGGGAATCCCCAATTGTCGCGAGCCTCCTAACCCGACCGCGACGAACACGGCGTCGAAGTCCTTCTCCAACTGCTTCAACTGAATGTCCTCACCAACCGCGACACCCGTCCTCAACTCCACACCGAGTGCCAGAATCTGGCGACATTCAGCGAGAGCAATGTCACGCCTCATCTTGTACTCTGCGATTCCGTAGGTGTTGAGCCCGCCCGGTTGGTCCCTCGACTCAAATACTGTCACCGAGTAGCCAAGCCGGGCAAGATCCTGCGCACACGACAGCCCAGCCGGACCTGCACCCACAATGGCCACTCGCTTACCGTTCGGCTCACCAGCCTCGAACAGCTGGACATTCTTCTCCAACACGTAATCAGTCGCGTGTCTCTGCAACAGAGCGATCTTGATCGGAGTCTCGTCGCGTTGATTCA
The DNA here is from genome assembly GCA_036679605.1 of Gemmatimonadota bacterium. GTDB lineage: Bacteria > Gemmatimonadota > Gemmatimonadetes > Gemmatimonadales > GWC2-71-9 > JAZDCZ01. The sequence continues at coordinate 44,848 of JAZDCZ010000102.1, forward strand.
ACACGCACGCGCCCTCACACAGCACTTCAACCGGACATGCCCGGGCGCAGGAGTGCCCCATAGGATTGGCATCCAATATCACTCGGGCGGATCCGACGAGATTTCCCGTGGAAATTTTCTTGATAAACGACGGCACGTCGATGTGCGTAGGACAGGCAATCGTACAAGGAGCATCGTAGCAATAGAGGCACTTGGTGGCCTCTAAGAGCACTGCATCCACCGTGAGTGCCGGTGCAATCTCCGAGAACCGCTCCTCGAGTTCCTCAGGCGTGCGCAGTGGAGACCAGTTACTCATCGGATTCCACCGGCATCGGAGACCCTCCCGCAACCTTGCCTCCCATCATTTTCATTCCTGCCAGATAGGTAACAGATGAAATAGCAAAACCCACAAACCACGCCCAGTTGTACACCGTCACAGCCAAAGTAGATGCCTCCAACATGCCCAGTGCCGACAAAAACCCCGGAAGATTTGGTGCAACACCGAGTATGAGTGCTGCCACAGCAATCCAATTCAAGCCTTTCTGGTATTCATAGGCGCCGTTTCTCATGTAGAGTTGGTCAACCTTTAAGATTCCCTTTCTTAGAACGAAGTAATCGGCAATCATTATCCCGGCCACCGGCCCCAACAGAGCACCATACCCGATGAGCCAGGTGAAGATGTACGCTTGGGCATCGTTGAATAGTTTCCATGGAAACATCACGATCCCGATAACGGCAGTAATAATTACGCCCGTCTTGAAGGAGATCTTTCCCGGGGCCAGGTTGCTGAATCCGTTCGCCGGCGCTACGACGTTGGCAGCGATATTTGTGGTGAGCGTCGCGATGGTAAGGCCGAGCATTGCGATGGCGACCGTGAACGGCCCGCCCACACGAGAGAGTAACTCAATCGGGTCTGAGATACGCGCACCGAAAATCACAAGCGTTGCGTTAGTGACCACGGCTCCTATAAACGAAAATAGTGCCATGGTGACCGGCAAGCCCAATGCTTGACCAACCAGCTGGTCTCGCTGTGTCTTGGCATAACGCGAAAAATCCGGAATCGAGAGGGCCATGGTGCCCCAAAACGCTACGGCCGAGGTAAGCCCAGCGCCGAACAACTGCCCTGCTGCACCAGATCCATTGTCTGCGGGCCTCGGCGGATTTTCCAACATGGGGCCGATTCCGCCGGCGTTCACAAGCGCCCAAGCGAAAAGGGCCGCGCCAATAATCAACAAGAACGGCGAACCCCATGTCTCCAGAAGTCTGATCGACTCCATACCGCGAACAGCGATCCAGACATTGAGGCTCCAGAAAAACATGAAGCACACAAACTCTCCCGTACCGAGTCCTACCCATCCGGGTAGAATGGCCGGCAGCGTTGCGACTCCCGGCCAAACGACCTCGAGTAGTTTGAATATCGCCCAGCCACCAATCCACGTCTGAATGCCGAACCAGCCACATGCGACGATGGAACGGAGTATGGATGGGATGTGCGCACCAACTACCCCGAAGGCCGCACGTGTCATGACCGGAAACGGGATACCGTACCGGGTTCCCGCGTGTGAGTTGAGGGCAATCGGAATCAGAACGATCAAGTTCCCAAGAACCACCGACCCCACAGCAGTCTGCCAAGTCCAGCCCTGATCGACAAGACTTGACGCGAGCGTGTAGGTCGGAATAGTGATGGCCATTCCGACCCAAAGCGACGCTATGTTCAACCACGACCAGGTACGCTGCTCCAATCCAACTGGTTCGAGGTCGCGGTTGGTCAGTGTATGTTCAGACACCCTCTACCTGACCCGAACTGCCGCATTGACGTTGGCCAACTCGATCACATTGCCCGTTCCGCACGCTTGATGAACGAGCCGTCACCCGGCTTCCCAATGTATTTTCCGTCCTCGATTATCACTCGGCCCCGTGACATTACCAACTCCGTAGCGCCCATGACCTTGCGACCTTCGTACGGGTTGTAGTCGACTCTCATGTGCAAGGAGTCCACACCAAGCGTTAACTCCTTTTCGGGGTCAAATACCACAATATCTGCGAATGACCCCGGCGCTATTGTGCCGCGCTGCGGCCAGAGGCCAAAGATCTTGGCCGGAGCGGTCGCCGTAATCTCCACGAACCTATTCATTGAAATACGCTTCTGATGCACTCCTCCGTCGTATACCAGGCTCATTCTCGTCTCGATGCCTGGGGCTCCGTTCGGAATCTGCGAGAAGTCATCGACTCCCATCTCCTTCTGCTCCTTCATACAGAAAGGACAATGGTCTGTAGATACGACTTGCAGGTCGTATCCCGACAGCCCGCGCCATAGATGATCGCGCTTAGCTGCGTCTCGGAGCGGCGGGCTCATTACGTACTTGGCCCCATCAAAACCGGGTTCCTCATAATTGTCGTATGAGAGGAACAAATATTGTGGGCACGTCTCCGCATATGCTGGAAGCCCACGGTCCCTCGCTTCAGTAACCATCTCTAGGGCCTCGGCAGCCGACAGGTGAACGATGTAGATAGGTACGTCGGCCATCTCCGCCAGTGCAATCGCTCGATGTGTCGCTTCAGCTTCTGCCCGCGCCGGTCGCGTCAAGGCGTGGTACTTTGGAGCTGTCTGTCCCCGCGCTAGCGCTCGCTTTACCAGAACGTCAATTACACCGCCGTTCTCGGCATGCATGCAGATGGTTCCGCCGTTTTCACCAGTGCGTAGCAACGCACGAAAAATCGATGCGTCGTCCAACATGAACACGCCCGGATACGCCATGAAGAGCTTAAAGGAAGTCACCCCCTCCTTGACCATGGCGTCCATTTCCTTCTCCGTCTGATCGTTCAGATCGGTCATGATCAGATGAAATCCATAATCGATCGCCGCCTTGCCCTCAGCCTTCTTCATCCATGTTTCCCAGGCGTCATGCAACGTTTCACCCTTAAACTGGATGGCGAAGTCTACAATCGACGTCGTTCCTCCGAACGCAGCCGCAATCGTCCCCGTTTCAAAATCGTCCGCCGATTTTGTTCCCCCAAACGGCATGTCGAGATGAGTGTGGACATCGATTCCACCGGGAATCACGTACTTCCCACTCGCGTCAATGACTTTGTCCGCAGTGACATCGAGCTTCGTACCGATCAGGGTGACTATTTCGTCCTCCACCAGCACATCACCCGAATACGTGTCACTGGCAGTGAAGATCGAACCGTTTTTTATCAGTGTGCGCGCCATCTTCTCATTTCCTCGCTATGGCAACTGCTCTACCATGTCGTCGTATGTTTCCGGACGTCGATCTCTAAAGAACTGCCACGTACGCCGCACTTCCTCGATCATATCGAGATCCATTTCAGCCACAATGAGTTCGTCACCGTCCTCACTCCCCTCGACGATGATACTACCACGCGGATCTACGAAATAACTCGAACCATAAAATTCACCAATATTCCAGGGAGCTTCCGTCCCGACCCGGTTGATGCAGCCCATGAAGTAACCGTTTGCCACGGCGTGCGCCGGCTGCTCGAGCTTCCAGAGATATTGTGACAACCCTTTCACCGTCGCCGACGGATTGAACACGATCTCGGCACCGTGTAACCCGAGCAGCCTGGCGCCCTCGGGAAAGTGCCGGTCATAGCAGATGTACACTCCAATACGAGCATACCTGGTTTGGAAGGTTGGGTAACCAAGATTGCCCGGCTTGAAGAAATACTTCTCCCAAAAGCCAGAGGTATGCGGAATGTGATTCTTACGATACTTGCCTAGCAGACTACCGTCGGCATCGATGACCGCTGCCGAATTGTAGTAAACACCTGCCATCTCACGCTCATATATCGGTACGATGATGACCATGTTGTGCTGCTTTGCTAGATCCTGCATCAGTTCGATTGTTGGACCCGGTATCTCTTCCGCGATATCACACCACTTGCTGTCCTGACTAGGACAGAAGTACGGACCGTTGAAGATCTCCTGCAAACACAGGATCTGAACTCCTTTCTTTCCAGCATCCTCGATAAAAGGGATGTGCTTCTCCAGCATGGCGTCTCGGATCACCGCAATCGACGAGGTGTCGTCATTGACTGGATTAGACATCTGGATGAGACCAGCAGTAACCTTGCGCATTCGTTCCTCGTATTTGTGACGACGGATCGCCGATCACCTACCGCTCAACGCCATGCCCTATAGGCGACTTCTACCAGCGGGAGATTACGACTTTCTTGTCGGTATAAAATTCAATTGCGTCACTGCCGTTCGCTTTGAGATCTCCAAAGAAAGACCCTTTTGTGCCACCAAACGGAAAGAACGCCATTGGGGCTGCAACGCCAATGTTTACTCCGATCATGCTCACTCCCACCCGATAGCGAAATTCGCGTGCATTCTTGCCACTAGTGGTGAAAATCGACGTCGCGTTGGCGTAGCCGGAGCGCTGCACCGTTTCGATAGCTTCATCGAGGTCCCCGACCCGCGTAATCGATGCGACGGGCCCGAAGATCTCCTCTTTACCTACGGTCATGCTAGGATCGACATTATCGAACACCGTGGGGCCAACAAATTGACCTTGGGGATATTCCTTTACCGTGGCATCGCGTCCGTCGAGAAGTAACTTCGCACCATCTTTCTCTCCAGAGTCTACAAATGAAATTACGCGCTCCTTGTGGCGTTGCGATACGACCGGGCCCATAGTAGCGCTCGAATCGAGTCCATACCCTAGGGTGTTGCTCCTCGCTGCCTGAAGTAACAAGTCGCGGACGGGCTCATACGCCTTCCCCGGCACGACCACAACGCTGCCGGCGAGACAACGCTGCCCTGCACAACCGAAGGCTGACTCGGCCACATTGGGAATGGCAAGATCCATGTCAGCGTCGGGCATGACAACGATGTGGTTCTTTGCACCGCCCAGTGCCTGGACCCTCTTACCGTGCCGAGCTGCCTCCTGGTAGATGTGCTTCGCGACTGGAGACGACCCTACAAATGAAATGCCGGCAATGTCAGGATGCTCCAGAAGTGCATTCACGACTACTCGGTCACCATGAACCATGTTCAACACACCCGGCGGGATCCCAGCTTCGTGAGCCAGCTCAAAGATGCGTGCCTGTGTTAAGGGTACTTGCTCACTTGCCTTGAGTATGAATGTGTTCCCGGTTGCGATTGCATACGGCCAAAACCAAAGCGGCACCATCGCCGGGAAGTTGAACGGAGTTACCGCCGCAAAAACGCCGAGTGGCTGACGCACGTATTCACAGTCGATTCCCGCCGCGATGTCCTCGAGCATCCGTCCCATCATGAGAGTCGGGATGCCACACGCGTGCTCAACGTTCTCTATGCCGCGACGAACCGACCCGCGTGATTCCGCCAAAATCTTGCCGTTTTCACGGGTCACGATTTCGGCGATTTCTTCAAAGTGTGTTTCGAGCAGATCTCTTAGTCGGAAGAGGTAGCGGACTCTGGCCACAGGTGGCACCTGACGCCATGTCTTGAAGGCATCCTTGGCGGCGCTCACGGCATGCTCGACGTCTTTCACGGTAGATAAGGGAACGTGGCCGAGCACTTCACCGGTGCCTGGATTCATGATTTCGAGGGAATCCGAACCGCTAGATTGGATCCATTCCCCGCCGACATAATTGCGGAGCGCAGTTTCCATAAATGACCATCCTAAAGAGAGAAACCGGCCCCGAGCTGCAAGCCGGGCCGGTTTCTTAAAAAACTATTACCAGACAAGGGCTTGTCAACCGCCCCCCTCATGTCTCAATTTGATCGATGCCAAAGACCCCGAGCGCTGAAACGACGGTTGGGCGTTCAGTGCCCCGCCGTGACGGCGCAGACAAGGTGACTGGGCGCGCCCTCTACGTAGATGATCTGGTATTTGCCGATGCATGGTACGGCAAGACGATCAGGTCCTCTGTGGCACGCGGGAAGATCAAACTGATTCAACAAGACCCTGCCTTCGATTGGTCCGGCGTAGTGGTCGTAACCGCAGCCGATATCCCCGGCGACAACGTCGTCCAACTCATCGAGGACGACCAGCCCGTTCTTGCGGAATCAGACGTTAATCACAGAGAGGAACCCATCATTCTCCTCGCCGCCTCGACGCGGGAAGGGGTGGACCGCGCTGCGTCACATCTGCACATCGAGTACGAACAATTGGATCCGGTGCTCGAACTCTCGGCATCCAACAAGATCTACAAGGAAATAAACATCACCAAAGGCGATGTAGCAGCCGCGATCGACTCGGCCGACATAGTCGTCGAAAAGAGCTTCGCCGTAGGCCTTCAGGAACAGCTCTATATCGAGCCACAGGGCGCCATCGCGCTACCCAACGAGAATGGCGGCATCACGGTGTACGGGTCACTACAGTGCCCGTTCTATGTCCACCGGGCGCTGAAACGCGCTCTTGCCCTAGATGATCGCCAGACCGTGGTGATCCAGGCTGAGACAGGAGGAGGGTTTGGAGGCAAGGAGGAATATCCATCCCTAGTTGCAATTCACGCCGCCCTCCTGGCTCGCAAGGCCAATCGCCCCGTCCGGCTGATCTACGACCGCCATGAAGATCTGGCGGCTACCACCAAGCGACACCCCGGGACAATTCGACACCGTACCGGAGTAATGCACGATGGAACGCTGGTGGCACAGGATATTGATATTGTTCTGGACGGTGGGGCATACTGTACGCTCACTCCGGTAGTGCTTTCCCGTGCGGCAATTCATGCCGCGGGCCCCTACTCCTGTCCGAATGTCACGATTCGCGCAAAGGCGATCGCAACTAACACTCCTCCTAACGGCGCATTTCGAGGTTTCGGAGCGCCGCAGTCGCAATTCGGGTCGGAGCTGATGGTGGAGCATGTGGCCGAGCGTTTGGAAATGAGCAGCGTTGACCTGAGGCGCAAGTGGATGCTAAGGGTCGGCGACACTACAGCAACGAGCCAGCGTCTTACGGAGAGCGTCAGTAGCGAGCTAGTCCTCGATGCCGCCTTGAATGCCACTTCACAGCCCAAGAAGCAATCGGAATCATCGGTATTGCACGGGCGCGGACTGGCCCTCGTATTTCATGGTTCCGGCTTTACCGGGAGCGGCGAGAAACACTTGTCGGGAAAGGTCGCAATTGAGGCGACTGCCGACGGCAAGTACGAGATCCTCACTGCGTCTACCGAAATCGGCCAGGGTACACGCACCATTCTTTGCCAAATAGCTGCCGATGCACTCTGCGCGCCTATTGACGACGTAACCGTTACCCAGCAGGACACGTCCCTCGTTCCCGATAGCGGACCAACGGTTGCGTCCAGAACTGCGATGATCGTTGGCGGAATCGTCAGAGAAGCGGCGGAGGAACTAAAATCCCGACTCAAGACCGAGGCTCGGCCGATACGCGTGTACAAGACCTACGTTCAACCGGAGTCGGTCCGTTGGGATGAGGATACGTATCGAGGCGACGCCTATACAGTTTATGGATGGGGGTGTGTGGTTATTGATGTCGACGTAGACATCGACACGGGTGAGGTCAGCGTTACAGACATGATTGCTGCTGTCGACGTAGGAAAGGCGATTCATCCGGTCATGGTAGAAGGACAGATAGAAGGAGGCGCGCTTCAGGCAACTGGGTACGCGACGATCGAAGAGATCAAGACCCGCGACGGCGGCTATCTGAACGACCGACTGGCAACCTATATCATACCGACGTCGCTCGATGCACCGCGCACAAGAGTCGTGCTCATAGAAAACCCATATTCCAATGGGCCATTCGGAGCCAAAGGTATCGGCGAACTTCCCACCGACGCCCCTGCGCCCGCAATTATCTCCGCCATCCATGACGCGACGGGTAGGTGGCTCGACGAAATCCCGGCTACACCAGAGAAGGTCCTCGAGGCACTGACAAGATGACCTCCTTTACTCTTAACGGGACGGAGGTGTCACCAAACGTCTCTGGCTCTCTCCGGCTGCTAGACGTCTTACGTGAAGAACTCGGATTGACCGGCACCAAGGAAGGATGTGGGGAGGGAGAGTGTGGCGCCTGCTCGGTTCTCGTAGATGGAGAGGTGGTAGACAGTTGTCTGGTAGCCGTAGGCCAAGTTGACGGCTGCGAGGTTCTCACTGTTGAGGGACTATCGTCGAACAACGAACTGTCCCACCTACAGCAGGCCTTCATCGAGCAAGGTGCGGCCCAGTGCGGCATCTGCACGCCTGGCATGCTCATGACGGCGCACAGCCTGCTGCAGGCTAACCCTACATTGTCCTTTGAAGAGGTCCGCACCGCCATCGCCGGGAACCTCTGCAGATGCACTGGCTACACGAAGGTTATCGAGGCGATTCTGTCGTGCCAAACCCAACGTTCCTAAGTCCTCGAAACCTCGCCGAGGCTGTGCAGCGGATGGAGGACACACCTGCTTGCCTACCCCTTGCCGGCGGCACAGATCTCATGGTGATGCTGCACGCACAAACGATTGCGCCAAAAGCCCTGCTCGATATCTGGTCCCTTCCTGAACTCAAAGGCATAAGAGAGTCGGACGGTGCACTCGAGATCGGAGCGGCAGAGAGCTATACGAGCATTATTCGGTCTAATCTGGTAAAGCAGCACCTACCCGCCCTTGTGGATGCTGCGAAGACTATCGGCGCTGTGCAAATACAGAATCGCGGCACACTTGGCGGAAATCTCGCTAACGCCTCTCCGGCGGGTGATACTCTCCCTGTTCTGCTCGCTGCCGACGCTGAGGTCATCACCAATCGCCGCGCCATCCCGATCGATGAGTTCTTTGTCGGATACCGCAAGACCGCGCTCCGCCCTGCGGAACTCATCACTGCGGTGCGATTTCCTCACAAGTGCCCGAACATGGTGTTCCGCAAGGTCGGCACACGTCAGGCGCAGGCGATCTCCAAGGTGGTCATGGCGGTGAATCTTGAGCCGTACCGCATAGCGATCGGATCTGTTGCCGAGATTCCCATCCGAGCGCTCAGCGCAGAACCCGCGCTCGCACAGAGAGACGTGGACGCAGCTGTGGCGGCGTTGGAAAAGGACATCCGGCCAATAGACGATGTACGATCGACAGCAAAGTACCGCATGCAGGTGGCCAAGAATGTCTTGCGACGGCTGTTGGAATCAAGCGATAGTTGACCTGGCCGCTGCGCTCAGCTTCAGCGCAATGCGTTGAACATCACTATCATCAACCCAGTAAGCGGGATGACGGTACCCGCCCATGCTGCCAACACCGTTTTCGTCAAATCAGATTTGGTCTCTGCTATCTTAACCTCGAGTTGCGCAAGGCGGCGTTCCAGCGCATCGAACCGGCCATCGTGCTCTGCGAACCGACCTTCCCACTTCGAGTCAAGTTTTCCGAATCGATCATCCCACTTCGAGTCGAGTTCTGCGAACCGAGCCTCCCACTTCGAGTCGAGCTCTGCAAACCGACCTTCCCACTTTGAGTCGAATGCTGCGAACCGAGCCTCCACCTTCGACTCGAATGCTGCGAACCGAGTCTCCACCTTCGAATCGAGTTCGGCAAGCCTAACTTCCCAATTCGTGTCCAATTGATTCAACCGCCGATCTAGCTTCGCTGCAAATTCGGCAAGCCGTTGTTCTAGCTTGGCGTCGAATCGCTCGAAGTTGAGTTCGTTGAACTGCTTTAGATCGGCGCGGTATGTAACATCCACCTGATTAAACCACTCCACTATTTCGTTAGCGACACCTTCGCCCAGGCGCTCGAAAAACTCCCTGGAAAACTTGAATGCAACGGGCATTGACAGACCTCCCCTAGAATCTGCCAATACCATACAAGCTAGTGCCGAGCAGCCGAGTACCGCAACAGCGCAGGGCGGTACACGTTAATGCAGGACCCTCTTGTTCCGTTCCTCTTCTATCAACCGTACGCCAGTCGCCACAGCGCGCTCGCCAACACATTAGCCCCCAACGCCAGATCGTCCGTATCGGTGTTCTCTTCTGGGCAGTGTGACCTGCCCCCAATACTCGGAACGAACAACATTCCTGCCGAACATACCTTGGCAAGAATCTGTGCGTCGTGACCAGCTCCGCTCACCATTAGAGACGCCTCAGATCCTCTATCCTTCGCCGCATCGACGAGCGATGTAATAACATCACCGGCCATACCTACGGGAGGCCGCGAGTGAGTTTCCTCCACCTGTACGCTGATGTTTCTTGTTCCACCAATACGATGTGCGGCTTTGGTGAGACGCTGAGCAAGTTGATCCAGAAGACCGGCGTCCGCATGCCGGAGATCTATCATGAACGATACCCTTCCAGGTACGACATTCGCCTGAAATGGCTCAATGGTTAGCTGACCCACCGTCGCCACCGCCGGTGCGCCCATCTCCGACGCGATTGTCTCGACATCCTGTACCATCTGAGCGGCCACGACGAGAGCGTCCTCGCGCATCCCCATAGGTGTAGTACCCGCATGATCCGGCCGGCCCTTGACCGTCACCTTGAGATACTTGCCGCCCACAATAGTGGTAACAACACCAATATGCTTTCCCGATGACTCCAAAACTCTGCCCTGCTCGATATGTAACTCTATGAATGCAGCAAGATCGTCACGCTGCGCCGATGCGATGTTCGCCGGATTTAGACCATGTTCTGCCATCGCTTGGGCCAGCGTGACGCCTTCAGAATCAGTAACCGTCTGAGGTTCCGCTGGGTCTATCGTGCCCACAATGGCGCGCGCACCCCAAAAATTCGTTGCGAACCGCGATCCCTCTTCCTCACAAGTCATCAGAACTTCGAGCGGTCGCTGCGGTGTACCGTGAGCTTGAACTAGCGCGCGCACGGCCAACAGACCGGCCACCACACCAAGAGCACCATCCAGACGACCGCCGTTCCGCACCGTATCGATATGCGATCCGGTAACGACACACTTCCCTGTGCCACCCGATGTCCGGCCCCACAGATTGCCGACCGCATCACTCCGCACTTCCAATCCTGCATCAGTCATCCAACCAGAAACTCTTTTGCGTGCTTCGGCCCACTCGACGCCGTACAGCGGACGCCAACACCCTCCTTCCCGCTGCGCTCCAATAGCAGCGAGATCATCCAGGTAACTCACGAGTAGATCTTCGTTGATTTCCATTACGCGACCCCTACTGCTTCAATGCGGGACGAACAAAACGACCGTAACCCACATCGCCCACGACCGACCCGTGGCGGAACACCGTACGACCCCGTACGATCGTACGCACTACGGCACCTCGGAAACGAGTGCCTATGTAAGGACTTATCCCGCTCCTTGTTTCCAACTGGCCCGACGAGAAGGTCCACTCCACTTCGGGATCGACCAGCGTGAAATCAGCATCGGCACCCACGCGAATAGCTCCCTTGCTCGGATAAAGCCCAAATATCTTGGCCGGATTCGTACAGAGGAGATCCGCCAGCCGCTCCCAACCCAAGCCACGCTGGTGAATCCCTTCGGTAATCATTACAGGGAGTGTGGCCTGGATTCCGGAGACGCCGCCCCATGCCTGCCAAACGTCATCTTCCCCTCTGAGTTTTGCTTCTGCCGGACACGGTGAATGATCCGATCCGATTGAATCGATCGTGCCGGCCAAAACCGCACTCCACAGGCTTCGTCGGTTGGCCTCGTCCCGCAACGGAGGCGCGCATTTTAGGGCGGGCCCGATACGATCGAAATCGTCCTCAGTGAACGCCAGATAATGCGGACAGGTCTCGGCGGTTACAGCTTGGTTGGCAGCCTTACCACCTTCGATTACAGCTAGTGCATCGCCGGAACTAACATGTACGACATGCAATCGTGCTCCGTTCCCCGCACGCCTTACATAATCTAGTGCCTCCGCGATTGCTTCCGCCTCTGCGCGACGCGGGCGTGACTCCCCCCATGCTCCCCTGTCCGTGCGGCCCCCAGCATGCATCTCTTTCGTAAGCGATGACGTGATATCGTTGTCCTCCGCGTGGACCCCGACCAACAGACCCAGTCGCGCTGCCTTGGCAATGCCGCTCGCCAGCAATTCACTTGGGACGTGCGCAAAGTCATCTATGCCGGATTCGCACATGAATGCCTTGAGAGCCACTATTCCTTGTTCCTTGAGTGCATCGAAATGACTGCTGTTGTCGTCTACAAACCCTCCCCACAAACCGTAGTCCACCAGCGCGCTCTTGCCAGCCGCATCGCGCTTCGCAGCAAAACTAGCCCGAGTAGTGGTCGGCGGTGAGGCATTCAGTGGCATCTCCAACACAGTCGTGACACCTCCCGCTGCTGCCCCTCTGGTTCCAGTTTCCCAACCCTCCCAATGGGTTCTGCCGGGCTCATTGAAGTGAACGTGGGCGTCAACCAGGCCCGGCAACACCACAAGGCCGGTCGCATCGAGTATCTCCGTGCCCGCGTCCGCCGTAAGGCTCTCCCCGATGGCCGAGATCATACCGTCCGTTACCGCCACGTCTTGCTTTAACGCTCCGGTTTCCAGCACCACATGGCCTCCCTGGAGCACCGTATCAAACATTGTTCCTCTATTCCACTATAGTGTTGGTCATTTTCCGCTCTCCAGGCGCTCGATTACGATGTCCTGGGCACCCTCCCACAGGACCATCCGGCCGAGTTCCGCAAGCTGCTTCCTGCCTTCTACAATCGTCGCGAAATGGTTGCCTGCCAGCTGCCCCATCTTGCTGGCGAAGAGAGTTCCACCATACGGAAAGAGGATCTCCGTCTCGCCATAGCCCCCTGGATACAGCAGAAGCTCGCCGGGCGCAGGATGGCTCGTATGATTCTCATGACCCACACCAACCTCTAGTTCGCCCAGGGGGATCCAGGCCGACTCGCCGCTCCACCGCGCCTGCACTATCTTACTTGTGAATGGCAGCAGCTTATCAAACGCAGCACAGGTAGTCGGTGCCGCCTCCGATTCCAGCTGCGCGGTAAACATCAACGACCCGACACGAATTGTCAGCATGTCAAACGACCTTTCAGTTATATCGACTCATGTTCTCGACACCGCGCGGGGCAAGCCCGCAACCGGAGTTAACGTTACTCTCTGGAGGATGGATGGGAAGGACAAGACTCTGGAGTCGAGCAAGACAACCGACCACGACGGCCGGATCAACAATCTCCTGAAGGGTGACATTGCTCTGGGCTCCTATCGGATCGCCTTCGACGTACAACACTACCTTAGCCGCGATGATGGCCAAGCAAGTTTCATTACAAACGTGGTTTTGAACTTCGATATTTCCGACGTTACCCGAAGTTACCATGTGCCACTCTTGATATCGCCATTCTCTTGCACCTCGTACAGAGGGAGCTGAACCAGTGACCGCTCATAGAGGACAACGATCGGCGATCGAGCAGCTCTTCGAGGGCGATAACCCGCTCCTCCTCAAGCTGATTGAGGGCATGCCATACGAGTCGGACGCGCAACTGCTGGCCCGTGCGCGAGAGGTCGTAGAAGCTCTCTCAGAAGAGCAACGCATCCAACTCATCAATTTGCACCCTCGAATAGGTGAGAACTCAAAGAGACTGAAGTCGGAATACCCGACCTCATTCGAGGAGCAGGGTGCGGATCGAAACACCGCTGGAGATGGCGCCTCAGAGCAACTCGCATCGCTCAACGAGCAATATGAGATACAGTTCGGTTTTCGCTTCGTGGTCTTTGTGAACGGCCGGCCCCAGGCAAACCTGATTCCAATTCTCCAACGTAGAATGCAGCACTCGCATGACGAAGAACTCGAGACGGCGTTAGGTGAGATACTCGCCATTACCGCGGATAGACTTCGTAAACGCCCTCTGATCGGACAAACTTGATGACTCAGACGAGGTATGAACGATGAACGGATCAACGGCAACTTCGACAGTCGACACGGCCGATGTAAAGGCTGGACATCGACAGTTTCTTTTCCCCTGCGCACCACCCTACTACAGCGATCCATTGGTGCTGGTAGAGGGTCACGGCGTCGACGTGATCGACTCGGAGGGTCGTGAGTTCCTCGACTTCTTCAGTGGCATTCTCACTACATCGGTCGGGCACTGCAACCCGGAGGTCGTGGAGCGGGTGCGGGAACAGTTGGGAACATTGGGCCACGTATCGACGCTCTATATCAACCAGAATCAGGTCGAGGCGGCGCGACGGTTGGCAAACATCGCTCCCGGCCAACTCGAGCAATCGTTCTTCACCAACAGTGGTACCGAGGCAGTAGAGACGGCGGTGATGTTGGCATGCATGTACACAGGCCGGTCGGAAATCATGGCGCTGCGGTTGGCATATTCCGGGCGGAGCATCCTCGCCACCAACATCACGGCGCACGCACCGTGGCGCCCGCTTCCTACATCGATGCCCGGCATCAAGCACGTACTTACTCCGTATCCCTACCGCTGCCCCTTCAAGACACCCTGCGACGAAACTTGCGTGGACGCCTTCGCAGACGATCTCGAAGAGGCGATCGTCACGACGACGAGCGGGAAGCCGGCAGCGTTCATGGCCGAGACAATCCTGGGTGTCGGCGGCTACGTGGTGCCACCTCCCGGTTACTTCCAGCGTGCTGTGGAGATCATCCACAAGTACGGCGGCCTCTTCATCTGCGACGAGGTGCAGGCAGGATTCGGCAGAACCGGTAGCAAGTGGTTCGGCATCGAGCACTGGGACGTGGTACCCGACATCATGGTCATGGCCAAGGGTATCGCCAACGGGATGCCCGTCGGTGCAACGATCACTCGGCCCGAGATCGCCGAGGCTTGGACCGCGAAGACGATCTCCACGTTCGGGGGTAATCCGATCTCCATGGCCGCTGCTGCAGTCACGATGGACATAATGCAGCGGGAGGATACTCCCAGACGTTCGCAGGAACGCGGCGACCAACTCCGCAGGGGGCTGGATGACCTTGCCGAGCAGTTCGAGTGGATCGGCGAGGTGCGCGGAATGGGCCTGATGCAAGCTCTTGAGATCGTGGAAGATCGCAACACCAAGACACCCGACGGGCAGAGAACCAAGGCCCTGCTCGAGGCTACCAAGGATGAGGGCCTACTCATCGGTGTCGGTGGCCTGAACGGAAACGTGATCAGGATGGGGCCGTCCATGCTGATCACCGAGTCCGAGGTGGATGACGCAATCTCACGGCTCGGCAGAGCCTGCCACAAAGTCGCCAAGGCTTAGGCAACGACGGTGCCGTGGACCTCCTGGCTGTTGCTGGTTGTGGCGGTCGGCCTAGGGCTGGCCGTAGAACTCGCCTTCCTGATGCGACAGTCGCGTGTTCAGCGAAGTGATTCCGAGGATGCGTCGGGGACCACTAGGGAATGACGTCGACCACTGTAGTCGTGGTGCTGGTCATTTACGGCCTGATTCTTCTGGCAATCGGAGTCTGGGGCGGTAAGGAGTCGGACAGCGTAGCCGGATATTTTGTTGCCGGTAAACGACTTCCATCGTGGGTCATCGCGTTCAGCTCGAACTCCACCGGTGAGAGCGCCTGGCTCCTTCTCGGCTTAACGGGAATGGGCTATGCCATAGGGATTCACGCGCTGTGGATCGTTTTGGGAGAAGTCTTGGGTGTGACGCTCGGCTGGGTGCTCGTCGCGCTGCCCTTCAAGGAATACACGGACCGGTATGACTCCATCACTGTACCGGACTACCTCGAATCGCGGTTCCACGACAGCAAACATGTACTGCGCATCATCAGTGCGGTGATCATCTTCAGTATGGTGACAGCCTACACGGCGGCACAGTTGAGCGCGTCAGGTAAGGCGTTCAGTTCGTTCCTCGGTATGACCTATCAGTCCGGAGTATTGATAGGAGCGGCTCTCATCTTGTTCTATACAACGGTCGGTGGATTCAAGGCCGTTGCGTACAGCGACCTGCTGCAAGGTGTGCTCATGTTCGGAGCACTTCTCGTCCTTCCGATAGTGGGTGTCGTGGCCGCGGGCGGCTGGACCACAATGATAGATCAGCTCCGCTTCCAAGATCCGAATCTCCTGACACCCATGGGCTCGTTCGGTCTCAGTGCAGTGGGAATTGCCAGCGCGTTGGGGTTCGTCGGCATCGGGCTGGCGTTCTTGGGCGCTCCCCAACTGCTCGTACGGTTCATATCCGCAAGAGACAGCAAGCAAATCGTCGACGCCAGTCGGATAGCCGTGGTGTGCATCATCGTGTTCGACGTCGGAGCCGTTTTCTCCGGAATGGCCGGGAGAGCCCTGTTTCCCGGACTGCTCGACCCGGAGACGATACTTCCCCAAATGAGCACCAGCCTGTTTCCCAGCATCTTCGCCGGGATCTTCTTGGTAGTGGTTCTCGCCGCCATCATGTCTACCGTCGATTCGCTGCTCATCTTGGCTTCGTCGGCCGTCGTGCGCGATGTGGTCCAGAAGATCTTCCGTCCCAAACTCTCGGAGAGGGATTTGTCGCTCTATGGGAAGGCCACGACGGTCGTCATCGGACTGGGTGCCGTGACTCTCGCATACGGCGAGGCGCGAATGATTTTCTGGTTCGTCCTGTTCGCTTGGTCCGGCCTGGCATCGGCTTTCGCGCCGCCCGTCTTGTGTTCGTTATTCTGGAAACGCACCACGCGTGCCGGAGCAATAGCCGGCATGTTGGCCGGTTTCTCTACGGCCATAATCTGGGTGTTGGTCTTCAAGGAACGGTTTTACGATCTCTACGAGATGTTGCCCGGATTCTTCGCGGGATTTGCGGTCACGATTGGCGTGAGTCTGTTTACTGAGCCTCCGGTCGGGGCGGCGGAAGAATTCGAGGCTGTTAGGGCGGCCGTTCGCTCTGGGAGTTGAGGCTTGCGGCGCCGTTTGGTAACACGCCACCCAGCATCTTGCCGAGTGTCCTGGTGGACCGTACATTTTGTTGGGATTAGTGGAGCATGCGAACCCGTTACGGGAGTCGCCGAATACTAGTTGCAGAGCGCAACCGAGGTAGAATCGACCTATGACGAAAGAGTTCGATGTTGTTGTTGAGCGGGATGGCGATGGGTATTACGTTGCCTCGGTGCCAGCCCTGCACGGCTGCCACACCCAGGCGCGGTCACTAGATGAGCTGATGGAGCGAATCCGAGAGGCGATCGAACTTTGCCTCGAGGTTGAAGGTGTGGACACGCCAGTCCTCGATTTCGTCGGCCTGCAGAGAGTCTCAATTTCAGTATGAGTCGGTTACCCAGCGTCACTGGCAAGCAGTTGCTTGCAGCGTTGGCGTGCTTGGGTTTTGAGGTCGTTCGAACACGAGGCAGCCACCATTATCTGCGGCACTCGGATAGCCGGTCGACGGTTGTTCCCGTTCACAGCGGGGAGACCATTGGTCGCGGGCTGTTGGCAAAGATCCTCCGCGACTCGGAAGTTAGTCGTGAGCAGTTACGGGAGCACCTGTAGGCATGCCGCTCTCTAACAAATCGCTGAAGCCGACACGCTCCCCGCGCAGCTTAGCTCCTGACCGTTAGGCGCACGGGATCGCCTTTATGAGAAGACCACCTCTACCCGTGTGGCTTTCCGTTGATTGGCGTGACGTTCGTACCCAGGTCGTGGCGGGCATTGTCCTCCTTGCCGTCGCTTGGCTCGCTGGTCACTTCGGGTTCCTTGGTCTCAGCGGGCGTCTGTTTGCCAACTTCATGCGGGAGCCGGTTGCCGTTCCATTGGGCCTCGTCTTCTTGGCCGTCATCATGGTCGGTGTCTTGGCTCTACGCCAACTGAGCTTCCTCCCACGGCCGACCGGCGAGTGTAGTCTTGAGGTTCGACCGATGAAGTTCGAGATCGACCTGACCCGACCGATTCCGAACGTTGAGATCAGTTTCTACGCGATCAACTACCGGCCCTGGCCCGTGGTCTTACACGAGCTCAGGGTAACCCGGTTTCAGCTCGGTAGCGGTCCAGCTTTCGAGCACGTCGACCTTGTTCAAGAATTCCGCCTCGATCCGTGTGGAGCATCCATTGTTGTGTCCCGCCGTAACCTCATGGACTCTGAGGTGCACGCGCTGGCGTCTCAAGCGCGGAACCAGCGCTCGGCTTCTCTATCCTATGTTGCGAGAGCTCGACACGGCGACCACGTGAATACGTACGGTCCCGTCGTTGCCATGGCAGTCGATGGATGGGTTACTCTTCCCGCCGCCTAACCCGCACAGCGGCCGTGCGCGCCCGTTTCAAAAGAGGGCTGACGTTTGAGCGCCAGGCAGCTACCCAGGTTCACTCTTTCTCTGTGCTCCAGTCGGCGGAGGTCGTCCGCCGCTGATGTGCGAAGTCATCAGGTGCACGGCCCATAGGTCTGCCTTTTGAAACCTCGAGCGTCCCTCTCCTGCCTTGTTTGTGGCCGGGCGGCACCTTTGGGAAGTCGGCTCGCCGAAGTCCCGCTCAGGTCTTCCGGCCCGACCGCATCTTCCTACGGGTTGTGTCCGCCTCATTGGAGACTTGGCCGGCGGGGCCTGTATCTGGCTCCGTTCGGTCCGAACTCCGCTCCAGTGATTGCTGTATCGCTCAACGACGGGAAGACCCAATTACAATTCGCGCCCGTCCCGCGCGCATCCCCGAGATCCAGCCGCCTCGCCGCACATTGGCGCGCTCAGCT
Organism: Gemmatimonadota bacterium; assembly: GCA_036679605.1. Taxonomy (GTDB): domain Bacteria; phylum Gemmatimonadota; class Gemmatimonadetes; order Gemmatimonadales; family GWC2-71-9; genus JAZDCZ01. The sequence continues at coordinate 63,287 of JAZDCZ010000102.1, forward strand.
GTTCCGCAGTCCACCCGTCTACTGCGCATGCGGCAGTCAGGCGCGCGAAGTCGGACATCGGATCCCATTGCTCTGTTTCCGCTTGTCAGGTCTCTCCGAGGAAGTGTCGTACTTCAGACAGAACCTCGAACCGATCTGTCGTAGCTGCAATATCGAGTGGATGGAATTCTGTAGGCCTCTTCTGCACTGGAGCCCGGATTCCACTGAACGCCATAGAGCACGTCGGCACCGCCTACGTTCGGCGCTGTCGTCCGCTCGTCGTCTTGGTATTGCCATCGCCGTGCCTCCTCTGGCACCGAAATTCGGATGGCCTGGGATTCCTGCATTCGATCTGCGCGCCCGCATCGGTGCGGGCATTCTTGAGCCAGCCGCTTTCGTGCTCCGACCTGACTACCTCCGCCCCCGTGGCTGCTTCCTCAGTCCCTCGAACGCCGTGCGCCCCTATCGGATATCAGGCGATGCCCGCACGACTGACCGATTTGGGCCAGCGCCTAACACCCAGAACACCTGTAAGTCCTCCCCCGTCAAGCAGGCGTAGCTAGAGCTAGACAACACGGGTTTTCTTGTTTCCCGTTTCCGCTTCGGTTCCAGCAGCTGGACTCGGCGTGACCAACCCGGCGGACGAGTTGGGATAATCCACTACGCAGCGTGGCAATCTCCCGCACGCGACTTCGGGTAGGACGCAAACTCGTTACGGCAGTCGCGTAATCGTGGGGTGGCTTGACCGGGCCCCTGGGCGGGAATAGTATCCCTGCATGGACTACCGCAACCGCATCGTCGTCGACACCGAAATCCGCTTCGGAAAGCCGACAGTCCGTGGGACGCGAATCACGGTGGGCGACGTGCTCTCCTACCTGGCCAGCGGGATGAGCGAGGATGAAATCCTCGCCGATTTCGCGCAGCTCTCGCGCGAGGATCTTCGCGCATGCCTCGCTTTCGCCGCGGAGCGCGAGCGCAGACTGGCGAGCGTTCCCGGCAGCTGAGGCGACCGCGCGGGACGCTCACGGGGGCGCGGTTGCTGCGTTTCCGCGCAGACGAAGGTGCGGGCATTCGCGGAACAGGCGGAAGCGGCCTTCTTGGAACTCGGATGAGGTTCTGAACCTGACGCGCTCGCTGCCCAACACCGACATGCAGGCGGCGGATCATGATCGCGACATGAAAGTCGCGACTCGGCTGATGTCGCTGAGAGCGACGTACCAACAACGATTATTTATGCGCGTACTGAACTGGCCGGGACTCGGCATGACCAGCCCGTTACGGGAGTGGCCGAATACTTGTCATGCGGTTCGACGAATTGGATAGATAATGCCTGAGATCTCCAGGTTCTTCGGGGTCATTATCCGCATGTACGTTGAGGCGGGGGGGCCGCACCACACGCCTCACTTTCATGTCTATTATCAAGATCAAGTGGGAATCTACGGCATTGATAGGATCGAGTGTCTGGCCGGCTCCCTTCCGAGGCGTCAGGAACGTCTCGATCTGGCGTGAGCGGAGCTGCACCAAGATGAGTTGTTGTCGAACTGGCAGGCGTTGCAGGAGGGCCGTCCCCCAGCTAAGATTGAACCCCTGAAGTGAGAACTAGCCTATGATTCATGAAATTTACCGAGTTGTATCGTTCGAGAAAGTGGCTCCACTTACTTTACGGGTGATGTTTGATGATGGCACTTCCCCAGTAATCGATTTTCGTCCCGTATTGAAAGGGGAGCTATATGGACCGTTGCAAGATCCCTTGCTCTTTGAACAGGTCCGGATCGACCCAGAGGTCCATACGCTTGTTTGGCCAAGCGGTGCTGATTTTGATCCCGCGCTACTTCACAACTGGCCGGAGTCGAGCGCTGCGCTTAGGGTTCTAGCTGAGAAGTGGTCTTCCGGCAGAGGGCGCACGACGGGAGTCACCACATAACATCTGCAAGGCCTCCGCTGTCAAGTAGGCGCAACTAGACAAGAGGGCTAGTGATCGCGACATGAAATTCGCGTCTCGACTGATGTCGCTGAGAGCCAGGGAGGTGGAGATCGTCGACGACCATTCCTGAGGAGATGGAAACAATGGTTAGAGTTCCGACCCATCAACAGCCGACTCATCCGGGCGAGATGCTTCTCGATGAGTTTCTTGCACCGCTTGGAATCACACAGACTAGCATCGCCTACTCCACGTGCCCCATGATTTTCTTAACGCCCGGGCTGACGAGCAACGCGAACAGGCCGGCACCACCAATGATCATCGCGACGGTACGGAACAGTGTCATCGGAACAAGCGTCTCGAGCTCACCTGCTACTAGACCGGCGAACAAGTTGCCGAGCGCCGTAGCCACGAACCAGATACCCATCATCTGACCCACGCGGCGTTTTGGTGAGAGCTTGGTGATGGACGAGAGCCCAACTGGCGAGATAGCCAGCTCGCCCACCGTATGCAGGAAGTACATCACGATCAGCCAGGCAACAGAAGCGCCGTGCTCCGGCGTCGCGTTGGCAGCGCCCCAGGCGATCACGAAGAACCCCGCCGACAGGCCCAGCAACCCGAGTCCGAACTTCACAGGAATAGAAGGATTCGCGTTCCGCTTCGCGAGCCACACCCACATCGTGCCAAACGCCGGCGCCAGAAGGATGATGAACGTCGAGTTCACCGACTGCAGGAAACCCGCAGGCATCAGCCACCCCAAGATGTTCCGGTCGGTGAGGTTCTGGGCAAACAGGTTGAGCGATGAGCCCGCCTGCTCGAACCCGGACCAGAAGATCGCAACGAGAACGAACAGCCATAGGATCACGAGTAGTTTTTTCTTTTCGTCCGTGTCATGACCGCCGAACGCCATGAGGTATGCGAAGAACACTCCGACTATGATGAGGATGCTTGCCCCAAGCACACCGGCGACCTGAACCAGCGTAATGTCGATCGTGCCGTTGTAGACGAGGAATCCGAAGAGCCCGAGAGCGACGGCAACAGCCGCGCAGGCACCGAAGAACTTGCGGCTCAGCGCGGCCAACTGGTCGGCATCCAGCTTGGTGTCGAGGTGGCCGAGATCGCCCAGGTAGCCGGCGCCCATCCGGTATTGGATCAGGCCTAGCACCATGCCGATACCCGCTGCGCCAAAGCCCCAGTGCCAATGGTAGCCTTCGCCGAGAAACGAGCATATGAGCGGCCCGATGAGCGCGCCGAGATTGATGCCCATGTAGAACACCGAAAAACCGGCGTCACGACGGGCGCCCCCTTCCGGGTATAGGTCCGCGACCACTGTGCTCACGTTCGGTTTGAGCAGTCCCGTGCCCAGTACGATCAACAAGAGCCCGGCGTAGAAGCTCACCTCGAGCCCGAGAGCCATGCTGAAGTGACCGGCGGCGATAAGGCAGCCGCCAACGAATACCGCCTTGCGCTGGCCCCACAGATTGTCTGCCACCCATCCACCCGGAAGGCCCAGCAGGTACACCAGGCTGGTGTACAGACCGTAGATAGCGGCGGCCGTGCCGACATCCAGACCCATCCCCGGGTTAGCACCCGTCGTGGCCGCGGTCATGAAGAGGATGAGCAGCGCGCGCATCCCATAGTAAGAAAACCGTTCCCACATTTCGGTGAAGAACAGCGTGGCCAAGCCACGCGGGTGCCCGAAGAACGTCTTGCCTGTCGGCGTCTGAGTCGACAAGGGGACAGTCATTTGTGAAATCCGTTGTTTGCGTTCATTAAGAGACGTCCTTCAGGACGAGGCTCAGGGCATTCATACTGGATCTGGATCTGGATCTGGATACTGGATAGGAATTTGCTTTTCCCTTGGCCCTAGTATCGCCCTTGGTACTGGAGGCGTCCAGCCCTTGGGATGAGCGTACCTGGACGGTCGGATGAGGATTTCCATCGGCTGAGCGTACTGCTCGGCCCACCGCCGAACCGGAGCTGTTATGGACACTCTCCAAGACTCAAGAAGCTGGTGTTAGCACGGCCAGTGTGCTAATATGCTATTGTGGCGATCACGTTTCTCGGACGCGGCACCGAGGATGTATACGACGGTGTCAACTCCAAGGCGGCCCGCAAGGTCTGCCCTGCTGAACTTGTCCGGCAAACTCGGTCGAAGCTCTTCCTGATCGACGACGCCGAGTCCGTGCAGGACCTCAAGATGCCTCCGGGAAACCGGTTAGAGGCGCTAAAGAGAGATCGACGCGGACAGTACAGCATACGGATCAACGATCAATTCCGGATCTGTTTCCGTTGGACGGACGCAGGAGCCAGGAATGTGGAGATCGTCGACTACCATTCCTGAGGAGATGGAAACAATGGTTAGAGTACCGACCCATCAACAGCCGACTCATCCGGGCGAGATGCTTCTCGATGAATTCCTTGAACCTCTTGGAATCACGCAGACTGAACTGGCCAAGCGTATTGACGTTCCGTTCCAGAGGGTCAACAGTCTCGTGAACGGGCGGCGTGCGCTCACGCCGGACACAGCGCTGCGACTCTCCCGTGTCTTTGGCACGAGCCCTGGCTTTTGGATGAACCATCAACTCAGATGGGACCTCTATCACGCGCATCTGGAAGCCAATGTCGATCTGAAGAAGATCAAGCCGCTCCGCAGAAAAGACTTGGCAAGAACGGGCTAATATACGCACGCCACTAATATCCATAAGGCCTCCGGCTCATGGTCGCGCAGACCTAGCGCCAGCCGTTCCCACACTGCACCTTGGATCAGCAAGGAGATCTCATGGATCGACGTGACGTGATGCGAGCGCTCGGCGCAGGCCTTGTTCTGCCGATGCTGCGGGGATTCTCGCCCGAACAACTTAACGCGGCCGCTGCCAAGATTCGCGATCGACTTCCCAGTCGATTGCCGGGCTACAAACCGATCCTGCTCGGTGAACTTCAGTATCAGACCGTTACGGTCATTGCCGAACATATCCTCCCGGCGACCGACACACCGGGCGCGACCGATGCGGGTGTGGGCCCGTTCATCGACATGATGCTCGCAGAGTGGTACAAGACCGAGGATCGCGACAAATTCCTCGAGGGACTGGCGAATCTCGACGACCGCAGCAGCAACATGTTCGGCGCGACATTCCTGAAACTCGGGGAGGCCAAACAAGTGGCGTTGCTGCACGGCCTAGACGCCGAGGTGACTGCGTTGCAAGACGCCGACCTGGAAACCGACTCGTACTTCTTCCACCGTATGAAGTGGCTCACTCTATTCGGCTATTACACCTCGGAGATCGGTCAAACTCAGGAGCTGCAGGCAGCCATCATTCCCGGCCACTACGATCCCTGCGCCCCGCTGAAACGTGACACCCCGGGAGAATGGTGATGCAACGCCGCGACTTCGACGCGATAGTCATCGGTTCCGGGATGACCGGCGGGTGGGCGGCCAAGGAGCTGACCGAGAAAGGACTCGACACACTCGTTCTCGAAGCGGGACCACCGATCGATCCCAATGTGGACTTCGTCGAACATGAGCCGGTCTGGAACTTCCGCTACCGCGGACTCGGAGACCGCCGTGCTCTTGATGCGACTCAACGAGTCCAGCGCACGTGCTACGCCTGCGACGAGGCGGCGAGCAAGTTCTTCGTCAACGACGTCGAGAACCCGTACACGCACGATGAGGACAAGCCGTTTAGTTGGATTCGCGGCCGGCAGGTTGGCGGGCGTTCCATCATGTGGGCACGACAGTCGTACAGGTGGAGCGACCTCGACTTCGAGGCAAACGCCCGCGAAGGTATCGGGGTCGACTGGCCGATCCGCTACTCCGATCTTCAGCCGTGGTACGACTACGTGGAAGAGTTCGTCGGAGTAAGCGGCCGGGCCGAAGGGTTGCCGCAGCTCCCCGACGGAAAGTTTCTGCCGGCAATGCCGTTGAGCTGCCCGGAAGCATTCTTGCGTGACGGAATGGCGCAGCACTTCGGCCGCGAACGCGTTCTCACCATTGGCCGCACGGCTGTTCTGACGGTCGATCACAAGGGCCGCGCGGCCTGTCACTACTGTGGCCCGTGCCACCGCGGGTGCATCACGCGATCGTACTTCAGCTCGGTCAACGCGACGCTTCCGGCAGCCGCGGCGACGGGTCACATGACACTACGGCCCAACAGCGTGGTTGCGAGCATTGTGTACGATGAGAAACGTGACCGGGCGTCCGGCGTCCACGTAATCGACCGGGAGACACAGGAGGAAGCCGAGTTCACCGGTCGAATCGTTTTCCTCTGCGCCTCGGCACTCGAGTCCGCGCGCATTCTGCTCAACTCGCAAACGGCGCGGTTCTCGTCAGGACTCGGCAACTCGAGCGGCGAGCTGGGTAAGAACCTCATGGATCACACTATGGGCGGAGGTGCGCGCGCGTCGGTGCACGGTTTTGACGACAAGGACGTGTACGGACGTCGGCCGAATGGGATCTACATCCCGCGGTTCAGAAACGTGACGTCGTCCCATCCGGATTTCCTGCGGGGATACGGTTTCCAGGGCGGCGCAGGCCGACCAGGCTGGACTCGAGGAACTTCCCTGCCGGGTTTCGGTGCCGACTTCAAGCACGCTCTACGAACTCCTGGCCCTTGGAGAGCAACCTTCTACGGATTCGGTGAGTGCCTCCCACGAAGCGACAACTATGTCGAGATCGACCACGAGAAGACCGACAAGTGGGGCATCCCAGCACTGCGCATTAACTGCACCTGGGGCGACAACGAGCGTGCCATGCTCCAGGATATGGCCGTCACTGCCGCCGAGATGCTGGAGGCAGGAGGCGCCAAAGAGATCGACACCTTTGTCGAAGACAACCCACCGGGACTCACCATCCATGAGATGGGAACAGCCCGCATGGGACGTGACCCCACAACGTCTGTCCTCAACGCGCACAATCAGATGCACGACGTCAAGAACGTCTTCGTCACCGACGGGGCTGCGATGGCGTCATCGTCCTGTCAGAATCCTTCACTAACATACATGGCGCTAACAGCACGGGCATGTGACTACGCCGTAAAACGGATGAAGGCGCTGGAGCTGTAAGATGATCGACCGTCGAACCTTTCTAGAAACCACAGGAGCTGCGAGCCTGGCATGCGCCGGACTAGCGCCCGATCTACTTCGAGCCACCGAAGCTAGACGCAGCATCGACCGAATCGGCGTGCAGCTCTACACCGTGCGTTCCGAGATGCAGAAGAGTGTCGAGCGCACACTCGAGCGCGTCGCCGCAATCGGCTATCGCGAGGTCGAGTTCGCGGGATACTTCGAGCGATCACCCGAGCAGATACGATCGCTACTGGAAGCCAACGATCTCACCTCTCCGGCCACGCACATCCCACTCGAATTCCTCGAGCAGCGATGGCAGGAGACCTTGGACCTCGCCGAGGCGATCGGACACCAGTATCTCGTGGTCGCATGGATTCCGGAGGGACGGCGCACGACGATCGACGACTATCGCCGAGTCGCCCAGCTCTTCAACCGGGCCGGCGCGGCGGCGCGCGCCAGAGGGCTTACTCTCGCCTATCACAACCACGACTTCGAGTTCGTGCCACTCCAAGGCGAAATTCCCTTCGACATTCTCACACGGGCGGCAGACCCCGACCTGGTCAAACTTGAGATGGATCTCTTCTGGGTAGTCAAAGGAGGCCACGACCCCCTCGAGTACTTCGAGCCACATCCCGACCGTATCCCATTGGTACACGTCAAGGACATGGATGCCGTCGGTAACATGGTGGACGTAGGCGCGGGACAGATCGACTTCGCTAAGATCTTTGCGAAGTGGGAAATCGTTGGAATCGAGCATTTCTTCGTGGAGCACGACACTCCGGCGAACCCGTTCGCGAGTATCACAGCGAGTTATGAGTATCTGCGGGCGTTGAAGTTTTGAAGAGACTGTTCGAGAAGGCGGCAAGATACGACTCATGAGTATCACGCGTCGACGCTTCGTCCAGCTCAGTAGCACGGCTGTTGCTGGAATGCTTGTGCCCTCCGACGTCCCAGGTGCTGCAGTCCCTGCCCTACGCTCTAGACTAAAGCAATCAGTATCGCGGTGGCCGTTCGAGTCAGTTCCCTTCGATCAGTTCTGCCGGGCAGCAAAGACCATGGGCCTCACAGCTATCGATCTCCTCGATGCACCGGACTGGGAACGCGTGCGCGAGTACGGTTTGGTCTGCTCGATGGGCAACCCGACCAGTCGTTCCGATTTCATCCCGCGTGGCTTCAACGATCGCGCGAATCACTCACTTCTCCTGAAGGAACTCGAGGCTGCGATACCGTTAGCGACCACGCATAAGGTGCCCAACGTCATCACGATGTTCGGCAACAGGAACGGGCGAAGTGATGCAGATGCCATCAAAGCCTGCATCGACGGACTTCGCGTCATTGCGCCGCTCGCTGAGGAGCACGGCGTCACAGTGTGCGTCGAGTTGCTCAACAGCAAGGTCGATCACGCTGATTACCAGGGAGATCGGACCTGGTTTGGCGTTGAGGTAATCAAGGGTGTGGATTCCCCCAGGGTGAAACTCCTGTATGACATCTATCATATGCAGATAATGGAAGGCGACGTCATACACACGATCCGGGACAACTTCGACTTCATAGCGCATTTTCACACCGGCGGAGTTCCCGGACGGCACGAGCTGGACGGGAGCCAGGAACTCAACTGGCGGGCAATCGCGCTCGCCATCGCAGACCTGGAGTTCACCGGGTACTTCGCTCACGAGTTCGTGCCGACGCGCGACCCACTGACCTCCCTGCGTGAAGCCGTGGCGATCTGCGACGTGTAGCGGCCCCACGATTCTCAGGGTACCTTCTCCGCAACACCCAGATCTCTACAGGATGTGATGTCCATTCTTCCTCAACGTAAGAACTACGATGTCTGCATAGTCGGCTCCGGCGCCGGTGGCGGGATGACCGCCAAGGTGCTGACCGATGCAGGAGCTGACGTGGTGATGCTCGAGGCCGGTCCCATGTGGGACAACACCAAGGACTCGGCGATGTTCGCTTGGGGCTACGACTCACCGCGACGGGGCGCGGCGACCGCTGAGCGACAGTTTGGTGAGTTCAATGCGTCGCTGGGTGGATGGTCGCTGCCGGGCGAGCCCTACACCGCCGCTCCCGGCACTCGGTTCGACTGGTTTCGTTCCCGCATGCTGGGAGGCCGGACCAATCATTGGGGGCGGATCTCTCTGCGGTTCGGACCCGACGACTTCCGCCGTCGCACACTCCAGGGTCTCGGTGACGACTGGCCGATCGACTATGAAGATATCTCGCCGTATTACGACAAGGTCGATCGCTTCATCGGCGTCTTCGGAAGCAACGAGGGACTCCACAACGCACCCGACGGGCTGTTTCAACCGCCACCGAAACCGCGCTGCTGGGAACTTCTGATCCAGCAAGCGGCCGCGCAGCTCGATGTTCCTTGCATCCCATCGCGCCTTTCGATCCTGACTAGACCGCTGAACGGGCGTGCGGCTTGCCACTACTGCGGCCAATGCAATCGTGGCTGCAACACGAACGCGAACTTTACTTCCGGCAACGTGTTAGTGCTCCCTGCGATGGAGTCCGGCCGGCTCACGCTCCAGACAGGCGCCATGGTCCGCACGGTCACTACCGACCGCAACGGACTCGCCAACGGTGTGGTGTACGTCGACAAGGAGACTGGGCTCGAGCATCGAGTGGATGCGCGAATCGTGGTGCTGGCAGCGAGCGCGTGCGAGTCAGCACGGATTCTTCTTAACTCTCGGTCATCGATCTTCCCTGACGGTCTGGCGAACTCGAGTGGAACCGCCGGCCGGTACCTGACAGACACCACAGGGACCGACGTCGCGGGTTTCATCCCCGCACTGATGGATGGGATCCCCCACAACGAGGACGGCGTGGGCGGTGCACACCTCTACATGCCCTGGTGGTTAGACAACGACGCGCTCGGATTCCCACGCGGCTACCATATTGAGATATGGGGCGGCCGTGGGATGCCGGGCTATGGTTTCATGGGGGACATCCATCGTTTCCCGCCGGGTGGCGGTTACGGCGAGAAGCTCAAAGACGATTACAGACGTTACTACGGCTCGGTCGTTGGATTCTCCGGTCGCGGCGAGATGATCCCCAACGAACATTCGTACTGCGAGATCGATCCCAAGGTCGTTGATCAATGGGGTATCCCGGTGCTCCGCTTCCATTTCAAGTGGTCCGATTACGAGTACGACCAGGTCCGCCACATGCAGCAGACATTCCGTAACATCATTCGCGAGATGGGAGGCGAGCCTTTTGGCGACATGCCGACGCGCGAGAACGGATACGGCATCGCACCCGGCGGGCGGATCATCCACGAACTCGGCGTCACGCGGATGGGAAACAGTCCGTCCACCTCGGTACTCAACCAGTACTGCCAGGCACATGACGTGAAGAACCTATTCGTGACGGATGGCGGCCCGCTCGTCTCGCAACCGGACAAGAATCCGACCTGGACGATACTCGCCCTCGCGTGGCGTGCGAGTGACTACATCATCGAACAACGACAGGCCGGTGCGCTGTGATCGAGAGAGGAACCCTTGGCCAACATTAAGCGTCGTGAAGCCGTACGGCTCCTGCTCGCCGCATCAGGAGCTGCGGCATTCGCTTGGTCACCCGAAGAGACCGCCAGAGCCCACAGCGCGCTGCGCACCGCGCGCCGTGCCTCGGGCAGCTTCGAACCGCAATTCTTTACTGGTCACGAGTGGGACACGGTCGGGCTGCTGGTCAACATCATCATTCCCCGCGATCGCCGCTCTGGGAGCGCAACCGATGCCGGCGTGCCGGAGTTCATGGATTTCATCATGCTTGACGGCGACAACGAGGAACGGCAGACCGCAATGCGCGGCGGGCTCGCCTGGCTCGACATCGAATGCCGGGAACGCTTTGCGGCAGACTTCATCGACTGTTCGGAGCAAGAGCGTAGTGCCGTCCTCGACGATATCGCCTGGCCTCTGCAGGCGAGGCCAGAACTGAGTCACGGTGTGCAGTTCTTCAATTCCTTCCGAAACCTCACGGCCGGTGGCTTCTGGTCCAGCAAGATGGGCGTGATGGATCTCCAGTACATGGGAAACACGGCGCTTCCGGAATGGACCGGCTGCCCCGACGAGCAGTTGCGCAAGCTCGGCCTACTGGGCGGTTGAGTCTCCAGCATATGACAAGCAAACGACTTGGCGTCGGCTTCGTCGGTAGCGGATTCAACACGAAGTTCCACCTCCAGGCCTGGGCCGGCGTGCGCGATGCCGACGTGTTGGGTGTCTGGAGTCCTAATCGTCGAAACGCGAGTACAGCAGCAACGCTGGCGCGGAAGCTCGACGTCGGCAAAGCGAAAGCCTACAAGTCGATCACTGACATGGTCGCCGATCCCGCGATCGACGCGATCTGGTTGTGCGGCCCGAACCAGACTCGTATCGAGAACGTCGAGGAGATCGCGGACTCCATCTTGCGTGGCAAGGGCTCGTTGCTCGGCATCGCCTGCGAAAAGCCGCTTGGCCGAACGGTCCGCGAGGCCAAGCAAGTCACCCGCCTAGTCAAGCGCGCGGGCCTCAAGCACGGCTACCTAGAGAACCAGGTGTTCGCGCCACAGGTGATGCACGGTCACTCGCTGCTCTGGGCACGGGGCGCGGCGCTCACGGGAAGACCGTATCTCGCTCGCGCGGCAGAGGAACACAGCGGCCCGCACATGCCATGGTTCTGGCAAGGCAAGCTTCAAGGCGGTGGTGTGCTGAACGACATGATGTGCCACTCGGCGCTCGTGGTCCGGCACCTTCTTACTAAACCCGGCGCCCCGCTCTCGACGGTCAGGCCGAAGCGGATCACCGGACAGATAGCGAGCCTCAAGTGGACCCGACCGCGAAGCGACCCTCTGAAGACTTCGCCAGCGTCACGATCGAGTTCGAGACCGACGATGGTATGCTCGTCATCGGTGAGGCAACGACCTCGTGGAGTTTCGTCGGTGCCGGTCTACGACTGTCCGCCGAACTCCTGGGACCGGAATACTCCATGGCCTGGAACACGCTCGACACCGGCCTCAAGTTGTTCTTCAGCCGCGAGGTAACGGGAAAGGCCGGCGAGGACCTGGTCGAGAAACAGAATGCGGAGGTCGGGCTCATGCCGGTGGTGGCAGGGGAGCCCGCCGCCTACGGATACGAGGCCGAGGACCGTCACTTCGTGCGCGCGTTCCTGGGCAAGGAGGAACCTCGGCTTACGTTCGACGACGGTATAGAGGTTGTCAGAATGCTGATGGCGGCGTACATGAGCGCTGAACGGGGACGAACACTGCCGTTCCCCCCGAAAGGGTTGGCGGCGTTCGTCCCCGCGGTCGCCCGAGGTACCTGGAAGCCGAGGTAACTAGAGGCTCCACCCCTCCCGATACTCGGGCTTCAGGTACTCTTCGGGAATCTGCACATTCGTGACCCGACCGGTCTGGGGGTCCAGCTCGAGCTTCCGACCCACTCTGACCGCGAGGTTACCCAGGAGTACCATCTCTGTGAGCGGACCCGCGTGTTTCGCGAAGTCGGACCCGCCGGTCGAGTTCCCGCCCTCTTTGCACGCGTCGATCCACTCGGCGTAGACGCTCTCGACTCGCGGATACTTCTCTGGCGGCGGAGAGTCTTGTATCTCCTCGTTCCGTTTCTCGTCGAGGATGCGCGCCCCGTTGCCGTATGCATCAGCGAGAAGCTTCCCGTCGTCACCGATCCACAACTGCCCACCGACGTTACCGAGCGGCCACACCTCTTCGTCTGAGAGTTCCGGTGGTCGAGCCGGGCCGAGGCTGCCGTCACGCCAGACCACCTTGACCGGCGCCCGGCCGCCGCGCTCGGGAAAGTGATATACGATCCGAGAGGACTTGGGCGCTGTCTCTCGGAACAGGTCGGTCGATTCGGCCTCTACGCTCTCGGGGTAACGAAGATCCAACGTCCAGAACGCAGCGTCCATGGCGTGCGCCGCGATGTCTCCCAGTGCGCCGGTGCCGAAGTCCCACCAGCCGCGCCACCGGAACGGCGCGTAGGCAGGATGGTACGGACGTTCCCGCGCGGGGCCGAGCCATAGATCCCAGTCAAATGTTGTTGGTGCGTAGTGGACCTGCGTGGGGCGCTCGATCGCCTGGGGCCAAATGGGCCGGTTGGTCCAGTAGTGTACCTCTCTCACCGTGCCGATCGCTCCCGCCTCCACCCACTCGCGTATCTGACGGGTGCCGTCACCGGCATGTCCCTGGTTTCCCATCTGTGTGGCTACACCAGCCCGGCTCGCCTCCCGGACCACAGCCTGCACCTCGTAGATCGTCCTCGCCAAGGGCTTCTGGCAGTACGTATGTTTCTTCAGCTTGAGGGACATCATCGTTGCGGCAGCATGCACGTGATCGGGCGTCGACACCGTAACCGCATCGATGTTGTCTGCCTCTTTCTCCAACATCTCGCGAAAATCGCGATATCGCTTGGCCTTGGGATGTGAGCCGAACGAACTGCGCGCCGCCTTGAGGTCGACGTCGCATAGCGCATAGATGTTTTCCTTGCTCATCCCACGCACGTCTGTCCGACCCATGCCACCGACACCGATGCAGGCTACGTTCAGCGTGTCGCTCGGCGCCTGAAACCCGCGACCCAGCACATGCCTCGGAACGATGGTGAACACCGCACCGGCCGCTGCTACTTTCCCCACAAAATCCCTCCGCGATACCTCTTTCGACCCTCTCATCTTACGCTCTCCTGTTTCAACCACCATTCTGTCATTCTCCGAACTCTGTCACGCCACATGTGGCGCAGCTTGCGAACTCTCTGTCGGGGACGCCGGACGAAACGCGACCGCAAAAAGCATCAGGACCAGCGCCGCACCCACCGCCGGTACGATCCATACGGACCGCCAATCGTGCTCCAGCGCGCCCGACACCTGTGCCAATCGGTAAGCCTCCACGACTTGCCCCGCGATCCACGAGCCAATGAACCATCCGACGCCCAACGTCACAAACGCAATGAACCCCTGTGCCGCCGCGCGAATACGCACGTCGGCCTTTTGATCGACGTAGATCTGCCCCGTGACGAAGAAGAAGTCGTAGCACACTCCATGGAGCAGGATCCCGGTATACAGCATCAAGATGCGGCCGTCCACATCACCGAAAGCAAACAGCACATACCTGAGCGTCCACGCCGCCATCCCGATCATCAGAATCCGCTTGACTCCCCAGCGCATCAGGAACCACGGCAGCAGCAGCATGAAGCAAATCTCCGACATCTGCCCCATCGTCATCTTGCTGGCCGGCGCCGACATCCCCACCTCGTTGAGGAAGAGATTCGTAAAGGCGTAGTAGAACTGTAGAGGAATGACGAGGAGGAACGAGCCGATGACGAAAATCGTGAACGATCTGTCCCGCATCAAGGCAAGCGCATCCAGACCCAACATGTCGCGAATACGGATGCGGCCGCCGACCGCCTTGGGTGGCGTGTGCGGCAGACCCAGGCAATACAGGCCGAGGACCACAGAGGCACCTGCCGCAATGCGCATCGGGATCGGCGTCGACTCAACACCCAGCCACCCCACTGTCAGCCCGGCAACGATCCAACCGATGGTGCCGAGCACCCGGATCCGTGGAAAGTCCTTGGCTGGGTCATCGACATTGTGGAACGAGATGGAGTTGGTGAGCGCCAGGGTCGGCATGTACAGCAATGCATACGCGATCAGGATCAGGTAGAACGATCCAAAGTTGTCCACCGTCGACACCAGGTACATCACACCGCCCCCGGCGACATGCAGCAAGAAGAGAATCCGCTCCGTCGCGAAGAACCGATCGGCCACCATGCCGACGAAGAAGGGCGAGACCATCGCCGCGATCGCCGTCGTGCCGTAGGCCAGCCCGATTTGACCTCCATCGAAGCGCAGCGTCTGGCCGAGATATGTGCTCATCGTGACGGACCAGGCACCCCAGATGAAATACTGGAGGAACATCATCGCCGAGAGCCTGGCTCTGACGGCCCTCATGACGAGGGACGGATCTTGATGTTGCGATAGGCGACCCAGTCACCGTGATCCTGAAGACCTATGTGCCCGCGCTCGGCACGACCGTAGCCCGGCCACTCCACGAACTTGCTGTCCGTAACAAGTTTCTCCCACTCAGGGGACCACAGCTCATACTCGACCACCTTGGTACCGTTGAGCCAGTGCTCCACATGGGTACCGTCGACCACGATCCTCACATGATTCCACTCACCCGCCGGCTTCACCGCGCCCTCGGGCGACGGATGTAGTCCGTAGTTGGATCCGGCAGCGGTTAGCCGCGACAGCCCGTCAGCGTGTTCGGCGTCGTCAAGCACCTGCATCTCCGGGCCGGTCTCGAAGATTCGCTCGACGTCCTCGCTGACTCGGTAGAAGACCCCACTGTTGCCGCCAACCTCGATCTTCCATTCCAGCTCCAGCTCAAAATTTTCAAACTGATCGACACTAATGATGTCCCCTCCCCTATCCACCCGCGTGAGGGCACTGTCCACAACCTGCCAGCCATCGGGCATACTCTCTCCACGAAAACCCCGCCATCCCTCAGTCGTCCTCCCGTCAAACAGCAGTCGCCACCCAGAGGCACGTTCCTCGGCAGTCAACTCATTCATGGATGCCCGCTCTTGTCCACACGCGGCGGTCACCAGGGGGCCCGACACCAGCGCAAGGGCAAGAATACATACGGCAGTTCGATGATTCATACTCGTCTCACCTGAGTTGTTCCTCCTAGAATACGACTCCAAACCTCCGCCCGGAAGCACTGGTGGCGGTGTCCTAGTCGCAGGCTCATGTCCGACAGGCCTGCGTGGTTTTGGACCTGATCGCCAAAACTGGCCACAGCGTTGGCGTCCGTGGTATGGTATAGTGAATCCCGATGGCAAACACTCAGGCAGGGCCTCGACTCATTCCGGCTCTACGGCGCGCGTTGCGTCTTGTGTACGAACGCCGAGGCATCGCTGGACTCCGTGCGCTCGTCGGAACGCAGAGCGAAGCCAGCTCACTTCTCGCGGCAATGCGGAGACACTTGGGGTTAGCGGCATCGGATCTCGAAGCACTTGAGGCTTGGTGGCGGGAGGCCGCCCACGCAGCTGCCCAACGCCCGTAGCTAAGCCGCATGAGGCGGCTCATCATTAAGGCACGGACGCGTTGCTACCTAACCTGCAAATGGACTTGCCGAGCACGTACGTTTCAAGGGAACTCCCCGTCTTGCCGCCGTGCGAGGTTCGGATGCGTTCGAGCCTTCGAACGCCTGGACGGGTAAGATGCTCGCAAGTCATTTGCAAATCGTTAGCCCGCTCATCATCGAGCCAGCAGGCAATATGAACCGAAGAAGACCCGGCATTCCAAGAAAGCGGTGTTCACAATGCTGTCTGCCAAGCTGATCCGGTGGAGCGGCCTTCTGGCGGTGCTAGGCGGCATCCTGTGGGCCACGACATGGATTCTTGTTGCCTTCACTGCGGGTGGCACGCGAGATGTTTTCGGTCTTTCAGAACGCGGCTGGCGTACATTACTACTGAATCCTGCCATGGTTTTCTTCATGGCTGGGCTCGTAGGCTTCCATGCAAAGCAAGCTGGGCGATCGGGAAGGTTGGGCAGAAGCGGATTAGCAGTCGGCGTCGTGGGGCTCGGAACGATGATACTGGGCAACATAATCGAGTTTTGGGTATCGGAGCTGTTCTACGGAACCCAGCAGCCGGGCTGGCGAGTGATGGGCGTTGGATTCGTTCTCCTGCCCATCGGCCTGCTTCTTTTAGGTATTGGCACTCTGAAGGCCAGCGTATTCTCGGGCTGGCGACGAGCCGTACCGTTTGGCTTTGGCGTGATTTTAGCCTGGATTCTAGCCTTGTTGTTTCTGAGTGATGTGGCGTGGATGCTTCCGGCCTTGAGTATCGCTGCTGGCTGGGGCGTGCTGGGATGCGCGCTCTGGTTCGATGAGGACAATGGGGCATCGCGTTCGAGTGAAGATGCGGGCTAACAAGCCGCTGCAGCCGACGGCCTTCGGCCGCAGCCGAGTGGCCAGCCGTTAGGTGGAAACGCGGGCAGCCGTCTGAATACGGTCGTGAGTCGCAACTCCTTGTTTCGCGTCCTGAAAAGGTGGATGCTGCGAGACAGCTTCCCTATAAGCGGAGTCGCATGATGCGTTTATCGTCGTCCCCTTCGTACCGCCTCGCCTTTGCAACCTCCGCGGTGCTTCTCATCGGTTGTGCGGGCGACAAGGACAGAGTTCCGGCGCCTGGTGGCGCGCAATCCCTGGCGCCCAGCCCCTACCTCTATGTCTGGGCTGGCGACGCGGACCGCATGGAAGGCCATCAGGACTTCCTCATGGTTGTCGACGCGGATCCGAGTAGCGCCACGTTTGGTGACGTGGTCACTACTGCGCCGGTCGGATCAACCGGCAATGGCCCGCACCACGCTGAGCCCGTTGCGCCGCAGGACGGGTTGCTCTTCGCGAACGGCTTCGTGGGTGACCGTACCTTCCTTTTTGATCTTACCACGCCGGCCCAGCCGGTCGTCGCGGGGGAGCTCGAAGTCCTGCCTGATTACAACTTCCTCCACAGCTTCCTGCGGATGGAGAACGGGCACGTACTCACGACGGCCCAAGAGGGCGGGCGCGACCACCCGGCCACTGTTGGTGGGCTTGTGGAGTTCGACGCGAATGGGGGGTTCGTTCAGGCTGGATCGGCGGCCGATGCGGATTTCGAAACGATTCGGCCCTACGCCATCGACCTCTTTCCGGAGATCGACCGTGTACTGAGCTCGAGCTTCTCGATGACGCTCGAACGTTCCGACAACCTCGTTCAGCTCTGGCGGCTCTCCGACCTTACGCTCTTATCTACCGTTCCTGTACCCCAAATCGATCCGGCGAATACGCCCGCATGCTACTTCGAGGAATTCATTGAAGGAGAAGACTGCACCGCCGACCGGGTCCCCGGCCACGACCGGACGTTCGAGATCCGTCGGCTCACCAACGACTTCGCGATCCTGAATACCATGGCCTGCGGGTTTTACGGAGTTTCCGGCCTTGAGACAGGGACGCTAGAGATCGAGGTCCTCATGAACTGGCCCGACGTGGTGGGTTGCGGGGTACCGACAGTGGTAGGCGACTACTACATCATGCCCGTCTTCAGTACCGACAAGATCACGAGCGTGGACGTGTCGGACCCACGCAGGCCGGTCATCGTGGCAAGTGTTGAAGTGGGTGCAGGGTACGAGCCGCATTGGGCACAAGTCGACCCGGGGACGAATCGCTTCATCCTAACTGGAAACGGCCCGTCGGGCCCGCTGGTGCACTTATACCGTGTAGACTTGGAGACTGGTGAGATGACGTTCGACGACGCGTTCGGAGCGCTCGATATGAACCGTGACCGGTGGCCGCACGGTGTGACGGGCCCGGCGGCGCCGCATGCTGCGCTGTTCGGAAGGTAGATCGGGTCGTCGGCCGAACGTCGGGCATCGTTTCCACCTAACACCATTAAGAAGTTTCTTGTCAAGAGGGGTATGGTCTCCCTGGCGGCGGACCTTGGTTCGCCGCCAGGCGTTTGCTGCCAATTATTTCCTGCTGCAGCTTCTCGCGTGGGGACTGCCGGTAGTACCAACTCGGATCCGCCACCGACAGTGGCGTCCAGACACCATTATGGGCTCACCCGGGCCAAGATCTGCTGTAGAGAACCCGCCACGCAGCGTAGCAATCTCCCGCCCACGCCGCATCTTACCGAGTGTCCTGGTGGACCGTACGTTTGGGTTTGTTGGAGCAACCCCAAGAGGCGCTTCTTGACGGCATGAGCGCTACACGACCTCCGGAAGGATGTGAACCGGTTTCGGGAGTCGTGTATTACTAGTGGCCTGTAACACGTGAAACAGTAGTGGGACTGATGCGGCGGCGCGGGTTTGAATAGGTCCAGCGGATCGGCCGCGGTTCGTGATTGTACCGTCGGATATAGAGCATGA
>JAZDCZ010000103.1:0-3817 GCA_036679605.1 Gemmatimonadota bacterium
GGCGCTGCTGGTGATTCGCCAGTTGGGATTGCCGGTAGGTATGATCGAGGAACAGTTCCGCCGCATGGTCTTCAACATCATTGCTCGCAATCAGGACGACCACGTAAAGAACATGGCCTTCCTCATGGATAAATCCGGGCAATGGTCGCTTTCTCCCGCCTTCGACATTACTTACAGTTTCAATCCTTCGGGTGCATGGACGGCCAGCCACCAAATGACTATGAATGGCAAGCGTGATGACTTTACGATGGATGATTTCAAGGCTTGCGCGAAAGCCGCTTCGATGAAACGTGGGAAGACTATGCCGAAGAAGCGGGTGTGCCGGTTTCGGCACGCGATCAGATTCAGCGCACTCTTCGGTAGACTGCACGGGCGCGCATTCTCACGGGCGCGCATCCTAAGGACCTCAGCGTCGGCGACAGGCGGACGTCGGAGCAACTGGAACGGAGGACGCAAAAATGAAAATCGATCTTTACACTAAGACTCTTCTTACGATTGTTGCCGTTTCGCTGGCGGTCATTGCGTGCCGGCCTCTGCTACCCTCGCTGGTGCAAGCCTCTGATGGGCCGCCGATCGAGCGCATCGCCGACAAGGTGGCAAGCATTGATCGTTACCTTCAAGGCATTGCTCGCGGCGAGTACCCCTGCCGCAATAAAAAGCTGTGCCCATGAGCCTGCGCCCTCCGGGTCCATGCGATCCAAGGCGTTTAGTCGCAAAGCTGCGCGGGTTGCGCAAGCCATGATCGATTGACAGTATTTGTTCGAGGCGTAATCTGAATGCTCGGGGCTCGGTCCGCCGGAATCGTGACGAAGCGTATGTGACGACGCCGTCCGGCAGCGGCGTCAGTGAGGTGTTCTGAAGATGGCTTACACGTTTTCCGCTCTCTACTTCGAGGCAACGCGACGCTGCAACATGCACTGCCCGGCTTGCATGACCTCCAGCAACGATCCCGTTCGAGTTCGGGCGAGCATCAAGAAGGAACTGACCTACGACGAGATCCGTGACCGTGTGCTGATTCCGGCCAAACGCTTGGCGGTGCGGCAGATCGGTTGGAGTGGTGGCGAGTTTTTGCTGCGCAAAGACGCCTTCGACCTTTTCCGGCTTAGCGCCGACCTCGGGTACAAGTGCAACATTTGCAGCAACTGCGAGTTGCTCAGCCGTGAGAGACTGGCGGAGATCAAGAAAGCCACTCAGGGTCGTGTGAGCATTGCCGTCGGATTGAATTCGATCGAAGATGACAACGACTGGAGCCGCGATGCCGAGGCCGATCGGACCCTGGAAGTTCTGGAGTGGTGCAAGGAACTCAAGATCGACCGCCACGTGATCATCACCATCGGGAAATACAATGTCGATTCCTTCGAGCGTACTGTCAAATATCTGGCCAAGCGGCACATTTCTTTTAATCGCTCACCCTTGGTCGCGCGCGGCTCGGGGGCCGAGCACTTCAAAGATAAGGGTTTCGACCGTGACGACCTACGCGACAAGTTTCACCCCGTGCTACGCAGTCATGTGAACGGTTATGTGAGCTACACTCCGTTTTTCCTTTCTCCCGAATTGCACGAAGAAGTCTCCGGCGGAGCACGTAACGGCACTGTACCGCAGAACCCTCCCATAGGTTGTTGGGTCGGAAACTGGCTGACATTGAACGCCGAGGGCGATCTCTCGGTCTGTCCGGTCCTGCTCGACTCGCTGTCGGCGGGTAACGTGCGCGACAAACCCATAGATGAGTTGGTCAACGAGAGCCCGATGTTCGCGGCTCTCACGGATCGCAGTCGTTTGAAAGGACGTTGTGGGCGCTGTCGTTACCAGTACACCTGCGGCGGCTGCCGGGCGATGGCCTACTTTCACACAGGCGATTATCTCGAGGAGGATCCGACCTGCTTCTTCGACCCGATCGATAAGAACACCGTCAGCGAGCACGAAGAAGAGACTAACCGGATGTTCAAGAAGCATCTCATCGTCGCCCGTTTTGCCGGTACTTATCAGCGACCGAAAAAACCCGCGCAGCAGGCGCAGAAGCCCGCGCGGCAGCCGGATACGCCTGCGGCGGCGGTTAGCGGTTCCGCTCAAGGTGAGCGCGACGCCGTGACCTGATACTACTGCCACGGTGATCGCCGCGACCGACGGTACAACGCGACCGACAGTACGATAGGATACAATCGAAGCCCTCGATGTTTCCACCCCGTTTTTCTATTCCGGCTTGGGCCGGCGCGTTACTCCTTGTTGTAGTGGTGACCCTGCTTGGGGTGCGCTTGCATGCCAAGCTCGATGTGTCCGGCAGTTCATCTCCCGAATTCTGGGCGATGCAGGATTTTCGCAACGCCGTCTTTTACCCGGGTGTGGCCGTCGGAGAAGGCGTCAACCCTTACGACCGTGTACTCTACGTAAAGCGCTTCCCTGCCGGCCGTCAAGGCTTCCCCGCCTATTCTCCACTGTCGGTTCTGTTACATGCACCGTTCGGCGTACTGCCGTACGCCGCTTCGGAATGGACTTACTTCGTATTGGTGGTTGCGCTCACGTTGGCGGCCTCGGTATTCGTGCTGAGCCTGGTAGGGGCGCCGGCGCAATTTGGCGCTATAGCGCTGTTGACTGCCTTGATGCTCGCCAGCCGGCCCGGCTACATGAACATCTTGAACGGGCAGATCACCATGCAGCTGGTCCTAGGTACACTCATCGCCCTCGAGTACGGGGCGCGACGGCCTCTGCTCGCCGCTGTCGGTTTGGCGCTTGCCACCCTCAAGCCTACCTACGCGATACCCTTGGCGATTGTCATGCTGGCACGCGGGCAACTTCGAGCCGTCGTCGTCGGTACGATCTTTGGTACCTTGGGCGCACTGATCGGAGCGGCGTGGATCGCTTTACACACGGGAGGCCTCGCGTCGTTTTGTCGGGTTCTGATGGCCAACGTCGAGGGCAGCGGAGTGACGCCTACGGCGGCGGCCATGACCAGTTGGATCCGTGTGGATGTCGCCTCTCTACTTGCCCGTGCTCTACACTGGAATCCCGGGTTGCTTGGCTCCGTGGCGGTTGCCGTCATCGTGTTGGGGGCTGCGTCCGTCGCTCTATACCGACTACGACCGGGGTTTGAAGATGACGGTGCCCGAGGGTTGGCCGGACTTATCGCCTCGTTGGCTGTTTTGCTCGCGCTCTATCATCAGCCCTACGACGTATTGTTACTGGTGCTGCCGGTGGTCTCTTTGCTTGTCGGCGAGCACGCGGACTGGCGCCGGCTCGGTCGAGGCGTCCGCTGGGCGTTGTTCGCTTTGCTTCTGATACCTTTTGTGAACTACGTTGCAACAGATACGATAGTTGGTGGTCTCACCCGCGGGCAATGGCCGTGGACTACGATCGTGTCGATCAACGCGGTGGCCTTGGCGCTGGCCTTCGCTCTCGGTTTGGCCGTGGCGTGGCGTCGACCAACCGGTTCCGGGGCTCAATCGATCGGCCACGAGGCGACGTCGAATAGATCGGCGTCTCTATGGTCGCCGTTATCTCCTCGGCGGTGAAGCACTATGTCGTTGCGGTTCTCCGGTGCGCGGCTCAGATCGTGACCGGGAAAGATCGTCGAATCAGGAGCGAGTCGTTTTAGGAGACGGATGTGGTTGCGAATTCGAGCAGCCCGTCGACCGTCGGTGACGATGCGTTGTACGTCGTCGCTGTCCAACCAGTCGAAGTGTACAATGAGGTCGCCGGTCAAGAAGGTGGGGCCGTTCGGCAACGCGAGCAGCGCTCCCATGCCGCCGTGGGTATGGCCACCGCCGGCTATCAGGATGATGCTGTGGTCGCCGAAAAGGTCCACGGCACGCTCGAAGGTTGC
>JAZDCZ010000104.1:0-4521 GCA_036679605.1 Gemmatimonadota bacterium
TGGCCGATGGGAGTGAACATGATCATCGAACAAATATGGACGGCGAACGCCTACCGCAATTTCAACTACCTGATCGCCTGTCCCGAGACCGGCGAGGCTATGGCCATCGATCCGCTGGATCACGAAAAATGCTTGGTCACGGCCAGGGTCAGGGGCTGGCAGATCACTCAGGTGCTAAATACCCACGAACACTTTGATCATATCGGCGGCAACGCAGAAGTTATCGCAGCCACCGGCGCCAAACTGCTGGCCCACGCCAATGCCAAAGATGCCATACCCGGTATCGACCGCGGCCTGAAGGCGGGAGATTTGATTAAAATAGGCAACACCGTGGAGCTGGAGGCACTGGACACACCCGGGCATACCATGAGCCATGTGTGCCTGCTATCTCATACCGAAACTCCGGCCCTGCTCTGCGGCGATACCCTGTTCAATGCCGGCGCCGGCAACTGTCACCACGGCGGGCATCCGGAGGAACTCTACTCTACCACACCTTCGCCCAGCAACTAGCTCAACTAGCAGACAATACACTGATCTACCCCGGCCATGATTACCTGAGCAACAATCTGGAATTTACCCTGGATCGCGAACCGGACAATGAGCGGGCCAGTTTGCTCTTGAGCGATGTGCACGACCAGGACCCCAACGCGGCGCTGGTTACTACCTTGGGCCTGGAAAAGGAAATCAATACCTTCTTCCGCTTGCACAGCCACTCTGTAATTGCCAGATTGCGGGACGCCTTTCCCGACCTGCCCGAGCAACCCAAACCCCGAACAGTTTTTCTCAAGTTGCGGGAATTGCGCAATAGTTGGTAGGGGTACTGCTGTATCCATGCTGACCGATCAGTCTGGAGTCAATATCAGCTTTCTGGTTGCGACTTCAACCGGTCGACGCAACACATTGGTTAAATCGTTCCGCCGGTGTTCTAAAGTCTAGCGTTTTTCTCGGTCTCTCGTTGAGTTGTCGAGCTACTGCATTCCATCAAGTTGATCGCCAGCATCGAAGACCCGGCCATGATCCGCAAGAGTCTCACCTACCTGGATCACAACATCGCTTCGCAAGGAGTCTCCGTCTGCCTGAAAGCCGGGCTCCACAGCAGTTTGTTTAAGGAAATTCATCATTCGAACCATCGGTCGCGTTGAACTTGGCGGCAGCGTGTCTTTCGCCCTGCAGGCAGGAAAGGGTTTGAAATGACGAAGCTCAGAACCGCGCTGCCGCCCGGCTGGCCGTCACCCGATGGCAGGCTGACCGCATCCCACCATGCCTCGGAATCCGTCTCGCCATCGAGCTTCTTTCCGTGGGCAGCAAGCACGAGTAGGTGATCGTCGCCGTGTGCGATTCGGCTACGTAGTTCACCGCGTCGGGGGAGTAATGGCGGCGCATGGTTCGCTCCAGCCCGAGATCCGCCGCGTCGAAGCCACCGATATCTTCCGAGAAGAGTAGCTCGATCGTCACCTCGGCGGCGGGGCCCGCGGAAACTGAGATGTCGGCCTCGAGCAGCACCGGAGGGGGTTCGAGCGGAGTTACCACGAGAGAGCGCGAGTTCGAGAGCACCCAGTTGCGATTCGAGATCCCGCCGTCTTCATCGAACTCCACGTCGATCAGAGGGCCGTCGAGAGGGATCACGTAGTACTCGTTCCAATCGTCGTTCCAGATGGTGTGGGTCGAGGAGCCAGAGGTCGTCGTCACGCGGATATCGATCGGCATGGTGAACAGATCGTAGCCGTCGAGGTCCTGCCACTGCCAGATGGCGAGCTTGAGGTAATCGCGACCGGCGATGCTCTCGGCGCGGTAGTTCCACTCGTAGTCGGGGCTTCCGGGGTTCATCACCCATTGCTCGGTGAACCAGGTGAGGTCTTCACCGAAGCTCGACGAGATAAGCGCGGCGAATTCCTCCGTTGTTGCGAAGTCGTGACGAAACGCGGCGCGATAGTCCGCAAGCGCCGCGAAGAAGGCGTCGTCCCCCAGCAGATGGCGCAGCATGTGCATCACCCACGCGGCCTTGTTGTAGACAGCGTTCGTATTGAAGATGGCGCCGGTCGTGTCGATCCTCTTGCGGTACACCAGGGCATCCGGATTGGAGGGCCACCGCGCGTTCATCCGCTCCCAGTACAAGACCATTGAACCGCGAGGCTGATGCTCCCGATAGAGCGCCTCGGAGTAGGAGGCGAGCCCTTCGTTCAGCCAGATGTCGTGCCAGGACTTGCAGGTGACCTCGTCGCCCCACCACTGGTGCGCGAGCTCGTGCGCCATGATATCGCTGTAGTTGTCGATCTTCCACATGCTGCTCAGGGTCTGATGTTCCATGCTGGCCGACAGTCCGCCGAAGCCGCCCGTCTCGACCACGCCGTACTTCTCGGCGATCCACGGGTATTGCCCGAAGAGCCCAGCGAACGTCTCGAGCATGGTCGGCAGCGCATCGCAGCCAGCCTTGTGAGCCGGTAGCGGCTCTCCCGCTCCGAAGTCCCAGTGGTTCGGGTAGAAGTAGCAGGAGACCGGCATGACCTCCCGGAAGCCGCCCAAGTCGAACTCGTATTGCAGCTCGTAGCGCTGGTAGTCCGCAATCGCCAACGAGGCCAGGTATGGAACCATCGGATAGGTCTCGTACCAGAAGTACTTGGTGCGGTTTCCTGCGAGCGCTTCGCTTCCCAGCTTGTAGCCGTTCGAGAGCGCGACGGAGCCCGATGGAACGGTCACGTGCATCTGCATCGTCGCCTTGTCGTCGAGCGCGTCCTTGCAGGGCCACCAGTAGCGGGCGTAGAAGGGCTCCGAAAGTGTCGCGACCACCAGATTGCCGTTTCGCACCCACCAACGAAATGCCCCGAACCCGACCGTCTGGGGATAGCCCTCGTAGTCAATGGCCACCTGCACTGACTCGCCGGCGTCGTAGGCGCGATCGAGTTGGATTTCAATGGTGTGTCCCACCCGGGACCAGCTCGCGACGTCGCCGTCTACGGCGTTTACGGTAAGGCCGCTGTGGAGATCGACTGTGAAGCTCGTGAGCCCATCGGTCGTGGGCTCGAAATCAATGGTGCTGATGCCCTCGACGCGAACCGCTGTGACCGCTGCCCCGACGTACTCCGGGATGACCGCCAGATCGAGGAAGTAGTGCGTGACATTGGTGGCGGAGTCCGCCTCCAGAAGCCTGGCTTCGCCGCCCGGATTGAGCGGAACCCGCAGCTCTGGTGTGACCGAGCGGGAGCCGGGGTCCTTTCCCTCGTCCTCGGGTGCGGCTTCCCCGAGTCGGGCAGAAGCGAGTTCTTCGCCCCCGGCATCGGACGCCTGCACGACTGGTGCCAGTAATGCAACCAGCAGGAACACGGTCAGACTCGGCACGCCGTATGAACCCGGCCTCACAGCTCGCACCTCCACTCTGTCCGGTCCATTCTAACCGATGCAGCGCCGCGGGTTCTACAGGCGGCTGAACGATTTAACCAATGTGTTGCGTCGATCGGTTGCAATCGCACCCCCAAAGCGGCTATTCACGGGCCGCGAAAATCCAGGCAAAATTACTGCTATGGCTTGAGGCAGTCATTCACCCATCACTAATTTCGGTTGTTCCGTGGTCAATGATGCTGCGAGTGCCCTGCGGGCGTCTTGATCAACGCCCAGTTCGGTCAATAAGGCATCCAGGGAACCGTACTGTTCGTCCACACTCGTGTAATAAGCCTCCAGCATCTCCGGTTGCACGCCTACAATCGGAAACCAGGCACTGGCCGACGAACCTCTGTCGATTCTCGTGCCGCTGCTGGAATAATTGCGCTGTTTGGAAAGAAAAATCAGCAGAAATTCTTCCATGATGGTTTCCCTATCTACTCCCAGGGCTTCCAGGATTAGCGTAACCGCGACACCTGCGCGATCCTTGCCTGCGTTGCAGTGGATCAGAATAGGCCAGTTGGATTGATCGAGCACCAGATCCATCAGTTTTTGGAAGCTGGGCGGTCCCACGTCTGCGATCATGCGATAGCCTTCGACCATGTGCTCCAGGGCCTGCTCTTCCGTGAACTTGTTTCTTTTCATCATCCTTCGCTGTGCATTGAACCAATCGTTATGAGCATCACCGATCGGAAAATGAAAAAACCGGGGTGGATTATCACCCAGCCAGACCGTAGGCGACTGGTCGTGTTCCCTGTCAGTGCGCAAGTCGATGACCGTTTTCACGCCTATCTCTTCGAGTTTCTGAAAATCGCTGGCTGTGAGCCGTGACAGGTTTCCGGAGCGAATTATCTGTCGCCAGCGGAGGGTGCGCAGGTCGCTGGTCTGGTAGCCGCCAATATCACGAGTGTTAGAGGTGCCTTTCAAATGAATCACCCGATCATATGCGAGTTCGTCTGGGAACGCCGGATTGACCAGCACCCAAACACCTATGGCGATAACGGCCATGTATACCTTTTGTATTAACCGCGCAGACGATTTCCGCATGGATACTTCTCCTCTGATGTTGGTGAAAATTCAGATTGAATCATAGGCAGAAGCTGTTATGCCCGCTTGTCATAGGCGGTCAAGTTCTTGACACATCGG
>JAZDCZ010000105.1:0-4858 GCA_036679605.1 Gemmatimonadota bacterium
CGCTCTCAGCTAGGACCGCGCCATTCCACAATGCTCTTGCCACAGGTCCTCCTTGGCTCGGCGAGCGGACTACGCATTGCGTTAGTCGCGGTCGCCCGCGCCAGGCTCCTTCTATCCTGTTTTTAGTGATTGTGGTAGGGGTTAACCGATCTACCGAGGAGGGGCGTTGCCGCTGTGAAAAAGTTTCTCATCGTATCGTTGTTGCTGGTGCTGGGCGTGATCGCCGGCGCCGTCTTTTATATAGATACCATTGCAAAAACCGGGATCGAGCGTGGTGCCACCTACGCCTTGGGGGTGCCGACTTCGGTGGATACGATAAGCCTTGGTGTGAGTTCGGGAGTGTTTCGGCTCGAGGGCCTCAACGTCGAAAATCCCCCGGGGTTTGCTGCCAAGAACTTCTTCTCGCTCGATCGGCTCACACTGGAACTGCCACTCAGCCGTATGTTGGAGGACACGATAACGGTTCCTTTGCTGGAACTCGACGGAGTCTATCTGAGCATCGAAAAAGGCGAGGGCGGTGCTAACTACGACGCGATTC
Source organism: Gemmatimonadota bacterium (assembly GCA_036679605.1). Classification (GTDB taxonomy): domain Bacteria; phylum Gemmatimonadota; class Gemmatimonadetes; order Gemmatimonadales; family GWC2-71-9; genus JAZDCZ01. The sequence continues at coordinate 539 of JAZDCZ010000105.1, forward strand.
TTCAAAACCTGCAGAAACTTCAATCCGATACCGTTGATGCCTCTGCCGCTACTGATACCTCGGACGCCTCGACGAAGAATCTGATCATCAAGCGTTTACTCATCAGGAATGTCGTTGCCCATCTTGACGTCGCGTCCCTGCCCGGCGACAGCGACACTATAGATGTCACAATACCGGAGATCAGCCTGCACGACATCAGTTCAAAGGACGGTGGCGGGGTAGCCATATCTCAGCTTACCTCGATAGTAACGCACGCGGTGTTACAGGCGGTGGCCAAGCGTGGAATCGGTCTACCTGCTGATCTGCTCGGAGATCTGCGGGGCGGGCTTGCGGGTCTTGACAAACTTGATCTCGGAGCTGCGAGCGCTCTGACCGGCGAGCGCGGTAAGGCGATTGGCGGCGCCTTGAAAGAGAATGTCGCCGAGGCCGGCAGAAAACTGAAGGGCGATCTCCTCAAGGGGTTATTCGGAGGCAAGAAGGCGGCCGGAGAGCCATGATCCACGGAGGGCTCCGCCGTGAGGGGCCCGCTGGAGGGGGGGGGCTCCGGTTGAGGGCTGCGCTCAGGTCTTGCCGAGGCGGTACAGGCGGTTCCGCATACGCTAAACCTAGCTTGGTAACGCACCGTTTGATTTGTAACACCAGTCCGGTCTCGAAAGCTCCGAATACACGGTTTTAGGTCCTTGAGGGTTGCGGTGCGGCCGGGAACGAAATTTGCTGTCCATCACGTAGCGTCTCCGGGCGCCTGGTGGTGTGTTGTGCGTAAAATTCTTCTTGGGGCGGTAATTTTGACGCCGATCGCGTTTCTCGCCATGTCACTCGCCATGTTGAGCGGGCCGCGACCGGATTGTGACCCGCATGCGGCTCGCGGAAAAGTAGCCACCCTGTGCGGCTTTGAAAATCCTGTTGACGTGGAAAACGCCGCCGGTGCGAGGCTCTTACTGGTTTCGCAAAGACGTCGTAGCCGTGACAATAGCGGAGGGTCGATCATGGCGCTGACCGTATCGGCAAGTGGACCGTCGAAGCCGTGGCGAATCTGGCCTACAGGAGACCTGAAGAGAGACATTGGCGTGAGACGTGGATTGCCCTTGCTCGGGGACCCCAGGTGTAACAAGGCTCCGTCCTTTGACGGGTTCTCACCTCAGGGCTTGGCGGCGCGTTCCGACGTTGTTCAAGGCCTAGTGCGGGTTGCGGTAGTTTCTCACGGCGAACGTGAGGCGGTGGAACTATTCGACGTCGTCGGTCGTGGACGCAAAGCCCGCATGATCTGGCGCGGTTGCGTACCCATGCCCGGCAGCCTAGCCGGCAACGATATTGCCCTTGTCGGCGCGCAGGAATTCATCGTTGCCAGCGATACCGTTGTGGAACCGGGTATGCGCGGTGTTTACTATCGCGTATTCCAACGTTTCGGGTCGACGGTCGGGCATCTTGCGCGCTGGAAACGGGGCAAGGGGTGGAGCACTTTGGAAGGGACGGTGGGCCCGACCATCAATGGGTTAATGCTGGCCGACGGTGGCGACACAGTGGTCTACAGCGAGAGTACCACCGGTGAGATCAAGCGTATGGGCTGGAGACGCAATGCCCTGAGGACTCCCCGCGACCGTGTACACATAGGTGGGCGCCCCGACAATTTGAGCCTTGGCGCCGACGGTAAGGCGTTGCTGATTACTCACCTCAACTCTGTCGGAACTACTATGTGCAAATTAGGCAATCTGCCCTGCCGTAGCGATTGGTCGCTCGTCGAGTTCAATCCGAACCTTACGGAACCGCGTCAATTACTACGTCACAACGGAAGCGCCGTAGGCGAGGTCACCTCGGTCGCGCAGATGGGTGGATACTATTTCTTCGGCGCCGCCTTCGATGATCGAATCGGTCTTTGGCGCCCTGCCATTAAGACGGCTGCGACCAGCAAACCCTGATTAGCGTACCGCCGCCTCCGGGAAATCGGGTAGGTGTACTTCCTGGTCGGCTTCCACGCCGTGGCTGTCGGCGAACCCCCCATTGACTTCGAGTACGTAACGGGCCGGTCCGTCGGAAGGGATCGCCCGAGTCGAATAAGGCTCGGTACGCTTGGCGACCGAGACAATACGTCGCTTGGTATCGATGTAAATGATATCGAGCGGTAGTGGGGTGTTCTTCATCCAGAACGAACGCGCTAGGGCCTGAGGGAACACAAACAGCATTCCCTGATTCCGGCCAAGCCGGTTGCGAAACATCAGTCCGCGTTGACGGGTAGCGGGGGTCAAGGCCAACTCGACCTCGACGGGTACGCCGCCCGAGGCGGTTTCTATAATCACTCTAGGTTCGGCCGGCCCGCGGCATGCGACCGATACGACGCACGGCACAAGGGCGGCCAGGAGCGACAATTGCAAGGTTCTTCTCAACACGATTAAATCCTACCCATGTTGACGACTGCGATTTGGACCGTGGCCTTCGTGGCTTTAATGGGGCTGTTCTGCGGGCAAATCTACAACCGTTTCAAGGTGTTGCTCAAGCTGAGGCCCGCCGACCGCTTCGACCGCATTCCCGAGCGGATACTCCACACCCTGAAGTACGCGTTCGGTCAGTTCAAGTTCTTGACGCGCAAGGAAGAACGCCTGGCGGGCATTGTTCATGCCTTGGTGTTCTGGGGCTTCCTGGTGCTCGGTGGCCAGGTCGTGACCATGTTCGTGCGCGGCTGGGTCCCTACCTTCGAGCCGCCTCTGATCAGCGGCGGAGGGGTACTGGCACCTATTTTTCTGGTCAGCAAAGATTTGATGGAAGCCGTCGTATTCGTATGTGCTCTCATCCTCATGGCCCGGTGGTTGATCACTCACCCCAAGCGTTTGATGGGGTTCGAACCGGCCGAGGCCAAACAGGCCCATCACCCGCATTGGGAAGCAGTCCTGATTCTCGGCTTTATTGCCGGTATCACTTTGGCTGGTTTGGTTTACGACGGTGGTCGTCTGGTGTTCTTCGCCGGTGAACACGGCATCGAACTCGATAGACCCTACGAACCGGTGGCGGCGATGATCGCCGTGTTTCTGCAGCATCTGGGGCCTGAGACTGCCGGGCTGGCAAGCGTGGTAGCCTGGTGGACCCACAACCTGATCGTGCTCGTGTTCGTGAACTTTCTTCCGTTGGCCAAACACTTCCATGTCGTGACGGCCATCCCTAACGTATTTTTCGACAAGATGGAGCCACGCGGACGTCTCTCCAAGCAGGACCTCGAGAATGCCGAGATCTTCGGGACCTCGCAGATGGAGCACTTCGACTGGAAGCAAGTGCTCGACATGTACACTTGCACGGAATGTGGGCGTTGTTCGAGCATGTGTCCGGCCACCGCAACGGGAAAAGCCTTGGCGCCGCGTCAGATGCTTCTAGATCTACGAGACTACTTGTACCAGAACGGGCAGAGTGTCCTGAACACGGCCGGCGAGGCCGGCGATGGGCCGACCATCGTAGGCGAGCATACCGGGGTTACTGCCGAGGTGATCTGGGCTTGCAATACCTGCAGGGCCTGTGAGGACGCCTGCCCGGTACACATTGAGTACGTCGACAAGATCGTAGATATTCGCCGTCACCTCGTGCAGGAACTGGCCAGCTTCCCTACCGAGGTTACACGCGTGTTCAAAGGCATGGAGACCCAGGGGAATCCGTGGGGAATCGGTGCCGATAAGCGAGCCGATTGGGCCGAAGGGCTCGGCATTCCGACACTGGCCGAGAACCCGGATGCCGAGTACTTGTTCTTCGTCGGCTGCGCGGGCTCGTTCGATGACCGTGCGAAGAAAATCACCCGGGCCGTTGCCAAAATCCTGGCCCACGCCGGTGTAAGCTATGCGATTCTCGGGCGTGATGAGCCTTGCAACGGAGATACCGCGCGCCGCCTCGGCAACGAGTACCTATACCAAACGATGGCGCAGACGGCGGTCGAAGTGTTCACGGGCGCCAACGTTAAGAAGGTCATAACCAACTGCCCTCATTGCTTCAATACCATCAAGAACGAGTTCCCTCAGTTCGGAGGCGAGTACGAGACGGTTCATGCCAGCGAAGTGGTGGCCGATTTGGTCAAGGCGGGAAAGGTCAAGATCGACGGCAATGGAAGCGAATCGATCGTCTTTCACGACTCCTGTTACCTCGGTAGATACAACGAGATTTACGACCCGCCGCGCGACATCCTCGAGGCCATTCCCGGAGTCGAGCTGGTCGAGGCGCAGCGAAGCCGGAATATAGGCATGTGTTGCGGAGCGGGGGGCGGTCGCATGTGGATCGACGAGGAGCCCGATCAGAGGGTGAACTCGTTGCGCGTCGAGCAGTTACTGGAGACCAAAGCCGGAACGATTG
>JAZDCZ010000106.1:0-8342 GCA_036679605.1 Gemmatimonadota bacterium
GCCTCGGCGCAGACCACCGCCGTGTCCACAGATACGAGATGACCACGCTGAGTGCCAACGCAACGACTTCCCAACCACACGGATTACCAACGCGATATCCCGGAACGTAAGGATACAAGTAGGGATTTACTACCAGTAGCGCGAAGGCTACCCAGATCGAAAAGACGACCAGCGTTACCGTTACGAAGCTGATGCTTTTCCCGATATTCATTTATCTCCGCACAGTGCAGTTACCGTATTATGGTCAAGCATCGGCGACAGCGCGCTTCTGCCCAACCGCCGTCATGAGGCCCCAGAGCCAATTGATCTTGTAGCGATCGACTCGCACAGCACCAAAACCAGCTTGCTCGAGCAGATGACGGCACTGCTTCTCGCCATAGGTCCGGAAGTGCGCCCGGTTGAAGAGCCGGAGCCAAAGGTCGCAGATCCGGCAGGCGATATAATCATCGCACCAATCCGTGACCACGAGACGTCCGTTCGGCCGCAACACACGAGCCATCTCCTTGAGTGCACTTAATGGCTCACCGAAATAGTGGAAAGCACTCGAAGAGACCACCACATCGAACGACGCGTCGGAAAAGGGCAAGCTCTCTGCGTAGCTCTGCTCTAGAAGAACCGTTTCGTCGAGTCTCTTGCGTGCCATTTGTAGCATCTCGGTCGACGGATCAGCCCCCGCTAGCTCAGCGTTGGGCACAGAGACCGAGAGCGTTTCGAGAAGCATGCCCGTTCCGCACCCGACGTCGAGGAGACTTTCCCCGGGGTGGAGTTCGAGTCGGCTCAGCGTCTCGCGCAACGTCGCTTCGATGTAAAACGACCAGCGTCGATCGTAGCCAGGTGCAAGCTTGCCGTACTCATCGAGTACGGCTTTGGTGTCAATCGACCTCATCGGATTCTTTCGTTGTAGTCGCCGCGACGACGACGACGGCCGGTCAGGCAACGCTCCGGCCCAGCTTATCTCCGGCGACCCAACCGGGGAAGCCAACGAGGTACCTTTAGACAGTACTCTACGTAGCTTTGACCGAAGCGCTTGCGAAGCTCGGGTTCCTCGATGTGGACGACCATCACGTGGGCCGCAACGCTGATCGCAACAGCGTAGAGTACGACACCTGAGCTCGCAAGGTAGATCGCTTCGGCCCAGATTACGGCGAGTTCGGCAGTCATGATGGGGTTGCGCATCTGGCCGAACAGGCCCGTGGTAACAAGATTGCGGGGGGCGTCGGCCGGAAGCGGCGTACCCCGGCCCTGCCGGCTGAAGATGTCGAGACAAGCAATCCAGGCAGTGATACCCGCGAGCGCCAATACGCCAGCTATCCAGGTTCGAAGGCCCAGGGGAAACGGAAGCTCCATCGCAAGCAGGCGATGAGCCAGCCAAGGCAGTGCAACCATGAAGATACAGAAGAAGAGCACTGCATTGAGCAGAGACTTCGCCCAGAGCACCGCGGTGCTACGCGTCGTGCTCGGCCGAATCACACGCTGCAGGGTTTCGCGCACCGTCATGATTCACCCTTCGTTGGGAAAACCCGCTCCATTACCTCAAGGGCGAAGCGAGCAGACACCGTCGCAGGGCCACCCCCCATTTCGATTCCGACCTCTACCGCTTCGAGAACTTCGCGCATCGTGGCCCCAGCCACCGCAGCCTGGTCGATGTGCCATTGCATGCACGACTCACAGTCGGTCTTGACGGAGATACCAACGGCGATCAGTTCCTTGCTCTTCTTCGTTAGAGCGCCGTCCGAGAATGCTGCCGCCTCTACTTGAAGGAACGTTTCATAGACCTTCGACTTCAGAGACTGGAGTTTGGCATGCGCCTTCTTCCGATCGCGCACAATCTGATCAATCCTGTCCATGGCCTATCTCCTCGGCTTATATCCTTCGCTTATCTCCCGCGGCTCAGTCGCGCAACCGACCGGTCTCGCCTCGCGCCGCATAACGCTTGCGGTGAGCGCCACCAACGTGCTCGAACGATGTGTTAGAGGGCTCCACGATATGCCTCTTTCCGGTGGCCAACCTTCACGACATACACGATTAGGTCTTTATCTTCGATTCCGTAAACAATTCGAAACGAACCTTGACGAATTCGGTAACGGTCATGCCCAGAGAGTTTCTTTGCTCCTGGAGGGCGGGGATCGTCGGCCAACAGGCCTATACGGCGAATGATGCGCTGACGATCCTTCTTGCGCGGGATTGCCTCAAGCTCTTTTACCGCCGAGGGTTTGATCGATACCCTATATTTTTCCACGCCGCTTTAAATCTTTCACAACGGCTTCGTATGGAAGGTTTGGTTCGCTTACACGATTCTCGAAAGCGGCTAGATCTTCAGCATCTTCTGCAAGACCGAGTTGCACAGCCTCGTTGACCAAATCCGACATCGACCTTTCGGTTTCAGCCGCTTTCAACCGAAGGGCGCGATGGATCGCCGGATCAAAATACACCGTCGCTCGCTTGGGATTACTGCTCATGACCTCAAGTATGACGTTATATCATCATAACGTCAAGACGCCTATATGGTGGCCCTCTAATACCCTGTTGGCTGACCCTCGGACTCACTCACGCTTCGAGAAATGCCACTCTCCAGCGCTTCCGTGGATCCTCGAACTTGACCTTCTTCGGATCGAAGCGCGCCGGATCGAACGATCCACCTACCCAAGTGAGCATCCTCTCATGCTCGTCATCAGTCGGATCTCTGAGTACTCGGAGAAGATCAGCGTAGCCTCGGGGGCCGCCACAATCTTCCGGCGGACACGCACGCCTCCCGTCCAGGCAGCGCGGGTATTGCCCGGTACCCTCCCGCGGTGCTGTAGCCTCCAAGGCCACTTCATGCATCCAATCATCGCCGAAATCGTACTCGTAGTCGGCCCTGCTGTTCTCTGGTGAGAAGTATTCCGCGATCGAGACCTCCCAGCCGGGCAACGTCGGTATCTCGTCCGGGAAATCCTCATCAGGAATTCCAATGGTCTCACCGGTTCCTGTCGCGGGATTCACGATCCTGAAGGCATGCAGATGGTAGTCGAGCCAACCCATAGCATCCTGAATCGCGACGTGTAGGTCCCAGAAGCTATACGTGGACGGCACTTGAATCCGGCGCCAGATCGGCGGGGTCACATCCTTGAGTTCCACCCTGAACTGAAAGACCTTGCCGAACTTCCTCATCACGAATTCCTCCCTCGGTTACCGATTCGGCTGCCCTTAGCTATGCTGGGGGGTTTGCTCGCAGTGCCGTTTGATAGCAACCAACGACGAGTGGACCGTCGAACGTGCTAGGGGCCGGCCCACGACGCGCTCGAGTAGACCGCCGAGGATCGGAAAGGTGCTCGCGAGCGACAGGGCGGCGGTGAGCTTGGTAGCCGACGAGCTTTCAGGAAAAAGCGTATAGGTCTCATCGAATTCGAAGGGGCCCAATCTAATCGCCGAGCGTAGGATCGACGGCGGCTCGACCTGGATGGGGCGGTCATGGAGGATCAGCCGTAGCGGGCCGAGTCGATAGCGCCAACGTACGTGTTGCCCCGCACGAGGATAGTCACGCGGGGCATCGAGCGGCTCAACGACACCGGCATCCCAACATACCACCTCGCTAGGGATGGCAAGCGCCCGCCAGACACGCGCGGGTTCCGCTGCAATCTCGACCGACTCCGTGAACTCGATCACAACGGCGCCCGTTATTAGCGATAGCCACCTGCGACGCAAATAGGGATCTCATGGACAGGCCTACTCCTTCCCCGTCGGGCCCGCGCTCGTAGCCGAATCCGGGGCTATACTATCGTTCGCGTCACAAATCCTCTAGACCGTACGGGCCGCCACAGGTTCGACTAATGAATTCGATAAACGATCTTGAGGCCAACAAGACACTGGTTCGCCGCCTCTTCGAAGACGTCATCGACGGCGGCGACTTGAACCTGGCCAACCAACTGCTGCGACCGGACTACATCCAACACAACCCCTCCGCCGGTCAAGGAATCGAAGGGTTCAAGGCGTAGTTCACCGGTCTCGAACGAACAAAACAACGCTTGCGCGTGACTTCGACAATGACGATTCAACACATGCTGGCCGAGTCGGATCACGTTTTCGTCTACAGCAAAACGCGCATGGAAGGAACGCTGAACCTCACCTTCCAAGCCATGGATTTATTTCGGATCCATGATGGTAAGATCGCCGAACACTGGGACGTAATTCAGGGCCGTGGGCTCTTCTCGTCATTGGTCCTTCTGACCGCCGGATGAAGACCGTCGCCAACGGGCTATTGAAACGATTCGCGCCCGAGTCTCACTCATGGCGGGGGCATCCAAGAAGGCGAAGCGGTTTTCGCGGCCCACTACCCGGCCTACTCTACCCGGCCCACTGCAATGACTTGTTACGCCGCACCGGCAAGATCTTGGTCAGGGGATATTGTGTTGAGAGCAAGCGCGGTCCCCGGCAGAAGCAGCCAGGGAACGAGAGCCACAGGGCAACCTTGAGGCGACGCGCCGGGTGAACACGATTGAGAACAATGACCACGATCACGGCAATAGGAAGTAGCACTAGGCTGTCGAGCCAGATCATGAAGATCCGGGAGTACTGCTGGTAGTAAGAGGGCCACCCTGCGAGAAGAAATACTGCCCACGAGGCGACACCGTCGGTCAACCGCACCGAGCTGTTGCTGGTCCGCCGCAACGCCTTGTTAAGCGACGGGCACAGGCCAAGAATCACTAATCTCTCGGGATAGGAGGGAACAATTCCAGAGATTGGTCGATCTTGCACCAACCCGGCGCGCTATCCGGACAATGACTCGCCGTCGGTTGAAAATGCTCCCGTTCATCCAGTGTAAAGGCATTGACGCTAGCCAACCCCAATTCATCCAACTGCGCCCAGATGCGAGAGCCACATTCTCGACAAAATCTGCGCGAGTTAATCCTTCCGGAATCTGCGCGGATGCAAAATTCGGCAGGACTACCCTTGGTTACGACAATACTGTCGATGGGCACTCCATACGCAGCAAAGCCCGCTGCGCCACTGATCATCTGACAGTCAGTGCAGTAGCAGAGCAATTGATACGCCGGCTCACGCGTTGTTTCATAACGTACGCTGCCACACAGACAGCCTCCCGCAATTTTGTCCGTCATTCCTATATCTCCTGTTCACCTATGACCGTTCGGACACCGCGAGATTCTGAGAATTGTTTCGTCGGGCGTCAACTCTCGCCGCTTCACTTCTTGGCAATCAGCGGCGGCGCGAAGCGGCGTCAGCCGGATGCTGTTGTTTGGCAGCCGTTTGATAAGAGCGGCCTCTACCCGTACCGGGGTGAGGTGCATGATCACCGACAAGGGCCTGGTACGCTTGTGGAACAGGTTCCGTTTGTTCGGGCGGCGGAGTACCTTCGATGCGAGGAACGGCTAGCGTCAACGGTTCGGTAATGCACTCCCCGAGAACCTGCTCCTTTAAAGCCCGGCCCAGTACTTCCGCTAGCAACGATGGAACTGCATTTCCGATCTGTCGCTGGATCTCTACCCTTGGGGAGTCGATTCGGAAGTCACATGGAAATGTTTGAAGAGCCGCCATCTCTCGCCATGACAGCTTGCGGTTCTCCCAATGAAACGGCCCGATCGCGGATCCAGGCTGCGCTTGAATGGTCCACGAAGGGCGGTTCTTTGCGAGCTTGAGCAGGAAGCACCAGTACCGAGTTCTCCACCCGAACAGCGGCAACCCGCCCTTTCTGTTGGTATGCCACAGATAGTTTTCACCTTCCGGAATCGACGGGAGCAACTTGCCCCACTTTCCGCCAACCTCAAGTTTCTCGCCCGGATCGGGCCTTATACCGGCCAGTGCTTTCCATGCCGTTGAATACGGCTGTCGATCGATATCGAACAGTGTGGCATTTCCGGTATCGAACTCACCGTGGCTGGGATTAGGAAATATGAACTCCCTCCCGTTACGAAGGGCAACCAGGAAGAACCGAACGCGAAGCTGGGGCACCCCATAGTCGGCGGCGTTGAGAACCCTCCACGAGGGGCTATAATTAGTCCCAACCGTTCGATTGATCTCTCGAATGCGCTCAATGAGGAACTGAAATCCCTCTTCTTTGCCGGAGTAGCTAATCCCATGGACATTCTCGAGTAAGAATGCCTTCGGCCTAAGGTCTTCAACAACCCGAAGATACTGATCCAACGTGTTTGCACGCGGGTCCTTCAGACGAAGCGTATCGCCTTTTGACCAGTAGGCGGACTTTGAAAAAGGCTGGCAGGGCGGACCGCCAACGACGAGATCGACGGCGTTCTTCGCAGTACCGACACTCCGCCGGATCTCTGCCGAAGACACCTCCTCGATTGGCGCGCATTGGATCTTGCTCCCACCGTTGAGGCGAAGAGTGCCACACGAGTGCTCGTCAAAGTCGTTCCTATACGCAATCTCCCAGCCAGCGGCTTCCAGCCCATAATCCAAACCACCGCATCCCGAGAATAGGCTCACCACACTCATACGTTCTAGACCTCAGGATCAAAGACAAGCTCGGTCTTCTTTCGGTTCACTGCCTCAATAATGTCAGTCACACCGTCCCTGACAATTCGCGACTGGATCTCGTCCCATTGCTTGGTCTCGTTGGCCACGGAAATGTGGACATTGACTTCAGCGCTAGCCCCCGTCCCCCACGCTCGGAGGCCGATACCAGGAGTTCGTTTGGGCTGCTTCTGGAGGATACGAATGGCCTTACGCGCTGAGATGATACGAAAAACCGGTATGGCGACATGGGCCGAGAATTCTTCCCAATGTCTGTTCACCATCGAATAGACAAAACTGTCCTCAGCATCTCGGATGAGCGGGCCGGCATACTTGGAGAGGATCTTCCACACCGACGCTTCGTCGGCGGAGAAGCGCGTGAGTAGCGCCCTTTCGATCTTGGAGATAAGCGTGTAGTCAATGCAGATCGCGTAGATGAGATTCGGCTCCTTCTCAATAGCGTCAAACGCCTTGTATGTAGGAATAGGGATGCAATCATCAGGATCGAGGCCGACCAAGCTCGCCGCGTTCTCAAATCTCGTTCCCGCATTCTTGACATTCACGGGCAGTTCAAGATCGTCTTCAACAATTGTGAAATCGACGAGCGTGTGCCCTGTGAACCGTTCGTCTCGGTAATTGACCGCAGGCCTAGCCTCTCGAAGTAGGTCTAGTTGATCAAGGAACTGGCGTTCCGTTACGGCGGCCGGGAACATCTTCGTAATCGGGTTCTCGGCTGAACCGGTGCGCTTCCGCTCTTCCAAGAACGACTCGAACTCGGCGTCCCGCAAGTTTTCTACGATCTCGCGGCTCCGCTTCAGACTGAGAGAACTCGACTCGTATAACGTGCGCGCAGTCGATTCCTTATCGGCGCCGGCTCGCAAGGCGATCTGTGCCTTGGCGATCTGGGCACCAACCCAGCGGGACTCGCCAAGTATGTGTGCTACGTGCTCGGATGACATTTGGTTATCCTATCGTTCATATCTACCAAACGGACCGCCGATGAACGGCCGGGCTAGCCACCATCGTAATCCAGATAGCACTTCACGCCGGTACGCTCCATCCGCCGGGTTAGCAGGCTTTATACGTTCGGGCTAGCCCCTCGAGTTGCATGCCACAACGCCAGAACCTCGCCGGTTTTCGGCCGGATTCGGTAGTACAAGTGGTAGCGGACACGCGATAGCAGCACTCGACGGACCGCAGGCAAGGTGTCGTTGAGTGCGGTCGAGCCGATTCCAGGTTATGAAGCCACCAACTGAAACGCACGCTCGAGTTCGTCACGGAGAAGCATAGGTGCCGCGCGCCGGTTGGCCCTCCACCATCGCGACGCATCCTCGATCTCGCACACCGGAGCTGCGTTACAGCGACTGCACGCACAGCGATCAGCGTCGTTGAGAGATTTTCGCCAATACCTCGGAGGCAGGAACCGTTCGGCCTACCTCCGCGTCTTGGATTGCCTTGAGGAGATTGGCTTCGTCGGCAGCAGAAAGCATGAACGACTCGGTCTCTTCCGGCGCAACGATGGTGACCGTTGCACCCTCAGGCAGTTCATCGTCGTCCACAACGATCTTCCCTGAAACTACAGTGCCGGAAGTAATCCGCATCTTTTTCAGAATACTCTCGGTCCAGCGCAACGTCGAGTGAGGACGAAAACTCTATGCTTTGGGTGGAATGACCGCAACAGCAAGTCCGCCGGCTAACGGATCGCCTCAGCGGCAAAGTGCGCGCGTAGCGGGCACTTTGTCCGACTGCATGCGTTTGTTAGACGTCACCTGGACCAACCCAAAACAGTGGATTATGCGCCACTTCCCAAAGATGACCATCGGGATCTTTAAAGTAGCCGCTATAACCACCCCAAAACACCTTCTTCGGTTTCTTAA
>JAZDCZ010000107.1:0-2392 GCA_036679605.1 Gemmatimonadota bacterium
GATGACGATCGGCTTCTTCGCGCTTTGCATCTTCCTCGGCGGAGTGGGAATCACCCGTCTCGACACCAACAGCGCGCTCGTCGATCAGTTCAAGCCCGGTCACTTCTTACGCTACGCCGACACCATGGTGAACAAGTATTTCCCCGGAACCGGCATCCTCGATCTCTTGCTCGAAGGCGAAGACGACGACGTATTCAAAGATCCCGAGCTTTTACGCCGTATCGACCGCTTCCAGGCCGCAATGGAGAAGAATCCGCGCATAGGCGACACGTTCTCGATCGCCGAGATGATCAAACGCATGAACAGGATGATGCACGGCGACGACCCCGCCTACGAGCGCATTCCCGACAACCGCGACTTGGTCGCACAGTACCTGTTCCTGTACTCTATTTCCGGCGATCCCGGAGATTTCGACGACATCGTCGACTACAACTACCGTCACGGGCGGGTAATGATCTACCTGAACCAGCCCGGCTCGCATCTGGCCCATATAGTCGAGAGCCGCGCCAAGGAACTGAGCGCTCAGCTATTTGCCGGTCCCGGCATACCCCCGGTGGGGGTCCGCCTGGCAGGCGAGGCCTACCGCATGAGCCACACCGAAAGGCACGTGATTCGTGGGCAGATCTCGAGTCTTTTCGTCTGCCTGCCGGCGATGCTTTTCCTCAATTGGTTGATGTTCCGCAGTAAGAGCATGGCCCTGCTCTCGATCCTTCCCGTCTCGATGACGGTGGTCATTATCTACGGGAGTCTGGGGTTCATCGGTATACCCATCGAGATACCTACTGTACTGCTCGGCGGCATGTCAATCGGCATCGGCGTCGACTTCGCGATTCACTACCTGTTCCGCTACCGGCTCTCCCGCCGTCAAGGCCTCAGCCACGTGGAAGCCTGCGACCACACCGCAGCAACCGCAGGCCGAGCACTACTCTTCAACGCATTCGTCCTCTTTTTCGGGTTCATCGTGCTGCTCACCGCCCGCTTCTATCCGCAGATAAAACTCGGGGGCCTCGTTGCCGCCACCGTGCTTATTTGTTACGTAAGCACCATCTACCCCGACCCCTCACACACTGAGCTGGCAGCAGAGTCCCCCTGAGGGTCAGGATAGCTTACGGTGGTCCCAACTCGAGATTTTCTCGGGATGGAAGATCACTGCGACGCGCTTTCGTACCTGCATGCGGACAATATCTCCGGCCTGTTCCTCGGATATACCTCCATATTTGGCGGCATTGGCAACACCAACACGATAGCAAAGGTCCTGGTCGTCAATAATCTCAAACCGGCCGCGCATGAACACCCCTCGAAGCTTGTCATAGGCCTCGCCGTCTTCGACCAACACCGAACCTCGCGGATCGCGCTCGAGGTTCTTGACCTTCTGCGAATTCCGATAGGTGTGCATATGAATAGAGTCATCGAGAACACTGAACCACATCGGCACCAGATGCGGCCAACCATCGTGATTGAGGGTCCCCATGATGAGCGTTTTTTCCGCTTGAATGTACGCGTCCGTTTCCTGGTCGCTCAGTGCTATGCGTGATCGTTGATTAGCCATCGTTACCAGTCCTGCGGATCTTCGTACTCCTCGTCCCAGACGTCGGTTTTGTTGCCCTGGTAATCCTTGAAATCTTCGTCCCAGGTATCTGCGTGCTCTTCCTTCATGTACAGTTCCTCGTCGGTAACGCCAACCCCGGCTTGTTCCTCGTCGACTTTGTCGCCGGATGTGGCGCGCTCGCGTTCGGATTGCGCCGCCTTGAGCTGTTTCTTGCGACGCTCGACCGACAGAGGCGAACGAATACTTGGCCACGAAGGATCGAGATAGGGATCGGGTAAGGCAAGCGGAGACGATCCTAGCACGCCGCCGCGGCCCGTCTTGCCATCGTCGACAGGTGTCCCGTTCCCACCCGCGCCGGTGCCCGCAGCGGAACCCGAGCCGGCATTAGAACCCGACGGTTTGGACGGCTCGAGTCTCTCGGAACCGGCGGGCAAATCACCTTCCTGGCCGGGCTCTGCGAAAACACCCGAGGGATCCTCCGCAGGCAAGCGATCGGCGCTCGAAAACTCCCGGATCTGCGGCGTCGGGACCACACGCGACGCCTCCTGCGCAACCTGCGTATTCTGCGTATCCTGCCCGGCACGAGCCGGCGACCAAAGCAGTACGAGCAAGAAAACCGCCAGTATCGTCGTAAGCGCCGGCCGGCGCACAGTCGGCGGACGAGGCGGACGAGCCGGCGAGGGCACAGCCGACAGACGAGCCGACGAGCCGGTCGGGGGTCTGTACGCTGGGGGTCTACACGAAGATAGAATCATCGCTCCACTCTTTTTTCAGCATCCCCCCCTTCATGTTCAACGGCAAGAGGTAATTGCGCATGACCCGTACCTGGCGGATCAGTCGCAA
>JAZDCZ010000108.1:0-3722 GCA_036679605.1 Gemmatimonadota bacterium
CGCGTCGATAATTAACGCAGTCGCGGCGTTTCGACAGGCGCGGCGCGGCCGTATGGTGCCTTGGTTTCTGCCCGGCGTCTCTTTGTTTTGCTTCTTCGTTGCTATGGAGGAGATTTCCTGGGGCCAGCGTTTGATCGGCTATCGACCGCCCACGTATTTCTTGGCCAACAACTTCCAGCAGGAACTCAACATCCACAACGTGTTCAGCACGGATCTTCGCGTGATGACCCTCAAGGCGGTGATCCTCGGCTATGGCGTTCTGCTTCCTTTGGTAGCCATGGCGACGTTCATACGGCGGCGCTTCGACCGCTTCGCCATAGTAACGCCGCCCGCAGCGCTTATCCCGGCATTTGGCCTGGCCTATATGCTCTATGAATGGTACCCGTGGAAATATACGGGCGAGACGGTTGAATTGTTGCTCGGGCTCGGGTTCCTTTTCGCATCAATCGTTGCGTTTCGCAGTGTTGCGCCCTTATCTGTTGTGGAGCACACGAAGCAGCGGCCACTTGTAGATTCCGGATACCTGCTTTGTTGTTCGGCTCTGGTTCTTGCGCTGGGATTTCTTAATGCCACCTATGCGCACATGGAGCGTCAAGCCGCACCAGAGTATCTCGAACTCGCCGGTGCCGAGGCCCAGGCTTTACGGCAAGATTTCGTAACGATGGCTCTGGTGAACCGTAAGAACTTGATCACCCGCTGCAATCTTCACAACCGTATCTATACCTACAAGAGCAAATACAAGCGTCCGTATCTGTCTGAGGGTAGGTACGCTGGTTTGGTCGACAAGGGGTTGCCGGCCGAACGTGCCGAGTTCTTTCTCGATCCCTGGAACACCCCCTATTGGATTCGCGATTTCTGTGATGCCGATGACGAACACACCCGCTCCGTGTTCGTGTATTCCTTCGGACCGAACCGGCGCCGAGAGTCGAATGCGTCCGAAATCCGAGGAGATGACGTTGGAGCGTATATAATGAAGAAACGCTAGTGTAGAAAATGTGTCCTGTCTGTATGTGGGGGACCACACAGGTCTTACGGGTCGGTCAAGGGGAAAATGACGGTGGGCATATTGGCTGTTCGCCAATATGGTACAATTTTGATTATTGATGCAGGAACAATAGCGGTGCGCGGTAGCTGGGGAAGAATAGTTCTGGCGTGTTGGGGTTCGGTGTTGTTAAGTGCGGCGCCGGTGTATGCGGCCTTTTCACAGGCGCACCTGGCCAGACTTCTCAGGAACAAGGTCGAGGATGTTCGTGAGCTTGCAGCGAATCCGAAGGTGATTCGTGCGGTGTGCGAGCATAACGCAAAAGGGCAGTCCTTGGATGCAATCAAGAAAATTGACAAGGATTGGCTGGCTGCCAAGGGTCTGTCGCCGCTCAAAAAATCCCTGCAAGAGAATAAGGTCGGGCAGTATTTTAAGACTTTCGTCGAGTTCAACGAATCAATCTACAGTGAAATATTTCTAACCGACAACCAGGGTGCCACTGTAGCGACGTATCCGGCCACGACCGACTATTGGCAAGGCGATGAAACAAAGTGGACCGAAGCATTCAACGCCGGCGAAGGCAAAGTCTATATAGGTGCTGTCGAGTTTGACGAGAGTTCGCAAGTCAACAGTGTGCAGATTTCCGTACCGGTGCTAGTCGAGGCCAAGACCATCGGGGTTCTGGTGGTCGGGGTGAAGTTGAGTTACCTCCAGGCTAAGTATCTCTACGGCCACAAAAACGGGCTAGCTAACTCGCTGCCTTGAGCCCGTTCTACTTTGCCTTGCCGCTGGCTCAAGACAGGTTTCACTCCGACGGCTTGGTTAGAACAGTATCGGTCGCTAAGTCCTGAAAGTAGTCGGCGTCTGGGCGTGAAATCGCCCGGACGGTGGGCAATGGCTGGCGGGCCGGGCTTTTGGAGTACCCCCATCGGACAGTACAAAAAGCTGATGGGTAGCGGAGGCCCTCTTCCTTGACGGAGTTGTGACCAGTAGAGGATAATAGCCGTTGACGTTGCTGCGGACCGACGGGTTGTCGACCGTCAGAACGACTTATCAACTCATGCGCGAAAAGAAGAGCGCCACCGAAGTGGAGATGAGCGAGCAGAGGCTTGAGACTGAAGCTTCTGAATCTGCACGAGGGCAAGCTCCACTGCTTGCGGAACATGTCGAGGAGTTAGCGCGAGCGAGCGACCTTCGCTTTCGTGCACTGGTCGATGCGGCTACCGACGCTATCGTCTGTAGTGATACCAGAGGCCGCGTCACCTATTTTAACCACGCCGCGGAGCGGACGTTTGGATATGCCGCTGTCGAGATCGTCGGTGGAGACATAACCGCACTCATGCCGGAAAGATATCAGGATGCGCATCGGCATGGATTCCAAAGGTATATCGAGACCGGCGAAGCTCGCTATATTGGCAAGACCATCGAGTTAGTGGGTCGACGGAAAGACGGTAGCGAGTTTGCTCTGGAACTTTCCCTTACTAGCCTGCCTAATCGATATCGTGACGGTTCGTTCGTAGGCTTTGTGCGTGACATCTCCGGGCGCAGGCGGAGCGAAGAGGCGCTCAAGTTGGCACGCAGCAAGCTCGAGGCGCAACTCAAGACGCATGGGCAACGCAGAACCGACGTTGCGGGGGAGGAGCCTCCGCGGCAGATGGGCGATCGCGAACAGGTCGAGAATCTCTGCCGTCTTGTGGTCGAGTCGGCGCCGAATGCCATGTTGGTAGTCGACGAGGCCGGAGAAATCGTTCTCGTCAATAGACGCTCAGCTTCGAAGCCGGGTGATGGGGAGTGATAGAAACCTCAAAGGGGTACGTAAGGACGGTGTCGAAATCCCTATAGAGGTCGGTCTCAACGTGATCACCATGCCGGATGGACTGTTGATCGTGAGCAACATCAATGACATCAGCGAACGCCGAAGGTTTGAGCAAGCTCAGGAATTTCTGCTGCGAGAGTTGGACCATCGGGTCAAAAACACTCTAGCGACGGTGCAGTCCTTGGCCGAACAAACCCTCGAGTCGTCGGCCTCGTTAGAAGACTTCGGGAAAGCCTTCGGCGAGCGCATGGGCGCGTTAGCGAGAATTCACGGTGCTCTGAACCGTCGCAATTGGGTAGGACTGAGTCTCCGTCGCCTAATCGAGATGATGCTTGCGCCGTTCAGCGATGAGCGCAACCCTCGAGTCTCACTTGCAGGCGAGGCTTTCGCCGTATCGTTGAGATCCATACGGCCGATTGGGATGGCCATTCATGAACTTGCCACTAATGCTGCCAAGTACGGAGCGCTGTCGGTGACCCAAGGGCAAGTTCAAGTGTCCTGGCGTGAGGACGAATCCACGGCCGGGCCCAACCGGCTAGTGATCGAATGGTCTGAGTCCGGTGGACCACCGGTGGTGCAACCCTCACGCAGAGGTGTGGGCATGAAGCTCATCGAAGAGGGAGTGCCGTATGAGTTAGGCGGTCAAGCATTGCTCCGGTTCCCGGTGACAGGTGCTTGTTGCGAAATAGACGTTCCATTCCCTAACCCATATGGTTGACGAAGCTTTGTGGCGAAGTGGCCGGTATCGTCCGTAAGGCCGGGGTGTAAGGATGCGGCACGAATCGACGCCGTTGCGTGGCGCTCGAATTGTGGTGGTCGAGGATAATTATTCGCTTGCCCAGTCGCTCAAGTCTCTGTTCGAGAGCTACGGTTGCAGGCGGTGTGAGATGGTCGCCAATGTTGAGGCTGGTCTCGAACTGATTG
>JAZDCZ010000109.1:0-2235 GCA_036679605.1 Gemmatimonadota bacterium
CGATGACGATATCGGCAAGGCCATCGACACTCTACAGTCGATCCTGCACGCCGACGCCCGCGTACTCGCGGAGCCTAAGCCCGTTATTGCAGTGTCCGAACTCGGGGATTCCTCAGTCAATATAGTCGTACGCCCCTGGAGCAAAAGCAGCGATTACTGGGCGTTGCGGTGCGATCTGACACGCACGATCAAGGAGCGCCTCGAGCAAGCGGGCTGTTCGATTCCTTACCCCCAACACGACGTGCATCTGTCGAACAACATCACCGAACTAGAGCCGGAAAAAGCCGCATGAAGGCCAGCCGCCATACAGCCTCCCGACCCGGCTTACGTTCGGTTCAGTTGCTCGGGCAATTCACCCCATCGGTCGCCGTCGGGTTGTCAAAACACACGCAGGCCGTGGGAGGACAATTGACGCCGCCGCCCGCTTCATACGGCGCTATAGGTGGATTCGGTCGAGGGTCCGAGTCGCATGTGCCGCCCGGACATCCCGTATCGTCGACACAGGCTAGACCAGCGTTGACCCCACCTTGACAAGTGTCAAGCAGATCGCAATCGCCCCCATCCAGGCAGTCGACATCGACCCAACCCACGTCGTCATTGATCATGGCCTGGACCCAGTCGCGCACAGTAATCGGAACCGGGCCCGTGAGATCCGTGTACGCCTTGTCTGCGCCGTAAACCGTATGCCGAGAACCGGCGCCCGTATAAGATCGGAAGTTGCTCGGGACACGCGTGTGCAGATCTCCGAGGAACTGCCTCATGCATGCGGTCCATTCGCACTGATGTTCCCACCAACTGGTATCAACGCCGACTCGCATGATGTGAAAGAACGAGGTCTGCCCACCGTTGCCGCCATCGTAGTTGGTCTGGTATTGCGCAAAGCGATTCTGAGGGAACGCGTTGGCTAAAGCCTCATAGACTTGGACAATCGAGAACTTCGACAACGGCAACTCTATGCCGGGGATAAAAGTCGGCAGGTTCTTTTCTATGTTCCAACTTTGGATCTTGTTTTCGAGCCATTGCTGGGTAATCACGCCGGCGCCGGCATCGCCGAGAACGCCGAACTCGGAGGCCGGATAAACCTCGTCCATCAAGAACGCAGAATTCAACACAGCGCCGTATGCGCCGGCGCTTGAGCCTGTGACAAACACCTTATCAGGACTGGGGAAATGCTCACGCGCAAACTTCTCGGCGACAGCAGCGTTCACCCTGCCTCGATGCAACGTCTGCTGAGGAGCGCCGGAATACATTTTATCGTTCTCGCCCCAATGCACGTCGCCCGTACAATACGAGACAAAGACAACGTTCCAGTCCTTGAAGATGTTGAGCGGGTTGTTTGGGTCGGCGAAGCCAGTACCAATCAGATCAGGGTTATCGCCGGCCCCCGCATCGATCTTGTAAACCGGCAAGGCCCAGCAGGTGGCCAGATCCCAGCATGCGCCGCCGCCCTGGTAGTAGACGAGCAGGTTATTGACGGTCCCGCGCTTATAGAAGAAGGAGTACGGGGTATCGCGCGAGCATCGCGGGCTCAGGGTCTTCCCCTTGTAGGAAACGCTGACGTCGGGGATCTCTTGCGTAAACACCGTCGGCAGGCTCGGCGAGCTGATGGTATCGGACACGCTCGCATCACTGGCTCCGGCCGCCGCCGTGACCAGGTCACTTTCAAGCGCCGGCGTAGCGCTGCAAAGCCCCGCGGCCCTTGCATAAGCGGTCTGGAATTTTCCATCCGCCTTACTCTTACCGGCCGCAAGGCCGGACCGGTCTTTATCCTTGGAGGGCTTCTTGATGAACTTCGACTCGGCTTTCAAGTAGCCGCTACACAACTTGCCCAGCGACTTGAGTATCCCGGATCCACATTTTCGGTCTCCGGCATCCACAGGATTCAGTCCGACCAACGCAGCCGTTTTCAGGTCGGCTACACGCTGACGCAGATTTGCATCAGCCTGCCCAGCCGTCACGGTCGTGACAACACAATCAACCTGCTTCTTGCTCGCTTTCGCCTCCGCCTTTCCCCAAGACGATGTCAGCTTTGTGGTCGCCTTGTCGATGGTAGCATCGCGCTTGGTACCGCTGGGATCGGCATCGGGGTTCGACTGGTACTTGGCCCACGCTTTAAGTGCGCTCTGGCAAAACTTTCCCGCCGCCTTCTGCTTGAGCGCGACACAGGAATTGGTGGGATATCCGCCGGCGAGAACGGAATCGGACATAAGTACTCCGGCCATCAACACAAGCGCC
>JAZDCZ010000011.1:0-137970 GCA_036679605.1 Gemmatimonadota bacterium
AATCGCATTGCCCAACAACTCAACCGCCGGCCACGCAAACGCCTCGGCTACCGTACCCCGGAGGAATGCTATGAACCGTAATCCTCATTGTTGCACTTCAAACTTGATATCAAGCTCTCATGGCCGCAGGTTCGTGGGGGTGTGGAACCGGACCGAAGGCCAACCGCGCCTTCCCGCCCCACATGTCGGTCCGCAACAAAGCCGAACTCGGCTGGGCAACGATCGTCGAGGTAGATCCGCAAGGCGACGCTCAATTCACGTTCTCTCCGGTGCAGTCGGGATGGTTCGCACTCCGTTTGCCTCTGGGGTCGGGGAGTGCAGAGTCATTTCTGGTCGAATATCGACCGCGAGTCGGGTTCGATACAAACCTGCCGGCTGGGGGCGTCCTCATCTACCACGAAGACATGTTCGTGGGTCCCCGCATAATTCCCGACACCCTACCACCTGCGTATTCATTCCACCTGGTCGAGGCGGACGCCGACAACGCGCTCCGGAAAGTCGAAGCTGAGGGGGGCAATCGGGGAGTCCCTGGAGATGTTTTCTCGGCCGATGGCTCCGAAGTGATCCTCACGAGTTTCACAGCGCCCTCCACCCGCGATCATATGGGACAGGCCACGCAACTTGTGCAGCTAGCCGTACAAGTCACGGGGAGTGGTGCGAGGGTGACCGCTTCTTATATCCCGGCATTCGCAGTAGAGCCTCAGACTCCGGCGGAAGGTACCGTGCTGAGCAACTTCAATGCGACTTACCAGATTATGGGAGGAACTGGGCCGGTCGAGGTCCGGGCAGAGGATCCTGACGACCTTCCCGCCGGACTCGCTGTAACGGTCCTAGAGACGGTCCTTAATGTTGCAGGTACGCCGCGACAGGCGGGGCAGTTCTTTGTCACAGTGATTCTCACAGATTTCGCGGATCGACGGCTAGAGTTTCTCCTCGAACTCAGCATTTTAGATCTGCAGCTCGACCCCCTCTTACTCCTCGAGGGCCTACTTGACGCTGGCTCCGACGCACTCTCCGCCGATGTGCAAGAGTATCTCGATCTGTCGGGCAACAAAGACGGCGTGTTTGACCTTGGGGATATGAGGAGCGCGCTGCTGCGCCGCGGACTAATCTCACGCTAGGTGCCGCCTGCTCCAGGCATACCCCTTGTGTTACAAACGACGGGACCGGACAGCGGCGGTTGTCGGCAGGGCCTTCGCTGAACCGATTTTCCAGACCCGGAGGCGATAATGAAAGCTTGTCCGTTGTTGTTGGTATCGATCGCGTTGCTGAACCTGGCCTCGGCCGGCGCCGCTCAGTCGCCCGAAACCATTAAAGCAATCAAGAAAGCCGCTTTGGACTACGGTGAGGGGTGGTACGAAGGAGATGCCGAGCGGATGGCGCGTGCACTCCATCCAGAACTCGCCAAACGCATGGTGTTTACGGACCCCACGACGAGTAAGAGCCGGTTGAGTCAGCAGGGGGCGATGACGTTGGTGGAGAACACCCGAGCCGGTGGCGGTAAGAACGCACTTGTAGAGGACGTCAGCAGTGAAGTAACGATCTTTGAGGTGTACCAGAACGTTGCGGTCGTCAGGGTCGATGGGCCCCAGTGGATCGACTTCTTACAAATGGCGAAATGGAATGGTCGCTGGGTCATAGTGAACGTGCTTTGGGAACTGAAACCGCAGAGGAATCGGCAGTGATGCGCCCAGCGTGCATATCGCCCCTCGTTGCTTGAGCCGGTCCAGTAGGTCGCGACGGGCTTGCTGGTTTGTTTGAGCGTGAACGTGCTTGACCAGGGTCTCCTGGCATGGGTGATCCGACCGGCGGGCAACAGCGGTGGGGCCGGAAGAATGCTGGAACGTGACTTGGTTGCTGAAATACGGGTCATTTGGGATTGTTGTCTGTGCAGTCATGAAGAGCGATCCGGATATGACGCACAGCAAACCGACTATTGTTTTCTGCATCCTAGGCCTCCACGGAGATCGTAGGTATCTGCAGATGAGACGCGCAGTGCGCGACCGGCGTTTACCGGTACCGGCGGTGAGAACCCCCTACTCCGACCGCAAGATCTCGATCGGATCGGCCTCGGCGGCCTTTCGCGCAGGTAGATAGCATGCCGCCATCGCGACCGTGCCGAGTAAGAGGGAGACGACAACGAAGGTCGTGGGATCGGTAGTGGTGATGCCAAAGACGAAACTTCCGAGCGTGCGCGACAAAGCGAACGCACCACCGATACCAAGGGCAATACCGGCTGCGGTCAGGCTCAACCCGCTCCACACGATCATTGCGACAACCTTGGCCCGATTGGCGCCAAGCGCCATTCGAATGCCGAGTTCCTTGTGGCGCCGGCCGACAGAGTACAGCATCGAACCATAGATGCCGCCGGCAGCCAACAGAATGGCGATTGATGCAAACGACGTGAGGAGAAGCCAATAAAACCGCGGTTGGGCGATTGACCGTGCAATACTTTGCTCAAGAGTTGTTATCTCGCGAATAGGGAGGTCTCCGTCGATTGCCCACACCGCTTGCCGCAGCATGTCGGCTAGCACCGTCGGTTCAAGCCGTGACCTGACGGCTAGCTGAACCATATCAAATTGCCCACCGAAGTTTGCATGCGGAACATACAGATTACCCTCGCCGGCCTGTTGGAGCGTCCAGTGACGTATGTCGTCGACGATCCCCACTACCGTCCACGTCAAGTCGGCGAACTGCACGCTCCTTCCCAGTGGGTCGTCGTCACCGAACAGCTCATGTGCCAATGCCTCGTTGATGATGGTTGACGTCACCGCGGGGTCATCATCTGACCTCGTAAATTCGCGACCGCGGAGAACGTTGACACCCAAGGCAGCGAAGTACCCGGTAGTGATGGGATGAATAATCGCGATCGGCGAATTTTCGGCCTCGGGATCGCTGTAGATCAGATCACTCGAACAACACACCCCGCCGCGGTGCACGAACGGTACGGTGCTTCCGGCCCCAACTCGATCCACGCCGGGAATTGCCCCGATCCGTTCTACCAGGTCGCGCACGAGACGCAGCCTTTCCTCCGCCGAGAACCGTGGCCCCAAGGAGAGCGATACGGCAGTGACGCCTTCGGCTCGGAAGCCGGGGTCCACTGTTCGCAAATGTACAAAACTATTGAACAGGAGACCCGCCCCCACCAATAACATTAGTGCCGTCGCGATTTGGACGATAACGAATGCGCTCCGGAGCTTGAGTCGTCGGCCCGTTGCGGTGGTAGCTTGCACCGAATCCTTGAGCGCGTCGTTCAGCTGCGAGCGCACTGCGCGGATGGCGGGTACCATTCCAAACAATACACCGGTCGCGGCTGAGACGAGCCCTGTAAACGCCAGCGCACGGAGATCGACCGCGATGTTGGCAGCGCGCGGGATACCTCCAGGGTTGTACAGCCCGAATGCATGGACACCTGCAAACGCAACTCCGACACCCATAGCACCACCGATCAGAGAGAGCAATACACTCTCTGTCAGTAATTGCGCCATGATGCGACCACGCCCAGCTCCTAGGGCGGACCGTAGCGCGATCTCCCGCTGTCGGTCCGTGCCACGTGCGAGGAACAGGTTCGCCACGTTAGCACATGCAATCAGCAGCATAAGTCCCACAGCGCCAAACAACATGTAGAGTGTGCTATCGATCCGTCCGACGGTTGCTTCGAGCAGTGTTCGCAGTGGATACCTAAGTATCGTACCGTCCCGGCGTATATGCCGCTCTGGGTACTCTTTGGCGAGACTGCCGGCCAGGACGTCCACATCCGCCTGCGCCGCGCGCCGCGACATGTCTGGCTTCAGCCGGGCAACCACACGGAGCACGTACGTGCCACGGCTGCGAACTCGCTCCCATTGGAGATCGAGCGGGAGCCAAACGTCTACCTGCCGTCCGACGAGCCCCTCCGGTGTCTCGAATCGGCGGTCAAGCACACCGACCACTTCCGCGGGATTGCCGTTCAATGTGATCGTGCGCCCGATGACGGACGGATCGCCGCCGTAGCGACGCAACCAGAAGTCGTAGCTCAAGACGGCTGCGCGGGATGGGGTCGCATCAAAATCATCGCCAGCTAGCAGCAGCCGGCCTCGATGTGGTCTCGCTCCCAGGATCGAGAAGAAATCCGCCGTGACCCGCGCGCCGAGCACGCTCTCCGGTGTCCCGTCGTTGGTAAGATCGTATCGGCCCGGCCACGCGCCCGCGATCATGGAGAAAGAATTCGTGCGGTCGCGCCAATCCTCGAACAGAGGGACAGAATGGCTCCGGTTGCCAAGGAAGACCAGCTCATGCGGTGCCGGATAGGGCAACTTCCGCAACAACACCGCGTCGACTACGCTGAAGATGGTCGTAGTACCTCCCACGCCCAGCGCTACTATGACGATCACCGTCAGGGTAAAACCGGGGTTCTTTGCGAACATCCGTACCGCATAGCGAATGTCCCGAGCCACAGTCCCTATGAAACTGCTCCTCTCTTCCCACTCATCTGCGAGCCGCCGTGGTGCTCGCGGAGTTCGGCCTAGTTTCGCCAGCAAGTAGCGCGCGCCAATCGCAAACACCTGCTTCCAATACCAACGCCGAGCCAAACGGGCTGAGACATGTGCACTGAATTCGTGGTAGTCCTGGCGGAGATCACCTACAATTGAGAGGCCGACATCACCTTTGGGTAGGCAACGAGACAACACACGCTCAGCAGCGCGCGGTGGCAGAACTTGCCCGGTACCACTCATGGCCTGTGCAATGTCGTACCGAGACCATCCCAAAGGCGCATGAGCGCCGAGCGGGAAGCCCGTAACGCGTCCAATCCAGTTTCCGTCACTTGAAACCGACGCATCGGATGTCCGCCGCGGGACGGAACAGGACTTCCGTCCTCGAGATCCCACTCGACGTAGCCCTTCGACTCCAGTCTATCGAACGTGCGGTACAACGCACCGCGCGACACGACTCGACCAGCTTGCAGCTCGAGTTCCTTGCGCACGCCCACTGCGTACGCCTGTTCACCCAATTGCAAAATGGCCAACAGCACCATTTGCTCGAATTCACCTATAAAGGAATGCCCCATGGGTCACCGAGGTCGCTAAAGTAGACTTAGAGAGTCTAAAAAGTAGACCTCGGTGTGTCAAGTCAACTCTTTCTCTCGACTCCGCTCTCCATCAGGACCTGACGGCAAGGCGCCGACCGGAGGAGCCAAGTGTTTTGGCGGACTCTGCATTTTAAAGGGCACTCTTGACAGCAGATTTCGATCCGTCGCGCAGGTGGTCAGACTTTGCCTACTCGGCGCGCAGCACCTCGGCCGGATCTGTCCGGCTCGCCCGTACCGCCGGGATGGCGGCGGCGGCCAGCGCGATTGTGGTCATGAGAGCCGCAACCGAAACGTAGATCGCCGGATTTCTCGGATGTACGCCGAAGAGCACCGCTTCCATCACGTGTCCACCGAGAAAGGCGCCGAGCAAGCCGACGGCGAGACCGAGCGCCGCGGGTTGCAGTCCTTGGTGCACCACGAGCCGAGTGATCGCTTCCGGTCGAGCACCAAGGGCGATCCTGATCCCGATCTCCCGCGTCCGTTGTGTGACGATGTAGTTCACCACTCCGTATAATCCAACTGCCGCCAACAGCACAGCCGTCGCGGCGAACCCGGCGACCAACAGCAGAAACAGTCTCGTGGGAGCGATCTCGCGGCTAATCACCTGTTCGATCACTTCGATCTGATAGATGGGTACGTTGGGATCGAGGGTTCGCACCGCCCGGCGGATCTCTGGGAGCACCGGCGGGGCATCGGGATGCGTCCGGACGTGGACGGTCATCGACCGGGGGCCATACTGCGCGTGCGGCATGTACACATCCGCACGCGGTTCGCTCGTGATCGCCTCGAATCGAACGTTGCCCACGACTCCCACGACTCGCCAGTACGGGCTCCCGAATCCCAGGTTGACGCCGACCCGTATGCGCCGGCCGATCGGATCAGCCGCAGGGAAGTGCTGACGAACGAATTCCTGGTTGACAAGGGCTACGGGCTCGGCATCACTGCGGTTGTCTGCGACGGACAACGGACGACCTTCGACGATTGGGATGCGCAATGCGGTCAGGAGACCCGGCGTGATCGATCTCACCCAGGCGGTCTTCTCCTCTTCGGGTGGCGGCTGCGGTCTGCCTTCGACCAAAGCCTCGCCGCTGGCACGTGCACGTCCTAGGGGTGGACCGAACATGGTCCCGACACCCTCGACCCCGGGCAGTGCGGCGATGGCATTCTCCAGAGATCCGTAAAAACTGCTTGCCTGCTTGATGTCCGGATAGTCGTTGGCCGGAAGCACGACATTGAACCGGATCACCTCGCGCGTCTCGAATCCGACATCGACGGCATGAAGTTGTGCAAACGTCCGAAGGAGCAAGCCGGCGCCGATCAACAACGCAGCCGAGAGTGCGACCTCCCCTGCAAGGAGCGCCCGCCGAATATGTACCGACCCCTGACTACCGGCTTTCCCACGTCCGGCCTCCAAGAGGCCCTCCACTACGGAAGTCCGCGACGCGGTGAAGGCGGGTATCAGTCCAAAGACGAGGGTGACGAGTACGACGGTGCCGGCCGTGACCGCCATGACGATCCCGTCGATTTCGATCAGATCTGTCCGCGGGATCGTACCCGTGGCCGCTCGACGCAGTACCTCGACGCCGCCCACAGCCAGTCCCAGGCCGGCAACACCACCGACCAATGCCAGCACGCCGCTCTCCACAAGGACCTGACCGGCAAGGCGCCGGCCGGAGGCGCCCAGCGCCGCGCGGACCGCGAACTCGCCCTCACGAGCAGATGCGCGCGCCAACAGGAGGTTGACGACATTCGAGCAGGCGATGAGCAACACCAGGCCGACGGCGGCAAGCATGATCCACAGACCCTGCTCCACGTCGCCCACGACGGTGTCCTTGAGCCGGCGCACCAGGAAGCGTTTCCCCGTGTTCGTGGCCGGAAATGACGCCGTCAGGTTTGCCGCTAGCGCATCCACCTCGACAACGGCACTCTCAAGCGATGTGCCCGGTGCAAGGCGCCCCACCACGAACATCGTGTGGCACCCGCGGCCACACCTTGCTGGATCCAGCCGCCGAGGAACCCAGAAATGGGTTCCGTTGGGATAATCGAACTCCTGCGGTGCCACCCCGACGATCTCGTAAGGGAACCCGTTCAGCGTGACGGTAGTGCCCAGCACGTCGGGTGCGGCGCCGAATCGCTGGTTCCAAGACTCGTGGCTGATGACAACCACGGCCGGTCCAGTCGGTCCGAACTCCTCCGCCCGGATGTCGCGTCCCAAGTGCGGCGCAACGTGGAAAGTTCTTAGCAGGCCCTCCGTCACTCGGGTAACCGACATGACGGCGGGATCGCCGAGTCCCGTGAGTGTTTGACTTATGGTGTTGATCCCGACGAGGCTCTCGAACGAGCCGACACGTTCGCGGAGGTCCGACAGGTCCGGATAGGACATACTCCCGGGTCGTTCACCCGGAGCGTTGCGTGCCACATTGACCGCGACGAGTTCGCTCGGGTCGTTGTAAGGCAGAGGCTGGAGCAGCACCCCGTTGATGACGGAGAAGATCGCGGTATTGCCGCCGATGCCGAGTGCCAATGTCGTGGCTGCGATGCCGGAGAAACCCGGACGGCGTCGTATTGAGCGCAGCGCGAATCGCAGATCGAGCACCATGGCGTCGAGAACTCGGTTCATAATGAAGTCTCGTGTGGTGATCCCTGTCGGTGGGTGTCCGGGACGGGGAAGTGTAGGGGAGCGGCGTTCGGCGATTCCCGCAGCGATGCCGTCCAACACGAATCGGACGAGGAAGCGGAAGAGCACGGCTCGACCGCACTGACGCTTGTCCGCATAGCGATCCCAAAACGTCTCCGCGATGCGTTCACAAAATACGACTTTGTACGGAGCCGGATGTGCGAGAAGCACCAACGACAAGAGAAACCGGGCCACCGGCCCTGGGGTCGGAGAGCGGGACTCGGTCGGCCGGCTCATCCGGAACTCGGCAGGACGTTTCGATGACGTGCCAACTTCACCAAGCTGCGCAAGCGCGCTGACTCTGACAGGAGAACCTTGCGCCCTCGAGGCGTGAGCCGGTAATAGCGTCGTGGTTGCCCGCGGGTAACGACTGGTTCGTCCTTCGGCCCTTTGGTTTCTGCTACAAACCCCCGCGTCATGAGCCGGGCCAGCAGGCGATAGAGCGAACCGATCTCTGGACAGATCACCCCTCCTGATTCCTTTTCCAACGCCCTCATGATCGCGTAGCCGTACAAATTTCCTTCTGCGAGGACGAGCAGCACCTGGTAGTCGGTCGGACTCAGCGGTCGGTTGGCGGCATCATGGGTTGCAGACACGTCCCCTCCAATCTTACATGTACGGAGTATATATGTACAAAACATGTAATGGTCTACACGTTTTGGCAACCCTGACTTTTGCACTATTGCAAGTTTGGTAGACAACGCTTGGGGACTGTCCCCACTCCCAAGCGACCGCGGAGCTGTTCTACGACCGATTGTTCGAATTGGCTCCGTGTACGAAGGCTCTGTCTACTCGGTCCGGAGGACCGTCATCGGATCGATCCGCGTGGCACGGCGCGCGGGAATGTAGTTGGCCAGGAGTCCGACGGATGCAAGAATCGCCGGGACGCCAATAAACGTAACGGGATCGAGCGTGCTTATCCCGAATACGATGCTGGACAGCAGTTGCCTCACGAAATACGCGCCCACCAACCCGACAGCAGTGCCCATCGCGATCAGCCGCCCTCCCTGAACCAGTACCATTCTCTGGACCTGCGATGCATCTGCGCCCAATGCGAGGCGAATGCTGATCTCGCTCGTTCGCTGCGAGATCGCGTACGACATTACGCCGTAGATTCCGATGGCCGCCATGCAAAGGGCGAACAGCGCGAATGCCGCGAATAAGGTTATTAACGCTAACCCGCTGGAAGAGGCGTCGTATTGTACGCGCTCCATCGTTCTCACGTCGTCGATGGGTTGATTGGGGTCGATAGTCCAGACTGCGTTTCGGACGGGGGCGGCCAACGACGCCGGGTCGCCGGAGGTCCGGACCATGACCACCATGTTAGTGTTGGGTTTCTGAGCGAAGGGCAAATAGATCTGTGGATCAGCGCTCTCGCTGTCGCTCTGGTTCCGAACGTTTCCCACCACCCCAACGATCTCGAGCCACGCGGCTTCCGCCGCGTTCGAGATGCGAATGCGACTGCCGAGGGGATCTTGCCCAGGCCAGTATTTCCTCGATGTCTCTAGGCTGATCAACGCCACCGGCACGGCCTCCGCCCGGTCGGACGCTACGAAGTCGCGTCCCCGCAATAGCGGTATGCGCATCAAGTCTACGAAGCCGGGCGTAGCTACGGCGGTATGGGCGGTTGGCCGGTCGGATTCTTGCGCCGCCGGTCGGCCCGCTATCTCGAATTGGCGGTGCGGGCCGGGTGACGTGGCCGGCCGCCTGCTCACTAGGGCGACGGCTTCCACCGCTGGAAGTCCGGATAGTCGCGCCGTTGCGAGCTGGAAGAACTGGCGGACCTTGGTGTCACTGTCGTACTTCGTTTCGGGTACGTCGATCTGCAGCGACAGCACACCAGCTGGGTCGAAGCCCAACTCTAGCTGTACCTGTTTGACCACAGTCCGGACCAGAAGACCGGAGACCACCATGGACATGAGCGCGAGCGACACTTGTGCTACGACCAGAAATCCGCGAATCCTTAAACTCTTGCGACGTCCACCGGCCCGCTGGCTGCCCTCCTTGAGCGTATCGCTGAGATCTACGGCCGACGCACGAATGGCCGGGAGCGTGCCGAAGAGCAGGGGCGCGGCCAGCGAAATCAATAGAGTGAACACAACGACGTGCCCATCGAGTTCCGCCAAAAGGAAAATGTCCTGCTGTCCCTTGGTGATCCAAATCAGGGACTGCATGAGTCCCCTCGAGAACACAAGTCCGATGGCCGCCGCGACGAGCGCAATGACGGCGCTCTCGGTGAGGAGCTGACGAACGACGCGCGTTCGGCGAGCGCCGAGTGCAGCCCGCACTGCCATCTCACGCGAACGAGACGAAGCGCGGGCCAACAGCATGTTGGCCACGTTGGCACACGCGATGAGCAGAACGAAACCCACAGTGAGCGCCAAGAGCAGCAGGATGGTCCTGGACTCGTCGTTGAGCAAGGCGTCGGGAGCGGCGAGCACACGGGTCTCCCAGCCCTCGTTGATGGCAGGGTACTCTTCGGCCAGCGCGGTGCCGATGGCGGCGATGTCCTGTTGCGCCTGCTCGATTGTAAGAGCGGGACGGAGACGGCCTGTGACACCCATACTTCTTTCGTCGCGAGCGGCGTTTTGACGGTCCAGTCCCATAGGGACCCAGATCTCTACGTCCGCGAGATTCGCGAATTCCATTTCGGGCGACACAACGCCGATGACTTCGTACTCCTCCTCGTCCAGCCGGAGGGTGGAACCGATCACGTCGCGCCGGCCGGCGAAGTGCCGGGTCCAGAAACCATGACTCAGGATGGCAACGTGCGGGGCGCCGGGAACATCCTCGCCGGGCAGAAACCCCCTGCCGACCACCGTGGCGACGCGCCAGACATCCAGGAAGTTGGCCGTTGTGCGATAGCCGGTTACGCGCAATGGTTCGTCGCCGCCGGTAAGGATCCACCGGTCTTCCCTCCAGCCTGCGATGGCCTCGAAACTCCGGCTCTGCTCGACGAAGTCGAGGTATTCGGGAAAAGAAAACGGTCCCGTCTCTACGCCGAGCTTGGCGTTCGTGGCACGGAAGAGGGCGACCGTCTCGGGATTCTGCATCGGAAGGTCGGCATTGATCACTACATTCACGAGACTGAAGATCGCCGAGTTGACGCCGATGGCGAGCGCGAGAGTAACGATGGAAATAGTTGCGAATGCAGGGCTCCTGCGCAGCGCGCGGATCCCGTAGCGAAGGTCCTGAAACAGAGTCTCCATCGATGCGCTCCTCGGAAGTTCATTCTTCTTGCTTGGTGGAATTCTCAGTCGGAGGTTGGGGGGAACCGAACTCATGACCTGCCGCCAGTACCAGCGCCGGGCGGCCTGGTAACCGCTCTCTCTTGTTCGGGCTGCAAACTCTTCGGCCAGGTCGCCCAGCTGCTGATCGCGGTAGCGCGGAGCAAGGGACAAAGCCAACAGTAGCTGAGCGAATCTTGGGGGACCTGTTCCTCGGCCGCGTCCCCGCCGCCCTGCCTTTCTCACTTTGCGAACCTCCTAGGGTCTAGCTCGAGACCTTCCCAGAGGCTTGCGTACATCGACCTCGAATTGTTGAGTGCCATGAAGCCGGGGCGTTCGAGTCGGTAAAATCGCTTGGCTCTGCCCCCGCGTTCCGGAGTCGGATCACCCAGGCGGGACGTGACGTAACCCTTTCTTTCCATTCGATCGAGCGCGGAGTAGACGGAGCCGATGCCGACGTTCCGGCCGGTGCGCTCCTCGATCTCCCGAAGGATGGCCATCCCGTAGCACCGGCTCTTCAATCGCGCCAGCGCCAAGAGCACGACCTGCTCGAACTCCCCCAGAAAGTCCCCCTTCGGCATGTGAACCTCATTTTTTCGTCAAATAGGAGAATATGGCTGCGGAACACTACGGGAGGTGTCGGGGAAGGGTTTCAGGAAACCGCTTGAGGTTCAGTGTGGAACCAACGTTGCCCTGTGGGGGTTTGTGATTCGAACACAATCCGACCACACACGACATTAAGCAAGGAGGATTCATGCAACTCACTCGTTTTGGCCTAGGAAGTTTGCTCCCCGTGGTGCTGACATCGGTCTTGGCCTGTTCCGACAACCCAACCGATGGCGAACCTGACATGTCCGAGGCCATTGAGGCATCGGATGTCTCGGGGAACTACCTGGCTTTCCTTGCATCGCTGGGGCCGGTCGGCACCCTCAGGTTCACCTCCGTTAACGACGGAGTCACAGTGGACTGGATTGCCCAAGGGGCGTTGCTACAGATCCGACTCTTACCCGACGGCACCACCACAGGATCTCTGGACCTTGCTGGCGGAGCAGAGGACGGTGGTGCCTTCCATGCGGACCTAGCAGGGACGTGGGGTATTTCAGACGGCAGCGTTCAGTTCGATCAAACAGCCGACACCTTCATCAGAGACGTGCTGTTCCGGGTCGGAGAAAACCAACTCATGGCAGACACCACGATCGGTGATACCAGGATCGAGGTCGTGCTCAGGAGGGACGGTCACCCTGTGCTCCCATGACCGATGGCCCGCCCCGGTAACCTTCCTTGCCTGAGGTCAGTCTAAGGGTGAACAGGAGGGAAGCATGCGTGTCTCGTTTAGTTTGCTGATCGTGTTCTTGGTGCTTGCGGCCGGCAGGGCCTTGGCCCAGTCCACGACCGATCCTGAATACGTTAGGCTTGCCGAAAGTGAGGAGATCGCCCTGGCGCGCAGTGCGGCGCCCGACGTGGTGTCGGAGAAGGCAACAATTTGGGTGCTGCGTGACGGTCGGTATGAGGTTGCTGTAGAGGGCACCAATCAAAATCACTGTTTTGTCGCTCGGAGTCAGCCCAAGAGCCTCGAACCGATATGCTACGACGAAGAGGCGGCGGCTACTATACTCCCGTGGGAGTTCGAGTACCTGGCGTTACGCCTGGCCGGCAAATCAGAGGAAGAGATGGAACTGGCACTGGCCGAGGCTGTTGGGTCGGGTGAGTTGCCTATGCCGAACCGTCTGGCGATGTCGTACATGATGTCGTCGGCCCAGCGGCTGTACGATCCGGAATCCGGGAGAAGTGTCGGTAACTGGAAGCCTCATCTCATGCTGTACATTCCCTACCTCACGGAGCAAAGCATCGGGCTTTCAGAGGCGACGGGCATCTTACAGGTTGCTCGAGCAGGGACCCCGATGGCGTACCTGATCGTTGTGGTTCCGGATTTCGTCGAGCCAAAGTCGCATTGATGCATCGAGGTTAGCTATAGGGTAGGTCTAGGTTTCTGAACACATGAGCGCACGGCGCGATGGAGCCGATGACGGCGGTCGCGAAACCGACAGCGAGCTGATGTTGCAGGTCAGAGGCGGAGACCTGCGCGCCCTGGGGTTGTTGTTCATACGGCACCAGGCCAAGGTGCATGCGTGGTGCTTCCGCCTCACGAACGAAAAGCATACTGCCGACGACCTGGTTCAGGACACTTTTCTCCGCATCCTACGGTATCGGCATGCCTTCTCCGGCGATGCCGCATTTTCTACCTGGCTGTATCGCATTGCGCGCAATGTGTGTCTCGACCATCTCGCCATACTAAGACGCCGCTCCGATGTTCAGGAGCAACTCCATGGACGAGCCGCAGCCGAAAACGACCAAGCGGCAGTGCAAGAGGATGGCCGACTGGCAATTCTCGATGCCGCGCTCATGCGATTGCCCATCGAGAAGCGTGAAGTTCTTGTTCTGAGTCGATATCACGATCTCCGTTACGAGGACATCGCCCAGGTTTGCAACTGCAGCGTTGGAGCGGTGAAGGTGCGCGTCCATCGGGCCATCCGTCACTTACGCAAATTGTACAACGAGCTGGAGTGTCAAGACCATGAAATGCGAGCTAGCGAAAGAACTGATAGTTGACGATCTGACGGGTGACCTTGCGTCGGATCAAGCTGAAGAACTGAGGGTTCATCTCGACACCTGCGACCAGTGTGGCGTCGAAGCGCAGCGACTACGCGCGACATGGTCAGACTTGGGCGAGCTTGCAGTGCCGAAACCGGGACTCGATGGTGTGGCCAGTCTCACGAGACGGTTGACGGGTGCCGGAAATCGTCGACCCATGCGGTCCAACCGGACGCAGCTGGCAGTCGCCGCGTTCGTGATCCTCGCCTTGCTGGTGGGGTACCAGACGGGGCGGATCACACGCGAGCCCGTACAGCCCGTTTCCGCTGCAGGGTCGGAGTTTCTCTTGTTGCTATGGGAGCCTGCGCAGGCGCCGGGTGGGTCCGATATCCCCGACGAACCCGCACTCGTCGAAGAGTACACTGCGTGGGCCGATGTTTTGGCCGGGCAAGGCCGGCTGGTCGGCGCCGAGAAACTCGCGGACGACCCCGGGGTGTGGCTCGCCGGCGGAGCCGCTGCTCGCACTGGCCCCGATCCCGGCGCATGGCCCAACATTGGAGGCTACTTCGTGATCACGGCGGCCGACCTAGATTCCGCGATCGAGATAGCCCGGCAGAGCCCACACCTCAAGTACGGTGGCGCGATCGAGGTGCGGCTGATCGATCAGCACTAGAGACGAGCATGCACATGAGTCCACACAGGTTAGTTGGTCGGTCCCGGCCGATGTTGTCCGTCGCGTTGCTCTTGATCGCCGCCTGTCAGGCGGAACACGATCCAGCGTCGCAGACTATTGTCCGCGATAGCGCTGGAAACCGAATCGTCGAGAACGTGCTTCCCACGGCGGACGGGCGAACGGTGTGGCGGCTGTCAGCCGCGCCGATCATGCAGCTTGGGGTGATCGAGGGAGATCCGGCCTTCGAGTTCCGCATCATCTCAGGAGCGGTCCGGCTCTCCGACGGAACGATCGTGGTTGCGAACACCGGATCAAGCGAGCTTCGCGCGTACGGTACTGACGGCCAGCACGTCTGGTCATCGGGACGGGATGGCGAGGGACCCGGCGAGTATCACAATATTGGATGGATCGCCGTTCTCGAGCCTGACACGCTGGTGGTATATGACCGCTCGCTTCGACGTGTCTCCTTTATCGCAGGCGACGGACAGTTTGCTCGGCAGGTTCGCCTCGAGTCGCCGGGAGGTCGGCTCAGGCATCCCCCTATTGAGCCCTCAACGCGTCAACCGGATCGACTCTACTTGCGCGAAAGGCCGGAATCCAACATGCCAGCAACGCCACTCCACCGAGTACGAAAGTCACGCCGGCAAAGGTGAGTGTGTCGGTGGCGCCTACCTGGAAGAGCACATTTGCCAGCACTCGGGTCGAGGCAAACGCCCCAACCAGTCCAAACACCACGCCTGCGGCGACTAACGCCATTCCTTGACCAACCACCAACCGAACGACTCCCGAGCGACTGGCTCCGAGAGCCATGCGCACTCCGATCTCATGTTTACGCTGATTGACCCAGTAGGAGAGCACACCATAGATGCCAGCCG
This sequence comes from Gemmatimonadota bacterium, assembly GCA_036679605.1. GTDB lineage: Bacteria > Gemmatimonadota > Gemmatimonadetes > Gemmatimonadales > GWC2-71-9 > JAZDCZ01. The sequence continues at coordinate 15,113 of JAZDCZ010000011.1, forward strand.
CCGACAAAACGAGAGCAACCGCAGCAAAGATGCCGAGGACGAGTGCGTAGAATCGTTCGCTGGCGATATTGTCTGAGATCAAGGAAGTGACCGTAACGATACTGTGGGTCGGTTGTGCCGGATCTTGCCGCAGAACCTCGCGACGTATCAACTGCGTGAAATCAGCCGGGTCTCCCGCGGTTCGAGCAACGACCGTCATCGCCGTACGGGGAACCTGCGCCACCGCAACGTACATCTCCGGTCGCGGCTCCGAACCCAGTCCGTAGTATCGTGTGTCGCCAACCACACCGACGATCTCGAAGTTGTGCCAGTCAGTCGACGGGGTATCGAACCGCTTTCCGACCGGGTCCTGATTGGGCCACACGTCGTTGGCCATCGTCTGGTTGATCAATGCCACGAACGTGTCGTCAGGGCCATCGCTGTCGGCCAACCGACGTCCCGATCGAAGCGGAATCTGCATTGTCTCGAAGTACCCGGGGGACACCACTCGAAAATCAGCCGACGGCAGTTCGTTATCGGGGAGATGTTCCTGCCCTTCGATCCTGTATGGCAGATCGTAGTTGATTCCGATAGGATCCATCGGGAGGGCCGATGACGCGCCGACCTCTTCTATGCCCGGCAATGACTTCAGATTCTGGGAAAGCCCGGCAAAGTACTGACGGATCTTTTCTTCCGAGTTGTAACGCTGTCCGTCCAGAAACAAGCGGGCGGCAACCGTGTGTTGCGTGTCAAATCCGGGGTGCACATTGCGCAGCTCAAGCATGCTGCGAATGAGCAAACCGGCTCCGCAGAGCAGCACCATTGTGAGAGCGAGCTGCGCCGTTACCAGAACTGCACGGGTTTTTCCTTGCTGCTTGCCGGCGGTGACACCGCGCGTGCCGCCTTCACTCAAGCTTTGTGAAACATCGACACGCCCGCTGTACAGTACGGGGGCAAGTCCAAACATTATGCCGGTCAGCAGGGCAGCGCCGGCGGCAAAGCCAAGCGCAGCCCAATCGAGCGTCAGCTCTTCGGCGCGCGGGATGATGTCGGGCTGCAACGATAGGATCAGATTGTGGGTGAAGTATCCGAACCCCAGTCCAAGCACGCCGCCGCCAACTGCAAGGAGTACGCTTTCAGTCAGCAGTTGGAGGGTGATGCGTCGGCGGCCGGCGCCGAGTGCAGAGCGAACAGCTATCTCACGCTCTCGAACCGCTGCGCGTGCGAGGAGCATGTTCGCGATGCTAACGCAGGCAATGAGTAGTACGAGGCCTACCGCTGCGAACGCGATGATGAGCGTTGCACGTACGTCACCGACGACTTGTTCTCGGAGCGGAACAACGCGAGCATCCCAGCCATCGTAAATGTCGGCAAACTCGCCTTTTTCGAGAAGCGTGTGGACTCTTGACAGATCTTGCTGGGCCTGTTGTACCGTCGCGCCGGTTTTGACACGACCGTAGACATTGATCCAACGCGTATACCGGTCCCAGCGAACGTTCGACCGGAAGCCATACGGCTGCCACAGATCGGCCTCAGCGTGCGGCGCCGCCACGTTCGGCCGCATCACGCCCACGACGGTGACCGGATTCCCATCCAGCGTAATGGTCTGTCCCACCACCGCCGGGTCGGCACCCCAGTGCGTTTGCCAGAGGCGATGACTTATGAGAACGACATTGCCGCGCTGACCCGGATCCGCATCGTCTGCTGCGAAACCGCGGCCGAACAGCGGCCGCATTCGCATGACGGAAAAGAAATTGGGATAGACGATCACACCGTTCACGGAAACCGACTCGTCGTCGCCTTGCATCACGTAGGTATCCCAACCCCACGCCGTCAGATCTTCGAACGTTTGATTCTGTTCTCTCCAATCCTGGAACACGCCTGCGGACGCGTTCCCGCTCTCCGCCTCTTGATTTGGGTTGTATTCCCATACCGCAACGAGGTTTTCGGGCTCACCGAACTGGAGCGGCCGAAAGAGCACACCGTTCATCACGCTGAAGATGGCAGTGTTTGCACCAATGCCGAGTGCAAGTGTGATGAGTGCGATGGCGGTGAACCCCGGATTACGTGCAAACGTTCGGACGGCAAAGCCGAGATCCTGTCGTAGCTGATCGAACATCTTGTTCAGACCTTTCTGTTCGAAGGGCGCGTCTGGTGCAACGCGGCGTGAGAAACCCGGTACGGTGTCCCGTGCGGCGCGCCGACTCTGGACACGCTCGAGAATCGCATGAGCTAAGACATCTTTGAGTGTACGCGCCCACAGCCGCGCGAATGGTGTCTCACGCCTCTTGTCGCGGAAGAGTTGCAGCATGTCGCCGCCGAACTCGCGACGAAACGATCGTGGGAAAGCCAACAGCAGCGTGCGGTAGACCAGATCCGACGCGTGGCCGCCGGTACGGGCTGGCCGTGCGCTCATCGGGAGGTGTGGGGCTCGGCGAGCAGATTACGGGAACGCGCCACCGCCAGCGTCCGCTCGAGCCGCGCGGCCTCGGAGCGCGCAGCCTCCATACCAACTTCTGTGATGCAGAAATACCGGCGGCGCTCATCATCTCGCGCCAGTTCAGATCGCGTGTCCGACTCCTCGATCTGCCCCTGCGCCAGCATGGTCCGAAGGGTCCGGTACAGATTGGCGGGTTCGATGCGCAGCTCACCGGTGGTACGCGCTTCGACTTCCTTTACTATGGAATAGCCGTGGCGCTCACCGTCTATCAAGACCATCAGAATATGGAAAACGATGGGCTTCAAGGGACCCACGGATCCGTGCTGCTCAGAGTGGGAATCAGCCATTTCACCTGGACTCGGAATGATGTCATAATGACAATAGTCAATCTGACAGCATTGGGCAAGCCGAGCTGACAGACGCAAGAGCGTCCCGGCCACGTCCTGCTTACGCAGCGGGGCTGGCTAAGGCGAATAGGTGGAGGAAGGTCCGAGTCAGGCAAGAGGCAGCTTCCGGGTCGCCTTGAGGGGGGAGACTACCTCCTGTGGGTATGCGTACTACCTGGTTGGTCGAGTAAGGCGATCGAAAAGGGACCAAACGTTACGCCGAAGCGTCCGCCCATGAACCACGAAATCCTCTTGCATTCGGTGGACTGTGGAATCGGCGTCAGAAGAAGGGTAGGGACCTACTCGATCCGTAGCGCCGTCAAGGGATTCACCCGCGCCGCCCGCCCGGCCGGAATCCACGTGGCGAGCGCCGCCACCCCTACGAGCACCGCAACCACGCCGAGATAGACCGTAGGATCGGTTGCCGTGACACCGAACAATAGACTTCGCAGCAACCGCATCGTGGCGAAGGCACCGAGCAATCCGATAGCCAAACCAATCATCACTGCTGCCATCCCTGATCGCATCGTTGCACGAACAACGTCGCGTGCGTTGGCGCCCAGTGCCATTCGCACTCCAATCTCGTGTGTACGCTGGCTCACGACGTAAGCCAACACGCCGTACACGCCAACCGCCCCCAGCACCAGGGCCAGCAGCGCGAATGCGGAAAATAGCAGCGTTGAAAATTGAGCCTCTGTCATCGAGCGGGCAATCACCGCATCCATGTTTGATGCCCTCGAAATGGCCACGTTGGGATCGACAGACCAAATAGCATCCATCACCGCGTTCGTGACCTCGATGCCGGGGTCCGCTCGAATCATTACATACATCGCTGTGGACCACGAGTCCTGAGCGTAAGGGAGGAACAATTCCTCGCGGTCGGGGACAGACAGGGCATTCTGGTGCACGTCACCCACGACTCCCACCACCCTAAACCAGGGGCTCCCGTCGTCATACACGACTTGCTTGCCCACGGCTTCTCCGTCCGGCGACAGCTTGCTTGCCAAGGCCTCATTGATCAATCCCACAAGGGGATCGGTCGCTCCGTCCGTCCATTCGAGCTGCCTTCCGGACAAGAGCGGAATCCGCATCGCCGACATATAGCCCGGCGTGACCTGACGATAGCTCGCATAGAAACGCGGCGCGTCCTCGGCCATCGGACTTCCGTCGGGAGAGATACTTACGGCCGAGCTGCTCTGCGTAAGGGGTAAGAGCTGGATGGCGCCGGTCGCGAGGACGCCGGGTACGGATTCGATGCTCCCTTCGATGCGTTCGAAATACAGACGGCGCGCCTGTTCGGTGTCATAACGATCCGGCGAGAGAGCGACGCGCATCGTCGACAGCCCCTCTACCTTGAAGCCCGGATCCACATTGTTGAGTCGCCAGAAGCTCTTCACCAGTAGACCGGCGGCAACGACCAACACGACGCACAGTGCAATCTCCGCCGCAACCAGCATGGAGTTTAGGCGAAGCCGCTTCTGCCCGGCCGTCGCCGCTCTCGCACCGTCTCGCAGAGTGAGTCCGAGCGAGTGCGAGGCACGCCACGCTGGCAGCAACCCACACGTGATCCCCGTCAGAACCGACAGTCCCAGGGCGAAGAGCAGTACTGTGACGTCCACGTTGACGTCTCCTACGCTGGTGATAGTGGCCGGCAGGTGGGCGACCATGATTGACATGCTGCCCCACGTGACCGCGAGTCCCAGCGTTCCACCCAACAAACCCAATAGCGTGGTCTCGGTGAGAGATTGCCGCATGATCCGAAATCGTCCCGCGCCAAGCGCCGTGCGAATGGCCATCTCTCGCTGTCGCGTTCCCGATCGGGCCAGAAGAAGATTCACCACGTTGGCGCATGCGATAAGCAGAACAACGCCTACAGAGGCGAATAGGAGCCACAGTGTTCTCCCCAATTTGCCAACACGAACCTCGTGGTACCTCTTCACATCCGTTGCGGCGACCATCTCCGGTCGGAAGACAGCATCCGATCCAGCACTGAGTCGTCGGACGACACTCCGAAGCTCCGTCCGTGCAGCATTGACGAGCACTCCGGGTCGAAGTCTCCCAATCAAACGGAACCGCGCGTGGCTGCGATAATTGTGATCGTCGGCCGGGTCGACGACGGCAGGAACGTAAATGTCCGTGACTGAGCGAAACGGCTTGTACCCGCGAGGCATCACGCCAACGATGGTCCTGGCCGAGGCATTCTCCCCACCAATTGGCACGGTTCGGCCTATGATGTCGGGCTCGCCGCCAAATCGCCGCTGCCAGAACTCGTAGCTCAGAATTACGATGGGAGGAGCAGCCGGAGCCTCGTCTTCCGTCACAAACCGACGCCCCAATACCGGCTGAACGCCAAACACGTCGAAATGCTCGACCCCGACCACATAGCCGTAGAATTCGTTGGACGCTCCACTCGCCGTCAGCGTGAACGCTTCACGTGCAGATGCGGCCTGAGCGGTGTAGGAGGAGGCTGAGCGCAGAGCCACCACTTGCCCGGGCGCAAACACCCGCTCGGGAGAGAGCGTCACGATCCGATGAGACTCGGGAAACGGGAGTGGGCGCAACAGCACGGCATTGAGCACGCTGAAAAGTGCGACGTTTGCTCCGACGCCCAAGGCGATTGTCACGAGGGCCACGGCAGCGAAACCGGGACTCCGCTGCAAACCGCGAAACGCGTACCGGAGATCCTGTAAGCCAGACGCGAGCATGTCGCCAAGACTGAGACGAGCTGACCAGCGGGGAAGTGGCGTCATCCCTCCACGAGGTAGAAGTCTCTCCGCGAAGAGCCGGGTCGGGAATGCCACTGCTTGGCACCAGTACCACACCAGTGCGCGGAAACCGCCAGCGTGCGCCCTCCGGACTGCAAACAGCTCGTCCAACTCAGCCAGGATATGGGATCGGGCTCGGCGAGGAAGCAACACTCCCGCCAACCACCGTGCGATGCGAGGGGCCGATCGCATGGGTTACCGCCCGAACACCGGATCGAGACCGTCCCATAACCGGTCGAATGCATTCCGCGATTCCTTCAATCGGTCCAACGCCGGTGGCCGGAGCGCGAAGTACCTCCGAGGATGGCTCTCACCCGAGACGTCGGACTCGACCATACGGGACGCCACCAGCCCCTTCTTCTCCAACCTTCGCAGGGCGATATACACCGCAGCCGGCGCCACCGACCGACCCGTGCACTTCTCCAACTCGAGCACCATGGGAACGCTATAGGATTCCTTTCCTAACCGAAGGATCGTCAGGAGCACCTGATGCTCGAATTCGCCCAATGATTCTCGTGCCATGGATTCCGCCCGATGATGATTAGCAATGCTAGTCAATATAGTCCCGGGGATTATCAATAGCAATGCTAGTTATGGGCGCTCGTCGACGCAGGGACAATGGTGATGTTACCGGGCAATCAACCCGCCACAGCAAATAACACTCGAGGCAAGGGGGCGAGGTTAGGCTGGCGCGGTTCGGACAGTCCGTAACACCAATTGCCGTAGGTGCTTAGATGAACTACTTGCCTACTGCCCCACTGCACCATATTATTCGCTTTACGCGTATACGTGTAAAGCGAGTAGCCTGAGGGGGATCATGCAAGCGAAACAAGATGAGCCTAACGTAAACAGAGTGGCGCCCATGACTCCCGTCGCGTTTGAGATCCTGTTGGCTTTGGCAGACGAACAGCGCCACGGTTACGCCGTGATGCGGCAGATCGAGGACCGTACTGGAGGTAAGATGAGTGTCCATCCGGGGACGCTCTACCGGACAATAAGTCGGCTTGTCGACGAGGAGCTAATTGATGAGCTTGACGAGCGGCAGGATCCCCGCATGGACGACCAGCGACGGCGCTACTATGCCATCACGTCGTTGGGACGCCAGGTCGCCATTGCTGAATTGAGTCGTCTGGAGAGCCAGGTAGGGGCCGCGAGGGCGAAGCTCCTGGGTCGGGTAAGTTGAAACGCGCCCGGAACTCGGACTTTGCGGCGCGGTTGTACGCGGTACTACTCCGGGCCTACCCTAGAGGTTTTCGTCTTCGCTACGGCAGGCAAATGACACAACTGTTTCGCGACAAATACCGCGACGCAGGGCGGAACGGCGGTGGGTTGTCGATCACGCGTCTTTGGTTTGAGACGCTCCTCGATGTGGCGGTGAACGCGACGGGCGAAAGGGCGATTTGGTTTTCTCGCGGTCTGTTGCAAAGACGTAGACGTCATGGACCGCGAAGGCGTGAATCTTTTGGTTCGATCCCGCGATCTCCGCTTACTAGTTTTCGTCTGCAAGAAGTACGATATGCACTGCGATCTCTGAGAAGAAGGCCAACTGTCACGCTAGCGGCGGTCTTGTCCCTCGCGCTGGGAATCGCTGCCACTACTGCGATCTTCAGCATCATTCACGGAGTACTCATTAGTTCCCTCCCGTACAAGGACTCTGATCGTTTGGTGTTCCTCCGCGAGTACGATATCGAACGCGGCTTGCCTAAGAGCAGCGATCGTGCCGGTGTATCGGTTCCAAATCTACTTGATTGGAGGGACCAAAACCGAGTTTTCGAGAGTGTTGCCGCAGTCGGTGCTGGAACCTATCTGCTATTGGGCGATGGCGAACCCGAACGGCTTTCCGCTGCACCCGTTTCGGGCAACGTCTTTCAGTTGCTTGGCGTCGACGCGGCACTGGGACGCACCTTCACGAGTGATGAAGGTTCGCCCGGTGGCGAACGTGTCGTAGTGCTGAGTGACGGTCTCTGGAAGCGCAGGTTCGGTGCGGACGAAACGGTCCTTGGGAAAACGGTATCGCTGGACGGGGATCCCTTCGTCGTGATAGGAGTCATGCCGCCCGCATTCCAATACCCCGGATATAGCGAGCTTTGGATACCACTCCACTATGCTCCCCACACGCTCTGGCAGAGGCGCGGGGTGCGTGCTTTCGCTGGCCTGGCGCGACTCGATAAGGATGTTTCGCTGGAGCAGGCCCAAGGGGAAATGGATCTCATCGCTGCCAGGCTGGAGCTACAGTATCCTGAAGCCAACGCGAATAGAAAGATCCAAGTGCTACCCATGAAGGAGCGGATAGTGGCTGGTATTCGTCCGACGCTCCTCGTGCTGTTCGGTGCGGGAGCTTTTCTGTTGCTCATCGCATGCGTCAACGTTGTCAACCTACTCCTTGCGCGTGCCTCCGACCGCAGGACCGAGATGGCAGTGCGGGCTGCGCTGGGTGCGGGGCGCCGCCATCTCATTCAACAGGCGCTGATGGAGAGCATTATCCTGTCTTTGCTCGGTGGAGCCGTCGGCCTGCTGTTTGCAAGTTGGGGTATGGATGCGATCGTGGCTCATAGCCCTGACGCAATTCCCCGCATCGACGAAGTGAGTCTCAATTCCAGCGTTCTTGGCTTCACAACATTAATCTCGCTTGGAACGGGTGTGCTTATTGGATCACTTCCAGCCCTCCGCTTTTCGCGGAGCAATATTGTCGAGTGCATCGGTAACCAATCTAGGGTGATGGGGAGACAAGGCCGCAGGTTACACGACATGCTGGTAGTGTCGGAGATGGCTTTGGCCCTCGTTCTGTTGATTGGCGCGGGGCTCTTCGTGCGGAGTTTCTTCTACCTGTGGCAATTCGAGTCTGGGTTTGAATCCCAGAACGTGTTGGCGATTGAAATCTCGTTGAATTCGAAGACGTACCCTGGCGCTGAGGAGCGTGAAGCGTTTTTTGAGGAACTGTTCGAGCGACTCGTGAGCCGTTCGCGAGTGGAAAGGGCAGGGAGCATCAATCGGATACCGGTTGATGCGGGCGATATTACTTGGTCCATCGTCCCAGCACAAAATGGTGCGTCGTCGGGACGCAGTGAGCCGTTGGATGTGCGATATCGAACCGTGAGAGGCGATTACTTCGGTACGTTGCAAATACCGCTGGTGGCTGGTCGTGTGTTCACATCCGGCGACAAGAATCACGTCTTAGTAAACGACCGTGTCGTGCAAATCCTTTGGTCGGGTCGGAATCCTGTGGGAAAGCGTATCAAGCTGGGTCGAGCGGGAGACGACAACCCGTGGCTGGAGGTGGTGGGTGTAGTGGGCAGTGTGCGACATGGTGGCTTGGACCCAGAGCCAAAGCCGGAGATCTATGTACCCGGCAACCCAGGGTTCGGGTACGTTGTAGTGCGCGCTTCGGGTGATCCCTTGGAGATCGTGGGCGATGTCAAGGAGGAAATCTGGCGACTCGATGCCGATCAGCCAATCACGTCAATAAAATCCATGGACCGCATGATCTCAGGGTCTATTGCACGACCTCGGTTTTTCATGTGGTTGTTCACAGTTTTTGGTGCGGTCGCTCTGATCCTAGCGGCAGTCGGTGTTTTTGGTGTCGCTTCGTACTCCGTAAGCCAGCGCACGCGCGAGATCGGGGTTCGCATGGCATTGGGTGCCCGTCGCGTTGCGGTGGTGCGCCTGATACTCCTACCCGGGCTCATGCTTGCCGGGTTGGGAGCGGTGATCGGCATGGCATCGGCGTTCACGCTCCGCCGGCTGGTCGCGGGATTGATGTACGGTGTGACATCCTCGGACGTCGCCACGTTTGGGAGTGCAGCAGTGATACTGATCCTCGTGGCGTTGGTGGCGTTCTGTGTTCTGACTTTGAGGGCAACGCGTGTTGACCCGCTGATAGTGCTGAGAGCCGAGTGACAGCGTCCCTGCTCACGGATTTACTCGCACAGAAAAGTCTCTGAGAGTGTTCACTCCGAAGGCCATGAGTGCATTAGTCAGAAATGCAAGAGATACCCAGTTGCAGAAGGGCGGAGCGGTAGATAAGCTGTCATTGAGCGGAGACAGGCACGGCCCTCTGGAAAGGGGGTGGCTGAGAATGCCCGCTCTGACCGCATCCCGGGGACAGGTGCCACTTCGTCTTGTAATCAATCATGTTTGGAATCAGGACCCGTATTGTGCGAACCGCGGCTCCTGCGGTGCGTCTGGCAGCGCACTTGGTTTGGTACACTATTGGAGAAGCCTTATGAGCATTGCGTGCATCTTCCGCACCCGGGCGAGACTAACCGTAGTGGGTTGCATCTTGGCGGCAGCCTGCGTCGGGAGCTCCATCGAAGGTTCTAGTAATGAGACCTTGCACCTCGCCCTCGAGCCGTGTCGGCTCCCGGATGTTGGGGAGCCACTCTCATGCGGCGTCCTGGAGGTCTCTGAGAACCGGCGCGCACAGACGGGGCGGCGCATCGGTATTCATGTGACGGTGGCGCGCGCCACCGGGCCGGCTCCAGTGGGCGACCCGCTCATCCTTTTTTCGGGCGGGCCCGGACTGGGGGCTTCCCGCTCAGTCCCGATGGCGCTCACACGCTGGGGCCACGTTCGCCGGAACCGGGATCTCGTGTTCGTCGACCTTCGGGGGACCGGAAAGTCGCATCCGCTCGGCTGCCGGCTTCCCGGCGACCGGAACGACCCCGGCACGTATCTGAGAAGCATGTTCGAGCCCGATGTTGTCCGCACGTGCCGCGATTCGTTGGCCACATTCGCGGACCTGGCCATGTACACGACGACCCACATTGCCGCAGACGTAGACGACGTTCGCCGAGCCCTGGGCTACGAAGCCGTCAATGTTTACGGTGTCTCCTACGGTTCCCTCGTCGCTCAAGAGTATCTGCGACGTCATGGCGAGCATGTTCGCACGGCCATACTTCATGCCCCGGTACCGACCACCGGCGACCGTCTCTTGCTCATCCCTGAGCTGGATTCGCTCGTTGCTCGTACCGTGTCGGACTGCGTGCGTGCCCCGGCCTGCCTGGCGGCCTATCCCGATGTCGAAAGCCATCTCGAGCAGCTCACGGGACGTATCGTTCCCGACACCGTGACCGCTGTCATCCCAGACCAGGCCAACGGCGGTGAGAACGTTATCCGGATGCCGTATACCTACGTCGCGGAATTGTTGCAAGTGCTCTTGTATTCCGTCGAAGACGCCGCAGATCTACCGGCACTTCTCGGGCTCTTGGCAAACGAGCGCTTCGCTCCGCTCGTGCCATTAATCGTTCGGATCCGGCGTGGGCTCTATTCGGACCGGATTGCTTGGGGGCTGTATCTGTCTGTCTATTGCGCCGAGATGCTGCCGTACGAGCGAAGTGACGAAATGTTGGCGCGCGCCCACGGGAGCATTGTTGGAGACGGGGAGATCCGTGAGCTACTGGCAGCTTGCGCCCTTTGGCCGCGGGCCGAGATTCCCTCAGACTTTCGCGAGCCTGTCGTATCGCCGGTATCGACGCTGATCCTATCGGGAGAGCTGGATCCCGTGACGCCGCCCGTGCTCGGAGAGAGCATCGCGCAACATCTGTCGAACGTCCGACACTTGGTCATGCGTAACACGGCCCATGAAGTGAGTCGGGATGTGTGGGACACGTGTCTCGATCGAATTGTAACGCAGTTCATCGAAGAGGCGGACGGGGCTGGGCTCGACGTGGCTTGCACTGCACGTCTGCGTCGACCCCAATTTGCGGGGACGGGCGAGCGAAACGCGCCCGTCCCGTGACTCGCACTTTTTAGGAGTCATCGGGCGACCGCGGCTCACATGAACAGCCGAGGAATGGAGTGCCTGGCGAGCTTTCTGATCATAAGAGCCGCAACCGAAATCTAGATGGTCGGATTTCTCGGTTGCACGCCGAAGAGTACCGCTTCAATCACCCGTCCATCTACAGGCAAGTCATTCGTTGCTCTTCTTGATTCTTACGGTGATCTCTTGGCTCTTGATGATCACCTCGTTTTCGGTCTGAGTTACTGTTACCGGGGCACCGCTGACTTCGACCAGCACATCTCCAAGACCGCCCGAATATCTGAGCGTCCCATCGATTTCGTACGTCTGCCGCAACACTCTCAATGTCTTCCGGTAGATCTCGGCCAAAGTCTCCGGATCCTGTCCGGCCCGAACCTTGACCGCGAAGTTCTTGTTGCCGTCGCGCTCTACCCGCAACAGAACCTCGTCGCCGGGCTTGACCGCACCGAACCGTACGCCCGCTGCAGTAGAGGTGATGTCGTGACGGTCGATGCGCATTAGGCGATCTCCGGCTCTTAGCCCTGCTCGATCGGCCGGCCCACCGGGTTCCACTTGGTCGATAACTACGGGACCTGAGAATCGCCACACGACTGAGGCATCCGGCTGAGTAGAGATCGTACAGTCGGAGCAACTCAAGCTCAGTCCGAGCCAACCGCGTTGAGACCACCGAGGCGTCGGTGGCACGGTCGGCAATGCGCGAGCCTGGGCTTGCGGCCTGGACGTGGGTACAACGCGGGGCCGGGGCCAATACTCCCATTGCCCCTCGCGGACCGCTCGTCCATTGCACGCGTCCCAGGGAACGATCGTTATGGTGTCCACATCCGCATTGCGCCCACCGCGCCTGATCCCCAACTCGACGGGCACACCGGGCTTGATTCGCGAAAACCGGCGGGCACCCTCGCTAGTGGTGATGAGATATCCGTCCACGAGCACTATTTGATTGCCTGCCCGGACGAATCCATCTGCGGGCCCTTCATCATCCACTCCCAATACGATCGGTTCGGAACGGAACTGCCACTGACTATCACCCGGACCTTCTCGATCGGTGTAAATCGTACAATCAGTACAACTGATGCCGCGGAGTCCCAGTGCACTGACCACCCCATCACCGGCGCAACTCTTGCGGCTGCTGATCCCTACCTGTGCTTGGAGTGCTAATGCGGTTGCGACGGCGAGCACACAGGTCAACGAAAAAGTGTGCTTGACATTTGAGTTGATAGTCATCGCGAGTTTAACCTCCCTTACTATCTCAGAACCAAACCAATGCGGAACGGGTCCGAGACGTATCAGTTGTGTAGAGAATGTTTCTGAGTCTAAGAGACAGCCTGTCTTCGGGTGACAGTCGCACCAGCTCGTTGGCCGCCGAGGCCAAGACCGATATCCCTGCTTCGCGTCCCTGGTCGAACGCCTGTCTTGAGGTCGAGTCGGAAACCCGTCCTAGCGCATTCAATGCTTGCAGATATGCTGATCCAGTCTGCTGAACCAGATACGCGGCTTCGAGCGTGTTCATCTTCTGAGCCGTCAGAAGGGTCTCGTTCATCCCGCGTTGCGTGGTAAACTGACCCGCCGCAAAACCGGAAACAAAGAGCGTGAGCGCCGCGGCTAGTCCCGCGACAATCCATCCACGCTGAAAACGTGCTGTTGCTATCAGCCCTCTCGCCCTCAACGCATTAACAGTTCGTTCCTCAAGTAGCCGACTTGGCATGCGATGCCGCGGCAGCGCCTCTAGTTCGGCTCGTTCCTGCTCGCTCATCTCAAATTCATTCGGCATTTTTGTCAGTCCTCACTTGTGGTTCTACGTGTCCGCTCAATACTCGTCGAATGGCGCGTCGGGCATGGAATAGCTGACTCTTGGAAGTGCCAGTGCTGGTGCCGAGCATGTGCGCGATCTCGTCGTGTCGATAGCCTTCAACATCGTGCAGAACGAACACCGTCCTGTATCCCTCGGGCAACAACCTGATGGCACGCTCGAGGTCTATCATGTCACTTCTATCGTCGCTCGACTCGCTCACGATCATTTCCTCGCGTACCTCGAGCCAGTTGCGATCCCGGCGCCGGAATAGACCGCGGCAAAGATTGAGCGCGATTCCGGATAGCCACCCTCTGATGTCTGACTCCCAGCGGAATTGGCCGAGCTTCTCGATGGCCCGAATCCACATCTCCTGGACCACATCGTCGGCATCATGCTCGTTCCCCCCGAGCGTCCGCAGGGCGAACTGGTAGAGGTGGGGCGTGTGCCTTTGGTACAGCTCCCGGAAGGCTCCTTCGTCACCCCGCTCCATCACCAGCTCAGTTAGTTCGCGATCGCTGATCTGCTGTTTAGGCGCCATGTCACTATATAGTGTCTCGGGGAGAGAAAAAGGTTGGCTAGGCCGTTCGAGCAATCCTCTGCTGTCGACCGGATTTGTAGCAATGGATTGTAACGGTGCGCACGAGCGCTTGTCAGCGCCCACGGTGTAAGTCGCCCACAATTGTGTTCCTGGGCGGCACCTAGCGGCCACGATTGTTCAGTGGGGCCAGAATTGTCACAAACATTGTAACAACACCCACGAGCGCGAGTGCACGTTGTACGCGCGCAAATTCGCAAAAACTGCTGTCCACGAGCGCTGGCGAGCGCCCACGCGCGTCCGGTTGCGGACTCATAATCCGTCGGTCGTAGGTTCAAATCCTACAGGGCCCACTAGAGGCCGCGGCTCCGCTCGCGCCTCGCCGCGTTCCCGTCCAAATCCTACAGGGCCCACTATAACACAACAACTTACGCCATTTTCTCGGTGGCACATATAGCTGGCGTGGCACCATCATGGCTACTCTCACCAAGAGCTCGGCGATCCCGAGGTTCCAGGAGAGCGGCTGGGCCAATTGGTATCCTCGCCAGATCACCAAGTGGATGCTTGTGATGACCATTACTTCGCAGCAATTTTCGCACTGACACTTGAGCCCGGTGTCGAATTCGCTCAATCAGAAGCAGACGTCTACCCTACGCGTGCGGCTAGCTTGCCAAACTCATGATTGTGGAACTGACATCACAATGAAAGGAGTGTCGACTGAGGTCAGTCAGCTTTGAAGTGAACGGCATACGCCGCACGGTAGGCGCGCCGCCGGAGACTCCTCTGTTATGGGTGCTTCGTGATGATCTCGGCCTCACTGGTACGAAGTTCGGGTGCGGTATCGGATCCTGTGGCGCATGTACGGTACACATGGACGGAATGCCCGTTCGCTCGTGCGTCACTCCATTGGCTGCAGTTGAGGATCGCACGGTGACCACCATCGAGGGGCTGGGGTTGGACACCGGCCATCCGCTGCTTGATGCGTGGGTTCGCGAGGACGTTCCCCAGTGTGGGTATTGCCAGGTTGGCCAGCTCATGGCGGCGGCGGCGCTCCTGGCTACAACACCGGTTCCGACCGACAGCGACATCGACGCGGCGATGAGTGGTAACCTCTGTCGGTGCGGCACCTACCAACGCATTCGCCGCGCAATCCATCGGGCATCTCGCGCTGCGCGTGAGGGTCGAGGATGAGCGTCCGTCTCTCTCGTCGTGACTTTTGCAAGGTCGGTGCCACAGCAGGCGGCGGGCTCATCGTGGGCTTTTCCGTACCGATCGAATCCAGCGCCCGGATCGTTGCACCGACGGAGCCCCCCGTACTCAACGCATATGTACAGATCGACCCTGATGGAACGGTCATACTAACGGCACCGTGCCCCGAGATTGGTCAGGGGGTGCGGACTTCGCTTCCGATGATCCTCGCTGAGGAACTCGATGTCGATTGGGGCATGGTGCACGTCGTGCAGGCATCGGCTGACGCCGCGTATGGAGGCATGACCGTGGGTGGGAGCGATAGCGTCGTCGATTACTGGGAACCATTGCGTCTCGCCGGCGCCACTGCTCGGGCAATGCTGGTAGGGGCCGCAGCTGCAGAATGGGGTGTGAGGACGTCGGCCTGTTTTGCTGAGCGGGGAGTAGTGATTCACCGACCCACTGGGCGCTCGCTGCCCTTTGGTCAGCTTGCCGGGCGCGCCGCGACCCGACCGGTGCCAACCGACATCCGCCTCAAGGACACCAGTGAGTTCGGGATCATCGGGACAGCGATCAGTCGGACGGATATCCCTGAGATTGCCCGCGGGACGGCTCAATACGGTCTCGACGTTCGGGTGCCTGGTATGTTGTACGCGGTCGTGTCGCGCTGCCCCGTCCATGGTGGATCTCTCAAGCGATTCGATGCTATCCGTGCACGGGCGGTTCCGGGCGTTCGAGATGTTGTGGTGCTGGAGCCGGCCGCCATTGGCGGACTCCTGTACGGCGCGGTGCGCTCAGGTGTGGCGGTCGTGGCGGAGAGCACTTGGGCGGCCCTGCAGGGACGTCGAGTTCTTGAGGTCGACTGGGACCACGGTTCCAACGCCGAAGAAAGTTCCGCACTGATTCGAGAACGTTTCGCCGCACGGTTGAAGGACCCCGATGCCATGCGTTTGCGCGACGAAGGCGACACCGCTCAGGCAATTGCGGCGGCGCCCACGAGAGTGGAAGCCGAGTACGAACTGCCGCCCCTGGCGCACGCGTGTATGGAGCCCATGAACTTTACCGTCGATGCTCGCCCCGACAGTTGCGACGCCTGGGGACCAACGCAAAACCCACGGTTGCTCAAGGCAGTGATCGCTGCTGCAGTGAAGCTCCCATCCGACGTTGTCCGGTTACACCCCACGCTCTCCGGCGGTGGCTTTGGCCGACGTCTAGCGTTCGAATACGGTGTTGAGACAGCACTTCTGTCTCGGGCGGTGAACGCTCCCGTTCAGCTTGTCTGGACTCGCGAAGATGATGTCCAGCACGATTACTACCGAGCACCGAGTCTTCACGCCTTGCGCGCAGGACTCGACTCCGATGGTAGGCTTGTAGGCTGGCATCATCGTATTGCCAGCGCGTCCCTACTCAGAAACATCGAACAGTCCCCCTCCGAGCATCCCGCGCTGTACGATGTTCAGGGGGCAGCCGACATGCCATATCAGGTCGCGAATCTCCTCATCGAGTATGCGCCGGCCGACGTGGGACTGCAGATGGGATCGTGGCGCTCAGTCTCCCACTCGTCCAACGTGTTTGTGGTCAATTCCTTCGTCGATGAAGTTGCGGCCATGGCGCGGCGAGATCCATTGGATTACCAGCTGGAGTTGTTGGGCGAGTCGAGGCAAATAGAAATTCGATTGCCGCTCCCAGGACGCCGCGGTCGAGTGCAGTGCGACACCGGATTGCTGCGGCACGTGCTAGAGGTGGCAGCCGAGCAGGCCGGTTGGGGCACCCCGGTACCCGCGGGTCGCGGGCGAGGGATCGCCTGCACCTACTACAAGCAGACGTATGCGGCGCATGTGGCAGAGGTCTCCGTTACCAAAGACGGGAGTGTGCGCGTCAGTCGTATCGTCGCAGCCGTCGACTGCGGCGTCGCGATCGATCCAAACGGGATCGAAGCGCAGGTGGAGGGTGCGGCAATGGACGGCGTGTCCACAGTATTCAAGTGGGGAATCACGCTGGATAGGGGACGGGTACAACAGGCGAACTTCGTTGACTATCCGCTGCTGAGGATGGACGAAGCACCGGTGATCGACACTCACATCGTCCCCAGCAATCGCCCGCCCTCGGGAATGGGTGAGCCCCCCTATCCGTCGGTTGCACCAGCGATTACCAACGCAATCTTCGCTGCCACAGGCAAGCGCATCCGACGCCTGCCGATTCGTGAGGGGGACCTCTAGGTGTCGGGGGCACCTTCTGTGTGGGGTTCGGACTGACCCGGGCCGTTCGGCTGGCAAGATGAAAGCTCGATCTCTTGCCCTCCTTCTGGGAGTTTGTGGCTATGCTCCATCCGCGGGAGAAACCCAAGACCAGGGCCGATTTGCCATCGAGTCGGTGACCATAATAGATCCAGCGGCGCAGTCGGCGGATGCCGCGCGGCTCACCGACCAGACGGTGATGGTGGTCGGCGACCGTATCGAGCGGGTGGGACCGTCCACCGAGGTGTTGATACCCAGAGGAACCCGAACCATCGACGGACGAGGACGCTTCCTGATCCCGGGTCTGTGGGACATGCACGTCCACCCGGACGACCCCGAGATTTGGGAACTCCTCCAACCACCAGCCCATCTCCGGGACCTCTTCATGCCGAACTTTGTCGTCTGGGGCGTGACCGGCGTTCGCGATATGGGTGGCGACTGGAGAGTCATCCAGGACTGGCGGAGGCGGATCGCCGCCGGTGCGCTCGTGGGGCCACGGATCGTGGCGGCCGGGCCTTTGGTGGACGGGCCGGAACCGTCGTGGCCTGGCTCCGTGGCCGTGGAGAGCCCCGACCAGGGACGCGCTGCAGTGGACTCGCTCCTCGCCGAGGGCGTGGACTTCATAAAGGTCTATGCCCAGCTGCCCCGGGAGGCGTTCTTCGCTGTTGTAGCCCGTGCACACGAGCGGGGGGTCAGGGTTTCGGGGCACGTACCCGACGAAGTCAGCCTGGAGGAAGCGCTGGAGGCCGGCCTCGACGATCAGCAGCACCTCCTCAAGATGCAGCGCGCGTTCAGCGATTGGCCAGCGATCGTGGCTCATCTGCGGGAGATCGCGAACGACATCCCGCGGGAGAAACTCCGTGTCGAGGCGGCGCGTCTGGCGGAGGCCAACTACGACGAGGCGTCGGCGAGAGCTTACTACCGGCGAATGGCCCAGTCGGGTACTTGGGTGACGCCGACCTTGGTGGTGTGGAAGCGGAACGCGTTCTACCAGGCTGATGACCCCACGGTGGCGCCATGGCTCCGCTACGTGCCCGAGTACCTCCGGAAATGGTGGACGCCGGAGGTGAATGTCCACCTGAGAAACGAGACCCCGGAGTCAGTCGAAGCCCTCCGTTTCTACTATCGGCTCTGGGTACGCATCGCCCGGGAACTGGCAGAGGTTGGCGTGCAACTGCTGGCCGGGTCGGACACTGGCGGGAACCCGCACTTGATCCCCGGCATGAGTCTCCACGAGGAGCTGGAGCTTCTGGTGAACGCGGGTTTGACACCGCTTGAGGCGCTGCGCACCGCGACCCTGAATCCTGCGCTTTACATGAACATGGACACCGAACTGGGAACGGTCGAGACAGGGAAGGTCGCCGATATGATCCTGCTGGACGCGGACCCCCTCACGGACATCGCCAATACACGGAGCATCTCGGCCGTCGTCTATCGAGGGACGCTCCTAGATCGGCGTGACCGGGAGGTGCTCTTGGACAGCATCGCGTCGGCGGCTAGGTGAGGCCGATCGGGGATCCGCACACGTCTGATTGCCCAATCGGCACCTCCGACATGAGCGAGTATAAGTCTTTACTGATCGCCCATGCATCTCTCGGTGAAACCATCGTGTTACGCCCGTGTACGAGCACCCGTCCCCGCCAACCCGGAGATCGATCATGAAGACTCCATCGATCGGCATCCTGGTGCTGTTTTCCGCCTGTGCTTCCGAGGATGCGGGTCCGCCCATCACGGTGACCGAGCGGGATAGTGCCGGCATCGCGATAGTTGAGAACCGCATCGACACGGCCGGTGCGCGCACCGAGTGGGAGATTGATCCCACGCCGACGCTCACGATCGGTGGACTAGACGCGCCGTAGTCCGAACAACTGTTCCGGGTGAGCGGCGGACGGCGGACGGCGGTTGGCCGACGGCCGGATCGTGGTTGCAGGTGGAGGGGCGGCGGAGATCCGCGTGTACGGTGCGGACGGCGCGCTGGTCGTGGCGCACGGACGAAAAGGCGAAGGTCCCGGGGAATTTCGGATGCCGAAGCTGGCGGGCGTGCTCGGCGGTGACAGCCTCGTCGTCTATGACAGCCAATTACGGCGTGTGTCGCTGGTGCACGCGGAGAGCGGCTTCGTGCGTTCCTATCTGGTGGGGATGGAGGGTGGTGGCTTCCCGATCGCGATCGGCATCACCGGCGAAGGCGGATTGGCCGTGGGCGGCGGCATGTTCTTCTCAAGCGCGTCGGGTTTCCCGACCGGTGCCGTGCGGCCGAACTCACGATACGTGATTCTGGGACCGGACGGTTTGGTGCAAGGGGACCTGGGTGACGTGCCTGCAGCGGAGATGTTCGCGCGCACAAGCGGCAGCGCGTTCAGCGCATCGGCGTTGCCCTTTGGACGTGTCACCGCCGCGGCCATCGGTCCCGATCGATTGTGGCTCGGGACCGGTGACGCGTGGGAGATCAATGCGTATGCGCTGGATGCCACGCTCATGCGCATCGTGCGCTTCGATCGACCGCAGGCGCCGGTAACCGATGTACTGCGCAACGCCGAACTCGCCGAGCGGATCGAGGGTGCGGATAACGACAAGAGGCGCGGGAGATTCGGAACCGGTTCCGTGATATGCCATCGCCCGAGCGAGTTCCGCCATACCAGGTCATGATTGTCGACGCGTTGGGATTCCTGTGGATCGGAGAGTACGTGCTGCCGCTCACGTTGTGGACGTTGCGGAGGCTGCTACGGATGTGAACAGTAGGGAAGCCGTTGATACGAAGGGCTGGTGTTGAGATGAGGCGGCAAGCGCTGGCCGTCCTGTGCGCGGTTTTCTTTGTCTCCCCCGTGCTTGCGCAGAGTGCCCCAGGGTTGATCGGATCGATCGGCGACATTGACGACGTGGTGCTCGTGGGTATCAGGGCGGCCATCGTTCAAGGGAAAGCCGTTGCGATCCTCACCGATCCCGAGCCTGCCGTGTACGTCGTCACTTTCGATACCTCGCACACCCTCGGCGGCACGTGGGCCAATCAGATCCATGTCGTCGGCGGTGATACGATACTCGGCACGTTCGTTCCTATGTCGATGGAGCGCGCTATCGTGCGACTCCGCGGCGACAGCCGCGATACGGTGCTCACGTTTGCGGCCCCACGCGATCTTCTTCGGCTGACGGCGCCGGGAGCGCCGTCGTTCACTGTCCGCCAGCCTTACACGCCGGATCATCGGTGGACAGTCATGCACGACGGAACCGTGGCCCATTGGCGTCCTGAGGATGACCGGTTGCATTTTATTGCACGGAATGGCGAGCGGATCGAGCCGGTCGATGTACCCGCCGCATCCGAGCGAGTCACGGACGTCGAGCGTGAGCATTGGGTGCAGACCGTGATCCCCAGCGAGTTCATGGGGCAACGGGTCTTCGAGCCGCTGCGTGCGGTGGCTCGCAAGCGCGCGGCGTTTCCCGATCTGCTGCCTCCGGTGTTGGACCTGCTTGCCAATCCAAACGGCGGTGTGTGGATGCGGCGGACGGTGAACGCGAGCGGAGAAGTGTGGACGCTGATGGTGCGCGACGGGACGGTGTATGGCTCGGTGCGATTCCCGGTTGGGCGCGAGCTTTTGAGTGTGGGTATTGGCGAGTTCGCCGTGCTGGCCAGAAACGAGTTGGGCGTCGAGATGGTGGAGCGCTATAGCCGGCCCGCATGGGCGCCGTGACCTAGCTGCCGCACCACCCCACAATGGACCGTTGGATCAGCCCATGTCAAGGAGTCAGTGTAACGCAGTCGCCCAACCGCGCACCGTTCTGCGCAAGCCACCTCTAAACACGCGGAAATGGCATCACATCGTGGGGCATGGCAACTGCTCCAAGCCACCTACCGTTCGGCTCGATGGATCCCACAAGATTTCGTCGGTGGACCCATCGTCGTGGGCTGTATTGGAACCTTGAAGTTTGCCCCCCGATCGCATTCATTGGTGAGGTCTTGCGTGTCTCATTGCTAGGTAGATGAAATCAGGCCTGTGGGACATGCACGTCGACCCGGCGACCCCGATATCTGGGAACTTCTCAAACCAGATGTCGTCAGCCGCAGTCATGATTTCGAGCATGGGAGCGCATCACTTGAAACACCGCTGTCTCACATCGTGGATCCTCCTCGGGACACTTCTGGCGGCCTCAGCAGGGGAAGTACAGGAGCACAACTTTCGGTCGCGCGTCGACTCGGTCTTCGCCGCCTGGAATAATTCCAACTCGCCGGGATGCGCCGTGGGAGTTGACCTGCGCGGCGACACGATAATGCGAGCCGGGTATGGTCAGGCCGATCTCGAGCACTCGGCTCCCTGGACGTCCAGAACGCCTGGCTACATTGGCTCTGCCGTCAAGCAGTTCGAGGCGTTCATTATTGTTCTCCTCGAGCAGCGAGGTCGCCTGTCCCTTGACGACGACATTCGGCGGTACGTGCCCGAGATGCCAGAATACGGTCACACGATCACGTTGCGGCAGCTACTGCACCACACCAGCGGTATCCGTGACTTCCCGAGCATGATGTATTATGCGGGGTTCGGCAGAGGGCGTCCGTATGGAGACCGCGAGATCTCTGACATGATTCTGCGGCAACGGCAGCTGCTTTTCACTCCGGGAACCGATGTGTCCTACAGCACGTCAGGATACTGGCTGCTGTCCCTTATCGTCGAGCGAGTCGCCGGACGACCTTGGGCGGAGGTGGTCAGGGACGAAGTGTTCGGGCCGCTGGAGATGTCCGAGACCTTTTTCCAAAGCAATCTCTCTACGCTTGTCCCGGGGCGCTCTCTGGGGTATCAATCCGCGCCGGACGGAGGGTTCAGGCTGTATGAGCGCGCCTTCGTTACGAATACGTCCCTATTTATGTCTGTGGATGATCTCTTACGCTGGGCGGCCAATTTCTCGCACGCCCGCGTCGGCGGCGAGATCGTATTATCCGAGCTGAGGCGACCGGGCGTGTTGTCAAACGGGGATACGATTCCGGAGGCGCCCGGCCTCGTCATCGAGGATTACGACGGTCGCCGCATGATCTCGCATAATGGCCGCAATGCGGGGCACACGGCGGAGCTTATCCGCTTCCCGGAGTTGCAGCTCTCCATTGCCGTCCTGTGCAACGTTCGGGAGGCGTCGGCACCGCGGTTCGCCCGTCGCATCGCGGACCTCGCTTTGCCGTTTGCGTCGAAACCGCCGGACCGATACACAACTGTGAAAGAGCAGGAGGGTGCCCGGGCCGGCGCGGAAGACGACGAGAGCTTGCGGCAGGCCACTCCGCCAGCCAGCCCGGAAAATAGAAAAGCTCAAGCTTCCTGGCGCCCTTCGGCTGCGCAACTGGCGGAGGTATTGGGGGACTACGTTCGGGGGGAGAACGTCTTCAAGGTCTCCGCCAGCGCTGAGCCCGCCACCGTCGATCTGATCGAGGTACGGTTCAATGACGGTGCCGACATCTTTGGTCTGGCTCCGCTGCAAGCGCGCGTGTTCCAGTTGACCGGCCCGGCGGCAGATCCCTCGGAAACGGTGGAGTTTGTAGAGTCGAGTTCCGGGGTGCCCTCCTTGATCTATGACTCCGGATCCGGGGCGGCCCTGGAATTCACTCGAGTGCCAGCACCAACGGACTCCGATCTCGCCGTTGTTGGAGGTTCTTTCCACAGCCCAGATCTCGATGTCACATACATCGTGAGACTCGACGGGGAACACCTCGCGGTCCGCATAGCATCACCCCTTGCGTCTCCCGTCTTTCCACGCGGGCTATTCCGCCTAGGTGGCCTGCAATGGACGGACGGGGCCGGCACTCGAATCGCGTTCTATCGAAAGGAGGACGGTTCGACGACGATGACGGTCTCCGACCCTCGGGTTGGTGATCTTGAATTCGTTCGTGCAGATACGGCAGTGCCGTAGGCCGTCGTCGGTTTTGAACCGTCCTCCCGCCGATGTTTCAATAACGCGTGCTCATGGACAGGTCTCGGTTGTGGGTCCTCGCAATGTGTATGCAACGGAAGTGCCCCCACCTGGTCGTCACGAATGTAACCGTTGGCACACCAGCGGCTCGCGCAGGAGTTCAGTGTGTAGATGTGTTGGTTGCCGTGGATGGAGTAGCGCCAAGAAGCCATCGGAGCTATCGCGGGCTGCTCAGGAGACGAAACCGGTGACACATTGAGACTTTCATTGATACGCAACGGCATTGCTCGGCAAACGGCCTGCGACCACGGAAGTGAGCTTCCGACTGCACAGGTAGGTGAACCCTCCTAAGGACGTGGCATGATGCGAAGTCTTGATCGTCTAATTGCGGACTGGGCTGGTGTCATGACTGTAGTTCGATACTTCAAGGGTATCGATGCCTGGCTGTTCCTCGCCGTGCACGATGTCACTCTCGGTCCTGCGGTAGGTGGCACACGCATACAACGTTACGACAGTTCCGAAGAAGCGCTTCTTGACGCAATGAGGTTGGCGGAAGCAATGACTCGGAAGTGGGCCATCATATCAGCACCGTGCGGAGGTGGTAAAGCCGTGATTGCGCCTCAACGGCCTCTCTCTGGATCCGAGCGGCACCGCCTCTTAGAGGAGTACGCCTGCGTTCTGAACGCCCTCGGCGGCGCATTCCGAACCGGTGAAGACGTGGGTGTGTCGCGCAAGGATGCCCTCCACTTGAGCAATCACACTCCGTGGATATCGGGTCTGTTCGAAGTGCCCGGTCTTGACGAACCTAGCGCGTATTATACAGCACGTGGTGTGCTTGCCGGCCTCCGAGTGGCGTTGCGTCATGAGTTTGGTACTGACGACCTCCACGGTCGGACAATCCTTGTGCAGGGAGTCGGGAAAGTTGGTGCTTGGCTCGCGTGCCTGGCAGCCGAACGGGGAGCTCGGTTACTCGTTTCCGATCTAGACCGCAAACGGGCGGAAAAGGTAGCCGATGGTCTTCGTGGTCAGGTCTCGGTTGTGAATCCTCGTCATGTGTATGGGGCGGAATGTGATGTATTCGCACCCTGCGCGTTGGGGCGAGTGCTCAACCAAGTAACCGTCGCGCGCCTCCGATGCCGAGTAGTCGCAGGCGCCGCGAACGATCAACTGGCAACCGAAGAAGATGCTGTGACACTACATGGCCGGGGGATTCTATACGTGCCGGATTTCGCGATCAACACTGGGGCCATTGTCGGTCTCGATGAGCTCGGCCCAACCGTGACACCGACCGACCGCGAGCGCGCGGTGGACGAGATCGGAGATCTCGTCGATAGCATACTACACGAATCGCGGGCAAGAGCCGAACTGCCCACGACCATTGCCCGGGAAAGGGCTGAACGTGCCCTGCGACACGAAAGAACCACATGAGGCCGAAGCAGATCGAACGATGCGGCTTGGACTCTTGCTCGAGAATTCATCTGTGGAGCCAAGGCGGCTGTTAGACAACGCGGCTGGCACGCAGCAGTCGTGCTACAATCTATTAGGGAATACGCGCTCTCGAGGCGCCGTAGAATATGGAGATATGCGGGCAATCCATTCACGAGTTGAGGTTGAGTCATGACACGATCGATCCTGATTACAACTCTCCTGTGCGTATGTCCCTACGCGGCCCAGGCCCAAGTCTCAGATGCCGAAGTGCAAGCATACCTGGAATCGAATCGACCAAGCGGCTCTGGTCCAGGGCTGGTGATCGTGCGTGCCGACGGCGAACTCACTTACGACAATCAACCCGATACTGCCGTTCTCTATACCTATCAGATCGGTGAGTCTAGGAACCGTAGCAAACGGCAATACCTTGTCGTGTTCAAATCATTTGGGAGCAGATACGAGCCGATCAAGCATAGGCTCGTAGGATCACAGGGTACTCAACTCTTTGAAGAGCTATCGATACAGGACCGAACGATAGTGCTGCGGGGGAAGGGATATTCTCCAAAGGATGCTATGTGCTGCCCTTCCGGGACGGCTCTGGTAAAGTACGTGCTTGTCGATGGCGAGCTAGTCTCGGTCTTGCTGGGCAGCCCACGGCACCTGCGGCTGATGGAAGAGGTGGAACGCCGTAATCGCGGTGTGGTTGGTCTACGGGCAGCCGGTGGGAGGTTGCCGGGTCTATGGCCTGCTTTCCGAGTAACTACTGGAGGCGAATGCGCACAGTGAAGCGTGCCTTTTTTCGGGCCCCGCGAATGAAGGCGAAATTGAGGTCATAGACCGGCAAGAAGGCGTACCCCCAGGTGGAGTTCCCCATCGTACGTGCTCGCAAGATCAGAACGTTGGGTTTAAGGCGTTTTGCCCAGGTTGTATCTGCCCACAGCCCCGGTGGCAGGACCGCTATTCCTGACGAATCGACTTCCAACGTGAAGTCCGGTTCGGCTAGATACACATCTTGGTAGTCATCTTCGCCCCGATCGAGGAATACATCCAGTGCGACGACATCCCTTAAAGGTTCGGCGGGGCCGCTCTCCGGAGCCAGCAAGAACTCAATGCGCTCAGGCACATGGGCAAGGTAGGGATTCCCCCCTTCCGTTAACGAGTTCTCGGGGTTCCCGAACTCATCAATCCATCGTGGCGTGCGACGTCCCGTGAAGAGATTGAGCCCGTAAGCAGAGTGCGCGGAGAGCTTGGTTTCCTTTCGGTAGTTCACGCCCATCAGTGTGAAGTCAAAGTTCGGACTGTACGCCCGGGTACCCCGCACATACATCCGCTTGGAGCCAGCCGCTTCGTTTCCATCTGGATCCAGGATTCTTATCTCGCTTCCGTTCCCCCTGAGGTGGAACACCTCGTAGGCGTACAGATCAAGGAGACCACGCTGATGCAGGAGTTCATGCAGAACGACCGTCTGATGCTCTACGCCTTGGAGCGAACCGACCCGCAACGAAGAGAACCGGTTCCGCTCGCTGAAATACCACACCAGATCGTCATCACGGTCTTGCGGCCAAGGAGACCC
Organism: Gemmatimonadota bacterium; assembly: GCA_036679605.1. GTDB lineage: Bacteria > Gemmatimonadota > Gemmatimonadetes > Gemmatimonadales > GWC2-71-9 > JAZDCZ01. Next base: position 41,074 of record JAZDCZ010000011.1, read on the forward strand.
AGTCGGCAACACGACGACACGGTCCAGCCGCAGGCGGTCGATGACGGCGTAGTCGAAGTTAAAGGGTTCAAGTTGTCTTCCCAGGATATCGTTCCAACGCTCCACCTCGTCCCGCGCCCACAGCTCGAACGGCGGGACTCCAGGTTCTTGAGCCATCCAGTCATAGATCTCCTGCTCAATCCAGAGACCGACACTCAGGGCGTTCGAGATGACAGTGATCTCGTCCGAAACAGCGATGCCGGCGGCGGTGTCCACATCGAAGGTAAAACCGATCTCTTCACGGGTGGTGCTCCATGCACGTGCAAGCTCCATTACCGTCTCTCCCGGTGACAGATCGGCTTCGCCGCTCTCCACGGTGTTGCCGCCGATCTGCCAACTGTACCTGGCACCGGCCAGCGTATCGCTTCTGCCGTTCAGCACGTGCACCTGCCAGCGCACCTCTTGACCAGGCTCAGGCCAACCGGTCTCAGGCGGTGCATCGAGGCCTGTCGGCAGCGTAATCCTAGGCGCTAGGGATACCCAGCCGATTGCTGGGGCCGCCGGTTCCTTTGCGACTGGGAGCGGGGGACTTGGGACTGTGGGCGGGTCACTTGGGACTGGTTCGTTCACCGGATCCGTTGGGGTTGGGTCGTCCACCGGATCCGTTGAGGTTGGATTGTCCGCGACACAGCCCCATAGCAGCAGGCTCGCCAGGAGCGTACCGGTCACAGCCAGTGCTTGCATGTAGTTCTGATCAGGACTAACTCTTTCTTGAAGCACTAGCCGTGCTCTCCCGTTTCGGGGTCTCCTATGTTTACACATGAGAGCAAGCCATGTCTCCTCGAACCAGGCAGAATTGGCGTTGTTCCAGTCGCATCAACCTGACAATGCCCTTCGGATTCCTCAAGGCTCCATTCACGGAGGCCACGAGGTAACCATTCCGGCCTCCTGGCACTCTACCCTGGGAGGTGACTGGCGAATGCCTTGCTGGCGATGCGCAGTGACCACTGGTCGTCCCGCTCTGGTACGTCCCAAATGGTATCACTGTCGACAAGCGAGTTGGCTCCTTGAGAGTATTAGCGGTGCGCTTTAACGTCTCAAGATCTCAAACCTTGGAGAAGACATTATATCACGCAGTTATTCCACAGATCGAGATGCGGGCCGAGTGAGGCGAAGGCGACCGAGTTCGCTGACACGGATGAGGTTCGGCCGGTGGTGCGACGTGGGATTCTCCGCGCTGTTGACCGTGGCGCTTGCGCCGGCACTCTCCTCGGCTCAGGAAGTCCCGACCTCCTCGGTGGCGTCTCTCCGCCGAGGCTCACCGGACACGGGCCAAACGGTCCCGAGACCCCAGCTGGTCGCGTTCACGCACGTCTCCGTGATCCCGATGGACCACCCTGGGACGCTCGAGGACCAAACGGTTATTGTGCGCGACGGACGGATTGCACGCATTGGACCGGCCTCGGAGATTACCGTTCCCGACGGTGCCACCGGAATTGACGGCCGCGGCCGGTACCTCCTTCCGGGACTAGCGGATATGCACATGCATCTCACGACGCCCGGCGCACTGCTCCTGTATCTTGCAAACGGAGTCACGACCGTCCGGAACATGGCGGGCCGGACTGCGCATCTGGCATGGCGCGATTCGGTGGCGCACGGCGAGTTGCTTGGGCCCACGATTTACACGGCAGGCCCCATCGTCGACGGCCCGAACCCCATCTGGCCCGGTAGTGCATCGGTCGTGACCGCGTCCGATGCCGATTCAATCGTCGGCGCGCAACGGGCGGCGGGGTACGACTTCGTCAAGGTGTATGGCGGGTTGTCGTTGGAAGCGTACCGCGCCGTGATGGGTGCTGCCCGCCACGCCGGCATGCCGGTTGTCGGCCACCTACCCAACGCGGTCCCGCTGGATACCGCACTCGCCGCCGGACAGGCTTCCATCGAACACCTCACGGGCTACGCGGCCCGAGTCACGCCCGACGATCCGGTAGTCGCGATCGACTGGCGCGCTCTCTCGACGGAGGAGATCCGGGTAACCCAGACTTCCCTGGGGACCGCGCTCCTGGCAGGTACCCTGAGCACCGACGATTTCATTGACGCGGCGCGGCTAAGCGACATCGCTCGGACTACTCGAGCCGGACGTGTTTGGAACACGCCGACGCTCGTCCTGTTCGAGCGCCCGATCCTTGCCGGTACGAAGCTCGCCGAGGCGCTCGCAGCGCCGGAAATGAAATACGTCTTGCCCGCTGTGAGGGCATACTGGCCATCGATGGACGCGCGGCCGGATGACCTCACAGCTCCTGTCATGCGCTACCGTGAAGCACAGCTTCAAGTGGGGCAGCGGATCGTCTTGGCATTGCATCGAGCCGGTGCCCAAATCCTGATGGGCACCGACGCCCCCAATCCGCTCATCATCCCTGGGTTTGCCGTGCAGCGTGAACTCCGGCACCTCGTGGACGCCGGCCTGACTCCTTTTCAGGCGCTTGAGACCGCAACCCGCAACGCTGCCGAGTTCCTTGATGCCGCAGACACCTTCGGCACAGTGCGGGTCGGGATGCGCGCCGATCTGCTCCTGCTGGACGCCAATCCTCTCGCGGACATCGGGAACGTGGCGCGACGTGTCGGCGTCATGGTGCGCGGCCGGTGGCTGACTGAGGCGCAGTTATTCAGCGCCCTCGACCGTCTGGCTGAGTCGTACGCACGTTAGATGATCGGATCCCGTGATGTCCCAGTCCGGCCGAGTTCCTTCGCCTATCCGAAGCTTCCGGAGCGCTGGGCGCTGGACCGAAACATCACTAGCGTGGGAGTGTACGTTGCATCATGAGGTACGTGGCAACAATATGGACGTCACGAGCGTCGTGGATCCTCATTGTCCTCGCACACGCGGCCTGCTCCGACGGAATGCCGACGCAGCCTCCTCCTTCGCCGATCTCCCTCACCCGAGCCGTGGTCGATCCACTCGTGGCGGGGACCGGCCTATCTGCTCGGCTCCTGCTCTCAGTTGACGGCGTAGAGGGAGACATCGTTCGCGTCGGGCTTTCAACCGGGACGCACCTCCTGCGAAACGGGGCTCCGGTTTCGGAAGTCACGCTTCGCGATGACGGCACACAGGGCGACGATGTCGCGGGTGATCGCGTCTTCACAGTGGACGGCCTGACCGCACCACTCGACGGCCACCCCGTTGGGTCAACGACGATCGGGACCGTCACCCTTGTTGGGGCAGATGGAGAAGGCGTTGTCGCACGGCCTCGAATCTCCGTCAGGACGGTCGACGCCGGCCAAATGACCATCCCGGACATCACGCTCCTCACCGACGAGAACCTTCAATTCACGTCCCGAATCGTCGTCCTCGTGACCCAGGTCGACATGTCAGATTTCGAGAGCGCGCGGGACAGGATCGTCGGACGGTACTACAAGATCTTCCCGGACGACCGCGACTGGCTCGTCTTGACGCGAGCGCCGCGGGCGACGGAGGAATTCGAAGGCCAGGCCCTCCGGCTCCGAAATGCCGTAAGGGGAATTGGAATAAGGGTGCACACGTCCTTCTCCATCTTTGGCTCCGCATCGCGGTTGGAATTCGCCGTTGAACTCGTGCGTGATTTCTATTGGCCGAAGGGTGAATTCGATGGTGCGTTTTGTCTGCTGACTCATGAGCTCATGCACCGCTGGGCGGCCGAGCTGTCAGAGCTCACCGCAAATTCTCATTGGACCAACGCGTTCATCAGAGACGCGTCGGCGTTCGGCTGGGAGGGTCGGTGTCGATTCAATCCGCTAGAGCTCTACTTGGCTGGGCGTCTCCCGCCCGACTCGGTTGCGGCCAACCTCACGGAAGACGGGTTGAGGATTGACGACATCGTCTCACAACACGGTCCCCGTACACCATCCGTCGACCGCTCGCGCTACACGATCGGATTCGTGGTCATCACGGATCGATTCCTCTCCGAGGACGAAGTCGCATACTTCCATTACCTGGCCGAGGAGTACACGAAACCCGAGAGCGTGCTCGGGCTCACGTTCGAGGGGGCGTCAGGCGGCCGGATTGCTTTGGACGGCGAGCTGCTGCCCATCCGGGTGCCCTAGCAACTCACCGACTAGCCATGGCGCCGAGGAACACGGGGTTCTGTCAACTTGAGCCGGTGCCCCCCAGACTTCGCGAATGAAAACGAATACGAATGGCGACAACTGCCACCGGTTCCCTCGCGAAATCATCAGCCACAGCGTTTGGCTATACCATCGATTTTCCCTGAGCTTCCGCAAGCTACTGAAGGGGCAGGAGAGCAAGCCGCGGCAATTGGTGACACACAAGTCCGCCGCTGGTTGTTGCAGCCCTTGACGGTCTAGGCAAGCGAGCCGGTTCCTTCGAAGAACCGTTCGGTGCTACCAAGTCGCTCTTAACCGCCACCGCTCTCGGTGCTCCGATGTCCTATAGGTTGGTCCCGAACGGGATTCTCGAAATGGTGCCTTGAGATGTTAGAGAGTGACGCTGATCTTCTCAAGGGGCTAACGCGTTCCTCAAGGGGCGAGACGAATGATCCGATTCAAGAGATTGAGAATGACAACCATTCCGGGCGGAAGGCTCCCGTGCGTATGGGCCATCGGCGTCGTCGCCCTTGCGTGCAGCAATTCTCCCGAAACGCATCCGCGCACTACGGTCACCGACAGTTCGGGTATCACCATCGTGCACAACCGCTCCCCTCACCGATCGGGCGTCGAGACATGGATAATCGCTGACACTCCGTCTCTCGATCTTGGCGGTGCAACGACTGATCCCAGTCAAGAGCTTTTCTACGTGGCGGGAGCCATGCGTCTCGACGACGGCAGCATTGTGGTTGCCAACGATGGCACCGCGGAGCTCCGATTCTTCGGCGAGGACGGAACCTTCCTCGGCACCGTGGGTGCCAGAGGCAGTGGCCCCGGCGAGTTCCAGACGCTGTCCGGATTGCTGCGCTACGGGCCGGATTCGATTGCGGTGTTCGATTCCGAACTCCGACGCCTCACGGTGTACGACCTGACCGGGAACTTCGGGCGGAGTGCTACCCTGTTGCCTGCTGAGGGTAGCGGGCTTCTACTGGTCGGTGCCGCCCTAGGCGTCTTCGCCGACCGCACGCTATTTCTGCCTACACGGGATCTGTTCAGCGTTCAACGGCGACCCGGCGCGATGCGTGGAACTCAGCCATCAATCCACGTCTCCGAAACTGGCACCCTCCTCGACAGCGTTGGGGCCTTCCCCGGCCGTGAGATGTTTATGCAGACCATAGAAGGCGGCGTTCGCGCCGTTTCGAGGATTTTCGGCCGGTCGACTTTTTACGCCGTGGCCGGAGACAATTTTTTTGTTGGCACGAACGACTGGTACGAGATCGCACGCTATTCCCCAACGGGTGTACTGCGAGCGCTCATACGGACGGATCACCCACGCAGTCCCGTGCAACGAGGCGATCGGGAGGCGTTCATACAGGCTCGATTCGAGGGACAGAGTCCCGCCGAACGCCAGGCATACGAACGAGGCTACGGCAAGAGCGATCATTGAGCTGAAGAGAAGCCCAACGAATCAGAATAGGGAGTGAAATCGCTGTGAATCTGGGGCCCGCCGAAGCGAACGAAGGCCATACTGAAAGTCTTTCAGAAGACTGTCCACAGGCACATCAGACTGTTCCTGTAAAGTCGACGACTGCCGCCGCGGACCTTATCGTTCGGAAAACGGCTCGCTCCCCCCGACCGGACTCGGCGTCTAGCACGAACCTTCCGTCGCTACTTGAAACTGTGTTCGCGACAGCACTCCCGTCCACACCTATACCGCAACAAACGCTCCGGTAACCGCCGTCAAGGTCGAATCGGCGCGAACCGTACCACAAACTACGGGCTGGAAGGCAACTGAGTTACCTAAGGCACGATTGTCGGTGGTATAGCCGCGAACATCACGGCGATGGCCGCTGCGGTGAAAACGTGCCACAACCCGTGACCGACTCTGCCGAGTACGCCGGTGTGCTTGTCTATCAGCCACACAATGATCGCGAGCACGAACAGGCCGAGGCTGTACAACCCCAGCGTGGTGTTGCCGCTCGTAAATACACCCACCGAGATGAGTGCCAACAAGAGCGCCATGCGCGCCATCAGATTTCCGTCCAATAGCCGGCCATGTGGAGCGCCCCGGGGGGTGCGCTAGACTCCCGAGGAAGGTCTTATGTGAAGACCTGTATCTTCGTTGTTGTCGTTCCGAGATATAGGCACAAGGTGGGGCGGATTGGTTGCAGCGGCCATCAGTTGAGTATGAAGCCACCAGACGACAGCACTTAGGGGGCCTCCTGCATTAGTGGGAGGCCCCCCGTTGTATTTCGGCGGTTTCTGCTGGCCTTCTCGGCCCATTTGACCAGCGCCATAACGTGACGCGATGCGCCTATCGGTTCTCGGGCAGGCTGTAGATGACCTTACCCGTCTCATCCAAGAAATCGAGTTTGGGCGTTCCGTCAGCCGGAACCATCATTCTAATGCACGGCTTGCCTTTGATGTCGTACATCATCATCAAAACTGTGTTGTCGCGTACCTTGCCGAAGAAAAGCCGCCGAGTAGTGAGTTCGTTATTATCGATCATCGCTTGAATTGCGGCCTTTTTGGCTGTTTCATCTGCTATTCTATTGGCGGCTTCATACTTGGCGTTCACAACGTCAGACGGAAGATTAGGCTGCTGCCACAATTCCAAGCCGGTTGTGTACGTTCCATTGTCGCTTTCCAGGTACCGGAACCCGATGGTCTGATCGTTTCTTACCTTGTCGAAGGTCAACGAGCCGAAATGCCCGTTCCCGCCGTTCTCGCCGAATACCAACCCGCCCATTTCGTCCCCAAGATGATTGAAGAAAATCATGCCGGGTGGACGCGGCCCACTGCGCTCGATGACCTTGCCGTTCACAATGCCGGGATGCTGACGTTCCTGGTTGGATATGACCATCCTCAATTGACCGTCGGCTTCCACAATGTTGATGCGCTCGACATCGATCTCCTCGAAACGCACTTGTGTGTCGTGGATGGCAAAGGCGGACAGTAGAAACACCGCGCAGATCGTAGTCGCCACAACTGCATAGATCTTTAGGGCACGCACCTCTTTTTCGAGTCTCGCTTCCATAGTAGCAACGTCTCTTTTCAGAAGGGTCAAGGTGAGCTGGGGTCCACCCAGGTCATCAAGCTCGTTGGGTTGTCGTTCCGAGATATAGACGCACGGTAAGGCGGGTTGGTTGCAGCAGCCATCAGTTGAGTATGACGCCACCAGACGACAGCACTAGGGGGCCTCCTGTATTAGTGGGAGGCCCCGTTCCTTTTTGGCGGTCTGCATGACGAGTGTAACCTTTGACCCCTGAGCGGCATTTACTATTTGTGGACGGGGAATACCGTTAGTATTGCCGTGCGAGGGATCAACTCATGAGTGGTTACACCGAAGCGGTCCTGTCTGCGGCAGGTCTCCTTGCTTTCTTCGTACTACTGATACTTTTTGAGCTGTGGATGCTTGGACGGCTCGGTTATGACGTACTTGCACACCTGGAGGCTTCCAGGAAGAAGGAAAAATCGCTCAGCTTCAGGTTTGAAGCCTTCGGGGTCGTGGCCTTTGTTCTCGTGCAACCGATTGTGTTTACATGGATAGTCTCAAGGCTCTCAAGAGGATTGACGGAGATAGTTCAACAAACAATGCACTTCATGCTCCGTTTACCTTAGGGCCTCCTGCATTAGTGGGAGGCCCCGTTGTTTGTTCTGGGAGTGGGTCAATTTGAGAGGCAATCATGCCATACTTGGGCCGGCCTCAACTCTCTCCAGTGTGTCGGGTAGAAATGCTCTGCCTTGAGGCTCCTTGTTATCATCAAACCAAGTGCATGAGGCCTCGTCATCCCCACCAACAGCTTTGTGGAAGCCATCAACCGTCATGTCGGGGCCACCCGACTTCAGTTTCACGGTGTCACCGATTTTGAACTCTGGCATTTGTTCCTCCTATATCGTGAGATTTGGGAGCCGAGTAGAGGCAAGAAGCCCTCCGAGAACTAGAAGTACAACCCGTAGCCTGTCAGCACTGAGAACCCGTCTGTGTGTCGTGGCCAGCCTAGCCGGTATCCTACTCCGACCCTGGGTCTGGCGCCAGGCCGTGACCGGATCAGCCCACCAAACGACAGCACTTCGGGGGGCCTCCCTTGTGGGAACTTGGTCCAAATCACAATCACCCCACACTCCGAGTCACTATTCAGAAAGCCTGCTGGTGTTTCAGCGGGACCATCCGCAGTTTACTTAATTAGACGGTGAGCTCTGACGTGCTCGACGTCAAACTCGTCGCGCCAAATTCCCCAAATGGCATCGTCGGTGATCTGCATGATCGCCAAGCCCACTGGAGTGGCGACAGTGGCAATGACAGTACCTGACGGACTAAACACCGTCCACGAAGGATCGTCGTGGCCCGGCCGCCGAGCCGCTTCCACCCACACGTTGCCCAACGTGTCAACGACGAGCGCGGCAAACGCCGGCATCGTTTCGCGATGTGGTAGCCGGTCGAGAAGCTGGCGGCGGCGGCGACGCTGTTCCTCGGTGTCAAAGCTTGCCAGATCACGCTCCCGCAACGCCCTCACATCGTCGTCGGTGACGGGAATGTAATCATGCGCCAACGTCAATGAGGCCGTGGCCCGGCTCCCAAGTTCAAGACCCTGGATATTGTACGCGTCCGTGTTGCCAAGATACAGTACCTTCCGCGACACGGCCGCCCGTAATTCTCGGCCAAAGAACAGTTCGGCGGTCGAAAAGCCTCCGCTCCGATTCTTGAGTACGAAGCGTTCGGCACCGGCAAACGGCCCCAGGGTGTCTATTAGGACTCCCTTGGCATCGAAGTGAAGATACGTAACGCTGTCGGTGAACAAGCCGGTCTGACTGGCATACATCGCGTCGACGTTTGGCCCGCGAGTTGCGACTAGCGAACCATCGTCAAAGGACCCAATAAGCTTTGGCAAAAAGCCAGGCAGAGGATCAAGGCGGAATCCGCGGGCATATCTTCCCTGGCTGTCGAAAACCGAGATTCGCGGCATCCGGGGATCCCAAACTCCAATCGAATCCCCACGGTAACGCCCCATCCACCAAAAACTCTTGAACTCGCCCGGTCCACCTCCCTCACGACCGCTGCTGGAAAGAAACCGGCCTTCGCTGTCAAAGAACCGCAACTCCCTTGTACCACCATTGCCCACCACTATTCGACCGTCAGGCATGAGCAAAATCGCACGCACGAGAAAGAACTCCTCGTTCAGATCGCCGGTGTCGCCGATAGTTAGAAACGGTCGCGGTGCAACGTCCCATCGCCACCCTTGGAGAGCGGCATCACCCCGATCGGTAGCGCCCGTGCGGCGCCCGTGTGAAGGACTAAAACCAAACAACAATGCGATAAGGACCGCGGCTCCATAGAGGTGCACACGGCGATCTGGCTGGGAATTCCTTCGAAACCGGATACGGAAAAGCTGTCCGCACATCGAAAACCTCACGAAATAAAGTTGGTGTCGATGTCAGCGCCGAGGGAGCCGACATATGCTAAGGGATCAATTACCCCAGAAGGGGCGTGTTTGTTACCAAGTTCGTCATCCGCTACGCGCACGGAGCTTCGCGTGGGTGACGTGATTGAGGACTATGCCCCGAGGACCTTCAGGCTCAATCGGCTGGCAGAGCGCTCGTGTTGCCGACTTGACCGTTCGCCGGGGAGACTCGCATATCGTCATCGAGGTTAATCCGTGGATGTCTCGGGGTGGCTGGCACCGCGGTTTGATCGGGGACCCCGATTTGGTCGGTTGGTTCTTCCGGTAGGCCGGCATTTATGGGGGCCTCCGGCATTAGTGGGAGCCTGTCGCGTTTCGAACTTTCTGAAGCACTGGTCAAATGAAGTATCCGGGCTTGATTGACAGCGCCGACGAGGGCCGGTAGCAGAAATAAGTCGGCCGGGACGAATCTCGATCTTGCGTTCGCGCTTCGCAGCAGCGCGTCGGAGTAAAACCTGCTGAGAATCCTCTTGTCCAGCAAATCCCCACCTACGTCTTCAACTCCTCTAAGAAATGCGCGACTCCAAAACCGGAGGGTGCAGGTTGATCTTCGGATTATCGTTCCGACGATCCTCGGCACGCCTTCCTAACACCCGCGCGACAAGTCTATTCGCCATGCCCCAGAACGTAGATGACCCAAGGAGCTATCGCGGTCTCGCTCACCCACGAGTACGGTTCCGTCTGATTCGCCAAGGGCCAGCAGGTCTTGATCGGCACCAACTCCGCGCGCTTGTACACCTCATCGTAGTCCTGGTGCGTCCAGAGAATGTCCTCAACGGGGCGCTTGTCCTCCACGTCAAGCATCACAATCCGTACCTTATCCCCGCTCGCCGCAGTGCGGTTCTCAGGAAAGTCCTTCGTGGAGAAGGAGGCCCATTCGTTGACGTAGATCTCCGGGGACGAGACAAGATTCACGATGCGCCCCCCGTCCTTCAGCAGATGCTTCAAGGACCGGAAGAGCGCGACTTTCTTCTCCATCGTGGGGATATTGTCAAAGGTGAACGCGGACAGCGCGAGATCAAAGGTGCCCGACGCTAACTCGCTGAGGTCGCCGTCATGCACGAGACGATACTCCCCCTGCGGGTCACGCTCCCGAGCCTGTGCGATCATGTGCTCCGCGATGTCAACTCCCACCACCGGATCGAAGCCGAGTTCAAGCAAGAACCGCGTCGAACGTCCCGTTCCGCACCCGAAGTCCAGGGCCTTCGTGCCTTGGATGTGGGCGCCAATAATCGCCGGCAAATCCCGGTAAGCCAAGTAGTATGTCCCGGGGAACTCGAGCTTGGCGTAGGCGTCCGCACGCGCCTTGTCGTCGTAGACGTTGGAGAACTCTGCGTTCATCTTGACTTCCTCTGAGCCGCAGCCGGCCAACTCGCGGCGCGACGCCTGTCTCCCCAGTAGGGTTTGAGAAAGTCCTTCCGGCGCGGCGGGATTGCCCGCTCCTCACCTGTGTATGTCACTGTGCACGGGACAGAAAGTCGTCCATGCTCAGCTCGTAACCCGTCTTTCCGGGCTGGACGTCCTCCAGAAATGGAGCCCGGTGCTGGTCCTTAACCGTCGCAAGCTCGCGTACCTCGTACCTGCACCAGGTCGACTGTGCAGAGGCCAGGGTCACGTGCAGCAACAAGAGTGGCAGCGTCGTCAGCAAACTAGCAATCCTGAACACAGTCTTCCGTGCAGACAAGCTAACCCCAATATGCTCGGCCCGTCCATCAGGATAGTCTTCTACATCACAGTCTGGCTCGTTGGAAAGCGGGGAAGGGGTCGGCTCAGTGCCGGCGCCTTTGTTTCCGTAACCTCGTCACCCTCCGGGTTACGATCGGCCGCACAAGCGATTCTCGGGCGTCGGTTAACGACGTACGAACCATCCGAAAGCCGGCTAGATCGTAGGTGTATGGCATGCTCTCCGCCCTCGGGTGGACCCAAGACGGCGACCTCCGTTGTCGGTACGAAGATCATGCGAAGTAGTGGTCATTGCAAGGATCCAATTGGCATCTCGACAAGGATATCAATTGGACCGAGCCCCTTCGTTATTGAGAATGCGCGGACCGGACATACGTGTTGGTCGACGGACGGTCTCTATCCGTAAGTAGACACAGTCGTCGCGCGAAAGGTTGCGCGGTTCCGCCCCCGGTGTCGTGCCGGATCGATCGGACCGTTACGGTGGCACCATGTATGCCTGCGGGAGTTGAGTGGCCACCCCAATGTTGCTGCGATTGGTCCCTTGCGGGTCACGGAGAACTGGAGAACTTGGTTCTCTAACTCTGGTTGTTGCGGTGAGCTCTGAGTTGCGAGATAGCAATGCCAGGATTACCAGGACTATGGTGCGGCGGCTTCGTGGGCACTGATAATGCAGCTCCAACCGCGCGGCGTGGAAGCTTGGGACCTGAAGGGAGTATTGAAGGTATCATGAGACCGCTGAATCTGTTCAGGAGAATCGCAGTCGCGGTAGGACTTGCGATCGTCCTTGCGGCCGCGGCGCCGGAGGGCGTTCTGGCGCTGTGGCGGCGGTGGGTTCCGACATCCTGCCGACCTGGTTGGCGGGGCACTGGGAGGGATCGGGCTTCGGCGGTGTGGTCGAGGAGACGTGGACACCTCCTAGTGGCGAGACGATGCTAGGCACGTTCCGTCTGAGTGTTGGGGGCAGAGCACAGCTCTTCGAGTTTATGGTGCTGTCCGTCGAGGACGGACAGCCCGTAATCCGCGTAAAGCATTTCAATGCCGACGGGTCTCCGTGGGAGGACCGCGACGAGTGGGTCATGTTTCCGTTCGAGAGGTCCTCGGAGCATGCGATCTTTTTCGGAGGCCTCACCTACGAGCTGTTGGGCGACGACCGACTGCGGGTGGCAGTGTCGGTCGGGCATGCCGATGGAACAGCCGAGGTTGCGGAACTGCGCTTGCGAAAGGTCACGCCCTGATGACTCAGGAGGCTGCATGCATAGTCAACCTGTTCACGCGCCCGACGGGCTCGGGTCAGCTCACCCCACAGACGCCATTGTGAGCATCATCGGTGTCCTGTTTCTATTCCTCACTCCCGGTCTCTCGGCCCAAGGCAGGGGGGCGAACCCCGACGATGTCGGATCGATCGATGGGATCATTGCTGCCTTCTATGATGTAATCTCAGTGGAGGCCGGCGAGAAGCCGGATTGGACTCGGGACAGTACGCTCTATCTTCCGGGCGTCCGGTTCGTGCCGCTGCGACGGACGCCCGAGGGCACGAGGGTCGCGAACGTGATAAGCCACGCGCAGTTCGCGGCGAGTTCCGAAGGGTTCTTGGCGCAGGGGTTCGTCGAGCGGGAGATTCACCGGGTGACCCAACGATTCGGTGATCTCGCGCATGTGTTCAGCACGTACGAATACCGCAGGACCCTCGACACGCCAGTCCTCGGTCGGGGGATCAATAGCATACACCTCTTCTTCGACGGCGACCGATGGTGGATCACGGGAGCCACCTGGATGGACGAGTCGCCCGAGCAACCCATCCCGGAGGAATACCTGCCGCAGTGAGAACGACCCGAATCAAGCAAGCGAGCCTGCACCTAGTCTCTGTCTCGGCTAGTGCGCCCGGTGACTTAGACGCACGGCCCGAGCGTTTGATTGCGGCGTCGACGTGCGGTCACGTCTCGGAAGGTCGGCGACACGCGACCCCAATTGGCATCCCTGAATGGAACGAAGATTGGAATCTTGAGCCGGTGAAGTCCTCGAGCGGCACGGCTAGCGGATCCCGGCCGATTTTTCCCTGGTAAGGAGTCGCCTCCGCTACCATGAATCACGCTAGGTACGTGGTTGCATTCCGCGCTGTGGACGGGGCGGGCGGCTTCGACATCGGAGAACCGGCCCAACACCTGGACGGTCGATGTCGCGAGTCCCGGACGGGTCAAGACACTGGGTATCGACGGGCCGACCTGGTGGCGGCTCTGTCAGAGGCGGCCGGCACCGACCTGGAGGCACTCTATGTCGACCTCGTCGAGACCGCAGGCGTGCTTGACTACGACGCCCTGCTACGCGGTAGCGGCCTTGCGGTCCGCCAGACGGACGAATCGAGCTACCAGCTGGTGATCACGGAGCCTTCAGGCCGGTCCCTGCTTGAGGCCATAACCGCTCCCGTGTCAGCCGCGTTTCCCGACCCTATCGGTAACCGGCGGTGAAGCGAATGAGAATACCGGGCGACCGGAAACCCTCTGCGCAAAAATGCGAGTCGTGGTCGAGTTTGGCGCGTGCGATGAACTAGGACGCACCGAAACTATAGACCGTGCGTCGTGAGCGACGCACGGTTGAGTGGCCACCCCAATGTTGCTGTGATTGGTCCCTTGCGGGTCACGGCGAACTGGAGAACTTGGTTCTCGAACTCTGGTTGTTTCGGTCAGGTCTGAGTTACGAGATACGAATGCCTGGGTTTCCGGAGGAGTGCGGTCGACGGCTTCGTGGGCGCTGATGATGCAGCTCCCACCGCACGCCTGGAAGCACGCGCGGAGATCCTAAATTCAGCACGCGATGCAAGGGAGCTGGAAGAAATCTCCGAGGAGCTGTTTCAGGCGATAGCGCCATCCGTCCAGATATGGTCGCCATCCGAAACGCCTGCCGTCGCCCAAGGAGGCTGGCAACTGCATCAACTGGGAAGAGTGCTACTGTGGTCGGCCAGCAGTGTCAGGGCTGAGTACGGTGCGACCCACCGGCGTTGTTGCATGGCTCGGAACTGAGCCCAGGTGCGACGACGACGACGGGTTCAAGCATGTGACGCTCGGAGCTGGAGGGAAAGTCTCCTAATATCGTGTTCTCTAACGCCGCTCTTCGACAACGCGGTCAACGGGATCATTTCCGGCATTTTCGCCGCGACCGGGCAGACGAGCATCGTATTGGTACACTGGGTAACAAACAGGTCCCTTCTGGGGTAACGAGTGCGTTAGCACACGTCGCGTTGACCGAAGTGATCGTTTAATAGAGACTCAAGCACGTGACCATATGAAACGAGGTGTAAGGATGAGCAGATTTCTTTACGTCGGAGCTATCACAATTCTCGCCACTACATCGCTCGAGGCGCAGCAGTTCGGTTCCTACGCCGCGATCCGCGATGGCGAGATTTTCATCAGCGAGCCGTTTAACCGCACCGATGGAGCCACGGTTTACATCTACCGCCGTGCCGGGAGTGGTTGGGAGCAAACGGGCACCTTGAAGGCTCCGGATCACGAGGGCGGCGACTATTTTGGGCGGTTTGTCGCCCTGGACGACCGGTCGCTGATCATCGGGGGCACGCTCATGGATTCGAGTACGGGCTCCGCGTGGGCCTACCACCGGAACGGGGGTGATTGGGAGTTGGTGGATATGATGCGACCGGATGACGTCGTGGCCGGCGATTCGTTCGGGCGCTTCGGGCTCCTGCACGGTAACCTCTTGTTTATGTCCGCCCTCGGACACAACGAAAGCCGCGGTGCGGTGTGGGTTTTCCATCGCGACGACAGCGGCAAGTGGACCCAAGAAGCCAAGCTAGCGCCGGACAGTGCTCAGCCGCAGGAATTTTTCGGCTGGTCGCTCGCATTTGACGGTGAGCGGCTTTTGACCGGCGCGATCCAATCGAGCCAGGAGTTGCAACGACGCGGTGCGGCATATGTATTCAAACGCAACGGGCCAGGCGATTGGACCCAGGAGGCGAAACTCGCGCTCGATGACGAAGAGTCCAACCCGGGCGACTCGTTCGGCTTCGCGGTGGCCTGGCTCGACGGCAATGCCCTTGTTGGTGCGCCCGGTCGAGAAAATGGCACGGGCGAGGTGTTCACCTTCAGTCGACGGACAGGGGAGTGGGTCGCGGGCGTCACGCTGAGCGCCTCTGACCGAGTGCGCGGCAATCGGTTTGGAAGCAGCATTGTCTCGAGCGAGCGAGAGCTTTGGATCGGCGCGCCAAATGCGGACGCATCGGGGCGCGTGTACAGCATCGAGTACGATGCCGAGACCGATCTTTTCGGGGACGTGAACAAACTAGCCGGATTGGACCGGGATGTCGGCGACGGATTTGGTAATACGATCACGGTCGCCGGAAACCTCGCGGTCGTTGGTGCCACCAATGACGATTTTGGCCTCGGCTCCGCTGTCGTGTTAGAGCGGGCCGGTGGATCATGGAGTGCGGTCGAGAAATTGTTGGGCCCGACGCCCAAGGGTCTCGACCCGATCGTTGCCGACGAAGTCAAGTGTTCTGACGGTCAAGCCGACCAGTTCGAATGCAAGCAGGTCGACATTCTCTCCTTCCTGCCAGTCCAGGCGATCGGCGGCGGGCGTGGGGCCAATACGAATGACGTGTGGGGTTGGACCGACCCGCAGTCGGGCAATGAATATGCGATCGTTGGTCGCACGGACGGCACTGCCTTCATCAACGTTACGAATGCGATGAATCCGGTTTACCTCGGTAATCTTCCGAAGACCCCGGGCTCCCGTGGGAACTTGTGGCGCGATATCAAGGTGTATGATAACCACGCCTTCATAGTGGCTGATGGTGCGGGGCAACATGGAATGCAGATTTTCGATCTCACTCGGTTGCGTAATGTCCCGAATGCTCCTGTAACGTTTGACATAGATGCGCGTTACGACGGCGTTGCCTCGGTGCACAACCTCGTTATCAACGACAAAACGGGGTTTGCGTACGCAGTTGGTTCGAGCGGTGGCGGTGAGACATGTGGTGGCGGACTCCACATGATAGATATTCACAATCCGACCCAACCAGTATTTGTTGGCTGCTTCGCCGACACGACGACGGGTAGGCGCGGAACGGGGTACTCGCACGACGGCATGTGCATCGTTTACAACGGGCCCGACACCGAGCACCTGGGCAAGGAGATCTGTTTCGGCTCGAACGAGAATGCGCTAGCGATTGCCGACGTCTCGGACAAGCAGAACCCCGTGGCGATTTCGTCCGCCGATTATCCCAACGTTGCGTATGCACACCAGGGGTGGATCAGCGAAGACCACAGATTCTTCTTCATGGGCGACGAGGGCGATGAATCTAACTCCGTTCAGGCCGGTCAGCCGATGTCCGGTAACAGAACACTCATCTGGGATATAGAGGATCTCGACGATCCGTTGATGGTGAAGGAACACTTCGGTGAGGCGTTCACGATCGATCATAACCTGTACATCAAAGGAAACTTGATGTATCAGTCGAATTATACGAGCGGACTCAGGATCTTGGACATAAGCGAGCCCGAGAATCCGAAGGAAGTGGGTTTCCTCGACACCGTGCCGTGGAACGATGCAATGGGGTTCGACGGCTCGTGGAGCAACTACCCGTTCTTCGAGAGCGGCACGATCGTGGTTTCGAGCGGCAAGGAAGGTGTGTTCTTCCTCAAGTACCGGCCACTCATGATGGTGCCGTAGCGACGGAATTTGGCAGGGTGCATTGCCGCGGATACAAAAAGGAACTGGTCACGGTTCCAACATCATGCGCGAGATCGGGTGCGACATTCGGCATGTGGCGTGCTGCGGCGCCATGATCCAACAACGGCGTTCACGGGGCATTGGTAGATCGAGTGTCGGAGCGGTCGCTTTGCTGAGTTCTGTTCTGGCATCCTGTCAGGGTGCTGATCGCCCGACGGGGCCGATGGGCAACTCCTGCCTGGAGACAGCGGTCCCCGCTGTATTGTCGCTCGAAGTAGGTGCATCTCGGCGATTCGACGCCGACAGCGCTGAGTGCTTCATTCTCCGGCGTGATGGAGCTGGATATATCCTCACCGCAGTGAACCTCGGGGTGCCGGTCAGTAGCGACGCGCCGGTGGCGGATCGCCTCGCCTTCATTCGGCTGGAAGACCCAGGTAACGCCGCATCGGCAATGCCAGCCAACGCGCCGTTCGTCGCCAGGCCGGCGAAGGCCTCGCTCATTGGAGCGGTCGAGCGTGAGAGGAGACCAGCGGACATCATGGACAGGCCCGGCGCGTACGCGTCCGCCAGCGGCGCGCACAGCACCGCTGCCGTGAGTCGCGAAGAAATACAGAACCGTTTGAGCAGCGCACACGTTGACGATGCCGTCTGGATCCCCGATCGATGGAACGACCCGAGCGCCTGCAACGCATCGTCGACGTCGATCCCCGTGTTCGCGGTTGTTATCGTCGCGATCGACGGCAACTCGGTTATCGCCGTGGACGTGCGTGTGCCGAATCTCGCCGAAGTGCTTGCGCCGGACGCGCGCGCTAAGTTGGAGCGCGTCGCCGCGACGTTGGACGCGGTGTACCTGCCGACGATGAGCGTAGTCATCTCTCGCACGTTTCAGCCAGCCGGAGGCGCAGGCGGGAGAATCGTCACGCTGCTGACCGGGATCACGTCCAATATCGGCACGACGATCCTGTATCCCGAAGCGTTGCCTCGGTCGTGGTGTAGCGGGTCAATCGAGGTGTCGATCGCCGTGCTCCCAGCGAACGTTGGAGAAGCGACTGAAGCGCAAATCGCCGGAACGGCGATCCACGAGCACGCTCATGGCGCCGATTTCTGGGTTGGCCCGGAGATCAGCGCTCGCGCCCTCGGCACGACGGGGTGGGCCACCGAAGCGCTGGCGACGACGGCGCAGG
The DNA here is from genome assembly GCA_036679605.1 of Gemmatimonadota bacterium. Classification (GTDB taxonomy): domain Bacteria; phylum Gemmatimonadota; class Gemmatimonadetes; order Gemmatimonadales; family GWC2-71-9; genus JAZDCZ01. The sequence goes on from JAZDCZ010000011.1 coordinate 59,141, forward strand.
AACAGGCCGCGCGCATTCTGGCGGGTGCGCGGGCAGCCTTTAGCCAGGGTGCCGATGAGGCCGAGAGACTGCAAACGTTATGGCCGGCCACTCGCTGGCCCGGAACGCCGCGCCCCGAGTTTCAGCCCCTGTGGGGTGTGCACGCGGCACCCCCCGCGGCCTACGGCACCGACGGGCTGTTTCTGCTATCCGTTCGCGAGCAGCTCCACCAAACATGGCCGGGCGAGGGGAACGGATCGCGGCTCTACGAGCGCTTGGCGCCGACGGGTGATTGGTCGCTCGAGGCGATCGCCGATTTGACACAGACGGCACCGGCTGATCTGTACGACCGGTTCGTGCTCGCGGTGGCGATGGACGATCGTCTAGCGAGCGACGTCATACCGCCGACGCCGCTCCCGCAGTTCGCAACATGGGACAACAGTTGGCGGCGCGGCGACCTCCCCGATGAGGTGTGGCTGCCGTACGAATCGATCCTCGCGGTGATTCCGTTCGATTTTCCGCTCGACGTCGGAGCGGGGGCCTACGGCGTGTGGCGAATCAATGCATCGCCGGACGAAGCCGGCACAGGAGACCTTCGGCTGCGAGTGACGCCTGTGCCTGACCATCCGCCCTCGATCCTTCGGATAACACGCTACCGATGACGCTCGGTCCAACCGCCAACACTTCCTTGCGGGCTCATACCACTGCGCAGGAATTGGACCTCCTGGACCGTCGCGAGTTCATTCAGGCCTCCGCCGAGGACCTTTCGTCACTTGGCGACGCTTCCGTTGACGCCGTCACGACACACTCCGTGCTTATCTACGTATCTGCGAAGCAGCAGGTGACCATCTTTCGTACGCACAGAGTGTTGGTTTCAGTGAGGTTCACCTGGAGTTCCGGGTTGATGTGCAGCATTTCAGCGAGAGTATGAGTTGGGATATCTATGTGAAGATCGCACCCAACTCGAACACCCCCACACCTGAGGAGGCGATGGACCAAGCGTTGAACGAAGAGGAGGCGAAAGAGTTTTCCGCATGCCTACAGCCACTCGGAGAGGGGGGCGGAAGTGCAATCCCAATGGCCGCGGTCTATCTATGGGCGGTCAAGTGACTGATTTCACCTCGGTCCCCAAGTGCTGGAGATTCGGAGAACTACTTCCAAGATTGGTGGAGCCCGTGCCTCCCAAGATCAATCATGATCGACGAAGGTTGAGCACCGCCTGCTCATGGTTTCTCCCGATGCTTGCGGCTTTCTTCCTCTGGGCCTGCGACGGTTCCGATAGCGCGTCGCTGCCAGCGGATCCTCGTGTCATCCTGCAGGCGCATCTTTCCCATGGCATCGGCGAGAATCCGTTGGAATCACCACTTACCCAAGACTCTCTCGCCGCCGCGATGATCGTACGCGCCCGAGAATGCGCGCCAGCCGACCTGCTTCGGGGACTGGCTCCGGATACCGCCCACGGTGGTCGGCTACTTGAGCGGGTTCGCTCCGATGGGCTAATCGACATACGAGAGGGACAGGCATGCACCACCTTCCCAATTCTCGTCAACGAGGAGCAAGCAACGTACGCGATGGTGACATACGAGGTAGCGGAGGATGCTCTGAAAGTGCTGTCTTCAGACTTGATCGAACTTGCCGGACTGGTTGACGAGCGCGGTTGGAAGGAGTCAACGCCCGATCGGTGAGGGGAGCGGTTGTGCACGATGGTGATACCCGAACTGTCGGTGACCGTGGTATGCGGAGGCGTTTCGGGAGAATTGCTGCACGCGAGGGCGACGACGCCAACGGCCCACACGCACGGGAGCCTTCCGCCCGGAATGGTTGTCATTCCCAATCTCTTTAATCGCATCCAGGCCATCCGACGGGTGATTGAAGTCCCTATGAAAGATGGGGGGATGGGGCAAGCGATGTGTGCACACACATCACTTTTCCCATGTCCGGACCGTCACGGGTACTGGGTTGATTCCTGGTAGCCCCACCGAAAGAGAGTCGCGCAGGACGAACCCATTTTCGACTCACGGCTTGAGGAACGCGTTAGTCCCTTGAGAAAATTGGCGTCACGCTCTAAAATCTCAAGGCACCATTTCAAGAATCCCGGGGGGGACCAACCTATAGGACATCGGAGCACCGAGACCGGTGGTGGTCGTCGCCCCAGGCAGCGGGTGGTGAAATGAGGTGGCCCCACTGTTACAAACACGGTTGCTCCCGGAGTTCAAACCGAGAAAGTAGAGACCGGGCGGTACTCTTGCCCGAGCGGATCCGAGCGAGCATCCCCGCTACTCGGCGCGTATAAGAGGGAGCGAATCAATGCAGAGACTCATGCTCGCCATATTGGCCACGCTCGCGATCATGTACCTGGTCCCGTTCCCTATCTACGGTGGCCTGTCGATGGTCACCGACATCGAGCCCCCATCGCCGGAATCGCCTGGGCTATTCATGTTGAGTGTGTTGGTCGTTAAGGTAGGTGTCGCGGTTGGGTTTGTTCTGCTGTTCTATCTCGGTCGTAGTCGCTGGGTTGAAGAATGGAAGGTCTACTCAGGTGTGTGGTGGACGATGTTTGCGATCATGGAGATCGGCCAGGCGATCGTTCCGGACTACACGTGGCTCGACGCATTTGGGGGAATCATTGCTGAGGCCATCTACTTTCCTCTGTCCGCGGTGGTTGTTGCGCGACTCATTCGCCCTCTTGCCGATTCGAACGCTTCTGCTTAACGGCAAGGCGGCCTTGATAAGCGGCCCCACGTGTTCAAGGCGGACCGCTAACCCGTAGTCGCGAACCACAACCCACTAACTAGTCATGCCCCATCTACAACACCCGATGCCTCCAACAGCCGCACCACCCCCACGTGCCCTACTGCTCGCGCCATAGGTGTCGCCTGTGGAAGGTCGACGGGCAGGTTCGGGTTTGCACCGTGCTCCAGCAACATTCTTGCTGTTTCCTCGTGGCCCTCGGCGGCGGCCCAGGCCAGGGGTGTGCCGCGAAACTCGTCGTCGAGCGCGTCGAGGTCGGCGCCGTGCTCGATGACCAACAAAGCGTTGTGCGTTTCCCCACGCCCGGCATAGTGATGCAGCGCCGTCTTGCCGAGCCAGCCCGGACGGTTGGCGTCGAACCCGGCCTCGAGGAGACGTTTGAGTACGGCGCTCTCGGTCACGGCCACGTCGGGACTTCCAAGGCGCAGCGTGCCGCCGTGCAAGCGGTGCACCACGTCCGGATCCTTTTCGAGCAGGAGATCGGCCAAGGCCAGATCGTTCCGGGCCAATACCTCTTCCGCAAACCAATGCTCGCGGGTCACAGGCGCGTCAGTCGCCAGAGCATCGCGCAGTTCGTTCCTGCTCATGGCCCACATTGCCGTCGTGGCGCCGTGGGCGCGCAAGAGTCGTTCGATCTCCGGCGCGGCGTTACCGGCCCGGGACTTGGTAATTCCCAAGCAACTATCCGACGAGTCGGGTGCTGAGTTTGGATTCGCGCCGTGATCAAGTAAGAGTTTCACAATGTCGACGCGACAGATGGCGCAGGCCATCCACAACGCGTGTCCTTCGCTCGCCAACTCCTCCGGCCGGTTCGGATCTGCACCGTGGTTCAGGAGCTTCCGCACGATCTCGAGATGACTGCCTCGGGCGGCGTACATCAGGGGACTGCGCCGGCCCGAGTCGAGGCACCGTGCCATCCCGGGATCCTTGGCGAGGAGCGCATCGACCCTTGCAGAGTCACCGGTCGCACATGCCACCGACAAGTCGGTACCGGCGCCTGCGTCCAGCAAGGCGCGCAGCGTCGTAGTTTGATCCGCATGTGTCACACCCTTCAACTCACGCCACACCCGGAACTCGTAGTCGCCGTTGAAGAGGAGATGCGCCGGTGTCTGCCCGTCGCTCCGGCGGTGATCGGGATCCGCCCCATGCTTGCACAGCATGGCAAAGAGGTCCGGTTGTCTTGTCATTACCGCCCAGTGGATCGCGTTGTTGCCGTGGACGTCACACGCCCGGCCGAGATCGGGTCGGTCGACTAACACCTTCTCGACGCAATGCCCCTCGCGAGACACGATAGCGTCCCTCAGTTGGGCAAACTCCGCATTGTACCCGAAGCGATCCCGCGCGGCCTCAACGAGGATGCGGTAAATCTCATGGAATCCCATGGCATCCGCGCGCTGGCGCAACTTCTTCCAGCCCGATTCCATGAAGCGCGTGCGTCCGGGTTCCGTACCGGCGTCCAACAGTATGTGCACGATCTCCGGTTGGTTCGCATACACGGCAAAGTGAATCGGCTGCGTATACCAATATTGGGCGTGGACAAGATTGGGATCAGCGTCGATCAGCGCGCGCACCGTCGGCACATCGCCTTCGCGACACGCCTCGAACAGCGCCCATGCCCGCTCGCCGTCCACGGCCTCCACGTCATAGATGTACTGGCCGTGCATCTCGGCGGGCTTGGTCCGTTGGCGCCGTTCACCGCGTGTGGCGCCGGCGCCCTCTCTCAGTCGGGCCCAACTGGCGTACCCAAGACTCCGCGCGAGCACGAGTTGCGCCTGCGCAAGTCGGAACAGCCGCTGATCTGCGCCGTCGAAGTGCGCGTGCACGGTGCGAACGGCCTCAGCATCACCCTCGCGAAAGGCATGCAGCAGTTCCTTGGCACGCCGCTTGAGTTGGAGAAGGTTCTTAAGGGACCCGTTCTGAGGGGTGGACATGATGATCTCCTTTCGCCTGACCGCAAGCCAGGCGCGTCCGCCCGGTGTCTGCTGTCACGGGCTGAAAGAAGGTCATCACGAAATGTATGATGTCGAAGACAGGTGGACACGGTCCTCTCCGCAGACTCGGGGGCGTCCTGTACGCAGCGGTAATATGGGTTGAGCCGCGGTGATGCCGCCAGTGACCGCGTCAAGGGTAACGATTCTGAAGGCCTGATTCGGGCCTCGCCGCCCTTCCCAAGTCACCGCCTTACTGCCGGCAGGATATCCTCATAGAGGAAGCGGACTGCCCCCTGGGATTCCTCCGGGTCGTCGGACCACCCTAACGCCACCACGACCATGTCGTGGTCCGGGATCCAGAAGACGTACTGCCCTCCTAGGCCCGTTCCCGCCACTATGGGGCTTCCGCCCTCGACGGCCGGATCCGGGGCGAAGACCCACCACAGGTAGGCGTAGCCGACGAACGGATCAGCCTCCTTGGAGAAGCGGAACTTGGTGCGGGTCGACCGTTCCACCCAGCCGGCCGGTACAACCTGGCGCCCCTGCCAGACGCCGCCCTGGAGCATGGTCACGCCGATCTTGGCTAGGTCCCGTGGGCGCAGGTGGAGACCTCCTCCTGCATGGGGGTGCCCTTCCGCGTTCCGTTCCCACTCGTAGCGCTCGATGCCAAGAGGCTCGAAGATGTGCTCGCGGGCATAGTCGTCCACATGCACACCCGTGGTGCGCCGGAAGATCTCCGACAGAGCGATGACGCCCCCACTGTCATAGCGCCACGTGGAGGTGGGCTCCGCTACCATCTCCTGGTCCAGCCAGAACTTGGCCCACCCCCGACGCATCCGGTTGAGCCTATAGTGGGGCGAGCCAGCGTAGCCCTCCTCGTAGGCCGTCCCCGTGCTCATGCGGAGAATGTCACCGATGTCGATGGCCTCCTTCCACGCGTTTCGGTTCTCGATTTCCAGGTCGGGAAAGAACTCGACGACCCGCTGCTCTAGGCTATCAAGCGCGCGCTGCTCCAGGGCGATGCCCACGGCCATGGATACCACGCCCTTGGAGATGGACTGCATCTCGTGGAGGCGGTCCGAGCTCCAGCGCCCGAAGTACTCCTCGAAAACCAGGTGGCCGTTCCGCACCACGAGCACGGCATGGGTGCTCCCGTAGGTCCCGTCCCGGACTTTGTCGGCCAGGACCGCGAGCGCGACACCATCGAGACCTTGCTCTTCCGGAGTGGAAAATGGAAGGCCTTCCTCCGCCTGGGCGGAGGGCACGGCTGACCCGGCGCACCCTGGCAGCACCGACAGGAGCACTGCCATCACCAGCAAGACGCGAACGAGCATACTTACCTCCCGAGACCGAGTGAATCGAACGACAACCAAGAATTATCTACTCGAGTATCGCGCATGCCTCGGTTAATCGCCCACCATCAGCAACGTAGCAAGCGCGGCGAGCACCAGACCCGTCCCCTGACGTCGAGACAACCGTTCATGCAGCAGAACGGTTGCCATGGCGATTGTAGCCGCCGGATACAGGGAGGTCACGACCGACACCGGGCCGAGGGGGCCTGTGGAGAGGGCCCAGAACAGTATTATTGCTCCTCCTACGTTGAACGTCGCGGAGACGGCGACCAGCTTGACGGCGTAACGCGGCGGGAAAAACGACGAGCGCGTGGCCACGGCGAGTAAGGCGAACACTAAGAGGGCGGACATTCGTGACGAAGCCACAGGCCAGAGGCCTGTTGACGCTTCGGCGCGAGAGAGGAGAATGAAGTAAGATCCGATGGCGACGCCTGCGCCGGTCGCGAGGAGCTGACTCTGTCGGGCAGGGGCGATGGTACCGTGCAAGATTGGGCCGGCGCCTGGAGGTAGTGCCGCGAGCAGCGCCATCGCGGCCACGCCAAGCAACGCGCCGGTAAGCGGGGCGAAAGTGAGTCGGTCACCGAGCAGCAACCCGACGAGGACGGGAATCGCAGCGCCAACTACGGCGGTGACTGGCGCGACCGCACTCATGACCCCGGCGGCGAGCGCTCGGTAGAGCAGCCCGAGCCCGAGCCCTCCAGCGAGGCCTGCGGCTCCGCCCCACCACACTCCGGCCCAATCAACGGGCTGCCGAAACAACGCGATGACGGCCAACGTGATGACAGCGCCGATCGAGTACACCGCGATCATGAGAGGGATCAGGGGGGATCTTCGGGCCGCCAACCCCCCGTAGAAATCGGCAACACCAAATATTGCGGCAGCGAGTACGGCGAGATGCATGTCTGTTGAACCGATCTAACACAAGATTGAACCAGCGCGGCGACTTCGACGGCTCCAAAAGTACGTGCCGAAAAAGGGGAATCAAGGATCCACCTTTGGCATTCTAAGGGTGGCCAATTCAGCGGGCAGTGCGTGTGCGAGTCGCGGACATCCGTGTCCGAAGTCCCTGTGCCGCACCTGACAATCTCACGCTAGGTGGGGTACCGGCCTCAACAGTTGTCAGCTAGGGGAATCTTAGGTTGTCTCGCCTGTGCGGCGGAGTACTTTCGCTAGGCCCGGTGGATGGCGGCGGAACAGTCCCCGAACGTACTTGGAGAACCGACGTTTGACGGACGGTGTTCCGTCCCGCTGGAGCGTGTCCGCGAACCGCGCGAGCACAAATTCGGCAGCCTTCGCTGAATGGTGCACCCATGCCAGGAACGGATTGCGTGACCATACTCCGAAGTAGACTTCCTGTGCGTCTCGGTCGAGGTAGGCCGTCAGGAGTTCCGTTCCGTCGACTACGATGTCCAGCCAGTGGCCATCCCAATGCGAGGCATATTCGTCCGCATCAACCGCAATCGCCCAATCGATCCCTTTTAACGCTACATCGCCGTAGGTCTGTACTGTCACGGTGACGCCCCTTGCGTGGGCACTTTGCAGCTCATCCGCGACCATGGCAACTACCCTCGGTGAAAGGTCGGCGACAACAACGTCTCTACTTCCGCGGATCATAGCGCGGCAACGAGACAGTACTTGGTCGCGCTCGTTTATCGAGTATATGCCGTCATCTGCAGAAGAAGGCCCTACGAAATCCTGGAGTTGGTGCTCGACCGAGAGTCGACGCTGACGGAACTCGTGCTCCATCGCGCCAAAAAGCTCCGACGGCTGAATCGCGCGGTACCTCTGAGTGCTGCCGGTCTGGGTCGCGAGCACCGCACCCTTCCGATGCAGCGACTCCATAGCCTTGTACACGTTTGCCACGGGCTTGTTGAGCGCTTGCGCGACACGATACCCCGAAGCCGCACCCTCAAGCAGTAGGCAAACATAGACCCTGCTTTCGAGGGGCGTATATCCGAATCCGGTAAGGGCCTGTGACGCTCGCTCTATTGCGCTGCGTCCGATACGGCGTTTGGCTTGCGCCATTTCGAGAACTCAGATCAAGATGATGACTTGTGAGAATATAACCTAGGGCGATTTCCGAGGTTCAAACTTCCGAGCGGCGGCAAGCTGCACCTCGAAGATGTCGACGATGTCGTGAGACAGCGCCAGCGACAACTCGTGTCTCGGGACCGCGCGCTACTGCTGTCCGCAGTGGTCTAACGCCGGCTGCGGTTCTCTGCGGCTGGACGCTTCGGCTGTACCGGCGGATTCAGTTCCAAGAGCTTTAGCACCTCTTGGACGGCGCGCTCCAGCTGAGGATCCACGCCGCGGGCCAGTTGTGTCGGGTCTTCCGGAACCTCGATGTCCGGTTCCACCCCGTGCCCTTCGGCAAACCAATCGCCGCCGGGATCGTAGTTCCGGTACGTCGGCACGGACAGGGAGCCGCCGTCGATAAGATCCGGTGCCCCCGTCAGCCCGATACGGCCACCCCAAGTCCGGGTCCCGATGATGGGCCCCACCTGGGCCTTGCGGAAGAACTCCGGGAACGCGTCACCGCCTGAGCCGGCCCATCCGTTGATCAGCATTACTTTAGGACCGTTGACCGCAACGATCGGCCAGGTGGCATCCTGACCGTAACGCCGAGCTTGAAAATTGAGCGGCGACCTGCCCAGCAATTCGATCATACGGTCCGGCAGGAACCCCCCACTGTTGAACCGCTCGTCGATGATGAGCCCTTCCTTGTCGATCTGTGCTAAGAACATGCGCATTAGCTCATTGTGCCCGCGTGTTCCAGTGTTGGGCACGTGGATGTACCCGATCCGGCCGCTGGTCGCCTCCTCGACATGGCGACGGTTGACTTCGACCCAGGCGCGGTAACGCACATTGCCTTCGTCGGACCGAGCGTCGACCAGCACCTCGCGGGCGCCGACCACGGTTGGCTTGTCGTTCACGGTGAGAGCGACCGTCCGGCCTGCAAGTCCCTGAAACGATGCCCACGGGTCCTTGGACACGTTTAGCGGCACGCCGTTGACCGCCAGCACGTAGTCACCTTCACTGATGCCGACACCGGGCTCGGCCAGCGGCGACCGGGAAACGGCGTCCCACGATGCCCCCTCGATGATGCGCGCAATCCGGTAGGTTCCGTGCTCGAGGGTCCAGTCTACGCCAAGCATCCCCACCGATCGCCGCGCAGCGGACTCCGTGTCCCCTCCAGAACGATAGGTATGGGACGAGTTCAACTCGCCGATCATCTCGCCGATAACGAAGTTCACATCCCATCGGGTCACGGCATGCCCAAGCAGGCGCCGATATCGATCGCGCATTGCATCCCAGTCCACACCGTGCATCGTTGAGTCGTAGAAGAAGTCGCGTTGGAAGCGCCAAGCGTCGCTGAAAAGCTGTCCCCATTCCTCTTGCGGGTCGACCGTCATCTCCAACTCAGCCGTGCGGAGCGCCGTGCCGAAGCTCTGTTCGGACTTGACCTCGACAATGGCATACTGCCCATTTCGCCTCACGAGGGCCTTCTTGCCGTCCGCGGAGAGCGTAAACCAGTCCACGTTATCTATGACAGTTTGTTCCTCGCGCTCCGATAGATCGTAGTACATCAACGTGGATTCGTCATCTCCGGAACCAGTGCGAGGATCTCGCAGGTACACGACCCGCCTAGGCGCCGCGTGCATGGGGCCGAAGTTTCCGGGATCAGGCGGGAGGACTACAGCTCGCCGTTCGAAGTCCTGAATGGTAATCTCAACTCCGGCAGTGTCCCCCTGCTCCGCCTTGCCGGATTCGTCTTCGTGCCCCCGTGGTTCGGCATCGCTTCGCGGGGTGACAGGAGATGGCACATCGTCTCGCAACGGGACCGCTAGGAGATTCGTAGCGTTCATGTGAATCCAAGTCCAATCAAAATCGCCAAACGTCAGATCGAAGTTCCGGGCGGAAAAGAAGTACAGGTAATCACCGTCTGGATCGAATTCCGGACCCCAGTCCATGTAAAACCCCGAAGAGACTTGATGGCGCTCGCCGGTTTGTGTATCGAACAGGAAGATCGCTCGGTTCAAATTTTGCAGCGGGCGCGCAAAGGCAAACCACCGGCCATCAGATGACCAGCTAACCGTGAAGTTTTCGAGCGCGCCGTGACCCTGCCAGAGTCCCTCATCAACCACCACGGTTCTACGTGTGTCCCGGTCGTACACACGTAGTACGCTTCTCTCATCGATAAAGGCGAGTTTCCGGCTGTCTGGTGACCAGTAAGGCCGGAACCGGTAGCCGGCCCCCAGCGATGTCAGGCGCTCCTCTGTCCCGAGTCCCTGGGAGGATCGGAGAGTGAGTTCGTACTCCCCTGAGCGGTCGCTCCAAAACGCGACATCCTGCCCGTCGGGCGACCACGCGGCGTATCGTTCCGCCACCCCGGAACTGCGCGTAAGATTGAGAATCGGGCCATGCTCGGCCGGAACCGTGAACAGCTCACCGCGCGCCTCGAAAACGGTGCGTTGACCGCTCGGCGAAAGCGATGCGTTCTGGATCAGTCCCGACACCTGCTCCACTCGCGGACGAAGTGTTGCGCGATCCGTTACGACGTGCACGTCAACCGGTCGCGCCTGCTCGGTCGCCAGGTCCATGAGATAGAGCCGTCCCCCGAGTTCGAACACGATATCCGACGGCCCTATGGCCGGAAAGTGGATGTCGAATTCTTCGAACTGTGTGACCTGTCGAACCGCTTCCGTGTCGAGATCGTACGCCCAGATATTGTACCGCTGATTCGGTCCCCGATCGGACAGGAAATAGAGCGTGCGACCGTGCCACATCGGATGTTCGTCATTCGCAGGATGTGCCGTAATGTTGCGGGACTCGAGTGTCTCGAGATCAAACAGCCAGATGTCGGCCGCCCAGCCACCCCGGTAGCGCTTCCACGTCCGGAAGGTGCGCGACTGGGGAGTGTATGCGAGTACGGTCCCGTCTGGCGAAACTGTACCGAATTCCCCATACGGCACGGGCAACTTTTGCGGCATACCACCCTGAGCGCTGGTGCTATAGAACTGGCCGTAGCGAAGAATCCCGCTTCCCATGGGGGATAGGTACAGGAGGGACGCCCCGTCAGCATACCAATCGAGCATTCGATCCGTCCAAGGATGATGTGTAACCCGGACGACGTCTCCGCCGCTCGCCGGCATGACATAGATGTCCGTGTTTCCGTCATAATTGCTGTTGAAAGCGATCCGTCCGCCATCCGGCGAGAAACGCGGAAAGGACTCCTCTCCGGGAGGCGTGCTCAGCCGTTGGGCCGTACCTCCCGTCCGGGAGGCCACCCAGACATCACCGGCGTAGACAAACGCGATTTGAGTCTCAGAGACATCCGGCTGGCGCAACATCCTGGCGTCGACCTGCGCGTAAAGAGATCCTGGCGCAAGCGCGAGTGACATAACGAGGGCAGGGTGTGTCGGGAACGTCATTGCGGTCTCCAATATTGCGGTTGACCCGGCGTCAAGCGGAGGGAACCATAACGGTGACCGTCTTGGGCGGGTGACGCTGTGCCGCTCGTGCGTCACTCAGGCGGCTACTCATGACGACGGTGTTGAGGACCTTCGAGAGTGCAGCGACGCCGGGCCGGATCTGGTCGTCACGAATGGCGCCATAGCCCATCACGAGCCCGGCCGGCGCGGGGGCGTCGAGCATCCGACCGTCGAGCGTTTCAATGCCAATCCCTGCCTCGAGCGCGCGGCGTCGCACCTCCGGGAGCTGTTGGGCAGCCACACCGGGGAGCCAGACGAGCACATGCACCCCAGCATGTTCCCCCTGGATTGGTACGCCGACCCCCAGGCTGCTCCTCAAGGCCTCTAATAGAGTGCGCCTTCGGGCATCGTACCGGATCCGCGCGATGCGCGCGTGGCGAACGAGATGCCCATCCTCAATGAAGCGTATGAGCGCCTCCTGCTCGACCGTAAGCCCGGCCGCATCCATCGACCGCAGCGCCTCCCGGAACAGCGGAGCGAGGTTAACCGGAAGAACCAGATACGCTAGAGGCAGACCCGGCGTTGCCGGGAACAGGGCCCCCAGATGAACGACACGTGCGGCGCTGTCCAACGCAATCAGAGGTTCGAGAGCACTGCGCTCGTACCGGAACCCCGCACCCGTATCGTCTTCCAATATCATTGCCCCGGTGCGCTCAGCCCACCGCAACACGGCTAGCCGGCGGTCTCTAGGCAGGACCGCGCCGGTGGGGCATTGATGTGACGGCGTTATGTGGAGTAGACGAACCGGATCCGCAAGGTCCGGAAGCTTGGCGGGCACGAGACCACTGTCGTCGGTCGCCACGGGGGTAAGGGTGGCACCTTGAGCCTTGATCAACTCACCGACGCGCCTGTCATGCGCTACTTCGATCGCCACGTGATCCCCCGCATCGAGCAGCGTGCGACAGACGACGTCTACACCTTGCTGCATGTTTTTCACGGGGACGATCTGGTCGGCGAAGCAGGGCACGCCGCGCACGCGTGTAAGATGACCGGCCAGCGCATGTCGGAGGGCACGGTCTGCGCCCGCCGGCTCCGAAGGGCCAAGCCGTTGGCGGCTCGCTCGGACGATCAGTCGATGCCATGTCGTCGGGAACAGCGGCTCGGGATCGCGGCGATAGCGCCGGAACTCGTAGCGGACAGGTGTGGACGGTTCCGCGGGGGCCCTCTCGGGTATCTCGATGCTTTTTTTTACCTGCTGTGCCCACCTCGAGATACGGAACGGGACGCGCACTCCGCCGTGACACGACCGTTCGGAATGGACAGTGACGGCGGACGCGCCGTTCCACGCGACGTACGTCCCCGACCCCACTTGCCCACGTACGAAGCCCTCGCCTTCTAGCCGCTCGAAGGCCATGAGCACGACCTTCCGGGACACACCCAGCTCATCCGCCAGGCTCCGCGTGGAGGGTAACCGCATGCCGCACGGTAGTCGTCCTGCCTCGATGCCCGACCGGACCGCTCGGTACAGACGCTGATACAGCGGTCCGTTCCCTGTCATGGGGAGCGCGATCGTCATATGAACGTGCGCTCCGAGGGTGAAGACGAGTAGACACACGAGGCGATCCGAATAACAAGCAAGGTCTTCCTCCGAGCAATTGAACGCGGGTCTCTATTGCTCATGTCAACGGTCAATACCGACCGAGACCGATCGGGTCAGAGTTTTGCTCCGTATTAGTAGTAATATGTACTAATATACCTCTACTGGCCCGTCAAGTTCCCGAGAACAGTTGCCGGGCACACACCACTGGTCCGTCGTCGTCGGGTGACCTCACTCCCGGTGGACCAGCCCAGTGGCCTCCTTGTTCCGTCCTCTAGTGGCTCCTTGACACGCCCGCGTAAACGGGCGGCATTCTGACTTCTTGCGCTTTCTCTTGGACTGACTTCAGACAGGGAAGGTTACAGGGGGCAGGAGATAGCATTTTTCCACCTCCTCGATCATTGCAGTGGTGCCAGTTGCGTAGATCCAGCTTCGTGATTCTGTACTTGCTCGGCATTCTGGCCCTTCCTCGTGGCTGATATCCTAGCTCGCGTGACGTTTCGATTGGCCGTCTTGGCGCTTGTCTCACCATCGACGTTAGCAGCCCAATCGGGATTTGAGTGTCCCGTGACAGCCTTGGAGTACCGTCTACCAACGATCGTCGGTCTGATGAGGGGACGTGATCCGATTTGGCTCGTTGACGGTTCGTTCGGAAAGTGGACGGGACCCGACGTCCTAGCAAAATCTGTTTGGGTCCTATCGCGCGATAAAGATGGTGAGTTCACGGTGGAGGGGCGGCGGTTGGATGCGCCCGGCACAATGTTCTTCCAAGACGGCTTAAGCGGATCGCCGATTGAGCGTTTAGTGATCACCGATGCCAGCGCCCAGATGATCACGCCCGGCGGAGCCACTCCCGAAATCATGGAACGATACGTCTTCTTGATGATGTACCTCATCTATCCGGACTCGGGGTGTTGGGAGATAACCGCACGGTTGGGTAACAGGACCACACGCATCGTCATCGAAAAAACGGTGTCTGGCGGCTAACTATTCGGTCCACGGTATCCCCTCAGTAGCTTCCCTTTGATGCTGGTCGGCCTTTCCATCTTGCTGTTCCTGCCGCATCAAGTTGACACTGCCCTTGCCGCTCATCGCGGCTGGCTAGGGGTGCCCAGGTGGCTATTCGGCGCGCAGCGCGGTTGCCGGATCTACTCGTGTAGCCCGCAGTGCTGGAAAGAACGCCGCCACGAGCCCGGCGGTACCCAACAGCAGCGTGACAGCCGCAAAAGTTCTCGGATCCGTCGCCGAGACTTGGTAGAGCAACGCCTCAAGGGTTCTCGTTAGTGCGAACGCGCTGGCCAAACCGATCGTGAGCCCGGCAGCGATGACGCGCAGCTCTTCCCAGATTACCATCCCCAGGAGGTTGCCCGCGTCGGCGCCGATCGCCATTCGGATACCAATCTCTTGTGTGCGTGCTGCAACCGATTGCGCCGTGATCGCATAGACGCCCACGCCGGCCAGAACTAGCGCGACGGCCGCGAAGCCCGCAAGCAGCTTGGCGAAGATACCGCGTGCCCCGATCGAGGAGCGCACTACCGAATCGAGCGTCTGGATTCCGTATACCGGTTGTTGCGGATCGATGTCGAGGACCGCTTGCCGAATGGGTCGGACCAGCGTGAGCGGATCGACGGCGGTTCGGACGATCACGGTCAGGCCGCTTGGCCCGAACAACGTATGGGGGACGTAGGTCGTGCCGTCACCTTCGATGTCGAGTCCCTGGTCCCTGATATCGCCGACAACGCCGATGATTTCTTGTGCTCCCGTAGTGCCCCAGCGAAACTCGAGCTGTTTGCCCACCGGATTTTCGCCAGGCCAGTAGCGATCCGCGAGGTCTTTGCTGATGATCACGACATCGGGGTTTGTTCCCAGATCAATCCAGTCGAACGTACGGCCTCTGAGAAGTTGGATCTTCATGGTCTCGAAGTATCGAGGCGTGACGATCCGTTTCTTTGTACGCGGTGGATTGTCCTCGTTGTACTCCTGTCCCACTATGACGAAGGTGCCGTTGGTGTCGCCACCGTCGAGCGGCAGGTGACTCGTCGCGCCGGCGTCCGCTACGCCTGGCAACGTGACCACACGGTCCATGAGTTCGTCCCAAAACTGCACGCGCTTCGCGGCCGTGTCGTACCGCTTTGCTGAGAGTGATACCTCGAGCGCTAACACGTTGTTCGCGTCGAATCCGGGATCTTCGTTGAGCAGGAGTAACGCGCTCTTGAGCATGAGTGCCGCCCCCGTGAGCAGTACGAGAGACATAGCGACTTCCGCGCCCACGAGGAGCTTGCGCTGACGCCACGTCGTACGGCTTCCAGATACGCGGCCGGCTGCGCTCTCCTTGAGAGATTCCGCCACGTCGTGTCGACTGGCTCGCAAGGCGGGCAACAGACCAAACAACAATCCGGCGCCTAGCGAGAGCATCAGCGTGAATGCCGCCACGCGAACGTCAACGGCCGAAGTCGGTGCCAACGTCGCCGCCCGCTCGGCAGCAGCAGCAACCTGTTTAAGGAGGACATCTGAAAGGACAAACCCTGCGACCCCGCCCAGAAGGCCCAGCAACGTGGTCTCGACGACGATTTGTCTGGCGAGTCTGAAGCGCCCAGCGCCTAGCGCGCTCCGAATGGCAAACTCTCGAGATCGGCCGGTGGTATGAGAAAGGAAAAGGCTTGCAAGGTTCGTGCAGACAATGAGGAGCAAGAAGGCAACGGCACCAGCCAGGACGCCCAAGAGTGTGTTAGCATCTCCGACAAGTCGTTCTCGAACGATCTGAAGTAAAATTCCGCTCGTCTCGACGGCCTCCTCCGTCAGGGCAAGCGCCAGTGCATCAGCACGCGCCTGAGCTTGGACGCGCGACACATCTGAGCGTAGCCTGCCATACACCCGAAGGAAGTGTAGACTGGCGCGCATCCATTCTCTCTCGACCAACGGCATCCAGACCGAGGCACTTCTCGATTCAACAAGGATCGATGCCTCGCGTGGCATCACACCGATCACCGTGTGCGACTCGTCGTTCAGGATGAGAGTCGTCCCCAGCACGGTGGGATCTGCGCCAAACCGGCTCTTCCAAAAGTGTTCGCTCAGCATCACGACGCGCGTTTCCCGATCACGATCAGTCTTGTCGAAACCCCGTCCGAGCACGGGCGCAAGTCCCAGCACGGCTAGGAAGTCGCCAGCCAGGTACATCCCGCTCAGACGTTCGGGCCCCGTGTTGCTGAGCAGCGTGAAGCTCGCGGTGTATCTCGTGGCAATTGCTTGGAGAAACTCGGCACGCTCTTGCCAGTGCCGGAAGTCGGGATATGATGTGGGGGACGTTCCTTCGTCGTTTCCTTCCCAGAGCAGCGTGAGTTCATGGTCTCTGGGGAATGGCAGGGGACGAACGAGCGCGGCATCGACCACCGAGAAAACCGCAGTGTTTGCTCCGATCCCAAGGGCCAAGATCACAATGGCGACGATCGCGAAGCCCGGTCTGCGTCTCATTTGGCGCAACGCATATCTCAGATCTTGCCGGAGATCCAGCACGATCTGCAGCCGCCGAACTTTCCTTTCTCGGTTCCGGTCGATCTCGCGCATTTGCAGCTTCACCCGACCAATGTCGCCAAACAGCTTGAGCGCTTCGGCACGGGCCGCGTCGGGACTCCAACCAGCGGCAACGAGATCGTCGATCTGCATCTGCATGTGAGCATCGACTTCGGCTGCAACCGCTCGATCGATATGATCTTGGGTCTGGCAGCGTCTGTGTTCTTCGTTCGTTGAATCAGACATTGAGTGTCACCGAGCTGGTTATTCGGATGCGTTGACGACCTTCCAGACCGCTTGGGAGATGCGTTGCCATCTGGAGATCTCCTTCTGTAAGTGTTTTTCTCCGCGTCGGGTGAGGTGGTAGTACTTGGCTTTCCGGTTGTTCTCCGACACGCCCCAATCGGAGGCAATCAACCGCCGCGCCTCGAGCCGGTGCAGGGCGGGGTAAAGCGCCCCGTCATCGATCGTCATCGCCTCTTCGGTCGTTTCGCGAATCCATTTCACGACGCCGTATCCGTGCACGGCTCCATGTCGAAGACTCTTCAGGATCATCAGATCCAGCGTGCCCTTGAGGACTTGCGGCTCCTCGTGGCTCATGGGAGACAGCTCCCCTATAAGTTCTAGAGGAGTGTACGGTGGTTCCTCTATAAGTTCAAGGGGAGCACGTCCGAGGAAGCTCGAGATGGCGGCGATGGGACCTGGCGCGTTATCGGCGCGGTGGCGTGTGATGCTGACAACGCGCGTTAGGGCCGAACCTGAAATCTAGGGGTTGACATGTCAAGAAGTGCTAATAATTTAGCACTAGGTTAAAAAACCAGCATATCACACGGTTTGGTGTGGCCGCACGCCTTATTAAGGAGTAGCACGAATGCTCGAACTAGCCTCAAGCGCCTTGAGTCGTCGGGAGCGCCAAATCATGGACGTCATCTACCGCCAAGGATCCGCCACCGCGCAAGACGTTCGCGAGCAGATCGCCGACGCTCCCAGCTATTCTGCCGTTCGGGCGTTGCTGCGGGTACTCGAAGAGAAGGGGCATGTCCGGCATCGGCACGACGGTCCCCGCTACGTGTATTCCCCAACGGTCACACGGGGGCGGGCGCGCCAGTCCGCGTTGCGACAGCTGCTCAAGACGTTCTTTGACGATTCTCCTGAGGCAGCGGTTGCTGCACTGCTAGACATGTCCCACTCCGACCTCTCGGACCAGGAACTCGGTCGGTTGGCCAAGCTGATCGCGCAGGCGAAGAAGGAAGGACGGTAGGTATGTCCATATTGCTCGCGCTGAGTCTCAAGATCGCCGCGGTCCTTGCCGCGACTGGTCTCGTGTCGTTGTTCCTACATCGTGCCTCGGCGTCGCAGCGGCATCTGGTTTGGACGCTTGGTTTGGGTGTCGCGCTCGCGTTGCCGGCCCTGGCCGTGTTCTCCCCCACGTGGAGCGTTCCTCTGAGCGAGGTATTCGGGGAGGAAGCGCCGGCCGTGGCCGCCGCGGGGTCACAAGCAACCCCACTGGGGTCCGAACCTACGCCTCGGGAGGTGACGCAGCTGCCTGCCAGCGCGCGCGCGACGACGGAGCCGAGCGAAGATGTCAGCGGTGCACCCGTCCCAGCGGCAGCACCCGTCCGTCCGAACCCGGCGGGTGTCAGCGCGACTGTTGGCACCCGGCGGTCGTGGACGGCCTCGATTCCGCCGACCGCGCAAATTCTCGTGTGGAGCTGGCTCGCCGTGACGGCAGTGCTGTTGTGTACGATCGGATTGTCACTAGCGCGCGTTGCACGACTCGGTGCGCGCTCGACGCCGATCACCGACCCAAGAATCCGACAAATGGCCCGCCGCCTCTCGGACCAGCTCGGTATCCGGCGCCCGGTCCGGCTGGTTGGAGGGGATGCGTCGAGCATGCCGATGATATGGGGCGCGACGGTACCGGTGCTCCATCTACCTAACACGGCGTCGAGCTGGACCGACGATCGCCTGCGAGCGGTGCTGCTCCACGAGTTGGCCCACGTTCGCCGCTACGACTATGCGACGCAGCTCATGGCCCGGCTCGCGTGCGCAATTCACTGGTTTAACCCGTTGATGTGGGTGGCAGCGTACCGGCTGCGCGTCGAGCGCGAGCTGGCCTGCGATGACGTGGTCATCAACGCGGGATCGAAGCCTTCGTCGTATGCCGCTCACCTGCTGTACATCGCCCGATCGCTGCGTGTGGGTGCGATCGAGTCGGTGGCGTCTATCGCTATGGCCAAACGCTCACAGTTGAGCGGGCGTCTGTTGGCGGTGCTCGATCCAGGCCGCGCGCGCTACGCAGTCTCACCGAAGGGAGTCCTCAGGGCTTGTGCGGTCGCGCTGCCCATCGCCGTGCTGATCGCCGGCGCCAGCGGGGCAGCGGTCGCTGATTCGACCGACCCTGTGACCACGCTCGGTACACCGGCGACGCCGATGGCGTCGATCGAGTTCGAAGAGCCGACTCTGGAGTCCCGGGCTACGACATCCGTCCCCGAGCTACCAGCCCGAGGCACTCATGCACTCCCGCAGTGGTCGCAATCGTGTGACTGGGCCGACAGCGAGGGACGACGGTCCTCGTCCATGTCCATCGAGGACGATCGTATCCGGATCAGTCTCCGCATCGGCGAGTGCTGGCTCGACGTCAAGGCAATGGGCGATATCACGTTCAGCGACGACGAGCGCGACATCATCTCCATCACCCGTGGCGGGTTCCTCGAGATCGAGGAGCGAAACGGGAGGGATCGCCGCGGCGTGATCATCGAATCGGGAGCCAACGGGCTCGACCGCAAGTGGATCGTAAACGGGATCGAGCAGCCATTCGGCCAGGACGCGACCGACTGGCTGGCCAGAATGGTGCCGATGATGTTCCGGGTAGCCGGGTTGGATGCCGAGGCGCGCGCCGCTCGCATCTACGCGCGCGGCGGCGCGGAAGCAGTGCTCCAGGAGATCGAGTTCATTGCGAGCGACCACGTGGCAGCGAAGTACTTCGCGGTGCTGTTGTCGCAGGACGATGTGGACACGAAGACGGTGCGCCGCGTGATCAGGCAGGCAGGCGCGCAGATTTCCTCGGACTACGCGTTGGCGGCGTTGTTGATCACGGTGGCAGAGAAGCAGCCACTCGATGACACTGTCCTTGCGGTCTACGTCGAGGCGGCCAACACCTTGGGATCGGATCACGAACACGGTCGGGTGCTGCGCGCCGTGCTGACCCGCGAGAATATATCCCGGGGGCTAGCTGATGCGATGCTCAAATCTGCCAGGCAGATCGAGTCCGACTACGAGGTTTCAAGACTGCTCCTCGCGGTGATCGACCGGCATCCGATCGACGACGCGTTGACACCCGCGTTCATTGCGGTGGTGGAATCCATTGGATCGGATCACGAACGCGGTCGCGTACTCGAGGCAGCGCTCAAAGCGGGTGCGCCGAGTCTCCCGGTGCTGGATCGAATCCTGGAGTCGGCGCGTGGGATCGAGTCCGACCACACGCTCTCCACGCTACTCATGCGTGTTGGTGAGCTGTATCCCCTCGACCGGCAGCTGCCACGGAGTTTCGTTGCCGCCGCGAAAACCCTCGATTCTGACCACAACCTGAGTCAGGTTCTCTCGACGCTGCTCGAGCGTGATGCCTTAGGGGAAGACGCGCTACTGCAGGTGCTGGATGTGACCGCGGAAATGGAATCGGATCATAGCATGTCGCAAGTCTTGATGCTGGTGGCTGACCGCTACGCGCTCAACGGCCGAGTCGGCCAGAAGTACCTCCGCGCGGTAAGCCGGTCGGGCTCGGACTTCGAGCGCGGCCGCCTGCTGACCGCCGCGATCGATCGAGCTTCCATCAGCACCGAGATGTTGAGTGGAGTGCTGGAGGTGGCTGCCTCGATTGAATCGGAGCACACACTGGCGACCCTTCTGATCAAGGTCGCGCAGCGTCACGGGGTATCGGATGACATCCGGGCGAGTTTCATGCGGGCTACTGACGCACTCGGCTCCACTCACCAGCGTGGTAGAGTGCTCGACGCGGCGTTCCCTCGCAACGGGAACTAGCCCTCACCGGCGGCTTGGCCGGGGACACACACGAAAGCGACTTGTCCCACTCGGGGGATCTTATTAGAATAAGGTAGATAAATTTTAATAACCTCCGGGCGGAGCCGCTGCCCGATTCAAAGATCGAGGCTGATCTGAGGAGGGAGACCCCATGAAACTGACCTGGCGACGTGGAGTTCGTTGGCTGGTGAGGCTCGGTCTGGTCGGGATTGCGCTCACGGTTATCGCGGGATCCGTCGCTTGGGTCATCGAAACGCGTCTGCAGTCGCGAGATGAACGCCGGTATCCCCCACCCGGCCGACTGGTGAACGTCGGCAATCACTCGATGCACATCCGCTGCTTGGGCACCGGCACCCCAACCGTCGTCTTGGAGGCCGGCGTCCAGTTCTGGTCTTCCCAATGGTATTGGGTCCATCGTAGGGTTGCCGAGGGGACGCGAGTGTGTGCCTACGACCGCTCGGGCCTCGGGTGGAGCGAACCGGGGCCGGGGCCGTATGACGGCGAATCGATGGCTCGTGAGCTTCGAGCTCTGCTCGGAAACGCCACAGAGTCCGGCCCCTACGTTCTGGTCGGACACTCCCTGGGCGGCATGCTCGTCCGCATCTACTATCGGCTCTTCCCGGATGAGGTCGCCGGTCTCGTCCTGGTCGATCCCGGAATCCCCACCGAGTTCCTCGACCCCGACGAAGACCTCGAAGCCACGTGCGGATGGCGCTGTTCGGCTGCGAGGACCCTGGCTTCCCTCGGAATCTTCCGCCGGACGTATGCCGGCATCATGACGAATCCGCAGTACCCGGCTGCGGTCGTCCCGCAGACCCGGGCGCTACTTGGGACGCCCGCCGCCACGTATGCGGCGACACGGACGCTGGCTCGCGTCGGGCGAACGTCCGCTCAGACGATGGCGAACGACGATCTTGACGCGGTCCCGTTGGTTATCCTGCGCTCGCAAGATTTCCGTCTCGACGAAGACGTAGAGGAGGAGATCCTACAGCGACACCGAGCACGCCGCCAACGCATTCTCGCGGGGATGAGCGAGATCCTGGACCTTTCGAGTCGAAGCCGGGGGCCCATCGTCGTCGAGGGATCGAATCACGAATCCCTCATCATGTATGATCGGCACGCGAGGATCGTGAGCGAAGAGATCGACGAGATGGTGCGCTCGATTCGGGAAGGAGGCGCATCAGCGAAATCCCGGCAGCCGTAATCGGCGATCAAAGCCCGAGAAGCGATGGCGCCAGGGAAGGAAAATGGTCGGCCATTCGCGAGATCTCCCGCATTCGAGCACTTGACTCACCGATCCGGCAGGAGATCCTCGACAGCGTGCAGGCCATGGGGCTGTGCGCCATTGGCGACATCGCGCGCGCGCTGAACCGGGCGCCTGAGAACCTCTACTACCACGTCGCGCGACTCATCGACGTCGGCTTGCTGCGCGAGGTCGGCAAGAGGTCGACCCCGGGCCGACCCGAGGTCCTGTACGACATGCCCGCCGGAAAGCTGCGCGTCCTGTACGATCCCGAGGATCCGGCGAATGTCGAGGCGGTCACTGATGTGGCGCGCTCGATGCTGCGGGTCGCCGAGAAGGATTTCCGCACGGGGTTCCTCCCTGGCTTGGCGGTAGCCTCGGGGCCGGGTCGCAACCTTTGGGCGGCCCGGACCAAGGGGTGGGTGCGTCCCGAAGACCTGGCCGAGGTCAATCGGCTCCTGAACCGGCTCGCCGATCTGTTGATCGACGGGAACTCCTCGGAGGGCGGCTCGCTGATCGCACTAACGTGGATCCTAGCCCCGGTCACCCGACGCGACGCCATACAGCAGGACTCTTGAAAGGGGATCACAGACCGGCGCATTCCATACACGGTCCTTGCCCACAGCTGGAAGCCGAACGGCGAATCTTGCGACACGAGGCGCCACAGGCAATCCGACCGCACTGCTTCTACCGACCATCAACAATCCCTCTGCAACGATGAAGCGGTTGCCTCCAGCTCCACCGCGGTGACCTAGCTGGGAAACAGGGGTTTGAGCACTTGCATTCGCCCGAACCGGGCGTTAATTTGCAGTGCAATAGATGCACTGCAGTTATTTCCATTGACGCCCCCCAATGGTGCTTGGGACCAAGGGTACTGGACGGCCGGCCCACACCACCTTCACCCCGTTTACTCAGGAGACCAAACAATGCCGGATTCGTCGTCACCAGCGCGACCCTTCACGACGCTGTTTGCCATAGCTGTAGCGCTCGCGACCTCGATCCCGTCGTCGGTGGTTGGCCAATCCGCGGGCGAGGTGTCCGGTCGTAAGGTGATTACCTTTGCGGACCTTCAAACCATCCGAGGTGCGACGGGACTCAAGCTTTCCCCAGATGGCGAGCGCATTGTGTTTCAGCAAGGCGGGGCGATCTGGATCCTATCGACGGCGCCGGGTGGCGTGCCCCGCGAGGCTGCCACGGGATCTCATCCGACCTGGTCTCCCACGGGGACGGCGCTGGCGTTCTACGGAAGGTCCGCGGAGTCTAACGAACTGCAGGTCTTCAAGTACGACCTACTAGCAGATCGGAGAGAGCAGGTTACGAACGTGAAGGGCGGCGTGATCGCGGATAGAATCGACTGGTCCGTCGAGGACAAGCTCGTTTTCTCGGCCCAGGTGCCGTTCGACGCCACCTCGGATTCCGCTGCGCGCCCGGTACCTGAGCCGGCGTCGACCGAACGGGGAACGCCTCTGGTCCTGCGGCAGGGTAGTCCCGACGGTCACGCGCTCGCCGGCATCCTGGCCGCGGTCAGTGGGCCGCGCTCTCAGGTGGTGGAAACGGTGAGCGAGTTGTTTGTGCACGACTTGGCAGCGGGCGGGACGAGACAGTTGACCCACGACGCGGCCGGCTATTACAGTCCGGCATGGTCGCCCGATGGCGAGAGGATCGTGTGTGCCTCGCGGGACGGCGTTTACGAAGCCACGCTCTACCTCATCGACGGCGTCACCGGGGAGCGAACCCTTCTCGTGCCGGGCCTCGAGACGAAGAAGTTCAATCCCACTTGGTCTCCGGATGGCCGCCAAGTCGCCTACATCTATCACTCGTTCACCGACAGTGACATCCATGGGGCCGCGGTCGTCGCGGCGGACGGAAGCGGGACCATTGGCGAAGGCTCCGGGGTGCTCTCAGCTCTGGTCGAGGATCTGGCCTGGTCGGCGGACGGCCGTTCGTTGTTGGTCAGCTACACCGACGGCGTCGCCAAGCCCGTCTTTAAGGTCGATGTCGCAACCGGCGAAACCCGGACGGTGGGCAGCGCCCACCAGGCGGCATTCACGGGCACGCTCACCGTCTCTCGCTCCGGTGCGGTGGCGTGGGCAGAGGGCCGAGGCGACACCCCGTTCGCGATGCGGCTGCTGCGTCCAGGGAGCAGCGAGGCCGAGGAGATCTACGATCCCAACCCGCAGGTACGAACCTGGGCGCTCGGCGAGCAGGAAGTGGTGCGCTGGAAGAACAGTCGCGGCCATGACCGCGCCGGCATCTTGATCAAACCCGCCGGATACGACTCAGGCGTCCGCTACCCGCTCGTCGTCTCGGCATACTCGCAGGGGACCCATCTGAACGGCTTCCAACGAGTCACGGACCCGGGGTTCGCGAATCAGGCGTACGCGTCGCGCGGGTATGCGGTGTTCTTTCCGGGTCCGCGACTGCCCTGGATGTACGGAGCCGCAGCAAGGTCGGAAGCCGAGTCGGAGGCGATACGCGGTGCGGACGGTTGGGACCTGACCGTTGATGACGTCGAATCGGGTGTCGATGTACTGATAGAGCGAGGCATCGCCGACCCGGACCGCCTCGCCGTCATGGGCTATAGCAACGGTGGCGCGGCGGTGGCGGCGCTCATCACCAGAACGAGCCGTTACCGGGCCGCCGTCGCAGTGGCCCCGGCGAATCTCAACTGGGTTCAGCAGGCGCTGTTTCAGGACAACATGTCCGGGCGGTGGCTTTCTACAAAGACCTTCACCGGAATCGGCGAGGAGCTGTGGGAAAACCCCATGGCCTACGTGCGGGGTTCGCTCGTCTTTCAGATGCGTAACGTGGAGACACCGGTGCTGTTGGCCGTGGGTGATCTGGACCACCCGTCGTTCGCGCTGCCGACCATCGAGGCGTATCTGGCGCTACGCCGTGAGGGCAAGGACGTGACGTTGCTGCGGTATCCGGACCAACGGCACTCGTTCCATGGTCGTGCCCACCAAGATCTGCGAGACCGGATCATGGCCTTTGTCGAGCGACATCTCGCCCGGCAGGACGAGGCGGGGTCCTGAGTTGGGCCGGAAAACCTGAGCTGGCTGACGCAGCCTGATCGGGTTACCGTGGGTTAACGCGATCTGACAGGTCATGCACCAGTGCGACATGCGGCAATACGAGTCGCACCGGGACACGAGGACCGGCCCATCTCTAGGTCTATCAACCGGACCTGGATAGACGTCCAATAACCGGCAAGAGGTGAGCCGCACCAAAACGAGGTGAGAGATGGCCAGGGCTCTCGGTGAGTTCGAGCTACTGATGCTGTTCGCGGTGCTCCGCTTGGGTGCCGGCGCGTACGGAGTCGCTATCCGACAGGAGATCGCACGCCAGACCAACCGTGACGTGTCGGCTGGCGCCGTCTATACAGGGCTCGACCGGCTGCAGGCCAGAGGGTATGTGTCGTCCTGGGAGGCCGAGACTGCTCCTGCGCGGGGGGGCCGTCGTCGCAAGTACTACCAACTGGAGCCGGAGGGGGCCGCGGCTCTGGAACAGAGCTATCGGAACATCCATCGGATGGCGAAGGGTATCCTGGCCGAGCTTGCAGATCTCAACGGAGCCCAGGGGCGCCTCACGGTCGATGGCAGCAAATGAGCTTTCGGCCTCCGCTTCTTGCCTGTCTCGTCCTCCGGCTCATCCCCCAGCCGCACCGCGACTATGTATCGGGAGATCTCCACGAGGAGTACGCCGAGTCCGTGCTACCTTGTCGCGGCCGCTTTGCCGCCTCGATGTGGTTTTTCGGTCAGTCAGTCCGGACGGTGATCGCATTTGTGCATAGACCGCCGATCACGATGCGGAGACGGACGAGGCTCTGGCCCGCTCGAGAGGTACGCTTCGCATACCGATCGCTTCGGCGGTGCCCGGGCTTCGCACTGCTGGCCGTCGCGACCCTCGCGGTAGGTATCGGCGCGACCACATCGGTGTTCAGCGCCGCCAACTGGATTCTCTTTCGACCCGTCCCGGGCGTGAGAAATCCAGGCGGAATCGTCGTCGTGTCGTTCCAGAACACGGAGGGCGAAGCTACAGGTGTAAGCCGCGTCAATCTCCAGGATCTCGCCTCGTCCACCCCGGGGCTAACCCACATGGCGGGGCACACGACGCTCGCCATCCAGGCTTCCTCGGCAGTGCTCTCACCCATCGCGCTTCTGGGTGAGGCGGTCAACGGAGACTACTTCGAGCTCCTCGGCGTAAGGGCCGAGCTGGGCCGCGTCATCAGCCGCGCAGAAGCCGACGACGGCGTGTCAGAGGCCGTCACGGTGTTGAGCTACGATCTGTGGAACCGTGAGTTCGGGCGGTCACCGGACGTCGTCGGCTCGACGGTCCGGCTGAACGGCCATCCGTTTAGGGTCGTGGGGGTGACAGATCGTCGTTTCCAGGGTGTCGATCGCATGGCCAGCGTGGACCTGTGGGTGCCCGGCGCCCGTTACGCGGACCTACGCCACGCCCCTGCGGCGTTGGGTTGGACCACCGACAGCCGCGCGCCGAGGATCTTCACGGGCGTGCTTGGTCGACTCGCCGACGGGGTGAAGCCGGGCGTCGTTGAGAATCAGCTGAGGACGGCCATGGCAGGCCTTTCTGGAGCCTATCCCGACGAGAACGGGATCTACGAGGTATACGTCCCCACCGTGTTCGAGGGGATCGGCCTCGAGCCGTGGCTCCGCGGGAGCGTCACGGCCACAGTTCGCACATTCTTCGCCGTCGCTGCCATCGTCCTTCTCATAGGGTGCGCGAACGTCGCCAACCTCCTGATCGTGCGAGGCGTGAGGCGCAGATGCGAGATCGCTCTGCGCCGGGCGCTGGGGGCGGCCAAGGGACAGCTGTATCTGCAGCACCTTATCGAGAGTCTGCTCCTTTCGGTTCCGGCCACGCTTCTTGGGCTTTGGTTCGCAACGGCGTTAAATCGCTTCGTTTGGTCCGCCGGCTTCTTGACCACGGGTCCGCTCCCCACGATCGCAGTGGATGGGCGGGTGGCCGCCTTTGCTGGGGGGGTCGCGGTGCTCACCACCTTGTCTTTCGGCCTCGTGCCTGCGCTGGCGGCGTCGGGTGTGGACGTAGTCGAACACCTCAAGGTGTCGGCGCGTACCGCCTCGCGCAGGGTCACCCTCCTCCAGGGCTCTCTGACCGTCGTGCAGCTCGCGCTCTCGCTGTCGCTCCTGACCGCCGCCGTCGGTCTCGTGCGAACCGTCGTCAATCTCCATCACGTGGACCTCGGCTTCTCTCCCGAGGGCATCACGCTCTACACTCTGGATCCGGCGCCCCAAGGCTATTCGAGCGACGCCTTCGCGGACTTCCACCTGGATGTCCTCCAAGCGGTTCGGCGGGTCCCTGGCGTGACCGCGTCCGCCGCCGTCTACGAACCATTCAGCGGTCTGCTGACCTTCGTCCGCGTCAACCCACCGGACAAGAGTGCCGAGCCCATTCGGGTGCGCGGCAACTGGATAGCCGACGAATATTTCGAGGTCATGGGGATTCCGATCCTCGAAGGACGCGGATTCCGTCCGAACGCAATCCGCTCGGGGTCCAGAGATGCTTCGGACGCAGCGATCCTGAGCGAGCGCATGGCCTACGACCTTTTCGGGCACCGAAGTGCCATAGGAAGGACTGTCACGGTAGGCTCGTTTTCCGGTACCGTGGTGCGACGGGTCGTGGGTGTCGTCGGAGACGTCGTGAGTTGGGATCGCCGGAGCAACCCTCCGGCGATGGTCTACCTTCCCCTTGCGGATATGCCCATTGGTTGGGCAACGCTCCTGATCAGGACCCCGATGCCGCGGGATGCTCTCGACCGGGCCGTGGTCGAAGCGGTGGCGGACGTGGATCCTAACGTTCCCATCACTCGCTCGGATGCGATGACGAACCGAGTCGAGCGCAGCCTGGCCCAGGAGCTCTCGCTCACACGGCTTGTCCGGCTGCTCGCCGCCCTGGCTGCTGGGCTCGCCGGGGTCGGCCTCTATTCCGTCATCGCATACGTGACCGCCGAACGCACGAAGGAGTTCGGAATCCGAGTGGCGCTGGGCGCCAGCCGCGGAGGTATCGTCCGGATCGTCATGCGCCGGTCCTTGTTGTTCGGAGCCATTGGGGTCGTTTTGGGTGTCATGGCCAGCGCGGCTTTCTCGCAGGTGTTCAGGAACCGGCTTTTCGGAGTCGACGTGCTTGACCCGGCCAGCCTTGGCCTCGCCGCGGCCGCGTTGCTCGCGCTGAGCACCGCCGCTGCCGTGGCCCCAGCCCTGACGGCGCTGGGTGTCGATCCCGTGAAGAGCTTGGGGAGCGAGTAGCATTACGCCGTAAGTGCAAATGCGGGCTCTCGCGCGAAGGCACGCATCCAGGCAGCCGATCCAAATTCCTTACAACAATTGGTGTTGCGGACGCGTCTAAAGAGGAATGAAGGCGGAGCATTATGTGTAGGAAGACAATGTCTATTTCCCCTGAGAGGCTCGCATGAACCTAGTGCCGACGTCGTCCCGGATCGCCGTTGCCCTTGTTCTTCTCTTCGTGGTGCGGGTCACACCCCAGCAACCCGAGCGCTTGGGTCTCGCGACGACTCGGGACGGGTCTCTCAAGGGCTCGGTCATGCACGAGATCACGAACATGTCCGAGCTTCCGGCCACCGAGGTGCCGCTGAACGTGGGCAGGCTTCTGACCGTGATCTCCGTCCGGGGACCGGATGGCCGATCACTGGAGTTCGAGCAGAATGTGGCGGTCTTCACGGACTCGCCTCGCCAGCAGGTGACCCACGTTCGGATCCGTCTTCCACAGGCGCTCGAGCCTGGCGGGCAAACGCGCTTGACGCTCGAGTACGGAGGGTACCTCGTCGGCTACACGGAGACCGGATCGCTCTACATTCAAGATCGCATCCACGAAGATTTTTCCATCCTCCGGGAGGATGCTTTTGCCTGGCCGGCACTGGGCACGCTGACGCGCAGTGTGAACTGGGTCGCGCCGCGCTCGGATTTCGATTTCGTCGCACGGATGAACGTGCCCGACCGATTCACCGTGGCCAGCGGCGGAACACTCGTGGAGCGGACCGTCCAGAATGGCCGCGCGACGTTTGTCTATGCGAGCGTCGCTCCGGTCCCCTTCCTGAACCTCCCGATTGCCGAGTTCGGGATGACGGAGCGTGCCGGCGTTCGCGTTTACTTCCTCCCCGAGGACTCAGTGGGCGCTCAGAGAGTGTTGGAGCGTGCGGTCGGAGGCCTCGCGCTCCTGGAGAGTTGGTTCGGCCCTCTTGGTGTGGAACCCGACCTGGCGGTGATGGAGATCCCGGACATGTGGGGATCTCAGGCCAGCCTGACGGGGGGCATCATCCAGACGGCCAGTGCCTTCAAGGATGTGCGATACATGTCGCAGCTCTATCACGAACTCACGCACTTGTGGAATGCGCCGGACACTGATCGGCCCTCCGCCCGTTGGAACGAGGGATTGGCCACCTACCTGTCGCGACGCATGGCCGCGCGGCTGGACAGTTGGGATGGCATGGAGAAGTACGCGCAGGACATTGTCACGGGGCTATTGGAGAACGCCGGGCGCACTCCCGAGGTAGCGGCTGTCCCGTTCGGGCGATACGGGGAAGCCGGCGTGACCGGACTGTCCTACCGAGTGGGCTTTCTCATGTTCTATCTGCTCCACGGATCCCTGGGAGACGAAGCCTTTGACGCCGCCGTGGGAGGTCACTACCAGGCGCACAGAGAGACGGGCGGTTCCTTCGAGGATCTGCTCGCGCGACTGGACGCGGCCGCCGACAAAGATCTGACGCCTTTCTTCCGGGATTGGGTGCATACGACGGCCTGGTATGACAGGCTCGCAGACGGGGCGAGCCTGTCCGAGCTCGGCCCTTCCTCCACCTATTCGCCCTAGCCGGCTGTGGTCGCGTTACAAGAATGGCAACCGCATCTGATCCGGAACCAACCGGCGGCCCGTGCGAGGCGGAGCCCCAGAAACGACTGTTGAGTCAACTTCGAGAAATCGGCTTCGACGAGATCCTCTACGGATCGGACTGGACCTCTCCAAGATCACTGTCCGAGCGACAGATGTTCTTGAGATTGGCCCTAATGGGGATCACCGACAGCGAATGGGAGATCATCCTGAGTAACCAGGCTCCATTTTTATTGCAGACACCCCCATGATTCTCGCGGCAGGGCAAGGACCGTACATTCCTGCGTAAAGGGCGCCTTTGTTTGTTTCACCGGTGCCCGAATGACGCATGTGAGCTGTGGATCCTGGAAACCCGAATTGTTTTGGAGCTTCGCTATCGTGCCCACGAAGGCCGTGTATGAGAGTCGCAGTGATGGTCTGGTTCGAGTGCTAGTCACCCATCGCGCAGTACCACGATCGGATCGACCGTCGTTGCGTGACGTGCGGGTAGGAATACAGCAACCATTGTGACTACCGCGACCGCGATGACTGCTGAAAGAAACGCAGGTAGGTCATTGGGGCTGACACCGAACAGTGTGTCCTGTAGCGTACGGCTTAACACAAGGCCGGCCGGCACGCCTACAGCCACGCCGATCGCTAGCAGCAAGAGTCCCTGCCGTAGCACGAGAGCTAACACCCGTGGTGATGCTGCACCGAGCGCGATACGGATCCCGATTTCGCGTGCGCGGGTGGCGACTGCGTGCGCGATCACACCGTATGTCCCAACTGCAGCCAACACGAGGCCCAACGCACCCAACAGGTATACGGATACTGCAGTGGCTAGCGCAGGCGATAGACCGGCGCGCACCTGGCTTTCAAGCGTCTTGATGGCGTAAGCCGGCACGTTGGGATCGACCGCTGCGATCGCCCGCCGTACGGAAGAGGTCATCTCGGACATGTCGCCGCCGGCCGAACGGATATGATAGGTGAGACCTGATGAGTATTCGGGATCCAGCGGCAAGAAGATCGAAGGGCGCGGAGTTGTGAAGAGGGTTCTCCCCACGTTCAGATCTTCGACGACGCCGATTACCGTCGTGCGCTCGGCCGTTGGTTCGCCTAGAATGAGCTGCTTGCCGAGTGCGTCTTGGCCTGGCCAGAATTGCAGCGCAGCAGTCTTGTTCACTATCACCGAACTTGACTCCTGCACATCTTGTGAACTAAAGTCGCGGCCCCGCAGCAGCGGGATCTTCATTGTCTCGAAGTATTTTGGCGTCACAACATTCCCCGTGACCCTTCGGGCGTGTGCTGAGTCGGTAGCCCCTTCCGGCCACACGTCAGTACCAAACCGCATTCGGCCGAATGGCACTGTCCAAGCAGCGCTCACCGATGACACCGCAGGCGAAGCATCAAGTGTTTCGAGAACGAGCCTGTGGAACTCGGCGCCCTCAGGTCGGGCATACCCGCCAGGTGCGGGATTCACGGACGCGAGCAATACGTTCTGCGGATCGAAGCCGAGATCCAACGAAAGCTGCTTTACGGCACTGCGTCCGAGCAGACCGGCGCAGGAGAGGACCGCTACGGACACCGCTATCTGTGAGACCGACAGGACGTTTCTAATTGTCGTCGCTTCTTTACCGTGGGCGGCCCTACTGGTCTTGAGTGCAGTGCCGATGTCTGAGCGCGACGCGTGATACGCTGGTAGTAGGCCGACCAAGAACGTGAGTATGGGAGCGAGAACCAGGAGAAGCACAAGCACACGCGGGTCAAGCGTTATGTCCAAGTCGAGCGGCAAGATCCGAGAGAACCGCCAATTTCGTGCGAAGCCGTCGAGCCAACTTCCAGCTGCGCCCCCCAGTAGGAGAGCAGGGAAGGTGAGCACGACCGCCTCTATTGCTAGCTGTTGTACCAGCCGGATACGCGCCGCCCCAAGCGCAAGTCGAACCGCGATCTCTGCGCGGCGAGCGACGATTCTGGCCAGGAACATGTTTGCGACGTTCGCACAGGCCAATAGCAGTATCAGCGCGACCACCGCAGATAGCATGAGGGCCACAGCTGACAACTCACCACGGTTGCCGGGCCAAATCATCGCCTTGTTGGCGGGCATCAGCCTGGCGGTCCAGCCGCCTTGAAGCTCCGGGTACTGTCTGGCCAGGCCCGACGCGAACGCCTGGGTCTCACTCGTTGCTTGCTCGAAGCTTGCGCTGGGAGCGAGTCGGCCGACCGCCTCGATCGAATGATTCCCTCTTTGCATGAGGATATCATCGGAGCCTTGGGGAAGCGCTTTGGCCCGCGCCGACAGCGGCAACCAGACCTGAGTAGTGCCACCGAGATCCAACCCCTCGAAGTCGTGAGGCGCCACGCCTACAACGATGAAACTTTGACCGTTCAGCGTGATAGCGGTGCCAATTACATCGGGGCTCTCGCCAAACTCGCGCTGCCACATCCGGTAGCTCAACACGACCGTCGATTCGTCTTCGTTCTCCCCTTCCACAAAACCTCTTCCAAGTGCTGGCTTCACTCCCAAAACGGTGAAGTAGTTCCGTGAGACCAGCTGCCCATCGATCCGATCGCTCCCGTTTCCTCGGTTCAGGTTCAGCGCGACATCCGCGTAGGCGGCGATCCCTGTGAAAGCCCGCAACCCTTCCGCATAATCGCGGTATGCCGGCAGGGACAGGCTGCTGTAGTACTTCTGCTCGATAGAGTACTGGAACAAGGAGACCAGTCGATCGGGATCCTTCACCGGCAGGCGGGGGAACAACGTCGCCATCGCCAGATTGAAAATGGCCACGTTGGCCGCCACTCCCAAGGTCAGTGTCATGACGGCCGCGCCGGCAAACGCGGGCCGCTTCAAGAAGCTCCGAATGGCAAAGCGAAGATCCTGGACTATCGTGCTGGTCATGTTGCGCGGCCCTTGTGAGATCCAGCCCCTCCAAAGGGTGGCAACCGATGCGACCCGCTCCAGGAGTCCCGCTAGTGCGAAGTCAAACAAACTGACCATGAGATTGAAGATCCATTGAATCGGAGCTGCCTTCTCTGCCTCCCGGAGGTCACGTTCCAGCTGACAGATCGCGTCATGGCCATACTCACGCCTGAAGCGACGCGGGTAGAGGAGCAGAAGCAGTTCGTGGAGAATCGATCTAGTCTTCTCCGACACAGCTAGCCGCCTTAACCTGTCAGCAGGCTGGCGCGCGCTACCTGGACCAGAGTTGAGAGGCGGTCGGTTTCCGCACGAGCGGCCCGGCTACCGAGTCGAGTCAGGCGAAAGTAGCGACGTCGTTCATCGTCCAACGCGGGATCCGGCCTGCGATTGGATTCCTCTATAAGGCCTAGATCGACCAACTGTCTAATTGACCGGTACAGTGTTCCTGCTCCAAGTCGGACCCTGTCATCGGTCCTGAGGGCAATTTCCTTCTTGAGCCCGTAGCCATGGCGGTCGCCGTCGTTTAGGGCCAGGAGGATCAGGTAAAGAGCCGGCTTCAAAGGCAGCAGGTTGTCTACATCGGGCTTTTTCTTCATATGCACCTAGTTGGCTCTCTTTGGTACTCGAGGAATTACCGAATCCGGAAGAGTTTCTTGACCCGACCGGCTAGTACCAATGTGTATTACTAGTGCCATATTATATGTATAGAGTTCCCCGTTTTCAAGTCGGCCGCTACTCGCGCGAGTATAGGTGGCTCGTCTGACATTTTCAGACATTCGCAAACAAATACGAGAACTCGCCTTCCTAACCTAGAGTGAATCCGCACTGGCCAACCTCCAGAGCTACTCTACCGGCCGATTGCCTCGATCGATGCCCTCTCCAGCTGCTCCAGCGAGACACCGTAGATCGATTCCAGACGGCTGATATTCGCGCTCCGAGCGGCCTCGTCGCTTACGTTCGCTAGTGTGCGATAAGCCTCCAAGAACTTCTCGCGGCCGTAGTTTTCAATGAGGAACTTGATGAAGGCCGCGGCCAGCGGATAGGCTATCACCGGTCGGCTTGCCGAGGAGCCGATCTGACTAAAACCGAGCAACTCGGCCAGCGGTATCCACTCATCCGCCGCTTTGAGCTGACGCGCTCTGCCAAAGATCGTCTGGTCGCCGCCGCCAAGATATTTCAGCGCGGAAGCGCGCCCGAGGCGCTCGGCTAGATAGACGGCTACGCCTTCGCGGAATACGGCCGGCGGATTGCCGACATCGTTCATGACCACGTGCGCGGGCTCGTGATAGGGATCGAGCTTCGTTTGGTCGCTGTACACCTCGACCATTCGTTTGCCGGTCGCCCAGCCATGACCTTGATGCCCGGTCGCCAGTAACTTGGATCGCTCGTCCTCGAAGAGAAAAAGCTCGATCCGCTGCACCTTGGCTGAGGAGACGAACGCAGCAATCTCCGCGTACGCCCGCTCACGTTGTGAGGCGATGGTATCGATATCACGCTCGGCAGTGCTACCGGGCCAATAGAAGATGTCATAGTACTCGGTCTCACGGTGCTGCATGTCCTGCCGTAGGCGCTCGTCCCAGGACGACCACTCGAGCGCGGCCGGTACGCCAATTATCCGATCCACGCGCCACGCGTTTTCCCGTCGAACGACATCCACCGTCCAGGTCTGGTCGGCGCGCTCGGCGGTCAGCGTGAACCCATCGTCGCGTCGGTATAGTGCGGTGGGATGCAACTCGATGAACTCGTCCCGACTCCAGCTGATGGTGAACCATCGTCCCTCTCCTTGCATCGCGCCGAGAAACTCTGCTGCAGCATCGTCGAACTCCACCTTCTGCCAATCCCGCGTGAAGATGCTCAAGGCCTGCTCGTATTGCCCGTCGCTAAGTAGTTGCTGCAAGTCGCCGAACACGGCCATGATCGGTTCCGCCTCCTCAGCAGCCAAGTCGATCGGATCGCCCGCGACCCGCTCGCGTACCGGAAGCTCGTTGGCGAGCAGCTTGCGCTGATCGCCGAACTTGGCCTGCTCCCAATCACCCTGGGTCAGCAGCGACGAAAAGCGAAGCAGCACGTACGTCTGGGGCGTGACTGGCCCCATGATCTTGTACGGAAACCGGAGCGTTCTGGTCTGACCGGCGGCCAGGGGTTCAAAATACGTCTCGCTCGCACCGTACCCCTCCCTGCCGAAGTCGGGGCTCCACGTGAACACGAGGGTACCGAGTATCAAGTCCGTGGTTGCGGAATTGCGTACCCTGACTCTGACGACGTTTGTTCCTTGGATTATAGGCTCGAAGGCAAGCTCGAGCACCTCCAACTTCTCTGCGGCAATCACCTGCCGCCATTCCGATTCGAGCTGCTCAAGTGGCCGACCATAGACCGCTTCCAGACGGCGGATGTTTTCACCGTGAACAGTCGTGTCGTTCGGGTTCATCAGATTGCTGTGGGCCTCGAAGAACTTTTCCTTACCGTGCTGCTCGACCAAGTACTTCACCAATGCCCCGGCGAGCGGATACGAGACCCGCGGCCGACTCGACCCGGAGCCAATCTCCGTGAACGAAAGCAACTCGGTGAGCGACATCTCCTCACCGTCGGTCCAGAGCTGTAGGACAGTCTGGAATACCGTCTTCCCGGGCGCAAACCGGCGCCCGAGGCGCTCGGTCAGGTAGGTGGCCAAACCTTCATTCAGTGCCGCCGGCGGATCGCCGCGCTCATGCATCAGCACGTGCGTCGGCTCGTGATAGGGATCGAGCTTCGTTTGGTCGTTGTACACCTCGACCATTCGGTTGCCGGTCGCCCAGCCGGCGCCGGTGTGGCCTGTCGCGAGCCACTTCGACCGGCCGTCCTCAAACAGAAAGAGCTGGAGCCGTGCCTGGCTAGGCGAAGCGGTCCATCGCGCAATCTCATCGTACGCTCGCTCCCTCTCCGCGACGATCGATTCGATCTCACGCTCCGCGGTGCTGCCGGGCCAGTAGAAGATGTCATAGTGCTCGGTCTGGCGCTGATGCATTTCCTGGCGGAGGCGCTCGGCCCAGGACGACCACCCCAGCGCGGCCGGCACGCCGATTATCCGATCGATCCGCCACTCGTTCTCCTCTCGAACGACATCCACCGTCCAGGTCTGATCGGCGCGCTCGGCGGTCAGCGTGAACCCATCGTCACGTCGGTATAGTGCGGTGGGACGCAACTCGAGAAATTCATCCCGACTCCAGCTGACCGCGACCCATCGGCCCTTGCCCTGCATGGCATCGGAGAAGCTCCCCATCCCGGTGAACTCCGTGGCAAGCCAGTCCTGGGTAAACAACTCCCGCGCCGCGTCATAATCCTGCTCGCGCAACGAGTGCTGCAGACGATCGAAGACATCGAGGATGGGGTGGGCGTCGGCGGCCGATGTCGGGACCGGCACACCGCTGATCACTTGGCGGATCGGCAGCTCGTCCGCACCGTATCGACGCATCTCGTCGTGATTGGGATACTCCCATTCGTCCTTGCTCCGCAATGAATAGAAGCGCAGGCGCACGTACGTTGCGGGCGTTGGTGCGCCCATCATCTTGAAGGCGAAACGGAACGTATTGGTCAGCCCTGCCCCGATAGGTTCGAAGTGTTCGGAGCCGGCCCCCCACCCTCCCCCAAGGTCCGGGGACCTGGCGTAAATGTGCACGCCGAAGACCAGGTCGACTGCTCGCGGGTTGTGGACCTTGATTCTGACCACATTCTTGCCTTGGGCAACGGGATCGAATGTGACCGCAAGCACGCTCAGCTTGTCGGACTCAGTTGCCTGTGCGGACCCCGTGGCGCTCGCGGCAAACACGATTGAGAGTCCGATGGTGATGCTCGCGACGATTGACTTCATGAGCGAAGCTCTCCTCCGAGGCCAACTAGTATCAAATAAGACTATTAGTACCAATTAGGACTATTAGTACCACTATACGTAGGGCGTCGCGGAATCGCAAGGTTACCGGATGGGCGTAGCGACTCGGGCGATAGAGGCTCGATCGCGTTGGCTCTCTTCTTAATGAAGGGATTACCGAATCGGGCGCACTTTCCTAAGGCGTCAATCGTCCAACTTGATGCTGCGACGATGGACGGGGACGTTACTCCGGCTTCATTCCTCTCTAAGCGCCACGATTGGACTTACCCTCGTCGCCCTACGTGCGGGAACATAGCAAGCGAGAAGTGACACAGCGGCGATTCCGGCCGCGGCCACTCCGTACGTCAGGGGGTCGACTGATTTCACGTCGAAAAGCATGGCGGTCATGAGGCGCGTGAGCCCGGCGGCTGCCGGCAGACCGATGGCTACGCCGACGAGCGCAACGAATCCGCCCTGGAGCAGCACGAGCTGCCTCACGTCTTGTTGTTGTGCGCCGAGTGCCATGCGCACGCCGATTTCTCGGGTGCGCCGAGCGACAACATATGAGATCACACCGTAGGTACCCACAGCGCCCAATGCAACGGCTACTACCGTCGCTATGCCCAGCATTACCAGCGCGAACGACGTGCGCGCCATGGACCGTGCGAGGATCTCGTCTAATGTCTGTGCATTGGCAAGTGGAAGGTTGGAGTTCAGCGACCATACAACCTGGCGGACCTCAGGCAACAGAGTCATAGGACTTGGGCGTGTTGTCCGAATCGCGTACGTCATCCGCCGCTGTACGAAGATCCCGTCCCCGTCGAAGTCGGCCAGGACGAACGGAATGTAGACCGTGGCCGGCGCATTCCGGGCTACTCCATTGTCATGAACGTTGCCGACTACTCCGATGATCTCACGCCATGGCTCGCTGGAGGACGGGCGGATTCGCTTGCCAACGGCATCCTCCACCTCACCCCAGTATTTGCGGGCGAAGTTCTCGGCCACGACTACCACTGGCTTGCGTTCGCGAATATCGTCCCTCGTGAAGCTCCGACCGGCGAGCACAGGGCTTTCCATGGTCGCGAAGTAATCGGCCGCAACGAACTTGATCCAATGGACTGGCGGAAGCTGTCCTGAGCGTGTGGGAAAGTCTTCCAACTCTATGGCGTAGCCTCCGCCTCCGGTCGGACCCATCGGTACCGATGACGCCGACGTGGCGCTGGTTACACCCGGAAGCCGCGTCACTCGATCGAGAACTTGCTCTACCATCTGCGCGGCACGTTCTGGATCACGGATCTCAGACGACGTAAGCGTGAGGCTTACCACGAACACCTCCCCGGGACGCTCGAAACCGGGCTCGATATTCCTAAGCGCTTGGAAGCTTCGGATCATGAGCCCCGAGCCAATCAAGAGGATAAGAGAGACAGCGACTTCGAACGCCGCCAGCAAGTTACGGAGCCTGTGCCGTTGGGGTGCGTCGCTAGCGCCTCGTTCGCCTCCTCTGAGAGCAACGGCGACGTCGAGACGCCCGTGGTGCATCACAGGAAAGAGACCGAAGAGGAGGCCGGCCAGTGTCGAGATCACGAAACAAAAAAGCAGCACCGTTGGGTCGATAGTGATCTCACTGAGTCGCGGCAGCTCTCCAGGCCCGATGCGAAGCAGTAGCCGAAGTCCGACGTAGGCAACGCCGAGGCCCAGCGCACCACCCAGAATCCCGAACAGCGTGCTTTCGACGAGGGACTGGACCGCAATCCGGGATCGAGCCGCCCCGATCGCGGAGCGGATAGCGATCTCACGCTGCCGCGTCTCGGCGCGCACTAGAAATAGGTTGCCTACATTGGCGCAGGCGATGAAAAGTACGAGGCCGACGGCACCGAGAAGAACCCATAAGACGCTTCCTATATCACCTATCAGCACGTCTTTGAGCGGGCGCACTATCGTACCGAATCGTGCGTCCTCGAGCATGTCTGCCGTAAGCCCGCGAGAAAACCGCTTCGGAGCGAGAGGGAGCATT
The DNA here is from genome assembly GCA_036679605.1 of Gemmatimonadota bacterium. Classification (GTDB taxonomy): domain Bacteria; phylum Gemmatimonadota; class Gemmatimonadetes; order Gemmatimonadales; family GWC2-71-9; genus JAZDCZ01. The sequence goes on from JAZDCZ010000011.1 coordinate 97,618, forward strand.
CGTGCGGCATCATCCAACGCCTCACTGAGCCCGACGCCCGGACGCAGGCGCGCAATCGCTTGATAGCTGAAGTCTGTGAGGGCGACTGTCGACCGGTCGATTTGAAATGGGAGATAGATGGCGGGATCATGTTGCAGGAATCGGAAACCCTCAGGCATTACCCCGATGATTTCGGACTCCACTCCGTCGATACGAAGCGATCGTCCCAGAACGTTGCGGTCGCCACCGAAACGTCGGCGCCAGTAGCCGTTGCCGAGAATGACAGTCGGTGCTGCTTCCGGGGCTACGTCATCAGGGACAAACCTGCGACCGATCGCGGCGCGAATGCGAAGCAGCGGGAAGATGCCGTCGGTGACGCGCACTGCCTGCACCTGCTCGGGCTGGTCCATTCCCGTCACCGCCGTTCGGATGGCCTGCCAAAGCCCTATATCCTCGAACACGCGACTCTCGTCGCGGAAGATGAGGTACGTCGCGCGCGACGCGGGAATCTCGTCGAAGCCTAGGCCGGGGGCCGTATGCGAGACAGCGACCAACTCATCCGACCTGTCGAGCCGAAGCGGCTTCAACAGCACACCGTTCACCACGCTGAATATCGCCGTGGTGGCACCGATGCCGAGCGCAAGAGTAAGGATGGCAACGGCCGTGAACATCGGTTGGCGTTGGAACCCGCGGAGAGCGTAACTGATTTCTCTTACGAGTGTTGTCACTAGATGGTCTCCACTTCTGTGGCGTTGGGTCATGGACCAGCGCTCCTCCTGGCGTTCCTGGACTGCCGACCACACGAGGTCGAAGACGTGGAAGGTCCAGAAGAAGATCACCGCCATCCGACCGCGGCGTTCGCGGATTTCCTTGGATTTGGAGGTCAAGAGGTCGACGACTTCTTCTTCGTGTCGATTGCGAAAGTCCTTGGGGAAGAGGCGCAGCAGCCAGTGCAACAGTTTGTCCATGAGCTTCACAGTTCGAAGAGGTGCGCATCGCGAGCCCACGTGACCATGCTGTGGAACACGCGCGCCTCGGCAGCCGCGCGCTGGCGCCCGTTAGGGGTCAACCGATAGTAGCGGCGTTGGCTATGGACCTGCGTCTCTGGTCTGACTTCCGTGATCAGCCCGGCATTCACTAGGAGCTTGATCGATCGATAGAGTGAACCCGCCCCGATCGAGAATTCTCCGTCGGTGCGTTCTTCGATCTCCTGCATGATGGCGTATCCATGCCGCTCGCTCGCGCTCAGGGCCAGCAGGATCTGAAACATTAGGGGCGTCAGTTTTGACGCCTCGTCGGTACAGGGTCGTCTACCCATTCGACATAGCCATATTGCACATGTGATTAATACATATATTAGCGCGGGACGCTGATGGAGGCAAGGGGCCACTTCTGTAGTCTGTCAAGAGGAGTGTGTTGGCTCGGCTGCTCGGGAACACGCACCAAGACCGGACCGATCGATCTGGTCCCCGTCCACCGAGACGGTGTTCAAATAGGTAGATAAACGATTTACTGACAACAATATAGAGGTCTCTCGCTTTTCGGCGAAACCCGATCAACTATTCCCTCGTAGGATATATCGCACCGAGGAATAACTAGCGAGGTCCGATGAAGTCTCAAGATCGACGTGCCGGAACCAACAGTGGACGGGCCGAGGGCTTGTTACCTCTATCGATCCAGGTATTCCAGATCCTGCTGTCGCTGAGCGAACAGGACCTTCACGGCTACGCCCTGATCGGAGACATCAGGGACCGAACGTCCGGCGAGCTGGTGCTGAGCACCAGCTCGCTGTACGGCGCGATCAAGCGGATGATGCGCGACGGGCTGATAGAGAAATCGGAGCTACGCCCGGATCCGGAGTTGGAGGATGAGCGGCGCCGCTACTATCGCATAACCCCATTCGGCCGCGAGGTGGCCGAGTGCGAGGCGCGGAGAATCGAGCGCCTCGCCGCACAGGTCAGGGGCAAGCAGTTCCTGCCAAGGACCACGTGACAGAGTGTCCCGGAGCCATCCTCCACAGTGATGAACGAGCCGGTATCCATTCGACTATTCGCGATCATGGCCAGATTACTGCCTCCGTCGTTCAGACGCGAGTTCGCCGACGAGCTATGCGCTGCCTTTGCAGACCAGGACCGCGGTACTGCAGACGGCCGGTCGCGGTTTTGGTTCAGGGAGGTTGGCGGTCTCCTACTCACTGCATTGCGCGAATACCGCGAGCTACTAATCGGCCGGCGCCCGCGTAGGCCCAAGCGACCGGCCGAGCCGGAATTTCCCAAAAGGAGCAAAGAGATGATGGCATCGGTCCGAAAGGACGTGACATATGCGTTTCGCATGATGCTCAAGACGCCCGTCGTGACGGTGATCGCTGTGATTTCGTTGGCCCTGGGCGTGGCCGCAAATACTATGATCTTCAGTTTGGTCAACTCGTGGTTGCTTCGGCCCCTACCGTACCCCGACGCTGATCGCATCGTGATGGTGTGGGAGAACGATTTCACGGATTCCGACGACACCGATGCCGTGAGTCCGGCGAATTTTTTCGACTGGCAGGAACAATCGGGGAGTCTCGATCAATGGATCGCCGCGGGGTTCCGGCAGGCAAACCTCACGGGCATCGATCAGCCTCGCCAGCTCTCAGTGGCAAGTGTGACGCCCGGTTTCTTCGACCTTCTCGGCTCCAAGCCGATCCTGGGCAGAACGTTCCGAGCTGACGAGGGCGGAGACGAGGACGCGCCGGTCGTGGTTCTCAACGAGACGTTGTGGCGTAATCAGTTCGGCGATTCTCCCGACATTGTGGGTCAGTCCATTACTCTAGACGGTGCCGGATACACGGTTGTGGGAGTGGTGCCGGAAACGTTCGATTTTCTTCTGGGAACAGTGAGCATGTGGATCGCGGAGGACTTCACGGACCAACGTCACGAACGGGATACTCGGTCGCTGGTCGTAACCGCCAGACTAAGTGCCGGCGTCTCCGTTTCTCAGGTCCAAACCGAGATGAGCGCCATCGCCGGGCGTCTGTCGGAGCTGTACCCTGAGACCAACACCGACCGCGGCGTCAACATCGAGACCCTACGCGAACAGTTTCCCGGTCCGACGGACAGGGCGCTCATTAGCATCCTGATGGGTGTGGTGTTCCTGGTTCTATTGATTGCGTGCGCCAACATCGCGAGCTTGCTCCTGGCCAAGACGGATGCGCGGCAAAAGGAGATCGCCGTACGCACAGCCCTCGGTGCGGGTAAGACGCGCCTGGTGCGGCAACTCCTCACTGAGAGCATCGTGACCGCCGCGATCGCCGGCGGGTTCGGTATTCTCATGTCGGTTTGGGCCGTGGGCCTCCTGACTACCGCTCTTCCTCCAGAGATTCCGAGCATCTACATGCCGAGTCTCGACCTTCCGACGCTCGGGTTCGCGTTGTTGGCCTCGCTTTTCGCTGGCATAACGTTTGGATTGAGTCCGGCTGTGCACGCCGCCAGTGGCGGCACGCGGTCGCATCTGTTGGAGGGTGGCCGAGGAGGCACTTCAGGAAAGAAAAAGAAGCGCCTGCGGGGACTCTTCGTAATGGCGGAGTTCGCCATGGCGCTCGCCGTGCTTACGGGAGCCGCCGCCCTGACCGATCTCTTCCACTCGAGGCTTGCAGTCGATGCCGGGTTCAACCCAGACCGGCTGCTGTCGGTAGAACTGATGCTTCCGGAACACAAGTATGAGGACGACGCGGCAGTGGTCGCGTTCGTAGACGCTGCGGGACGTGAGTTGGACGAGTTGCCGGGTTCGGAAGGCTGGAGTTTCATGAACGTCCTACCCAGAACCCGGAGCATACCGACGAGCGAGTTTACGATCGACGGGCATCTAACGGAGGAGAGTGAAGAACGGACGACGACCTGGCTGAGCGTCAGCCCGCAATACCTCAGGACGATGAACATAGCGCTCATGGGCGGACGAGACTTCCGCACGAGCGACAGAGCAGACGCACCACCCGTAGTCATGGTGAATCAGCGTTTTGCAGACCAGTTCTTCGACGGTCAGGACCTTATAGGACGGAGAATCACGATACAGGAGCAGTCCAGGGAGATTGTCGGCGTGGTCAAGAACATAGCCCAAACGAGACTCACCGGCCTCACACCACGTGCCCCGTCAGTGTACTTCCCATTGGCGCAAAGACCGACTCGGAGTTTACGGTTGGTCGCACGGGCGGCAGCCGATCCGGCGCAACTGACTGGAGCAATCCAGAACGCAGTCTGGGCGGTCGACGCGGAGCAGCCGATCGCCGCCGTGCAAACAGTAGATGAATACATTGAGCGCCAGCTCGCCGGTCCCAATCTGATGACCCAGATACTCTACGTGGTGGGCTTCCTCGCGTTGGCCCTGGCGGCAATCGGCATCTACGGCGTGATGGCGTATTCGGTATCGCAACAGACGAACGAGATCGGAATTCGAATGGCCTTGGGAGCAAATCCACGAGACGTGCTGACCCGTGTCACCAAACAGGGGCTGGTGCTCGCAGGTGTGGGCCTCCTCATGGGTATACCGCTGGCAGCAGTGCTGACGAGACTCATCAACAAGATGGGTGAGGCCGCTTCATCGGAAGGTCTGGGCACCGTCATGACCGTTGCAGTGGGTCCAATGGTCGGGGTGGTCATGGTGCTCGCTGGCGTGGGCGTTATCGCCTGTTATCTGCCGGCCCGCCGAGCGACAAAGATCGATCCGATCGTTGCGCTGCAGCAAGAATAGTGTCTCACTCCGCGCTCCTCACTCAGCCTTGAGAACCTGGATCGGGTCGACCCGAGTGGCTCGACGCGCGGGCAGGTAGCAGGCCAGCGCGGACACCGTGAGCATCGCGGCGGCAACCGCCACAAACGTGAGCACGTCGCGCGGGGCGGTCTGGAACAGCAGGTCCTGCATCACGAATGCAGCCCACATCGAGATGGCCACTCCGATGAGGGTGCCTGCCACTGCCAGGCCGAGCCCGTTTCTGAGCACTAAGCGACGGACGCGGGCCGCGTCGGCGCCCAGCGCGACCCGAATCCCAATCTCACGAGAGCGCTGGCTCATGGAGAACGACAGCACTCCGTAGACCCCGACCGCAGCGAGGCCGAGCGCCACGGCGGCGAACACGGCCATTAGGATCATGAAGAAGCGTGGGCGTGCCACGGACTGCCAGATGCTCACAGCCGCCGGCTGCAATTGCTGAATCGGCTGCTTCGAGTCGACCGCTCGAACCGCGTACCGAATTTGAGGAAAGAGCGCAGCGGGTGGAATGATCGATCGAATTGCGTATGTCACAAAGCCGCGGATGCCGTCTGGAGCGAGCGGCGTGATCATGGCAAACTCACCCCAGCGATCGTCCAGCCCCCCGACCTTGAGATCCTCCATGACGCCGGTGACCCTGTACCAAGGCTGGTCAGGGGACAGGCGGAAGCGCCTGCCTACGGCCTCTCCGCCACTCCAGAGTTCCTCGGCCAGATCGGTGTCGATAACAACTGGCCTCTCGCCGGGCGCGTCGGTGGTGGTCACGGCCCGCCCCGAGATCAGGCGCGTGCCTATGGTCGCGAGGAAGTCGGAGTCGGCGGAGAGGAGGGGGAGTGTGAAATCGTGCTCTACTGCCGTCTCCGGATGGTCCTCGGTCTCGAGCCGATTACCGAAGGTGATCCCTCCGTCGGGCGGTATGCCCACCGAGCGGGACACGGCGACCACACCGGGAATGGCGCGAAGCCGCTCCAGTATGCGCAGGGTCATGCCCTCGCGCTCCTCCGGCGTGCGATACCTCCGGTTCAGCGACATGCTCATCGTCAGCAGCCCCTCCACCTCGAAGCCGGGGTCCACGGACGTGAGGCGGTGGAAGCTCTTGCCCAGCAGTCCCGCGCCGAACAGGAGCGTCAGCGAAAGTGCGACCTGAGTCATAACTAGGCCGTTTCTGAGCCGGCCGCGCTTGTCGGAGCCATGGACTCCTAGGGAACCGCTAGACGTGGCTTCCACCGCGCGGACCGAGCGCAATGCCGGCAGCAGCCCGAACGCCAGACCGGTCAGAAGGGAGAGCGCGAAAGTGAACCACAGAACACGTCCATCCACGCCGACCGCGTTCACAGAGAAGAAGGTGATGTCACGCGGTGCCACGGTCAGCAGCGCCCGGACCCCTGCCGACGCCATGACCACTGCCGCTACTCCGCTCAGAAGCGCGAGCACCAGGCTCTCCACCAGAAGCTGTCGAACGACACGGCGCCGAGAGGCACCCAGCGCCAGGCGCACTCCGATCTCACGACCCCTGACCGTTCCTCTCGCCAGCATGAGGTTGACCCCATTCACGACGGCGATGAGCAGCATGACCCCCACGGCACCGAATACCACCCACAGCGCCTTCCGCATGCGGCGGCGGACCTGTGGTTCGTTCAGGGGTGACAGCCCGGGCGTCCAAACGCCGCGGGTCGGTCCGTGATCCTGGAAGCCGGCCGCCGCCGCAGCCATGCGCTCCTCGATCGGGTCCCCGAGCAGCTCCGCCGGAACCCGGACCACCAGTTGGACTTGACGTGCCGCACGACCCAGAGCCGTGCCGTCAGAGCGCAGGGCGATGTAGAGATCGGTGGATCCGAACGGAAAGCGGAAGCTGGGTGGCATAACGCCGATGATGGTGTGCCGGGTCTCGTTCAGTACGATCGTCCTGCCCATGACTCCTGGGTCCGCGCCCATTCCGCTCCGCCAGAACCGATCCGTTAAGAGCACCACGGACGGAGCGCCCGGCTCGGCGTCCTCGGGGAGAATGGAGCGGCCCATGAGGGGTGCGACCCCAAGGACATCCATTGCGCTTGGGGTTAGCGCCTGGACGATCTGCGCGGTGGGCTCCCATCCGTCAGTGCGATCCGCGTTGGCCCGGGCGTGCGCTCCGATGCCCATGAAGAGATCAGAGCGTTCCATCCAGGCCCGCGCTCCGTCCCAAGGAAAGAAGGCGAATTCGTAGCCCTCGGCCTCGTACGATGCGGAGATCGCGTGCAGCTGGTCGGGCTCGGGAAACGGAATTGGTCGGATTAGCACCGCATCCACCACCGAGAAGATCGCGGTGTTGGCGCCGATCCCCAGCGCCAGGGTCAGAATTACCGAGACCGCAAAGCCCGGACTCCTGCGCAGACCCCTCAGGGCGTATCGGAGGTCCCACATCACCGATCCCCCGAACTCCACCCACCTCCTCGTCCTCTCCTCCCGTTTCTGCATCGCCACGCACTGGCGTCGGTATCGCTCCATGTCCCCGAAACGGCGCTCTGCCTCCATCCGCGCCTGGTCCGGCGAGTTCCCCTCTTGGATCAGCTCGTCGATACGCATCTCTATGTGGTGCTGCATCTCTAGGTCCACGGTGTCCTCCGCCCATCCCCGCCGCCAGCGGAGCTGGAAGAAGCGCCGTATGCCACGCGGGCGGCCCACGTCAGCGAGCCCCCGCCGTCGCGATGATGCGGCGCACCACCTCCGCGTACCTGCCCCAGCTCGCCTCTTCCCGCCCGAGCTGTTTCCGCCCTTCGGCCGTCAGCGTGTAGTACTTGGCCTTGCGGTTCTTCTCCGAGAGACCCCACTCCGCCTCGATCCACCCTCGCCGCTCCATGCGGTGGAGGGCTGGGTAGAGCGCTCCCTCCTCGATGTTGAGGGTGTTCTCTGAGGCATCCCGAATCCAGCGCAGGACGGAGAATCCGTGTTTGGACTCTCCGTCGCTGAGAGTCTCCAAAATGAGGAGCTCCAGTGTGCCCTGGAGAAGCACGATGCCGGTATGACTCATGTCTTCCTTCCTGTTTCGTGGTCCGCTTCGCGCAAGGGATCCAGTGGAGACAACGAGGCTTCCCTAAATGCGCTAGGGGAAATATAAACCGTGGTCCCATAAATGCGCTAGGGGAACGTCGCGACGAACCTGCGATGGGCTCTGAGCACACGGGGCCTTCAACTCAGTTACCAGGAGGTATTATGTGCACCGTTACTCCACGTTGGGCATCTAGCAGTCGTTGGAGCCGGGATTCTTAATGCAAGAGGAGGCGCTCGGGTCGCTGTCGACCAGCCGCCCTGTATTTTGGGAGGGAGATTCAAACCCGTAATGGACAATCGCGTGATCTTGGCCTGCCAGATGGTCGTCGCGGGCCTTCAGGCGCCTCCAAGTCACGGGTCTCTATGTACGTGGTCACGCAGCCGCACAGAAAGGTGATCAGTTCGAGGCAGAGTTTTTTTGATACCATGTCACGATCTCTGCACCGTGCTGTCTAACTTGTAAATGTGCAGACCAGTCTAACCCCAACATGCTCCGCGTGTCCAAAAGCATAGTCCGTACATCAATGTCGGACTAGTTAGAAAGGGAGTTGAGGAGGTCGAGTGGACTTGCCCTGGCGGTCTCAAGCGATCAACGCAACGTTTCGGCAAGGACCTCACATGGTTTCATCCAGCCGAGGGTCTGTCGAGGTCGTTGCTCTGTTCCCCAATTCATGAGACAGTTAGCGATCTAGAATCTGTACCTCTTTCGGCATCTGTTCGCGCCGGTACTGGTGGGGCGAGCGAAGCCCCAGGCCCGAGTGCGGTGCGTTCTCGTTGTAGTCATCAAGCCAGCTCGGTAATTGGTTCAGCACGGTCGTAGCGCTGGAACAATCGGCCCCGTCAACGTAGTCGCGCTTCAGCGTATTCACGAACGCCTCGCTCATTCCGTTCGACTGTGGGCTATGGGCCGGCGTCGTTATAGGATGCAGGTTTAACCTCTCGGCCTCCCACTCGGTGGCAAGCGCCGTGTAGATGCTCCCATTATCACTGAGCCACTGAATCGGCTCGGCCGGCCGGGCCGTCCCAAATCGATGTGCCACTGCTCGTTGCATCAGCTCCTGAATGTCGCCTGCCACCAGCGGCCGTGCATGAGCAACGTGTCCGATAATCTCCCGGTCGTGACAATCGAGTGCAAACGCCACATGCACTACCTCGCTGTTCCAACATCCGATCACCAACTCGTCACTACACCACCGCTCGTTTGAACCGTCCCGCATGATGCGACCAGTGTGTGCCCGCCCACGACGACGGTTTACCTTGGGCAGCGTCAACCCGTAGATCTGCATCACCCTCCGGATACGTTTGCGATTGTACTGCGTGCCGAAGAGCCGGTTGACACGGGCCGTAACGCGCCGGTGCCCATACGTCGCTCGAGTCCTCAAGACCACACGGACCTGGCTCGCCACCAGCTCGTCTTCCGCCTTGTGGTAGAACGGACCACGCTGAGCGATCGACCGATAGGCTGTGCTACGGCTGACACCGAGCGCTCGACAGATCACAGACACCGGATGCGGACTCACCGCTTGGACCCGCCGTAGTAGCCCGGTCTTTTTTTTATCTCCTCCTGCGCCGTGCGGAGAATCTCGTTCTCCATAGTCTTTCTCCCCAACACCCGCTCCAGCTCCCTGATCCGCTGCTCCGCATCCCGCAGCTTGTACGCCGGTACCACATCCCCATCTGCCGCCACAGCCGTCTGACCACCCGACTCCATCAGCTGCTTCCACCGCCGCACCAGCCATGGCGATACCTCAAGCTCCCGACTCAATTCGGCAACCGTCACCTCGCCACGCAGTAACCGCCCCACCTGTTCCCGCTTAAACTCGGTCGTGAATAACCGCTTCCCATTCACAGCACGTCGAAACCGTTCCATAGTCCACCCCCCCTTCAAGTGACAACTTAAGTGTCCACTCGAATTGGGGGACAGAGCACCGGGCTAAGATAGCCCAGGTGTGAGTGCCTCCGTTTGCGGTTGTAGAACCGCTCGATGTACTCGATGATGTCTGTCTCGGCTTCCTCCCGGGTCCAATAATCCCGATCTTTTACCCGCTCGACCTTCAGAGTCTTGAAAAAACTCTCCGACACTGCGTTGTCCCAGCAATCGCCCTTCCTGCTCATGCTGCAAATCATTCCGTGATCCCTCAGCATGTCGCGATACTCGCCACAGGCGTACTGCCTACCCCGATCAGAGTGGTGTAAAAGGCCAGGTGACGGTCTGCGGCTCCGCAGTGCCCTCCTCAGGGCCGTCACAGCCAATTGAGCGTCGATGCGGCTGCTCATCGACCACCCCTACCACACGACGTGAAAACAAATCCACAATCACCGCCAAATACAACCACCCCTCGTGTGTACGGATGTACGTCATGTCTGCTGTCCTCATCCGCACCTAACTGTGTGTCCACTTTCTCGGGTCAACTCCCGAGGTTCTATTCCTACTCCGCCCGTAGCGCCACGTTAGGGTCCACACGGGTCGCTCGCCATGCAGGGACAGATCCGGCTAGCACGCCGACAGCAAGCAGTGTGGCGGTCACTAGGCTGAAGATCAGTGGGTCATGCGGCGATACGTCGTAAAGCAAGGGAGCGATTGCCCTTCCACCCACGAGGGAGATTAGCGTGCCTAGCGCTAGCCCCAGTGCAGTCAACAGCAAAGCCTCCCTGACTATCAATGTGATGAGTCTGTTCGATGTTGCGCCAAGCGCCGCACGCACTCCAATCTCGTGGGTACGCTGGGCTACATTGAACGCGAGCACGCTGTAGAGTCCTATTGCTGCTATGAGGAGTGCTAGGATCCCGAAGATTGTGAACATGGTGGCGCCGAGCCTCCACGAACGGGCCTGCGGATCGACGAAGTCGCTGAGTGCGTCGATCTCGACGAAGCGTATCTCGGTCGACAGAGCCAGCAACTCCTTCCGTACCGCGACGGAGATCTGCCCGAGATCGCGTCGGCTGCTGAGGTAGATTGCTTCTGGTCTGGTGTCTATCATCCGTTGCACCAGGGGCACGAAGTACTGCACCGATGGTTCCTCGATCAGTTCTTGGCGTCGCGGGTCTCTTACTATCCCAATCACCTCCGCGCAGGGCGGCTCCCCCGCGCCGACCAGGAGGCATTTTCCCAGAGCATCTTCTCCGGGCCAGTATGTTCGCGCCATCGTCTCGTTCACCACGGCCACACGTGGCGCGGCCCTGCTGTCTGAAGACGTAAACCCGCGGCCTCGCAGCAGTCTTATGCCGAGTGCCTCTAAGTACTGCTCCGTGATGGGATTCACGTAAGGCCCTCCAGTGCTCATTACGGGGAGCGAGTCCATTCCCGGGACACGGAGTCGTTCGGCGAAGCTCGACATGAAGGGCATGCTGACTGAGGCAGCTACGTTTTCCACTCCGGGTATTGCACGAATCCTGTCGAGAGCACGATCGTATAAATCGTAGATTTCCTCTTGCTCGAGCCTGTCACTTTCCAGCTCCGGCACCACCGCGAGGACACCATCCGGATCCAATCCGAGATCGAGTGACCGAACATTGTAAAGACTGCGCACGAAGAGTCCGGCGCTGACGAGGAGCACTACGGTCAACGCTCCCTGTGCCACGAGAAAGGCGATGCGCATCCTGGATCTACTAAGAGTCGTACCCCAGCCACCTTCCTTGAGAGCCGAAACAAGGTTGGGACGGGTCGCCTGAAGCGCTGGGATCATCCCTGCAAGGAGTCCGGTAATGAGTGCGACCACAAGCGTAAAGATGAGTACCCGGGTGTTCACCGGCGACTCAGCCCATAATATGTTGGGGGCCAACATTGCGCGTAACACCGCGCCGCTCCATCCAGCGATCACCACTGCGGCGATGCCACCGAACAAGGCCAACATCGTGGTTTCGGTTAGCAACTGCGATACCAACCTTGCGCGTGATATGCCCAGGGTCAGGCGGATCGCGGTCTCGCGGCGCCAACGGATGCCACGCCCGAGCAACAAGTTCGCCACGTTGGCACACGCAATGATGAGCACGATCAGTGAGACCCCGGCGAGCCAGCGGGCTACCGCCGTCTCACGTGGTGCGTTCGGGCCCTGTGCGGCGATTAGCGGCGCCGCAGTTATTGAAGCATTCTCGTCGTAACGCGAATCGTCGGCTCGGCCGCGCCGGTGAAGAACGGTGGCTTCCGCTTCGGCGGCCTCTACCGTCACGTCAGGTTTCAGGCGTGCCACCACGCGGATCCAGTAATTTCCGCGGCTCGTTAGCCAGCGACTTGATGAAAAGAAGTGCTCGACGCTCGTATGCAGGGGAACCCATACATCTACACGGGCGAGCCTCGTTCCTGTGAACCCCGGGGGAGCTACGCCGATCACCGTGAAAGTACCGCTCGCGATCTGGAGAGCCTCACCGATTACGTCCGGATCGCCGCCGAAGGTCTTGCGCCAGAATTCATGACTCAGAACTACGGTGCCGGCTACACCGACTCGGTCCTCTGCAGGATCGAAGAACCGTCCTAGCACCGGTTGTACGCCGAGTAACGGAAAAAGCGAGGCCGTGGCCATAGTTGCACGTACTCGTACGCCCTTTTCGCCTCGTCCGAGAGTGGCTTGGCCAGGGTAGAAAGCGGCGCTCTCAAACGTCTTACTGCGAGCGAAGTCATCAAGATCTGGGACCGTCATGCTGGCCGTCGTAACAGATCTGTCCAAGAACGAGCGATTCACGTACAAACGCCGCACGTTATCGGGATTCCTTATGTGTGGAGGAGGCTTGAGTAGTAGCCGATCGATCACACCAAACATTGTGGCGTTCGCCCCGATACCCAGGCCCAAAGTCAATATTATGGCGATGCCGAAGCCGGGAGACTGTCGTAGGCCTCGGAGGGCTTGACGCACGTTCTGTATCAGCACCGAAAACAACTCGACGCGACGGACACTCGTTGCGCGCTTTCGGTCGATCGCCTCGATCTTTGTCCTATACTGTTGCAGGTTGCCGAATCGTTGGTGTGTTTCCGCCTCGGCGTCGGCGCGACATAAACCACCTGCCATGAGTTCTTCGACGCTGCGCTCGAAGTGGAACCGCAGCTCCTCGTCCAGTTCCGTCTCTGCACGGTCTTCGTCATCGAGACTTCTCATGGCGTATCTCAGGCCGACTGCAAGACCTTGGAGACGGCGTCGGAGTATTTCTCCCACTGCCGTGATCGTGTCGCCAGTTGTTTTCGGCCAGTACCTGTGAGCTCATAGAATTTCGCCCGGCGGTTGTTTTCCGAAACGCCCCACTGCGACGCCAGCCACTTCCGCTTGTGCATGCGATGGAGTGCCGTATAGAGTGCACCGTCTTCAATGTCGAGCGTGTCGTCTGTGGTCTCTCGAATCCAGCGCGCCACATCGTATCCATGCCGCGGCGCCGCTGCCAGGGCCTTGAGGATCAGGACGTCGAGTGTGCCTTGCAGCAAGTTGAGTTCGGAACCTCCCATATCGTTCCCCTGAAATGTTCAGGGGTAAGATATGGGAATGTCCTGAAGCCGTCAAGCGGTAACGGCCAAGATGTCCACGCTAGACGGGTTTTGATTGGTAGTGTGGTACAGCGCCTAAACCACTCCCTTCCCGAAAGGCCGCGCCTGGCTCGGCTCTACCTGATACGCGGTAGCCGCTCCCACCGATTTCGGAAAAACTCTTCGAAATCCCTGCCCGGTTCAGCCAGCTCGAACACCTCGTCGAAAATGAAGCTGTTCTGGATCGTCACGGTCCACCGCGCGCGTAGGCCGCCACCGTTTTCAACGCTTTCGGTGACGCACACAAACTTGCTCTGCTCCGATTCCATCTCACACACATATTGGTTGACGAATCCTTCCACGACGAACTGCCGATAAACGAACTTCGCCCTTGTCGCATCATAACTAAAGATGCCCAACTCCTCGTGATTGTCGCCCTGGGGACTCTTTTCCTGAGGCAACCGGACCGAAGAATGTTTCGACGACAGGTACCGGTCGCGAATAATAAACTCGTACACCCGCACTCCTTTCCCCGTGCCCAGTATCCCATCGATAGCTCCCTCCCACGATCCGACTAACAGCTTGAGAGTCTCCCACTGGTCCGTCACAACCGGTCGTTCCTGAGCGGTGACCGTATGCTCCGTAGCGAGACTGAGAGCGAATACCAATGCTAGCAACTCAACATGCCGTCTCATGGTGATCATACCTCCAGTGTGTAGGATTCCTCCCCGTCCAACTTCGTGGCCCACCAGTTCGATAGACTAAGCTGCAACATAGATCGTTTCAAGAGGTGCCGGCGCCTTGGTGTCATCCGCGATGTCCTCGATCACCTTAATCGGGTCCTCAAAGACCCTTGGAGAGATCCGAGATGCATATCACCCCGGCGGTTGACCCACCTGGAAATCCAGCTATCTTCATAAGTACTCTATGCAATATGCAGAGATACACCAACTCTAGGAGAAGTGAGAGATGGCTGACCTTCCCCGATTTCTTCCGGTCAAACCGAGCGTATTCCTGATCATGATGGCAGTGGCTGAGGAGCCGTGTCACGGTTATGGGATCATGCTCGATGTGCAGCGGCGTTCGGGTGGTTGCGTCAACCTTGGAACGAGTCACCTGTATCGGCATCTGAAACGCCTGCTTGACGACGGTTTGGTGGAGGAAGTCGAGTTCGAGGACGGCGTTGGGGATGATCCGCGGCGCCGTTACTACCAGTTGACGAAGCCGGGCGTGAAGGTGGTGCGTGCCGAGAGCGCGCGACTCAAAGAGCTAGTGGAAGAGTCGAAACGGCTGGGATTCGTATGAGACCTAGTGAGATGTGGGCGGTCAGGTGTTACCGACTGGCTACGCGGGTGTATCCCCGATCCTTCCACGTACGGTTCGGCCGGGAGATGGAGGCAACTTTTACCGCGTCGTACCTGGCGGCGCGACGGCGGGGCGGTGGGGCTGTGGCGCTCTTGTGCCTCAGGACTGCGGTCGAGGTGCTTGGGTGCGCTGTATTCGAGTGGGCGCAATGGTTGAAGCTCAGGCGCCGCCGGCTGTCGTCGGGTAAACGGTCTTTCGAATCGGTCACGTCGCTGCTCAGGGATCTCAGGATCGGCACACGCACTCTTCTGCGCCGGCCCTCGTTTACCTGGCCGGCTCTGCTCACACTCAGCCTAGGGATAGGATTGAACACGGCTGTGTTCAGCGTGGTACGTGGTGTGTTGTGGCGGTCTCTGACTTACGAGCAGCCAGACGAACTGGTGATGCTCTGGCCCGAGCGAGCGTTCAGCACACGCGAAGTGGTGTATCTCAGGAACAACACCACCACGTTGCGTGGCATGGCCACTGTGGCTTCTTGGACGGTGGCCCTCACCGATGTGGAAGAGCCCACGCAATTGAGCGCGGCGCGCACGTCGGCCAACGTGTTTAGTCTCCTCGGCGTTGCTCCGATGCTGGGGCGCACCTTTCGCGACGACGACGTAGTGGCGGGTGCCAATCCTGTCGCCATGTTGAGTCATGACACTTGGAGAGCGCGGTTCGGCGCTGACACGTCCTTGGTCGGACGGACGATCACTATCGATGGCGAGCCTCATCGAGTGGTGGGTGTGATGCCCAAATCGTTCGAGATCTTCTCGCCCGCCACTCAGCTCTGGATTCCTTTAGTCGAGGATCCCACGCGCTGGCAGTACAGCGGCAATTTCTCGCAGGCGATCGCTCGGATGGGGCCGAACGTGACACTTGCGGTTGCTGAAGCGGAATTCCTTGGGCTCGTGACGGGAATGCGGGAGGCGCTGGGTTATCCCGATGACTTCGGTGCCGGGGCTCGGATGGCTGGTCTCAAGGAGCAATTGGTGGGGCGTTACCGCGGGATGTTCCTGGTGCTCTTGAGTGCTGTGGGCTTCATCCTCTTGATCGCGGGGTCCAACCTCTCGAGTCTGTTGCTTGCCAAGGCGGCCGACCGTCGTCGGGAGATGGCGATGCGGGCTGCGCTCGGCGCCACACGGGGAGGCTTGATGCGTGTGGTGTTGGCCGAGAGCGGTGTGCTGTCGCTGGCCGGAGGTTTGGCGGGTCTCGGGCTCGCATTCGGCGGGGTTGTGATGATCAAGGCGATCCTCCCGGCGGGAATGCCTCGGGTCGCGTCAATCGCGGTGGACGGTCCCGTGCTCGTCATGTGTTTCACTTTCGCGTTGGCAACGGGTCTTCTATTCAGCGTGGCACCTGCGGCCGCCGTGACACGGGTGGATTTGCAGCGTGAAGTCGGGGGCGTGCGCACGCCCGGACAGAAAGGAATCGGCGGATTCGGTATGCGGAGCGGATTCGTGGTGCTCCAGGTGGCTCTGGCGGTGATGCTAGTGGTCGGCGCTGGTCTCATGGTCAGAACCATCGGCGAGTTCGCCGCAGTTCGGCCCGGATTCGATTATGACCGTGTCGTTACGCTTAAGCTCTTTCCCGTGGGATCGGGCTACGACTCGCCCGCCGAGTACCGGCGGTACTATCTCGATCTGGTGGACCGGTTGGAGGCGATTGCGGGTGTGGAGGCGGTGGGCGCGGCCCAGCATCTGCCCTTGTCGGGGACGGAGTGGAACACGCCGGTCGACATCGAGGGACATCCGGTTGCCGACGGCCGGTCGCGGCCCACCGCCGGGTGGCGTATAGTGACCGGCCATTACTTCAAGGCGATGGGGA
The DNA here is from genome assembly GCA_036679605.1 of Gemmatimonadota bacterium. GTDB lineage: Bacteria > Gemmatimonadota > Gemmatimonadetes > Gemmatimonadales > GWC2-71-9 > JAZDCZ01. The sequence continues at coordinate 113,987 of JAZDCZ010000011.1, forward strand.
TACGGTTACTCGAGGGTCGCGTGTTTAGCCCGGCGGACGCAGAGGACGCGCCGCCCGTGGCGGTTGTGAGCCGCACGTTCGCCCGGAGGTACTGGCCTGACGGCTCGCCGGTGGGGAAGCGTATCAAGCATGGGCGGAACAGTGACACTTGGGTTATGGTCGTGGGAGTGGTAGGCGACGTCATGCACTCGAGCCTGGTACAGGATCCGAAGCCCGTGCTCTACCGGCCGCATCTTCAGTCTACCATGCCGGCTCTCATGCTTGCGGTGCGCACGGGGGGTGAGCCGGCGAAAATGGCGGCGCGGGTCAAGAGCGAGGTATGGGCGCTTGATCCGGAAGTGCCATTGTCCGGACTGTTGTCGATGGATCAGCTAGTGAGCGCATCGTATAGCGATTCGCGGTTGGTGATGCTGTTGCTCACGGTGTTTGCAGCGGTGGCGCTGGCGTTGGGGGCGGTCGGGGTTTATGGCGTGACGAGTTTTGCTGTCAGCCGCCGCACCAACGAGATCGGTCTCAAGATGGCGCTGGGGGCGAGCGGCCGCCGCGTGTTGGGTGAGGTGTTGCGGTTGGGTTTGATAAATGCGCTGGCTGGAACAGTTCTGGGTTTGGCGGGCGCCTTCGGGCTTGCTCGTTTCATTGAAGGGCTAGTGTTCGGCGTGTCGGCCACCGATCCCGCAACGTTTGCCGCTGTCGCCGGTTTCATCCTGTTGGTGGCGTTGGGCGCGAGTTGCCTGCCTGCGTGGCGAGCGGCGCGGATCGATCCGGCAGACGCGTTGCGCGCCGTGTGAGGCGGCCGGGGCTTGACCGATGCCGTATGGGGCATGTGGCCGTGCCGCTCTATCAACCAGCGAGTGCGGCTCAGACGACCACGTCACCGGATACCCCATCAACCTCAATTCTCTTGATTTGGGAGGGCTCCCATTCATAAGTCTGCGGGGTCGCATCCGCGCGGCGGATCATGATCCTGTTGCACTGTGACTCGCCCAGGTAGCTCGGGTTGGGCCGAGGGCCAAACCCCTCACTCCCACCTCAATGCCTCGACCGGATCCACCGTCGTGGCTCTCCGTGCTGGGAAGTAGCATGCGAGCAGCGCCACCAGAGTCACACCTACGGCTGCAGCAGCGTAGGTAATGGGATCCAGGGGGCTTACGCCGTACAGCAGTGCCGCCATGAGTCTTGTGAGCGCTGCAGCAGCGGCGAGACCGACGGCCACCCCGATCAGTGCCACCAATCCTCCCTGGCGGAGCACGAGCATGCGCACATTCCCTTGTTGCGCGCCAAGCGCTACCCGTACCCCGATTTCGCGTGTGCGCTGGGCCACGACGTACGAGATTACCCCGTAGATGCCTACCATACCAAGAAGCAAGGCTACGACAGCGGCAATCCCGAGCATGACCAGGGTGAATGAGGTACGGGCCATCGAATCGGCTAGGATCTGGTCCAGGGTCTTCACGTTAGCGAGTGGAAGATTCGGATTGATTGACCAGACACTCTGGCGGATTCGGGAGAGGACACTCGCGGGGTCGGCCACCCTGACGCGGATCGCATAGGATAACGTGCGCCACACATATGGTGTGCTGCCCCAGAAGTCGGCCATAACGAACGGCCAGAAGACAATGGTTGGAGGGTCCGCAGCCACCCCGTCGTCGTGTACGTTGCCGACTACACCGACGATCTCGTACCACGGTCCCCCCCCGCCGACCCGGATGCGTTTGCCCAGCGCGCGGTTTGGCTGGCCCCAGTACTCCCGAGCGAAATTCTCCGACACGACCACCACCGTTGCTGCATTTCGCATGTCATCCCACGTGAACACGCGACCGGCCAGAACCGGATTCCCCATCGTTGCGAAGTAGTCACCCGCGACCCACTTGTACCGTCGCGACGGCGCAAGCTCGTTTTCTGGGGTCGGAAAATCTTCAACGTCGACGCCGTTGTTACTGGTTAGGCCGTCCATGGCAATCGAACTCGAGGCGCCGACCGACATGACTTCCGGGAGTCCTCCGATCCGCTCCAGAATGCTTTCGTGCATCCGGGCGGCCGCCTCGGCGTCCGGAACTTCGCGGGAAGGGATCGAGAGCCGTGCCGTCAGTACTTCATCCGGTCGATCGAACCCTGGATATACCTGTCGCAGGGCCTGGAAGCTTCGGACCATCAGGCCCGATGCGATCAATAGGATGAGCGCCAGTGCTACTTCGCTGGCCGCCAGGGCGTTGCGCAGTCGGTGCCGCTCTTTCCCGTCACTCGTGCCGCGGCCTCCGGACCTCAATGCGTTCGCCAGGTTCGGCGCACTGAAACGCAGCAACTGTAACAGACCAAAGACGAGTCCGGTGGCGACGGCGATGGCCAAAGTGAACCACACGACGACGGGAGTGATCGTAATCTGATCAACACGCGGGAGGTTGTCGGGCGCCAGGCGCACGAGTAGCCGCAATCCCCCATACGCCAGGCCCAGGCCCACTGTGCCACCACCAAGTCCCAGGACCAAACTCTCAGCGAGGAATTGACGAGCGATGCGGCTGCGACCGGCCCCCATGGCCGCGCGCACAGCGATTTCGCGTTGCCGGGTCTCGGCCCGGATCAAGAAGAGGTTGGCCACGTTGACACACGCAATGAAGAGCACCAAACCCACGGTGCCAAGGATCACCCAAATCACCCTTCCTATGTTTCCGATTTCGTCCACTTTGAGCGGATGCACGTCGGGCCCGTAGTTGGCGTCGGCCATCTTCGCCGCCGTGGGTCCACCCGGGAACCGCTCCGGCGCGAGTGGTAGCATGCGTGCGATGTCTCGGTTGGCCTCCTCCATCGTCACGCCGGGGCGGAGCCTTGCAAGTCCTCGAAACGAAAAGTTGCCTGCTGTGACGCGGGACCGATCGAACCGGAGCGTCAGGTATACCGCTGGATCGTTCCCCAGAATACGGATTCCCGGCGGCATGACGCCGATGATCTCGATTGCGAGGCCGTTGAGCAACAACGTCTGACCGATCACGTCCGGGTCTCCACCAAACCGGCGGCGCCAGTAACCGTTCCCCAGCATCACCGTGAGTGGAGTGCCCGGAGTATCATCCTGTGCCGAGAACCGCCGCCCCAGAATCGGTTCGATCCCCAGCGTCGGGAGCGTGCCATCGGTGACCTGCATCATCATGACACGCTCGGGTTCATCCAGTCCGGTCACCGTCACCTGCGTCGTCCTCCACAAACCAATTTCCTCGAAGACGTGGTTCTCGTCGCGATAGGTGAAATACGTGCCCGGTGACAACGGATATTTTCCGTCGCCTCTTCCAGGCACGGTGTGCCACACGCCCACCAATCGTTCCGGTTGGTGAAACGGCAACGGCTGGAGCAGTACTCCATTCAGAACGCTGAAGATCGCCGCAGTGGCGCCGATACCCAGCGCGAGTGTGACCAGGGCCGTTAGCGTGAATCCAGGATTCTTGGCCAAACTTCTAATTGCGTACCGTAGATCCGCCATGGTAGTCTGCATCAGAAAATCTCTCCTGGGTTCTGATTTTGGCCTACGCCCCGGACCGGTGAGGCGTTCGGCGAGGCCCGCCTTCATCAATTGCCAACTAACTCGAAGCGTTGCTACCGCTATCGCGAATCGTTGAAACGATCTTCCTCTAGCGGAGCGGATTGCTTCCTCGCGTTGATCGAAGAAGGCTGCCAGCATGTCGTCGCCAAACTGCCGTCTAAAGTCACCGGGGAACAATCGCAACACGATTCGGATCCAGTGCTCGCTCCAATTCATGTGATCTTCACCCCTCCGCTTCACCGTTCCCCCAACAGCCGCACAGCCAACTTGGATTCGAGAAGTGCTCGGAGTCGCTGTGCTTCCGCCTGTGCCACGCGTCGGCCGAGTCCGGTCGCAGCGTAGTAGCGCCGCTTTCGCTTGGAGTCCGGCTCGCCCAGGCTCACTTCCTCGATCAGCCCCCGTTTCATCATCCGACTGATGATTCGGTACAGCGAACCCAGCTCCAACGTCGACTTGCCCGCACCTTCTCCCGACGCTTGCACGATTCCGTAGCCATGGAGGGGTTGCTCTAAGAGCATCAGTAACACTTGGAAGTCCTTGGGGCCCAGGGGCAGGAACTTGCTGAAGTTGCGTAACTCATTGTCAACTCTATGCATGGCCGTCATCTCACGGTTGATATCTGTCAATTACATATATGTAAGATACTTATATTAGCGAAAAGGTTGGAATTCAACTTGCTGTGAGAAGCTGTTGCGTCGGATGACGATCCTCGTCAGCGCCTCAAGCGCCGCAGTGCGGCTGCTCCCAAGGTCCTGGGAGGCTAGGCGGGAAGTCTGCCCTAGTCTTCCCATCTAGGACGTGAACACTATGAGAGAATACGCGTGACAAGCGGCGTCGATCCGATGCGGCCGCTCCGTGAACCCTAGTACCCCCGTGCACTCCTCTACGGCAACCGTCCGTGCCGCTACTCCGCTCTCAAAACGTTCATTGGGTCGACCGCCGCGGCGCGTCGTGCCGGCGAGAACGATGCCCCGAGCACCAGTACCATAAGGAGCGCGGAGGTTGCAGCGTAAGTGACGAGGTCCGTCCCGGCCACGCCGAACAGCAAGGACTCGAGCACGCGACTGAGCCCCGCTGCGCCCGCCAACCCGAATGCCACGCCGATCAACCCGATGATGCCGCCCTGACGCAGCACCATTCCTTGAACGTCGGCAGTTTGGGCGCCCAATGCTATGCGTACGCCGATCTCTCGCGTTCTTTGACTCACGACGTAGGCTACAACGCCATAAACCCCGACGACTCCCAGCAGCAGCGCGGCCGACCCCGCCGTTACCAGCAACAGCATTGCGAAGCTGAGCTGTTGCATCGACGCGGCCTTTAGTTGTTCCAGCGTTTTCACTGCGGTGATTGGAACTAGCATGTTCGTCTTGGCTATCTCTTCTCGGACCATCGGCAAGACCGATAGTGGATCGCCCGACGTCTTGAGCACGATTGCGAAGTTGCGCACAAACATGCCGTGGCTTGTCCCGGGCCTGAATACCGTGGGCAGGTAGACCATGGGTTCGGGGTCCTGTGCGAGACCTGCCTCGTGAATGTCGGCTACCACGCCTACGACGCGGTACCATACGTCCGGCTCCGACGGCTGCCACTGTACCAGCCGCTGTTCTAGCGGATCCTGTCCTGGCCAGCGTTCCTCAGCGAACGCTCGGTTGACGATCGCGACGTCCGGATCGGTGGCATAGTCGTGACGGGTCATCTCGCGTCCACGGAGCAGAGTCGCGCCAATTGCCTTCAGGTACCCAGGTCCGATGAAACTCCGCGCGGCGAGAGGTGCCTGAGTGCCCTCCTCGGGGATCGCTTCCGGAGTGGCGATCTCGGCCTGATAGAAATTCCCGTCCAGCGGCAAGTCGCCGGTGTACGTAGCCGCCACGACACCCGGCAGCTGCTCGAGGGTTTGGGTCAACTCCAACAGGTAGTCCGTGCGTCCTTGCGGACCGTCGAAGTTATTGCCAAGTGTCACCCGCACCGTGAGCACGTCAGCCGTGCCGAAACCGGGCTCGACGTGGCGGAGGTTCCAGAACGTTCTCATGAGCAGTCCCGATCCCACGAGTAGCATCATCGCGAAGCCGGTTCTCATGAGCAGTCCCGATCCCACGAGTAGCATCATCGCGAAGCCGATCTGCGCGACCACCATTGCATGCCGTGCCCGGTTTCGTTCCCGCCCGCTCGTGGCAGCCCGGTCTCCATCTCCTGCCACCGCTGATAGACTGAGCCGTGCGTATCGGGCTACCGGCACGAGTCCGAGTACCAGCGAAGAGACCAGTGCGATCGAGCCGGCAAACGCCAGCGCTCTCCAATCCAGGCCGACTTGATTCGAGACGTGGAATGTTGCTCGGTGCAATGCGGAGCAGCATGCCGGTGCCGCTCGCTGCGACCATGACGCCTAGTACCGTACCTGCCGTTGCCAGAAGGAAACTCTCGGCCAGGAACGATTGTGACAGCCGGGCGCCCGTGGCGCCGAGTGCCCGCCTTACTGCGATCTCTCTTCTCCTCGACTCGGCGCGTACCGCGAACAAATTGAGCACGTTCACCATCGCAATGAGCAGCACGAGCCCTATTGCGCCCATAATGATCCAGAGCACTCCGGCGATATCTCCCACGAGTGCGTTCTTGAAAGGCTCGACGACCGGTGCAAGTCGGCTCTCTTGCACCGAACGGGTGGTGAATCCGCCGGGGTGGGGGTACAGCTCGGGCATCTGGTGCATCAACATGATGAGTTCACGGTTGGCGTCTTGAGCTGTGGCACCGGGCGCAAGCCTACCGATTGCCTGATACATGAAGTTGCCCAAGCGGGCCCTCGTACGGTCGAGCCTGAGGTTCACGATCAATGCGGGGTCGTCGAACGAGTTGCCGAATGTCACGAAGGCCTCGGGCCGTATGAAGTCGAACCATTCGGGCAGAACACCAACGATCGGTATGGGAGATCGCTCGGAAAGCGGTTTGCCGATGACTGTCGAGTCTCCTCCGAACCGGCTCATCCAGAACTTGTGAGTGAGGATCACAACAACGGGCGCGCCGGATTGTCCCTCTTCTTCGGTGAAGAGCCGTCCCAGCAATGGCTTGACCCCGAGCACGGAGAACAGGGAGGGCGTAGCCTGAATAACCCCCGCCTCGGTTGCGCCGCTGTCTCCATCGGTGGTTGCGGATGACTCTATATAGAGGGCATACTCGGCAAGGGTGGATGCGTTTTCGCGGTAGTGAAAGAACGTACCGTCGGGGGTGCCCATGCGGTCGATGTTGCTGCCGGGTGCCGTGTGACTGATACGCACGAGCCGGGTTGCGTCCCGGTAGGGCAGGGGCTTTAGCACCACGCCGTCCACCACACTGAAGATTGCGGTTGTCGCTCCCACGCCCAGCGCGATCGTGACGATTGCAACGGCGCTGAAAACCGGCGCACGTTTCGCAACTCTGGCTGCGAGTTTCAGGTCGTTCCAAAAAGCTTTCTTTGTGCTTGGGTTTCCGCCGCTCACGCGCTCGCTCCACCATATACGAGAGAGCGGTCATGCCGGCTTGGAACCAGTACCACACGTGTGCGACGACGATGGTAAAGCGGCGGGCTACCTTCGCGTGTTCTTGTCTCAGATCCCCCACGATTCCCTCGCGGGCGTGGTCGCCTGGAATGATTTTGCGGAGCCAGCGCTCGGCGAGTCGTGGTGGCGTCACCGGTCCTCCAACACCGATTCGAAACCGGTCCAGAGGTTGACGAGGGCGCTGCGGGCAGCGCGGAGTCTTGACCAGGCGGTCCAGAGTGATGTAGACGGCGCCGCGAGCAACTCGCCTTCCCGTCTGCTCGATCAACTCTTCGCGCACTGCGGATGCGTATGCGTCGTTGCCCAGGCGCAGGACCGAGAGGAGCACCATCTGCTCCAATTCACCGAGATATGTCTTGCGATTCATATGTGCCTACATAATTGATGTTAATGACTACATAATTAGCAGTACGGTGAGAGTCAAGGGATGGTTTCGGGTCACCGAGTGGGACAGGCACTCGCAGCCTTTCCGAGGCAACAGATGGAGGGCGGCCTCCAGGCGTGGTCATAGCTCCCAGGCAGTTGCTTGTGGCTGCTTGATCGATGACTTCCTTGACGAGCTGGAGGCGAGAGCGGGAAACTTAATGCTGGATGTCTGGTCCGCTGAACGTGGTCGGTGCGAAAGAGAACCTCAGCATCGCGTACATGCACCGCCAGACCAACTTCATCGCGTCCCAGGCGTTCGCGGTCAACGAGCTGTGACTGCTGTGTGCCGGCGCGTCGCGTTCGGTGGATATGAAATCATCTCGCTCACGGCTGGGACCCTTCCGTTGTCGCTATTTCTTCGGTAAGCGCTTCCGCTTGCCGCAGCGCTGAGAAAAGGTCAGTGTACTCGAACCGTATGCGACCGAGTTCGTCCGTAATGAAGTACTCGGGCGTCCCCCACGAGTTGAACGCTCTAGTCGCTTCATGGCGAGTATCGTGATAAAGCGGCTGGGTAACGCCCCGTTCTCGAACAAACTCGTACAAGTCGTCCGACGGCGGCTGTTCTGCGACGATCACCACGGCAATGCCACGTTCCTCCAAGACCTGAGCCAAACGTCCGATGTCCGGGAGCGCCTGAATGGCCTCACCGCAGTACCGATTCCATATCACGACCAGGGTCACCCGGCTATTTGTAATCTCGCGGAACGTTCGGGTCGTGCCGTCCCGGGTTACCAACCGGATGCGCTCCGGCAGGGATCGCATTGTCGCATCCCGGAGCGTACGACGGTGCATGGTCTCGCGGGCGGTGCGCACGTGCTCTTCCCATGAAGAAGGGTCAAAGGCTTGGCCGAGGCGCTCTCGTGCCGTGTCAGCGAAACTCGCGGTCGTCGTCGGATCGGCCGCAACGCGTGCGAGCGTTCGAAACGCAGCGCTCGCTTGCCCAAGTTCGAGTTGCACTTCGGCCACGCTCCGGAAGACCTTAGTATTCCAGCCGATATTGACCGCTCTCTGAAGCGACTCAGCCGCTCGCTCGGTTTGCCCGTCGTCCAAAAGCACACGCCCAAACTGATTCGACAAGCGTTGGATCGGAATCTCGAGTCTGCGCTGGTTCTCCTCAACGGTCATCTCTAGTGGGCGATCCTCGTCGGGGGCGGCCTCCACTCGATCGAGCTCAGCTTCAAGTATCTGGATGGCGCGTTGGCGGAGGGTCGGAATTGCGGCGAGACGCGCAGCCACCTCCGTGCTCAATGACGGAAAGACCGCGAGGAAACGCTCCGCCCAACGGATGGTGAGGTCGGCGTCCCGGGTGCCCGCAGCGAAGTTGAGGCCCTGGCGCACCAGATGCCTGTACCCAGGACCACCCTTGTCGGGCTCGTGCTCTACGACGGTCCACACGGAGTCCAACTCATGTAGGACGCGCGTCGTATCCTTATAGTGCGGCACGAGAATATCGTAGACGATGTGCAGTTGGAGCGACTGCGTATGGTGTGGGAATCGCCTCAGTAACGCGGTGCGCCAGTGCTCGGACGCAATCGAATCCTTCGCTCCGCGCGCAGCTAACATCATCCATTGCAGCGCGTCGCCGTCGAGGTCTTGCCGATCCCGAAGTTCCCGATTGAGTTGCGCAAAACGCTCTTGAAAGCGCGGCAGACCGCTATCGGACCATGCCGTAGTACCCAACGCGAGCGGTTCGAAAAAACTCACCGCTGACAGCCCGTGGGGATCGCTGGGGTATTGGCGCGCCAGCTCTTTCGCGGATTCAAACGCCAGCTCCCAGTTGCGGCCCATCATGTCGGACGAGCGCTGCTCGAGCGCTTCCGCAATCGGCCGGCCATCCGCTTGGTGTACAGACAGCTCCCAGAGGCGGCGGCCGTTGTTGTCGACAATACGCCCATCGAGCGTTTCGACTGCGAATACGGCATACACGATCGAGTCGGGGAGCGTAAATGAGCCGCGGAACAACAGGTCGTCTGTCCGAACGAGCGTGGCCACCACCGTTGTCTTCATCCCTACGTTGTAGTTCTCGTCGTGTTTGCTGCGCAGTCTGGCGCGTACTCGTAGTTCCTGCTGCTCGGCCATTCCGGGATCAGCGCGGTACGTCAGGGCAATTCGCTCGCCCCGCTCGGGTCGTGACGGCTGGAACGAGAGATCACTCCGGAACGCGCCGAGTTCACGCACCCCCACGGCGAAGATGCCCCCAACGATGGCGATGATGAGTATCGCCGCGCGGGCCAAAGCGCTTGCTGACCGCAGGCGAGGTGGATCGTTGAGCGGAAGCCGGATGCGTTCTCCGGCGGCACGGCGTGCGAGCGCTCGCTCGAGTATGCCGGCAGGCGGTTCGATCTCCACCCCGTCGCTCGCTGCGCGGCCGAGCACACGGATGAAGCGAATACGCGCACGGCAGTGCGGGCAAACGCTCACATGTGATGCGACGCGCTCCGCGGGGGAGCCGCTCAGGTCGGCGTCGGCGAACCGGTGTAGGGTCCGTTCACTGGGATGTCGGGACGTCCTGTTCGTTCTGCTCATGGTGGTCCTCCGAGTAGCTTTCGAAGCTTTTTTCTCGCGCGAAACAGCCGCACTTCAGACGTGTTCTTCGAGATGCCGAGAAGCTTGCCGATTTCCGCATGGGAGTAGCCTTCAATCTCTCTTAGGACGAAGACTATCCGGAGCCGGTTCGGTATTCGCGCGAGCGCTTGCTCGATCTCCACTCGCTCGATTACCACGTCGAGGCGCTGCGGGTCTGCGACCGACTCCATACTCGCTCTCAACGGACGCCAGAACCGAGCCCGCCGCACCCGCATGAGTGCCACACGAGTCGTGACCCGACTAAGCCACCCTTCAAAGGAGCCGCGTTCCTCGAAGGATTGGAGCGCCTCAGGCAACCCAACAAACACATCCTGCATGACATCTTCCGCATCCGAGGGGGAGCCCCCGATACGTAGAGCGATGCCGAACACCATCGTTCGATACGTGCGGAACAAGCTGGCCAAGGCATCGGGCGCACCGGTACTTGCCTGGGCGAGCAGCGTCCCGAGATCCTCTTGATCGTTCAGGCTGCTGATCCTCACGGAACCGCTGATTTGCTGTGCATGTCTATAAGATGCCTGACGGCCTCCAAAGCTTACATTTCGGTATGATGCCGTAAGGTTGGTTTAGGAGTCGAGCGCGATCGACGTTCGGCGAGAACGAGTCGAGCGGCCAGAGGGTGACCTGGGGAGGGCTCCTAGAACGGTTTGGCTTCCTTACTCCGAGCGCAACGCCTCGACCGGGTCTATTCGCGCTGCTCGCCGCGCCGGGACATAGCTGGCTAGCAGGTTCACGCACAGCAGCAGGGCCGGCACGACGACGAAAGTCACTGGATCGACGGGAAGGACGCCGAACAGTAGGGTCCGCATGAAACGTGTCAACACGAACGCTCCAATGAGGCCGGCGCCGATGCCTACCAGTGCCACAGTGCTAGCGTGCTTAAGCACCATGGAACTCACCTGCCTGGCCTGTGCACCCAGGGCCACCCTCACTCCGATCTCTTGAGTTCGTTGGCTCACCACATAGGATACCACCCCGTAGATCCCCACCGCTCCCAGCAGCAACGCCACAGCCGCGGCTAGTGCCAACAAGACCATCGTGAACGCCATCTGAATCCCGGCATCGGAGACCAGCTGTTCCATACTCTGCACGCGAGCGATGGGCAGGTTGGGATTCATAGCCCAGACTTCTCTGCGTACGGTACGTGCCAACTCCAGCGGCGGTGTCGATGTACGCACGACGTAAGTCAGGACCTGAGGTGAGACGCCTCGGGTGCTGTCACTGTGTAGCAGCGGCAGGTAGATCGTTGGGCTGGGGTCATCGGTGAGATTCCGTATGGGCGAGTTTTCCACTACTCCCACGACCGTGTACCAATTGTTCTCGGAAGGTTCGCCACCATGATAAACCATCTTGCCGATTGGATTCTGTCCCGGCCAGAAGCGTTGCACCAGGGCCGCATTTACCACAGCGGCACCGTTTCGCTGCTGTTGATCCTGCAGTTCGATGGTTCGACCCGACAGAAGGGAAACCTTCAATGTCTCGAAGTAGCCAGCACTCACTCGGCGGTGTGCTACCACAGGAGGTATGACGCCGGGCTCCGGTGATGAGTTTTTCACATAGAGCGGGCTCCCGGCCCAAGCTCCGCATAGCGGAAGGCAGGTCACCGCTCCTGCGAGTTCCACACTGGGCAGTCCATTCAACCGGTCCATCAACTCTTGATGGAACGCGACCGCACTTTCGCGACTCGGGTGATCGCTCGTAGAGAGACCTACCTGAAACGTCAGCACGCTTTTGGACTCGAACCCGGGATCGATATTGATCAGATGCCAAAAACTGCGAGTCATCAAGCCCGCAGCCACAAGGAGGATCAGTGCCAGCGCCACTTGGCTTGCTACGAGCACGTTGCGAGCCCGGAGTCTGGTATGCCCAGCCGTTGCTCCTCTGCCGCCTTCTCTCAGCGAAGCAACGAGATGCGGCATCGCTCGGGTGCTGGGGATCATTCCGAATAGGATGCCGGTTGCGAACGAAATACCCCCGGTGAAGGCGATGACGGTTCCGTTGACCGCTACCTCATGAAGCCGTGGGATGCTTGCCGGTCCGAAATTCACGAGCACGTGCACACCCAGGAGGGCGAGCCCAACTCCTATCACGCCACCGGCAACGGCGAGCATGGTGCTCTCAGTGAGAAAGTGCAGCACCATTTGGCCGCGGTCGGCGCCAAGCGCCTTGCGCACCGCTATCTCGCGCTGGCGGCTCTCTGCCCGGACCAGGAAGAGATTTGCGACGTTAGCACAAGCGATTAAGAGGATGATGCCCACCGTTCCGACCAGGATCCAGAGAGTTCGCTCGATGTCGCCCACCTCCTGCTCTTTGAGCGGTATCACAATCGAACTGAGGCGAGCGTCGTTGACCACACTTTGGCTGGCGGAGCCGGGAAAAGCTTCCGTCAAGCGCGGGATCAGGCTCTCGATATCAACCTGTGCATCGGCCGGCTCGAAACCGGGTTTGAGTCGTGCAATTCCATGGCGGTTAAAGCCCCCGAATCTCGCGGTGGCAGGATCGACGACCAATGGTATCCAGAGCTGCGTGTCACGGGACGGAAATCCGAAGTCCGGCGGCATTACGCCGACTACTTCGACGGGAGTGCCATCCAGTTGTATTGTCCGACCGACAATCGATTGGTCGGAACCGTAGCGGGTCGACCATAGCTGGTGGCTGAGCACGGCAGCGCCTGTCCCGCCGGAGTAGTCGTCGGCATCGGTAAGCCATCTTCCGATGAGTGGTGGTACTCGAAGCACATCAAACAGAGTGTGTGTTGCCAAGGATGCATTGACTCGTTCAGGCTCGCCGTCGCCCGTGAGACTCAAGTCAGCGTCGAAGTAAATGGCTACCTCCTCCAACGTCTTGTTGAGCGCACGGTAGTGGACATACAGGCCCGAAGTCATATCTAATCCCCGAGGCGTACCGATTCCCGGAGCGCCGTGATCGAGCCAAACCAATCGGTCGGAATCGGGGTACGGTAGCGGGTTCAGAACGACGCTGTTTACCACACTGAAAATGGCGGCATTCGCACCGATGCCGACGGCGAGAGTCACGACGGTTGCTGCGGTGAACCCCGGACTCTTAATCAGTCGGCGGGCCGCATGGCGGATTTCCTGAGCGAGAGCTGACATGAAGTGCCTCTCCGTTCTAGCGGCGTGCGGAACTCGTCTCCTGTAGGCGGGATTGAAGTCTCGAACGCGTTGTTTGAGTGCCACCACGATCAGGCCAACCAGCTCCCGAACCACGAAGGCGAGACTTCCGACCGACCCCGAGGTGGTGCGTACCTCGCGAAGTCTCAGATCAAACATCGCCACCATGCCATCGCGGTAAAGATCGCGGAACGGTTGCGGGCATAGACGCAGCGCAAATCGGTAGAGCGTCTGCTCCAAATGCAACAGGTACTTCCGACGGCCTTGTTCGGGTTGCTGATCCAACATGTTCGTCAGGCTGATTGCGTGAAGAGACGCTTCCGCCGAGTGGCAGAAACCAACTGGTTCATGCGTTGCGCCTCCAGCGCGACAACACTTCGTCCTAACTTCGTGAGTTGGAAATATTGTCTCCGGGAGTCCGACGATTTCGACGTTGCCCCTGTGGCAGGTCTTAGCATGCCGTCATCTGTGAGACGTTTGAGAGCCTGATAGAGCCCGCCGGTGGTTGGATTCAGCTTGCCCTCGGAACTTTCCTGAATCTCCTTGCCGATGGCGTATCCATGGGCCGGTCCGTCTCCCAACGCGAGCAGGATATGAAACGACATGTTGCTAAGGGGTAAGAACTCGTTCGATTGCGATTTTCCGCTCGTCATCGTGGTGGTTCCCCGGTTGTGCTGTCACGCCGGCGGTTTGACCGACTGATACTATAGGAGTAACTACTATAGTATTGGGGGCAGGGCGAGTTAATGTCAAGCCGTCATCGCTCATGTCGGGATGAGAAGGCCACACTGACTATCCCACTCGGCATCGGCTCCATGACGAGATTCGACGTGCCCGAATTGGATTGGGGAACAATGAGAGACCGGCGGGTAGCTTCCCCTTGACATTCTAGGGGGCGATGGCTAGAGTTTCCATAGACACTCTATGGGAGAGTTCGTGAGCAAACCGCGGATCGATCTGCTTCAAGGAACGCTGGCCTTGCTGATCCTCAAGTCACTGGTGCAGGGACCACAGCACGGCTACGGCATTGCGCGGACTATCGAACAAGCGACGGATGACGTCCTGCGGGTGGAGGAGGGTTCTCTGTATCCGGCGCTCCACCGAATGCGGAAGCGCCGCTGGATAACTTCCTCGTGGGGACTCTCAGAAAACAACCGCAAGGCAAAATATTACCGGCTATCACAGTTGGGTAGAGCTCAACTCGCCAAGGAGACCACTGAGTGGAAGCAATACTCCCGAGCTGTCGCCAAAATGATCCGATCGAGTTGAGTACGTAACGTGGCGGTGTGGGAGTGGCTGCGCGCTCGTTTGTTCTCTGCGCAGGTAATGCGAGAGATCGACGACGAGCTGCAGCTTCATCTCGATATGCAGATCGCTGATTATGAGCGATCCGGTCTGCCACGGCAGGAAGCTCGACGGCTCGCGTTGCGACGGTTTGGGGACATGAAAACGGTAATGGGCAATTGCTGCGCCGTCTACCAACTTGCCAACCCGTTGGAAAGAAGGAATAGCATCATGGAAAGTGTGCTGCAAGATCTACGATACGCTGTTCGCAGTCTTGCCCGCCAACCCTCTTTTTCTGTCCTTGCAATCGCAACGTTGGCCGTCGGCATCGCTGCCAACACTATCATCTTCAGTGCCGTGAGCAGCACGCTCTTGCACCCCGTGCCGTTCGCGGGAGGCGACCGGTTCATTTCCATCGCGAACGCTAGTCCGGCCGGCGTTATGACGATGGCTCCAATTCCGCGCGCGGTGCACGCATGGCGAGAGTATGCACGGTCACTGGATGGCATTGCTACATATGGAACGAAGCGGTTCCTAGTCCACATAAATGGGGAGCCGCAGCGTCTCGTAGCCGGTGCTGCGTCTGTCGAATTGCTTCCATTCCTAGGGATACAGCCGATTCTAGGTCGACGGTTCTTTGCTGCCGACACGATTCCCGGCCAAGATCGCGTAGTACTCCTCACCGAACGACTTTGGAAACAGCGCTTCGGTGCTGCTAAAGACGTCCTCGGCACGACGATCAGTCTCGACGGCGAGTCTCATACGGTGATCGGTGTTCTGCCTGGGCAGGCCGATGCCTTTTTTGAACCAAGCAGCGGCAACAGCGGAGCGCAGGGTTCGGAATACGCCCTCTGGGTTCCAGGCGCGAACATGCGGGCAACGGTTGCTCGACTGAGACCGGGTGTCTCGATTGCCGATGCGGTGCGAGATCTCGAGCGCGTTCATGCACGGTTGGGTTTCGATCCAGATCGACCGGAGGGTTGGCCGCTGAGAATCAGACGCCCGATCGACGAAGTGGCGAGGGATCTCCGTATTGGCTTGTGGGTTCTCATGGGTGCGGTCGGGTTCGTTTTGCTCGTCGCCTGCGTCAACGTGGCCAACATGGTTTTGGCCCGTGGATTAGCCCGCGGGCACGAATTGGCCATGCGTACCGCATTGGGTGCCGCCCGAGGGCGCGTGATTCGGCAACTCCTCGTGGAGAGCGTACTCTTGACGGGAATAGCGACTGCCATCGCACTGGGAGTTGCGGCGGCTACGCTGGGCGTCGTGCGATCGCGCCTACCAGTAGGGTTCACGGAACTTCACGCGGTGCGTATTGATACGACAGTTCTGATCGTCACGGCCGGTATCGCTCTTGTGACAGGAGTAGTGTTTGGACTCGTTCCCACCGGACAACTCCGCATGCTTGATTTGGCGCGGCTATTGACCCATGGTCACCGTTCAGGCTTCGCAGCACCATCGAAGGCGCTGTTTCGCGGTGCTCTAGTTGCCGTCGAGGTTGCGCTGGCTACCGTGCTCTTTGCCGGTGCTGCTCTCATGGTCAATAGCCTGTTGCGACTGCAGCGAAACGATCCAGGCTTCGATCCTACGAACGTAGTATCGTTTGCTGTGAGTCTACCATCGAGCCGCTATCCCAATACTGCCGGACAAAGAGCCTTCTTTGAAATGTTGCTTGAGCGGTTACGACAAGCGCCACAGTTGCGGCGGGCGGCTCTTGGCTCCATTGGCGGCCGCGGCTTCATGGAAGGCGCTGTTACGGTAGAGGGAGCCACCGATTCGTTTCCCAACCGCGGTTTCATCATCAACTTTATTTCGGACGATTATTTTTCGACATTGGGCATAGCAATCCCGGCTGGAAGGGAGTTTGTAGCCTCTGAGATTACGGTGGATGAAACTGCCGTAATGGTAAACGAGAACTTTGCCCGGACGTACTGGCCCGGTGAGCAGGCGGTCGGGAAGCGGTTTCGGTTTGGCAGTGCCGGGAGCTGGCATCATGTTTTGGGGGTGGTGGGGACCGTGGAACTGTCGGGTCTAAGGAGCGGCCGGAACTCGCTACATATTTACCAACCCTACCCAACCCTGACGCTCGGAAGACAAGTCGTCGTTGTCCAGGCGAGAGGGGATCCGCGTGACGTTATTCCGTTAGTCAAGGATGCTGTGTGGACTCTCGATGCCGATCTTCCCATTCGCGACATCACTGTCGCAAGCAAGATGCTCGATGACGCCATTGCCCGGCCGCGATTCAACGCATTTCTTCTCATAGGATTTGCCATCACAGCGTTGGCTCTGGCCGCGGTAGGGGTGTATGGTGTCGTGTCACTCACGCTGCAACATAGGGTCCACGAATTGGGCGTCCGCGTGGCTCTTGGTGCTCAGAGTCGCGATCTCTTTGAATTGATGTTGTCCTACGGTATGAGACCCGCTGGTGTTGGAGTGGTGCTGGGTCTGCTCGGTGCCATCGGCCTAACGAGATTTCTCCGGACACTGTTGTTCGAAGTGGAGCCGACTGATCCGGTTACCTACGTCGTCGTTGTCGTTGTCCTCGCTACGACTGCCTTTGTGGCGTGTTATGCCCCAGCACGTCGTGCGAGTAAACTCGACCCGGTGGAAGTGTTGCGGTATCAGTAGATCGGATGGAGTCCGCCGATTTGAGAGCTGCCGCGAGAAAGAGGAGATTGAGATGCGTTGGCTAATCTGGGTTGTGCTGGTATTGGCGTTCATTGAAGGTTCCTGGCTGGCCTTCGACGGTGGTCGTGCGCTAGTTGTGGGTGATTACGTCACTCCAAAGTCGGGCAAGTACGCCGGTCAGCTTGGGCCATGGGCCCGCGTCGTGTCGGCTGTCGGAATCGAGCCACGATCGACCTTGATGAAATCGATTCACCTGGCCCTGGGGTCTGCGTGGCTGATAGTCATGGTCTGCTTTGCCTTGCGGTTGCCGTGGGCCTGGTGGGGGATGCTAGTTTGCGCGGTGCTTGGTCTGTGGTATCTGCCATTCGGTACGATCCTGAGCGTGTTGCAGATAGCGCTACTGCTCCTCCCCGCTGTTCGCAGTCCGGGAAGTTGACAGGTGGAGGCGAGAGGGTGAAGCATCGCACCCAGCGGCGCAACAGGCTTGCAGCGGACCGCACTATGCGCCGGTGGTAATACCGAAGGCGTTATCACGCGCAAGGATTCGGAGTAGAGCTTCCGTCGTGGATCCGAACTTCCGAGACCACTGCCTGATGGTCTCGTAGGTGACGATGATTCCCCGCTTCGCCGGAAGTTCCTCTATGTCTCGGACGTCTAAGCAGAATCGGTGGTACAGCTAGACGCCGCGACCTAATGATGTCAGGAGGAAAAACCGGTAGCCGTAATAGCACTTCGCACTCGTTTTCATGAACGGAGTCTGAGGCGGCCGAATTCAAGTTGACAATATCACTCACGATTCCCAGATGGCAGAGCAGGAGGGTTGACGTATCCCTACGTAGATGTTAATTTTTTCGCATCTAGATGCGAAAAACCTCTCATATAGGAGCATCGATGAACGACTCCTTAGCCGTGCCGGTGCTGCTGCTAGCCGTGTCGATTCCCCTCGGTTCGGGCGTTGCCGGCGCCCAGGAAGTTCGCGACCGGAGTCAGGAGCTGGCCGCCCGGGTTCGGCAGGTGTTCGAAGAGTGGGACGCCGTCGATGCACCCGGCTGTGCCGTGGGGGCTGCCAGAGATGGAAGCGTGCTGTTCGAGGGGTCGTTCGGCTTGGCCAGCATCGAGCACCAAGTACCCATTACGGCGGAGACGGTCTTCGACATCGCATCGATGTCGAAACAGTTCACGGCCATGGCGATCCTGCTCTTGGAGAGCGAAGGAAAGCTCTCGCTGGAGTCGGAAGTGCGCGAGTTTGTGCCTGAGCTTCCGGCGTTCGACGATCATCCGCCGATTCGGATCCGTCACCTGCTCGACCATACCAACGGGCTGCGTGACTACCTAGGTATGTTGCAGTTTCTGGGGCTCGACAAGCTCGAGGATTTCGTGGGTCCCGAGGAAGCCCTCGAGCTGATTGTCGCTCAGCCTGAGATCTCAAGAGATCCCGGTGATCGCTACAGCTACACGAATGCTGGGTACTTCCTTCTGGGCGTCATCGTCGAGAGGGTCTCCGGACTTCCACTGCCTAAGTTCGCCACCCAGCGCATATTCGAGCCCCTCGGGATGAGCCAGACCCTCTTCCTGGATGATCTGACTCGGATCGTGCCTCGGCGAGCGCGTGGTTATGCACCAGCCGCTTCCGGTGGATTCAGGCTGGATGAGCAGAACATGCCCGAGGTTGGACCGGGCGGCGTACAATCCTCCCTGGCCGATCTGCTCCGATGGGCGCGCAACTTCGATCAGCCCGTCGTCGGCACACCGGAGGTGATTCGACGTTTGACCTCGCCGACGCGGCTCAACGACGGCTCGCAGAGCGGCTATGCTGCCGGTTTATTCGTGACGAGTTATCGGGGGCTTTCCACGATCGAGCATGCAGGGGCGATGGTAGGATTCAACGCCAACCTGATGCGGTTTCCCGAGCAGCGCTTCACAGTTCTTGCGCTCTGCAATCGCAAAGGCGTCAACCCGATCCGGATATCCCACTCGGTAGCCGATGTGTACCTGGAAGAAGAGCTGGAGGACGTCGCGCCGCCACCGCCAGACGCCGAGCCCCAGCGGGAGCCGGTGGAGGAGGCCGACCCAGAGCCACCCGTGCCCGGCGCAGGTCTCTTCGACCCGGCAGGAACCTACTTTCAGATGTATGGCGATGCCTCCATTACTGTCGGCCATGAGGACGGGCGGTTGACGGCGGTGATGCGGGCCGACACGGGAGAGGCACCGCTCGCGCTGACCCCTCTCGTGCCTGCGGGCTTCACGGTTCGTGGCGCACCCGGTGTGGAGTCCCTTGCCTTCAACCCCGAGACGCCGTTGATGGCAGCCAGTCTGGAGCTGCGATCTCCCGATGGTGACGTGAGGCGCTTTGTCAGGATCCCGCCCCTTTCCGACGCTGAGAAGAGAAGCACCGAGGGGCGGTACTACTGCAACGAGATTGGCACGACCTATGTCGTAGCCGCCGATGGTCGCGTGCTGCGCATCACGCGCGGCGAAAGGCCCCGGCGTGTCATCTTCCCGCGACTCGTTCGTGTGGCCGCCGATCGTTTCATGAGGGGTGGAGAAACCGGCGTGGCTATCAGGCGAAGTGGGCGAGGCGAGGTCATCGGCATGACGGTATTCTCGGAACGAGACATCCGCTTAGAGTGTGAGAAAGTTGCTGGCGATGATACCGGGACGCCGCAGCGATCAAGATAGCGCCGGCTTCCTGACCCAGCGATTCCTGCACGTGATCGGTTCCGGCCCACGTACCGGCCGGGCTTAAGCAGAATCGGTGGTCCAGCTAGACGCCGCAACCGATGATCTCAGGAGGAAAAACCGGTAGCCGTAATAGCACTTCGCACTACGTTTTCATGAACGGAGTCTGAGGCGGCCGAATTCAAGTTGACAATATCACTCACGATTCCCAGATGGCGGAGTAGGAGGGTTGACGTATCCCTACGCAGATGTTAATTTTTTCTCACCTAGATGCGAAAAAATTCTCACGTAGGAGTAGCGATGAACCACGTCCCAGAGCCCACTCTGAGCCGTCGCGAGAGGCAGATCATGGATATCATCCACCGGTTCGAGCGCGTCACGGCGGCTGAAATCCATGCAGAACTTCCGCATCCGCCGGGGTATTCATCAGTGCGCACGCTGCTCCGGGTGTTGGAACGCAAAGGGCATATCCGGCACGATCAGGAGGGCCAACGGTACGTCTACGTCGCCAATGAATCCCGGGACGACGCCCGCCGGTCCGCCATGAAGCGAGTATTGGATACGTTCTGCGGCGGCTCGGCGGAGGAGGCGGTTGCAGCACTTTTGGACATCGAAGCAAGAAACGTTTCAGATGCCGAGCTGAGCCGCATGATGGCGATGATCAAGAACGCAAGGCGGAGGGGACGATGAACACGATTCCGATGGCCGAGGGCGCCCTCACCTGGCTCGGGGCGGTGGCGATCAGGGCCGCCATCCTCCTTGCCCTAGCTTGGATTACGAATGCCGTGCTCAAGAGCACGGCTCCGCGGGTGCGCCGAGGTGCATGGAGCGCGGCCATCGTCGGCACGCTGATCCTGCCATTCCTCCACGGCCTCGCTCCCCAATGGCGCATCGCCATCGTGGACCCGTGGCCGGGCGCGGCGCTGACCGCTCCGCTCGACGTCGTGTCGGCTGCCGTCCCGAGTGCCCCCGAGGTGAGTTCGGTATCTCGCCGAGCGGAACCCCACGAATCGACTGGCACGGCGACCTCCCCGTCCCTTCGGGAAGCCAGCACTACAACCACGGGTTGGAGCTTCGGCCGCAACGAAGCCGCTATCCTGTTGCTGCTTCTGTGGTACGGTGGCGCGGCTGCATTGATGCTTCGTTTTGCGATACAGCTCGCTCGAGTCGAAGGCGTCATCCGAAGAGCGCGCCCGTTTGCGACCAGCCATTCCAGGCGATTGGCGGGCGGCCTCCTCCGTGCGCTCGGCGTGAACCGGCGGGTGCGTTTCCTCACGAGCGACGAAGTTCAGACACCGCTCACCGTCGGGACGATCCGGCCGGTGGTGCTCGTTCCCGCGGAGGCCGAGCAGTGGTCGGACGAACGCGTGCAAATCGTCCTCTCGCACGAGTTGGTTCACGTGATGCGTCACGACTGGCTGTTCCAAACTTTGGGATACATGGTGCGCGCCAGTTATTGGTTCAATCCTCTGGCATGGATGGCCGTGCGACAGCTGGCAGACGAGCAAGAAAAGGCGTGCGACGACGGGGTCATCGCACTCGGCACGAAGCCAAGTGTCTACGCCACGCACCTGGTGAGCCTCGCGCAGGGGTTGCACCTGCGGCGCACCGCGGGCGCTGTGCTTCCCATGGTCCGTACCTCACGATTGGAAGGAAGGGTGAAGTCCATGCTCGAGAGTTCCGGCGTGCGCCACGGCGCCCGCAAACACGCAGCCGCTGCCATGGCCGCCATGGCGGTCCTCGCCTGCGGCGTCGCGTCGGCCCGACCCACGCTTGAGTACACTGCGCCCGTACCGATCGAGAGCTTGCCGTACGCGGCGGGCGAATCGGGGGCCGCGAATCGTTCGGAGCGCCTCGGATATACCCCGATCACGGACACGGCATCCGACACGATACGCGTGCAACCGTTTGCAGTTCAGAACGCCGAATGTCTCGACGACATCGTACCCGAGCGTCCCGGCTGGCGCCGGCGGTTCAGCGGGACGTGGAGCACGAGCACCCGCGGCGGCCGTGAGGTCATCAACCGACGCATCGGCTATTTCGGCAATGGCGATTTCATCCTCGAGACGAACCTCGACGACGATTTCTGCATCTACATGTTCGTGCGCGATTCGGTGGAATTCAGTGAGAACGGCTCGTCCATCGTGAACATGGAGCGCGGCGCGCTGGTCGAATTGGCCACGAGCGATCGAGGATCGCGGCGACACATGACGATCCGCGGCCTCCGCAACGGCGAGCGCGAAATCGAGTGGTTTGTGGGCGGCGACGACCGCGCATTCGACGACGACGCACGGGCGTGGCTGGACGCCACGTTGGCGGTCTTGGCCGATGTGCGGCAGATCGCTGTGCTGCGCTCTCAACAGAGCGCGCTGCGCGGACGCATCAGTAGTATTCGCGGCCGGCGGAGTTCACTGCGCGGACGCATCAGCAGCATTCGGGGTCGGGAAAGTTCACTCCGAGGTCGCATCAGCAGCGAACGAGGTCGGGTCAGTTCCCTGCGCGGACGCATCAGCAGCATTCGGGGTCGGGAAAGTTCACTCCGAGGTCGCATCAGCAGCATTCAGGGTCGGGAGAGTTCGATGCGCGGGAGCATCAGCAGCATCCACGCCCGAATGGGCAAGCTACGCCGCCAGATACAAGTGCTCGACGAACTCGACGCCGCGCCACGCGTTCGCGATAGTCTTCAAAACCAACTCGTGGTGGACCAGGCCCGCATCGAACAGACCCGTCGTGACATCGAGGAGTGGGATACCGCAGCGCAGGTCGCGAAGGTACAGCAGCAGATCACCGATCTCCGAACCGCGGAGCGGATCGCAGAAGTTGAGGCTGAGATCCCTCAACTGAGTACGGCCGGGCGCATCGCGGAGATCGAACAACAGATTGCCGACCTGCAGGTCGAGGATCGCGTGGCCGAGGTCGAAGAGGAGATCGAGGCTCTCAACGTCGAGGGGCGGGTCGACGAGATCGAGCGGGAGATCCGCGAGTTGAACGCCGACGAGCGGATCGATCGGTTGGAGGATAGTCTCGAGGGGAAGTATCGGACGTTGAGAAGAGTGACGCGGTAGGGGCGGGAGCCGCAATCAGGAAGCACCGGGCAGGGTCGAAGGGCAGAGGCTCTGCGAGCCCATGCCAAGCAGTTCGCTCTCGACATCATCGTTGGCTGTCCGATCTTCTCGATGATTAGTGTGGCACTACACCGAATGCAATTGCCGAATCAGGAGCGAGGTTGCATGAAGCTCATTCCTAAAGCGCTGTTTGTAGTTTTTGTTGCGGCGTCCTTTCGCACTGCGCCTCTCGCAGGGCAGGGTTTGGAAATTCGTGTCGCGCCATCGGACGTCATTTACATCAATCAAAATAATCGGAGAATCGGAATTTATGACATCATGGTGCAGACCATATCGGTCATAAATAACTCCGATGGCCCTGTAATACTTGACGAGATTCTTATCGAAGTCGTCAAGAAAGGCGACGTCATTTTGACCGATCGCCTTCTGGCTGAAAATTATGGACCTGTATGGAAAGCCTTTTATCCGTATTACTCCGACCCTGAAACGCAGAAGTCGGACAATTCGCTGGTGTTATTCAGCGAGGTGTTGCCGGAGGGAGTGACCGTCTCGCCTACGCTCACACTCGGGCCGAACACGGCGATCCTTGTTCGGAACCGACTGCTTGCGCTGTCGGGATATATTCTGCCCGATACGGTTCGCGTCAGCGCAACGGTTGCTGACGCGGCGGGGAAGCCGACGACGGCGGAGACGAGCCTTCCCGTCGTTAGATATGAAGCCAAGAACGAGTTCATTTTTCCCTTGGGGGGGCGGTGGTATGTAAGCTCGTCATCGTCCATTCGCAGCCATCACCGTGCGCGGCCGCCACATGAGTTCGCCTTGGATCTCATGAAGATAGGCGAAGGCGGCAGAAGTTTTCGCACCGACGGGTCCAGCCCGGAGGATTACTACGCGTTCGGCAAGGACGTGCTGGCAATCGCCGACGGAACGGTTATCGCCGCCGAGAAAGAAATACCGGAAACAGAAATGCCCAAACCGGGGGAAGCGCGCGGAGATAAGGGCGTTTCTATCCAGCGATCTGACGGTTTGTCGCACCTGGGAAGCGATGGCATACGGATCACCCGTCGTTCGTAGCATCATCGACCGCAACCGAAAGCCGAAACGCTCGATGGTGGCTCCTACTTGG
>JAZDCZ010000110.1:0-3123 GCA_036679605.1 Gemmatimonadota bacterium
GGCGGGGGCTGGAAACGGAGCTACGGATGACCCTAAACGGGCACGAAGGGAGAAATCCCGGAGACAGCCAAGGGGAGTCCTAAGGGCCACCGCGCCAGTCCTCGACCCTACCAGCCTTCAAGAACGGTGGACCACTTCAGTTATTGTTGGTATCGATCGAACTCGTTCGAGTCCTGAGTTAGGAGGGTGACAAGTCTCGGATGCAAGAAGAGCTTCTCCCGGCCGAAGGTCTCTTCTACGAGCGCGCCTATTTTTACGAGTGCCTTGAGGTAGCGCGACGCTGCCTGTCGTTTTGCGATCCCGGCTTCTACTACGTTGGCGATTCGGCTGTAGGGCTGCTCGAAGATGATGTCTACCAGCTCACGACTGTAGACTTTGGGGAGCCTGGTGCGAATGAACTCCGCTGTTGTCGTTGCGAGTTGGCGGATGGCGGCAATCTTGGCCGTAGTCCAAGACGCGGTTTCCTCGATGCCTCGAAGCATGTAGAGGATCCAGGGCTCCCACGCACCGTGACGAGTGACGTCGAGAAGCAGGAGGTAGTATTGCGCCTTGTTGGTGATGACGTAGCGACTCAGATACAGAATCGGGAATGGCAACAGACTGCACTCAACTAGGAACAGACTGTTCAGGATACGCCCCGTGCGCCCGTTTCCATCGGTAAATGGATGGATCGCTTCAAACTGATAATGCGCTGCCGCCATGCGAACGAGGGGGTCCACGTCATCCTTTGCATGAAGAAAGCGTTCCCAGTTCGCGAGTAGGTCGCGGAGGAGCGTCTCGTTCTCCGGGGGCGTGTAGATGGTATTTCCGGTTGCCAGGTTTCTTAGCGCGGTGCCCGGTACGCGGCGCACAGTCATCTCTATCCCTTTGATTCGGCTGCAGACGATCTCAGCTGTCCGGGTCGTAAGTGGACGGTTCTGAAGCGCGTGGAAGCCCTCGAGTAGGGCGTGCCGGTAGCGTATTGCTTCCTTCGTCGCCGGGTCTGCGGCTGTATCGGCACCCAGGTGTTGAAACAGTCGGTCGGCGGTTGTGACGATGTTCTCTATCTCAGAGCTCGCCTGGGCTTCCAAGAGCGGGAGCGTGCCGAGAAGCATACCCGGGTTGGGGATCAGTTCGGAGGCCTGTTTGAGTTCAGCGAGAGCTGCTCGTGCGGTCACGCATTGCTTCAGGATGACCTTTGATTCAAGGTCAGCCGAGGGGGGAAGCAGCGCCAAGGTGTTGTGCGGTTTCTCGGCCAACCATAGCGACATTGACATGTCTCCGAAATCATATTCTTGCGACACGTTGGCAGGATATGTTGTTGTCGGCGACACGTCAAGGAAACGTGTCGCCGTTCTTTGTTTTCTGCGACATATCGTCCTGAGGCCATTCGCAAGCCTATTTCCGCCAGGCATTTGCGCGATCTACCGGCAAAACTGCGGGAGTTGGACACCCCGGTTTTGCAACCTCAAATCTCTCAGCAACTTACAACGCCCCCTTTCAGCTTCCCAAGCTGAATGTCGCGAGTTCGAATCTCGTCCGCTCCATTGCACTGGCTCGCACTGGGTCGTACCGAGACGCAAGGAGTCGCACCGCGTCGCAAAAGTCCCTACGGTGAAAAGAGATCCGTCAGGCTGGAGACTGAAGGTATAGGGGGAAGTTCTCGCAAGGAGCCGCAAGGAGTCGCAATGCGACGCACCGTGACTGCTTGGAATTTTGCGGGGATGTGCTGGAGATGGTGCGGGGGGTGGAAGGAGTGAAGATGCCCAACATTGAACGATTAGGACATGATGCAGTCGGTGGAAGGGATCTGTATTCCCTCAACGTCACCGCTCCAGATGAGCTACCGGCGAAGATTCGACTATCTTCCGGCTACTTCGTGTGCCTGCTGGCGTGGGACTCCGCAGCGGAATCCGTTGAAGTGATCTCGCGGGTCGCCGAATCGATTCTTGGCTCAGGCTGCGTCTATCTGTGCTCATGGGGGGAGGGGTGCGAGCGTGTGCACGACATCTTCGACGAAGTCGCCGTTGGGCCGGATCCCGATCCTGGTGATGCGGCGGTCATGACTACCTGGCATAGAAACGAGACGCTCGACGAGGCGCTTTGGTTTTTCCTGAACTCGACTTCACCCGATGATCGCTATGAGGCCAGATGTGACTCGGCTGTGGCAGTATCGATTGGTGGGGAT
The DNA here is from genome assembly GCA_036679605.1 of Gemmatimonadota bacterium. Lineage (GTDB taxonomy): Bacteria > Gemmatimonadota > Gemmatimonadetes > Gemmatimonadales > GWC2-71-9 > JAZDCZ01. Next base: position 2,168 of record JAZDCZ010000110.1, read on the forward strand.
CGGTCTAGGGCGGAGAGAATCCTCTTCGCACTCTCGGTCCCTCAGCGGTTCAACGCAGAAGTGCTGCGTCAGGAAAATGATCAAGCTTCGGGGTGACTGCTGGAGATGGTGCGGGGGGGAGACACGGCAACTATTCCGTGATAGCCCGACAGGGACGGAGTCCGTAGATGGCGTTGGAGGTTTCGGGTGTTTCACCCTGACAGGAGGCTGAGCGGGCGTCGACAGCAGAGCTGAGGAAGCCAATGATCCGTTACGGAGGAACCAGATCCAAGGTCAACGACCTCTACAGAACCAGAAGAGAACCAGGAAGAGGATCCAGCCCCTGTCGGACCCGAAAAACTCGCCCACACTCTCTGGAGTTAGGCTTGTGGCTGGAGTGTTGTCTCCGAAGTGCTTTCGGGCGATCGTGAGATCTATGCGGTACGAGAAAATAGTCGCCGGCGATTTGCCGATTTCATCGAGGTTCTCAAGGTAGGAATTGGCCAGTTCGGCGAGGCTCGTTCCGGTCGGCTTCGAGGGCGCCGTCGTGTGCGCCGGTGTTGCGGTGTGTGCGCGTTTGACTCCGGACTTGGTGTCCTTTGTGCCCCTGGCAAAAGGCACGCCCTTGGGTGACACAGTGGCCTTTCTTCACGCAAAGATCTGATGATCTTCCACCCTGTTCATCCGACGTAGATCCAGATCCGATTGAGCTTGGATCGCGGATTCTCTCGTTTGAGGACGGCGAGTTGCTGGCGTAGCGCGATGTTCTCAAGAACGAGCTGGGACCTTGTTTTCAATATGGCACGGAAACTTGGGATCTGGAGAGTGGATCGCGCCATGCAAAGCCTGGGGAAAGGGAATGACCATGAGTGAAAACTGACGCCATGGACTGAAACTTTTCAGCGGGATCCTGTGGGTCGGCACCGGAGGTGCCAATCCCACCTGGGAAAGGCTGACCACCACCCAGAAGCGAGTCT
>JAZDCZ010000111.1:0-9889 GCA_036679605.1 Gemmatimonadota bacterium
GGAGGCGGCTTGCCTTAGAACCCGACAACGCGATATGTACCCACGTCCCGGCGGCTCGACTGGCCGCTTTTCAGACGTCGACGACTGGCCGCTTTTGGGGTGTCGGCCGAGGGCAAAGCCCTTCGAGGCTCAACTCGTCACCAACGGCGACACCCAAGAGTGGCTTCTTCGCGACATCGAAGAGTCAACGGCGCACAAGGTCGCCGGACTTCTCAATGAGGGCGTGAAGCAGATCGAGATCGCCGAGGAACTCGGAATAACCAGGGGAGCGGTCTCAAAGGCAACAAGGAAAGCCAAGCAGTCGGGTCTCATAAAGGGCCAGTCGAATGGGTAACCAGAACGTTCGATCTGCCAAATGTTTCCATGTCTCCACCCCTAGGGAGGAAGCAGGAAACATTGCGGGGTCACGTGGAAACAGACACGGAAACAGCCAGGAAACACTATCGCTGAAAGCCTTGGCAATGGCGGTTTTGCTGAGAAACAGCTACGGAAACAAGAAGGAAACTTCCGTGGAAACCAAGAAAACATTTGGGGTCAAGAAAGCAGTAAATGTTTCCTCCAATGTTTTCACTCCGGATGCACGCCAAGAGCCCTGGGCCGTGGTCCTTCGCGACAGTAGGCTCGGAGAGTCTCTGGTGTTCGTGTTTGACCAGGAGGCTGTCGCGTGGCTAGAGGTGCAAGCTGTGGCCACGCCGGTCTTCGCCTAAATAAGGTACTGATACATTCGAGAACTTGGAGGGTGCTGCAAGCGCTCGAGGCTTCGTTTGTCTCTGGCATGAATCGAAAAAGGTCCATGGATGGCTCAGTACGAGACTAAGGCGGCCTTTGCCAGGCGTATGAATACGTCGCCTCGGGAGGTCAGCAAGCAGATCCACCGCGGCCTACCCGAGACTCCCAAGGGCTACATCCCGATCCGCAAAGGTCAGGCATGGTGGGAGGCAAACTTCCGGTCGCGAGTCGATAGCAACGTCGGCCCTGACGCGAGTCTGCCGGTCAGGATGTTTGCTGCATCGCGCGCGAAGAAGATGGCCCACGATGCCGAGAAGTCTGAGGCCGATGCGAAGCGCGCGCAGCTCGAACTCAAGATCGCGCAAGGCGAGTTCATAGCGACCGCAGAAGTCGATCGAACCTGGTTCGAGATCCTGCGCATTACGCGCGCTCGCCTCCAGGCTATACCCGATCGCATAGCCTCACGACTGGCCGCTGATCTCGGCGTCGAGCAAGCCGCGCGCAAGGTTCGTCTCGTACTCGGCCAAGAGATCCGCACCGCGCTCGAGGCATTGAACGCCGACTTGAGCTACAAACGCGATGGCACTGCGCATAAGAAAACGTCTCGATAGCAAAGCGCCATCCGCAGACCTCAGTCGCGGGCGAGGTAAAGCCTAGATAGCGCTTCACCGTTGGCCACGACGGCTCGCCGAGCCAGGCCGCAACTTTCCGGACACAGGAGGCCTGCCACGCCTGCTCGCCCGACGACCGCATGGCCGCGCAGCAAACGGGGTCAGGATCCTGGCCCGAAGGCCGGCCACTTTGCTTAGCCGGGGCAAACTTGGAGGATTCCCATGCGTATAGCCTTCGGGAGGGATGGGTGCGACAAGGGTCTCCGACAGCCTGCCAGTCGATAGTCTTTGCCTTGTTCGCAGCAGTTGCGATGCTCGGCGTCGCATCACCCGCGCATGCCCAGCAAACCATCAAGATTGACGACCACCAAGTGGCCACGGTCATAGGCAGCTGGAGATCCTTGCAATCCCTTGTAGAAGACCTGTGTTTTCGAGCCCGCGTAGAACTTAGAGGCTACGATGCGCCCGACCGACCGGCTGCCGCGCACTATCAGGACTTGGGCTTGGCTCAGCTATTTCGCCGCCTTCTCAGCCGCGAAAGCTTCGTCCTGACGGTAAGCTCGGGCCACGGAGCCAATGGCTTGAAAGTCACAAGCCTGCGCGTCATGGGCGACGGTGAGACTGCCCGTGCGAACCGCCGGAAACCGTCGCGCTTTCGCAAGGCCTCGCGCCCCTGGCAGCCGCCGCCTTCGTTGCTCGGCTCCGTGTTCGGTGAGGACCTAGACGAGGACCGACAAGCGGCGCTACGGCAGCTTGCCAACGGCATTCTCGCCAACAAGGCTGACCTGGAAGGATTCCTGGACACCGATCCCGGCCAAATGGCCAAGGCTCTGGAGCGCTATCCGAACGCCGCACAGATGCTCCGTGAGCTTCGCGCTCAGCAAGCCGGTGGGGGTAATGAAGAGATCGCCGAGAAACTTAGTCTACTGATCAACGCGCTGGAAGGCGAGAACAGATAAGAGGGCGGTCGTGCAGCAAGGGCAGCCCGTGGGCTCGATTCTCATCTGTTGCTTCGCGCTTATGGGATAAAACTTGGTCTCGTAGCTATCCGAGGTGGAGGTTGTTATACCTATACTAGGCCAGCCTTGACCGGCTTGGAGTCGTCGAACCACGCCGAAGTTGTTGTTCTCGAGTTGCGACTAGAACTTGGCCTTGAACCGCCCGGGCGAGTTCTCGATGACCGCTGCGCTGTCAAAAACCGACTCCCAACATACGCCCGTCTCCAGGTTGATCATCTGTACGGTCACCTCGGGTGATTGCATAAACGGCAAATTGGGCGGGCCCAGGGTCACGCCCTTGGCCGTCAGCTTGACCGAGGCCTTGCCGGCCACGCCGGCGTTGAGCTTGACCGCCTTGATCGCACCGTTTTCTCGACGCCCGTCTTTGTATTTGAAACCCTTGGTGGTGCCCCCCCAACAGGGCTTGTCCTTGCATGTCGTGGCCACCGCGGCGTCCTTTTCCAGCTCCACACGGTCCACGCCCGAGATGCCATCGTAGAGGCAAAAGGCATAGCTGGAACTTGTAAGTGGATCTCCGAAGTCAGCCAAGGTCGTCTCGGCGCCTTTACTCCACTTCCACATGAGCCTGTCCTTTTTGGCGCCGGTCTTGTCTTTTAGATCGAGCAAGGCTCGAGAAGACGTCAGACAGCCCGCCTGTGGCACCGTCGTGCAGTCATCGCGAGAATGGGCAAACAAAATGTCCGAGGTAAAGGGGTCGGAGATGCCCCAAACCGACACCCATTCGCCGTTGCCGTCGTAATATAACTGAACACCGCTGTCACTTTCCTTATCTCGCGAGGCGTTCGTATTGAGTGCCACTGGCGCCGTCCAGGTCTGCGCATCATCGGTCGAGCGTGATACGGCAAGGTCGATGTCTTTGTCACCGAAACCGATGTCAGCATTACCTATCGTCCAAGCTATATACCAAGTACCAGACCCATCGGTGTCTACTTCCGGTGCGCTATCCGAGTCTGTGTCTGTGCCGGCGTTGGGATCAACGGCAGCCTCCGCGCTCCAGGTGGAACCGGCATCGGTCGATACCGAGTAGAGGATGTCATCGTCACTGCCAATCGTGCCGCCCAAATCGTCATCCGACGACCAAGCCACGATCCACTTACCAACCCCATCGCTGGCGATCCGCGGCCTCAAGGCGTTCGGGAGGTTGTTAAACGTCGTTACCATCACCGGCGCGCTCCAGCTAAGACCGGAATCCAGAGAGGTCGCTGCCAACACGACCGCACTGTCTCGGCTCCATACCACTACGAAGGTGCCGGCTCCGTCGGTGGCAACAGAGGCCAACCCGTCAACCCCGCTGTCCGTGGTCGCATCCGTATTGACCAGGACCGGAGCAGACCACGTCGCGCCGTCATCGCTTGAGCGCAAGGCAACGAGATCCGTATCCGTCCCTATGGTCCCTCCCAGATCGTCGACGGTAAGTGCAAACGTTACCCACTGGCTACCGCCCAGACTGGATATCGCGAAAGGAAACCAGGGGAAGCCCACCGAGACAGGCGAGGACCAACTGGCACCGTTATCCAACGAAGTCGCCGATAAACCCACACCCACGCCGAGGCCTTTGCGCCAAGTCACCAGCCATACACCGGCGCCGTCGGTAGCGACCTGCGCGAGAACATCACCCTCACTGGAAGTATCCGTAGCCGCGTCGGTGTTTAGCGCTATCGGCAAACTCCAGCTCCTGCCCCCGTCGGAGGACCGTGCGACCAGTACATCGTCGTCGTTGCCAATCGTGCCACCCAACGAGTCATCAGATCTCCATACAGCCACCCAATTACCGTTACCGTCGGTGGCCAGAGCCTCGTCTTGATCGAGTGCGCCCGGATCTTTGGTTGCCGCATTACCATTGAAGGCGGCCACCTTGCCGGGCGCCAGTAGTGCGTGGGCCGCATGCGGAAACTGCAGGCTGAAAATGACCAAAACCGCGGCCACCAAAGCCGCCCTGGAAACCCAGCGGTTTTGTAGGCCGCCTGCGGCCGAACCTTGAGAGCTACGTATGTTTGCAGGACCGATCATCGGCTTGAGATTAGCACCATTTTGCAGCTCCTGAGAAGCCCTTTCCCGATCAGCTCACCCCCACATGGGGCCCTAGGGGACATGACAGACCGGATCTGAACAGTCGTCGACGAGAGGCCCTTCGCAGAGGTCGTCGTCGCTACAGGCACTCATCTTCTTGCTCACGCAGGCTTGCCAATGGCAAAGCAGATCATCAAGATCCTCTTGCACCTTACACAACTCATCGGTGCCTGGATCACAGCCGCCGTCATAACACTCCAGGATGCCGCTTTCCTCCGGGTTGGTACGAAGATCGGTAAAACGGGGTCTCCCTTTTTTCTCATCGCCTTTGTTTCGATATTTCCATGTCGCAGGAAAGCACCCGGTACATGCGACGATGATCGGCTGAACAAAGTCATCGTAGCAACCATGCTTGACACCGTTGATGGTCGGGCAGTCTTTATCCTCGTGACATCGTGGAAACGTATCTACATCACATGCGGTCGTCAGGTTGGTATCCGTGCAAAACGTGATAAGCTGGTTATCGTTCTTGTCCAGACACACCCCGCCGAGGATCTTGCATTCCTTGGCCGGCGAAGTACAGTCAACACCTTCTATGCACGCCGTACACGACCCGCCCCTCACGAACCGTACCGCTCGGTTATCAGGCCCGCAGGTTTCGCCCACACCACAATCGGCGTTGTTCTCACAGGAGTTGCCGATCAACAGACCGGTGGTACAAAGGTCCGTCCTCACTGCCGACTCGTAACCACAGACCTTGGCCGCATAGTCGCAGTCCGCGTTTCCACCACACTTAGCGTCCAAATAGTGACCTTCCCGCGTAACAATTGTATAAGTGTCCTTGAAATAATCGGCGTAGATGAAGTCGCGGGTGCCGGCCACGTCGTCTGTCATAATTGGGATTAGACTTGTTCCGTCGACGCGTTTTTTATTCCCGCTCTCTGTGGTCAACGCAACCTCAATCTGCCAATTCGCGTCAAATAAGCCATTCACGCCCGAGCCGAAGTTCGGATCGTCATAGCCAGCCGCCTGCGCGATGGTTGGGAAGAAGTCGACCATGCCACCGATGCGATCGTCGCTGATCACCTTGGCGGCTGCACTAAACAGATCCGTATCGCGAGCCATCATGCCAATACGGATCCCGCCTTCCATCACCGTGCCCTTGCCGCCAGCCAGGTTCGGGTTGCCATACTTACGCCCCTGGCCCTGGTCGGCCACAAACATAGCCAGCGTCGGCTTTGTTAGTGCCGCGGTGGTGAGAGTTTCCAAGATCTTGTCCACGGCTGCGTCGAGTTCCTCGGTCATCGCTAGGTAGAGCGGGTTCAGCGCTTTCTTTGTCTTAAAGTCATCCGAGTTCTTCTTTCTCTTGTAATGAGCAAGAGTACGCGCCGGGGCTTTTTTCGGTTTGTGAATCGCATTGAAGGATATGAACAGAAAAAACGGCTCGTCGTTTTTGTGGCGCAGTATGAAATCGCTGGCGTGATCTCGAATCACGCGCGTGTAGTAGGCACAACCGGTCGTGGTTACAGGTGCGTCGTCGCTGCAGTGCAGCGCGTCGTCGCCCGCCGGGGAGACCTGTCGGCCTTCTTTGAAAAACACCCGGACTCCTGGGCTGTGTTCCTTTTTTTCGAAATGATAGCGCCCTAGTGCCTTGTCGTTTGTATCCCGCGGCTCACAGCAAAGCGGATCTACCTTTCCTTTTTGGCTTGTCTGTGTGCTTATGCACTCGTTGACATAGTTCGGATCGGATCCGATGTAGAGGCCCGTGGGTGTCGCCTGCATGAATCCCGGTTCCGGCGAGCAGGTGCCGTTGATCGTGCCCGTACAATCGTTATCACTAAGACAAGGCTGACCGTCTTGGTCTCCGAGATTACAATAGCGCTGCGTGTCGGGGCTACACGGAATCTTGCCCAAGCTCATATAGTCGCGGTTGGCGCCGAGGAAGCCAATGTATTCATCAAAGCCCTGACGCCAGGGGGATTTGGCGGCGTTCCCGATACCCCACTTGCCGATGGCGCCAGTGGTATAGCAAGCGGCATTAGTATCGATATTCGCACAGTAACCGGCGGTTTGGTTTTGGTCTAGATAACAATGGCACTTCTTGAACACGGGCGGATCTTGGCCCCAATCGATGCAGCTTCGCTCCCCATTGTTTAGTCCGCAGCCTTGCTTGAGAAACTCGGCGATCGTGATCTCCTCGCTGTCCAAACCGGAGCTGAACTTCTTCATCCCGAGGCGAACATGTGAGCGTCCGGTCATAAAAGCTCCGCGAGTAGGCGCGCACACAGCAGAGTTGGCATAAAATCGGGGAAAGGTAACCGAATTGGCACCGGCAAGACTGGCCAGACCGCCGTAGTTCGACAATATATCGGTTGAGGCGACCGTCTCCGTGCAGCCATTACGGAATTCGCTTACGCTTTTTTTCTGACACGCGGCAACTGGTGCGTAAGTAAAGCTGCTAACGTCGGGGTCCCCACCAGCTTCATCCAGATCGCCGGGCACGACCTTGAATCCCGAGGCATCAGGATAGGTCCCCAGCTTACCCCCCGAGTCGGCAAACATCCGCGCAACGAGTCGGTTCAGACCCGGTAACCGCCGGCGCGCTTCACCAAACTGCGGAGACTCGGCCGACGTCAGGTCGGGCGCTCCCGGCTTGGGATCGTTTTGGTGATCCCATTGAATGGGCTCATTGCCGAAGAACGGAAGGTCGTTGAACTCGAGGTCATCGGCCATGATCACAATGATGTTTCGTGGCTCTGTTCCTTGAGCATGCGCAGGAGACAGTAGAAGCGGCACGATAAACACACTCAGCCCTACAACGGCTTTCAAGATCCTGCTGCTTTGCGATTGTGCAAATCGCGTCATGGCTTATTCCTCATCATCCTCGAACGGCTCTACGGGCACGTCGCGACACATGAGACCATTCGGGTTGCGTCAATACGAGTCGGCGTCAGATCGAATTGAGATTCCACCCCGTCGGTATCCGGGTTAACGTCGATACATTCATCGGTTGAACACCCCACCGTGCAGTCTGTATCCAATTCGCACGCAACGCCGGGCTGGGTCGCGCACTCGCCTGAGACGCTGTTGCGGACGATTACTTCGATCTCACCGTCGAAGTCAGTCGAGTTGCCGGAGGCTTTGAGCACAGCGGTCTCATCGATCACCACAGGCTGGGTAGAACCCGAGGGCAACGGCGCCGTACCTGGCTCGGTGCCGCCCGTCAGGGTCAAGAGGCCTCCGGCGTAGCCCGTCACGTCGATGGTCACTCCGGCTGCCACATCGATGGTGCAGCCTTCCAGCGCTACACTCGCCCCTTCGCCGTTAGTATCAATGCTATCGCCGCGAGCATCGATTAGGATGTTCGCTCCCAGGCTCAACTTACCCTCGGATTTGATCTCTATGTCACCGCCAACGCCGTCACTTTGTGTCGCCTGGCTGAGGATCTGCACGCCGGCCGCGATCGTAACGTCACCGACGGAGTCAACCGACAACGAACCACCGGCTAGACCGCCTCCCTCACCCCCGCGTGCATCAATGTCGGCGTTCAGTTGTATCCCTCCACAACCCGCCTCCAGTTGAACACTGCCACCGTAGGCATCACCGCCCATGACATTGACACCACCACGGACCGAGATCGCCCCACCCACCGTGATGGCGTTGCCGGCCTGGATCGCCACCAGCCCGCCGTCACCGGTGTCTTGTGTGCCAAACGCATCAATCGAGGCTCCGGTTGTAACATCGCCGTCGGCTACCAGTGTGATGGTGCCTCCCTCGCTCTTTCTTGCAGTAGCGGTCAGAAGACCGTCAAAGGATGTCAAGATCGATCCCTCGGATTCAATCGTAATGGTGCCACCGCTATTGGTTCCCGAGCCTCCGTCTCCGTTAGCTTGGATGGGACAGAGGATCACTACATTCCCCGTGCTGGTAAGTGAGATGTCGCCGCCGTCGGCGGCGGCGGCCGTGCCGTTGGCCTCGATACCGTTGGTGCCGGATTCGGCGACTTGAAGAAAGCCGCCAGTTGAGACCGCTATCGTACCGCCGCCCCAGGCGCTGTTGGCAAGGACCTTGCCGTAAAGATCAAGATCGCCGGCCAGCTCTATGACCACACCGATGTCCTTTCCCGATTCCGTGGCTACCACCTGTATCTTCCCGCCCGAGACTACATCCAAGTCGTTGCCGAGAAAGGTGAAGCTGCCGTTGGTAACCTTGAGGGTGCCGAAGTTGCCGATAATGACTTGATCGTAAGCCGTGCAGTCAAAAACGTCGCCGGGATCCAGCGTGATGGTAGAACCGATCGTGCAAGGATTGTTTGAGCCACACACAGAAGCGCACGTAACGGCCAAAGCGCGTGCGGGGGAAAGACCAAGCAGGCCACCGAGCACGACGGCCATGAGAACGGCATACGAGACGCGGCGATTAGGCAACGCGATAACCTCCCTTTTCTCCAGCCGGAATCCAGGCCCGGCTTTGGCGCCCCCCGCGCAGGTAGACTGATACCACACCTCCCCCCCTTTTGCCCAGCGATTTCGGCGCCAGTACATAAAAAGTTTATCGGCGACGATGCCCGTAGAGGACGGGGTGAGGGCGCAATGTATTTACCCTTGGCCGGGCTCATCTCTACCGCCCCGCCCCGAGAGACGGGAGACGGGAGCCGGGAGACGGGAGCCGCAGATGGGGGTTAATCCTCGATAATAACGCGACGCATAATCCACGCGGCCGCCGCGTAGACCAGCAGGCCGGCGGCGACATCGACCACGTAGTGCTGTTTGACCAGCATAGTCGAAGCGATGATCAGCAACCCAAAAGCATGGCTGAGCCCACGGTAGTCTCGATGGTGGTTAAACTGCATAAGCATCAGTACGTTCGAGACATGCAGGCTCGGAAAACAGTTGTATGGCGCATCAAACCAACGCCAAAACCCATCGGCCCAGCTATAGGCTTCCGGCGAGTAGAAGAGTTCGCGCGGCATGTATACGGGATAGAGAAGAAAAAACGGCAGGCTGATTAGCAATTCAAAGTGCGTGGCGTACCAGATGCGATTGGCCTGCACGTCGTCTTCGGATCGGGCTACGGTCCACCAGTAGTAGACAAGGTAGCCCACGTAGACGGGCAAGAATTCGGGCCAAAACGGAATCGCACGATCAATGGCGCTTAGGCGCAGCTGGACGGGCGTGCGCAGGGGGAAGCGGCCGACGATCTGATACAGGGCGATGTAGGGCGCCCAAGCCAACGCGTAGGCCGGCCAGAACTCGTGTCGTTTTATCAGGCGGGGTAGGCGCAACGGGACTGGGTGCCGCGTCTGGCGGCGATTTTTTTCATCACGACTGCGCGGCCGATGATCCCCGCGATCAAAGCCACTGCCACCCACTGTGAAGTCGACAGTATCCAATAGGCGTTACGAGCGGGGTCGTCACGGGCAAATTCCACGAAGAAACGAAAGACCGAGTAGGCAAAGATCGTCGGCACAAACACGCCCCGATGGCCAGTGCGCAGGCGATAATACGACCACGCGGCGAG
>JAZDCZ010000112.1:0-7181 GCA_036679605.1 Gemmatimonadota bacterium
TGTCACCACCGTCGGCTCATCGCTGCGAAGCCAGCCGGCAGCCGTGGGACCCGGGACACCTAAATCGGTGGCAATGCCGATATCGCTGCTATGGCGAACCAGCTGGCGGAGCCTGTGGTCGTAGACTTGCTGAGGGCGATCTTGCGCAGACATAGATCCTTATAATCGTCGCCGGCCCGGTCCTGGCAAGAACGGGGCAGAAGCTTCCCGACGTGGCTCGTACTGAACCCATCAGCTATGACGAGTACTCGGACACCTTTTGCCCATCTTCGCTTGGAATTCGCTCGGCGGAATTTTCCGCTCCATTGGCGTATCGTCTCAAAGGAGACCACGATTCCCCGCTTTGCCAGGAGACCTTCTACATCGCGGAAGCTTAGGGAGAATCGATAATACAGCCACACCGCGTGACTGATGATCTCAGGGGGAAATCGATATCCTTTTATATGACGGCGCTGCTTTGTTCATCGCCCCAGTCTGCCGAGCAGCCGCTCAAGTGACAATGCCATTACCTGGCCGCAACCATTCACCAACGCCGAATAATTCTACACCTGGCTGTTGTAACTGATAAAGGTAGAAGTGGAAGTTTACCGTGGATACCCGGCTACGGCATCCGATGTCAAATCCGATATGCGCATCAAAGGAATCCAGCATGCGGTGCTGTTGGTGCTTACGATGACAGTCTTTGCGGCGGTTCCATCGTGGGCCCAGAATCGCCCTGAGAACGACGACGCCGGCATTTACGGAATCGGTCATTTGTTAACTGCACCGGCCGATCTTCGCATTAGTAAGAGAAGGGAGGCCAAGCGAAGTCATAGCTGGATCCTGACAGACATGGCGACCGTGGCGACGGGTTTCGATTCTAATATCCACGAGAGCCCCAATGGTGCCGAGCACTCGGCGGCCGGCACTTTCGGCGCGAAGCTCGAAGCTCTCCGCTACGCTGGCGACCAAAATCGTTTCCGCATTACCACGGAAGCGCTCGGCACGAGGGATACGAAAACATCTGACACGAGTCCGTTCCAGCAAGAAGTGACCGCTTTCTGGGGAAGAAGAACAGGCTCTTACTCGACAACGGCTACGCTCAAAGCAAAGCACCATAACGATTCATCCACCAACGTCAACGGTGATGATTTAATCCGAAACTTCGAGTATTTTTCCTATCAAGGATCGTTCGGGGCCTGGATTTATCCCGGCAAGGATAGCGCCGTCCGAATATCAGCGCGCGTACAGCGTCGCGACTATCAGGAAACACCCGGCCGTAATTCGCTTGACTGGTGGAAGGTGGAACCCCGTATCGCATACCGTCTCGACCTCAGCGACAAACTGCAGTCGCAGATCTTCTACTCGTTGACGTTGCAGCGATACGATGCGAACCTCGCGAGCACTGCTACCGGGATTACCGCCATCGGCAATCCTGAAGAGAAGCACTTGTTTCATCGTGCCGGACTTGACCTCGAAGCTGAGCTCAGCGATCGACTCCGTGCAACTCTCGAGTACGATTTCAAAGCCAAAGATGATCGTTTCGAAGGCTTCGAAAGCTACCAGACCCACACGATCGATGTCGAACTCCAGTGGCGGCCGACGTCTCGATGGAAACTGGTTGCCGGCGCAGCCTACGGACATCGAGACTACGATAAGCGGCCGGGAACCAACGGCGACACCCTTCATTACGATCGATGGCAGGCGCTAGCGCTGGCATCCTACAGGTTCTCGGATCCTGTAACGTTGTTCGTCGATTACGAACTCAGCCTGCGTGATACGAATCGGTCCACGACCCGAACAACTTTTCGCGACTACGAACGTCACGCGACGATGGTGGGATGCACTGTGGCGTACTGACAACGCCGGTTGGTATGACCCGAGTCATATTCATGAGTGAACGATGAAACGCATCTACCTCTCCGCCGGCATCCTTCTGCTTGTCGCCAACGTCATCATCCTGGCGCGCTTCTTCTCGGGCGATATTCGCCTGGCAGAAATGCAGCCGAAGATTAAGTACTACCTTACTTTGCAGATGGAGGTTGCGCTCCACGGCGACCCGGCGTCGATCAGAGCCTATCTTCCCCAGACAGGTCCTCACCAAACGGTTTCGGAGGAAAAGCTGGAATCCTCAGGACTCGCGTACAGTTTGACATCGTCACCGTTAAACCGACGAGCAGTGTGGAGCGCCGATGATGTCGTTGGCCACGAGTCCGCCCTCTATCAAGCCATCGTCGAGGTCCACCCTCAGGAATATAGTTTGCCCGAGGGAATACCTATTCCGAAGATATACCCAACCGGCGTCACTCGTTACCTGCAGCCCAGCGACAGCATTCAATCCGATGATCCGGAACTCCGTACTTTTGTCGCCGGCCTACTCGGTACAGCTGAGGATCGCGGTATCGAAGCAACGATTCGCACTCTCTACGACTATGTCCACGACGAAATCAAAGGCAGTAGCTACGAAAATACCCTCGACGCGCTGACCACGCTTCGTTGGGGAGAAGCCTTTTGCGGCGGTAAGTCCCGCCTGCTCGTTGCGATGCTCCGAGCGGCCAACATTCCGGCTCGGATGGTCGGAGGTCTCATCCTTACCTCAGGTTCCAAACGCATAACCCACGCATGGTTGGAAGCTTGGATTAACGGAGTGTGGGTGCCGTTTGATGCACTCAATGATCACTACGCGTCTCACCCGCACAATTACATGGTGCTCTACTATGGCGATCATGTTACGTTCGCGCGCACGTCAAACATCAATTTTCAGTACCAATTTCACATAAAGAAATGGCGCACCGCTCCCGACGAGAGCATGAGTGCGGATCGTACGAATTTCCTGAACCCTTATGTGTTCTGGGAAGCCTTTCGGGAAGCACATATTTCGCTCAATCTACTCCGCATTGTCCTCTTGTTGCCCATCGGCGTACTCATCGTCGCACTTTGTCGCAACGTTATCGGCATGACGACTTTCGGAACGTTTCATCCGGCGTTGATGGCCGTTGCATTTCGCGAAACCGGCTTGGTGTGGGGCATCGGACTGTACGTGTTGTTGTTGGCTCTCGGACTATTATTTCGGAAGCTGATGGATCGGATTGACCTGTTGCATACACCGCGCCTGCTCATCATGCTGGTCTTCGTCGTAGCTTTCATGCTTGTCGCAACCTACGTATCGGTGTCATTAGGCAATATGACGGCGGCACATATCAGCCTTTTCCCAATCGCGATCCTTACTCTAACGGTCGAGAGTTTCTTTCTCAAAATCGTTGAACTGGGCCGTAACCAGGCTCTCATGCTGGTCGTACAAACAATGATCGTTGCGACCCTCGCGTACGCCGCGATGAGCAGTTTCGCATTGCAGTCGGTGGTGTTCGTGTTCCCTGAGGTTCTTCTCGCAGTCATCGCCGCGAGCCTGGTCATAGGCCGCTGGACCGGAATGCGCCTGTCCGAATACGGCCGTTTCAGGATGCTGTGGGTACGGTGAGCGACATCATGTGGCCTTGGCGAAGAAGCTCCAGGACCGTGCGCAACGAAATCCTCGGCATCAATCGACGAAACCTCGAGTACATCTACCTCAAGAACGCCCGCGAACGATTTCCTCTCGTCGATGATAAAATCGACGCCAAGGCGATACTTTCGCGTGCCGGCTTGCCGATCGTACGAACGCTGGCCGAGATAGACAGTCGAAAACAAATCGCCGAGTTCTTGGATTCCGTCGATCGAGGCTCGGACTTCGTAGTCAAACCGGCACGTGGGTTTGGCGGTTCGGGCATTTCCGTCATACGCAGCTTTCAACCCGAGACCAGCCAGCGTGAGGCTGCGGCCTTTCGCATGGCGGCGATTCTCTCGGGCATGTTCGCTCTGGATTCCCTGTCCGATCGAGTTCTCATCGAAGAGTTGGTCCGCGAGGACCCGGGCATACAGGAGTTCCATGGTGGTTTAGGCGTGAGCGACCTTCGCGTGCTATGCGCCGACAACCGCTCGATCATGGCCATGTTACGTTTGCCTTGCGCCGAATCCGCCCCCACTGCCAATTTACACCAAGGCGGTGTTGGTGTCGGCATCGACATGATCACGGGCAAGACGACCTTCGGCGTGCATCATGGTCGACCGATCGCGACTCACCCCGACACCGGGGTCGTGCTGGAGGGCTTTCGAATCCCACACTGGGACAGAATCGTACAAATCGGACGATGTCTGAATGAAACGTTTGGCTTGGGCTATCTGGGTGGCGATATCGTCGTCGATGCGTTGCACGGTCCGCTCGTGCTCGAGGTTAACGCGCGGCCCGGCTTGACTATCCAGTTGGCAAACCAACTCGGGCTTCGCGGCCCGCTCGAGAGGGTCCAAGCCAAGGGTGGCGGGAGCCGTGCATGAAGACCGCGCTGTTCTACGGCAATGCAATCCTCTTCGCCGGACTCATTGGGTGGGCACTGATAGATCAGGCGACGCATCCCGTTCTTGTCGACATTGTCCGTGTGCCGGCGGACTACGTGATCACCGAAGACGCTCAAGACCGCGATGTTACCGCGTTCGAAGGGACGGCGGACGAAGCCGAATTCGCCGCCGAGCAAGGAACCGAGCCGGCACTACTCCCTTTACACGCCGAAGCGCGTGAGGCTTTTCGCAACGGTAAGACCAGCAAGGCCATCGCCTTGATTTCCGAGGCGATCGCTCACGCACCGACAACCCTCGCCCTGCTGAACGATCTCGGAGTCTACCGCTTGAACGCCGGAGACCTTGCCGGAGCAAAGGACGCGTTCGAGGCGTCCATCCAACAAGACCCCCAATATATTCGCGGGTACTACAATCTGGGAACTACCCGAGCTAAGCAGGACAACTATCGAGGAGCCGTGGAAGCATTTTCAAAGGCTCTCACCTTGAATACCCATTACAGCGCCGCTCGATTCAACCGAGCGCTCGCACGCATGAAACTCGGCGATGCAAAAGGTGCAGAGCAGGATTATCGCAGTCTGGTCGAGACAGACAGATCGACAACCTCGGCCAAGGCGCACTACAACCTCGGTGTTTTACTCGCTAGGCAAGGCGGAACACGCGATGCCGTAGCCGCGTTCCGCGGCGCTCTGCGGTTACGGCCCGAATACATCAATGCCCGCTACAATGTCGCGCTTCTTCTCTCGCGTCTGGGGCGGACCACCGACGCCATCGACGACTACGAGAAACTACTTTCCCTTCAGCCTGATCACCACGCCGCCGGTCTGAACCTGGGTGCGCTCCTGATGCGTGAAAAACTATGGGAGAAAGCAGAAGACCATTTCTCAATCCTCGTCGAGCGACGGCCCGATGACCCGAAGTTTGTTTACAACCTTGCTTTGTGTCGAGTTCAGCTGGGTGATGATCAAGGGGCAGCTGACGCATTCAGGGCCGCTGTAGGTATCGACCCCGAGTACGCCGAAGCACACTACAACCTGGCGCTCGCATACAAACGCCTGGGTCAAATCGACCCAAGCGTAGAGCATTTTGCTCGCGCGGCGAAGTTGCACAGCGACAATCCGGCGTACCACTACAACCTCGCATTGGCGCTGAGTGAAACCGACCGGGCGGACGATGCCGTTGCTCAATATCGCGCAGCCGTACGCCTGGACCCCAATTATTTCCGCGCCTACTACAATCTTGCTCTCGTGGAATTCAAAACCGGTCGCTTCGAAGAAGCGAGGGGTGACTTTGAAACAGCGGTGCAGTTACGGCCCGACGGCTACAATGCCAACTATAATCTCGGCCTGACCTTATTGAAGCTCAACGATGCGGTTGGCGCGGTGCCGGTTTTCGAGACGACAGTTTCGCTCGACGATACGCTTGAAGCACGCTATAGCCTAGGGCTGGCGCTGAGCCGAAGTGGGCGCCACCGCGATGCAGTGCTGCAGTACCGAGCAGCTCTGAAGCGCGACCCGAAACACACACGTTCGATCGAGCGACTTGCAGAATCATTGAGCGCGCTGGGCAAACACAGTGGCGCGGTATCCCGACTGGAATTGCTGCAGAAGCTCGACCCGGCCGATCCCTCGGCATTCAACATCGGCCTCTCGCTGTTCCGGCGTGAACTTTACAAGGATGCTATCGCCTATTTCGACGTTGCCCGCACCAGCACAGGAACGATTCGGAGAAAAGCTCTCAATATGCGCGGTGCGGCTCTCGCTCGACTCGGTCGGCCGGCCGAGGCCATAGTGAGCTACCGCCAGGCGCTCGAAGAATCTCCTCACGACGGCCTGATCACGCGCAACTTGGCCCGCGCCTTAGAACTTCAGGGCAAGCACCAGTTGGCCATCGACGAGTTACGGGGTCTACAAAACTACCAGCCCGACAATCATCTGACGAGCTATTTGATTGGAAAACAATACCAAGCACTCGGTCTCCGTGACGAAGCAGCAGCTGAGTATCGACGCGCGTTGGCACTAGCGCCCGACTTTGAAGACGCAAGAGCGGCGCTGACAGCACTGAGGGAGAACGGAGCATCGCCTCGCTAGAGGGCCTGCGCCGGGCATGGATCTTGCTTAATAAATATATGCTTCGCGCAGATCAGGGAGATTTCACCATGACGCTTTCGGTTCGCCTCGCTGCCGCTACGATTCTAGTCCTACTCTTTGCCGCGCCGGCTCTGGCAGTAGAGACGATTTCCGGAACGGTTACCGACGCTGTCTCGGGTTTGCCTCTGGCCGGCATCGACCTCGATGTCTTCACGGCGTCGGGCGCCAGCGTTGCCATAACTGGTGGCTCGACCGGTCTTGCGGGACAGTACACTTTCGTTCTTCCGGGTCCGGGCGATTACATCGTTCGCGCAGATCCCAAAAGCACGGATGCGGTTGCAGCGCAGTACTACAACAACGTGATGTTGAAGAGCCAGGCGCAGACGGTGATCGTCGGGCTCGGAGCCGCCGTTGCGGGAATCAACTTCTCGCTCCCGCGAGGGGTTGTCTTGAGCGGCAGAGTCACATCCAACGGCGTTCCCATCGGGAATGTCGACCTCGATCTGTATGCGAGCAATGGCGAGTTTCTGAGCGCATATCCCGGCCGCACGCTCCTGGACGGGACCTTCAGTTTGGGTGCACTCGCGCCGGGGACGTACTTTCTACGGGCTGATCCCGACATAACACTAGGACAGCTCTACGCGGTCACTTTCGTCGGTGGCTCGATGACTCTTTTTGGTGCGACGCCGATCGTTGTCGGAACGGTGCCACTGGCCGGGGTCG
>JAZDCZ010000113.1:0-3330 GCA_036679605.1 Gemmatimonadota bacterium
CTCATCGACCCCGAAATCGGCGGCCAGAATCACCTCCCCGTCGTCCAGTGGCTGGGCGAGAAGCCGGTCAAGGATCGCCCGGTCAAGGATATGGTCGGCCATAAGCAACAGGAAGGGCTCATCAAGCTGCCTGCGGCCCGCGAGCAGAGAAAGCCCATTGCCCAACTCCCACTCCGGGTTCCTGATTGGCGTGATGCTCACGCGCCTGCGATGGCTTAGCTCCGACAGGAAGTCCTCAACTCGGTCAGAAGCATGCCCGGTAACCACGTAGAAGTCGGTGACGCCGGCCTGCTGCGCGGTAGCAATGGTGTGCTCGATTAGCGGCATCCCAGCGATTCGGGCAAGCGGCTTCGAGTCGCATATTTGGGCCAGCCGCCCGCCATTGCCGGCGGCCAGGATCAGACACTTCATGCTAGCCCTCCCTATGGCTTAGTGATCAGTCGTCAAATGCGAGTCAGCTGCGATCTCGCGCTTGTGGGCGTCAGCGCTGCGCAGGTCGGGTAGGTCACCAGCTGGTTCTAGAAGTCGATCCGGGGCTGGACGTTAAGCTCGGGGCGGTTGCGGTCGTCGTGGTGGCCCTGCTGGTTGATCAGAGGGCGCGATTTCTAGCCCGGCCGAGCCCGCGTTAGTCGGCGCGCTCGCTGCCGATTTCTGGCAGTGGATCCCGAGCGCAGCTTATGGCTTCGATACGTGGGGGCGCAAGTTCCTCCGTACCGCCGCCATCTCTCGTGGTTGCTGTCAAGCGCCTGGGTTGATGTCGGCGTTGCTGTCGAAGCGCAGCAACAGGAAGGGCCGCACTCACCGGCGCCAGCTCTGTCGCTCTGACGGCGCGCCCCGATTTTCAGTCGCACTACCCGAGCCGGCCTTGACTCCTGTAGTAATATTGCGGAACCAGTTCGTGTCCGCCTGAGATTCCGAATTGGTTCACCGATACGCCCCGTTGTAAGGAGGTAACCAGTGGCAATACGATTAGGCGACAAAGCCCCTGACTTCACACAGGATTCAACGGAAGGCAAGATCGCGTTCCACGATTGGATCGGCGACAGCTGGGCCGTCCTGTTCTCACATCCCGCCGACTTCACCCCGGTGTGCACGACCGAATTGGGACAAGTCGCGCACCTCAAGCAGGAGTTCGACAAGCGCAACGTCAAAGTAATCGGCCTCAGCGTCGACCCCGTCGAGTCTCACAAGGGCTGGGCGCGCGATATCGAAGAGACCCAGGGTGCGGCGCTCAACTTCCCCCTTCTGGCAGACGCGGACCGCAGGGTGTCGGAGCTCTACGACATGATTCACCCGAACGCCGAAGCGACGGCGACTGTACGCTCTGTGTTCATCATCGATCCGAACAAGACGGTGCGACTGACGCTGACTTATCCGGCATCGACCGGGCGTGACTTCGGCGAACTGCTGCGGGTCATCGACTCGCTGCAGCTCACGGAGTACCAGAAGGTCGCGACCCCTGCGAACTGGAAGTCTGGCGACGACGTTGTGGTCTTGCCCGCGATCTCCAACGAGGAGGCGGACAAGCTCTTCCCCATGGGCTACAGAGAGTTGAAGCCGTACCTGCGCGTGACGCCTCAACCCAACAGCTAGTCGAGCAGCGCTGCACGGCCAGATCCGCCAAGATGCCTATCGCGTCTGGCGTGTGGAATCGTGCCGGCGCACTCGGCCGCGTGCCTGCGTGCAGGACCGAGAGACCAAGGGCCGTGTGCTAGCCTCGGCTGCACGAAACTGTCCGCAGCAGGGGGTCAAGAGAATGAGACTAAGCGAGCCAAGAGTTAGCCCGCGTTTGCTCATCGTCCTCCGGCCCGACTCAGCCGGGACGGCCCAAGCGTCCTGTCGGAGTGATCACGCAGAAGCCTGCGTTGGCGCAACCACGAGTTACGCGCCCCGCTTCGCCGGCTACGGTGTGGCCGTGCAGGCGGGTTGGGCGGGCTCTTTCAGGGGCCAAGCGCAGCCCTGCGGGGCGTAGCCCTATTGGCTCTGGCGGATCTGCTGCTGGACCCAGTCGTCCAGCGTCCTGCGGTGGATCCGCCACTGCTTACCGACCTTCACGGCCGGAATCGCCCCTTGCCGCGCCAGGCGGTAGACGGTCGATGGGTGGAAGCGCAAGTAGTCAGCGGCTTCCTCGATCGTCATTAGCTGCGCAGCATCGTTCTTATCAGATCGTGTCGGCAATAATCTACCTCAGGAGAATCGCTCGTATATAGGGTTTATATCATTCGGGGCCCCTGAGCGCCACGAAAAAGGATGCGAACTACGAGATAGCCACGGTTGGCCCGGGCGTCAAGCGATCCGCTGTGGAGGTGCCACTGCTTGCCGGTCTTGAGTTTGGGGAGGTCTGAGCGACCGGATCAGGCGATGACCAGCGCCTGTTGGGCTGAGGAAAGTGAATGACCCATTGAGCACCACCGCCGCCTAACCCACCGATCATTCACTTTCCTCGGCTTGTGTATATAGACGACTGGGTGTTGTATTGCGTTACAATGATGTATTGGGCGCTGTTATGCCATAATGCCCGTATGCGGTTAGCCGCCGGGCCCACGAGGCCGGGTTAGCGGGAGCGATTAGCCCCGTCACGGGCCGGACTCAACGAGCGCGGCAGGTGGTCCTGGTGATAGCGCCACTGGCTCGCGATCTTGACCGCCGGCAGTGCACCGCTATGCGTCAGGCGACGCACGTTGCGCACGCTGACGCCGAACTTGTCGGCTACGTCGCGCATAGTTAGCAGAGGACCCAAGCTGTGACTCATTTCGTCGCCTTCCTGCCGAACATCTCGCGTTCGGCTACCGCTCGCTCCAGAAGCTTGCGACGCGGAATTCGCTCCACCCACAGTCTCTTGCCCAGATTCAAACGTGGCCGGCTGAGGGATGTTAACTCCGCTTTGACCCGTTATCGTTGCAGCCTCATCGCATTCGTAAATGCCGGTGTTACGACACGTCTTCTTCACAGCTCTACCGTCGCGTCCTACGCACCGGTTGGCGACCGCCATCTTTCGGTTGGTTCGAGTTCTGTTACCACTTGAACAACCTCCCGTCGCCGGGCTAGATGGATGGGCAATGGCATCTGTCACAGAGTGTTGTTGTGGATAACAGTTTGTACACCTCTGTTATACTGCATTATAATGCACGCTGGTGCTTGTTGCCAGTGTTGGGCGCTCGGAAGGCGGATCGGCGAACGTATGCGCCGTGGGTATAAATAACAACAGGCAGCAATGGGCCGGAGATGGGGACAAGCGATGGAGAATCCCGACGTCAAACGGATAGAAGTATCGAAGGGGTCGCCCTGGCATCAGATAGTGACTGCAGGCATGGCCGCCGCCGTGTCGCG
>JAZDCZ010000114.1:0-21948 GCA_036679605.1 Gemmatimonadota bacterium
CTGTTCGCGAAGCCGATGGTTCCCCGCGGAATAGCTTTCTGTACCGGTAAAAGTACGCTATTAGGGAATAAACCGTGATCACGATCGACACGAGTAAAGTGACTGCGATTAGCTGTCCATGGAATCTCTCCCAAAGTGCACCGAACCACCCCGACTTCCAGCCAAAAGCCAGACTCAGATCCTTCCACGCGAACCATCCGATCATGGACCCGATGAACACGTCTTGGACTATGGTCTTGAGCTTCCCTGCCGTAGCCGCAGCTATAACAACTCCTCTTCGCCTCGCAAGCTGCCGGAAGATCATCATGAGTATCTCCCGTCCAACAAGGACCAAGGCCACCCAGAGCGGCACGTTACCCCACCAGGGAATTTCATACACCCGCATGCTGTGGTTGGTGATCCAGTAGATTGGTATGAGCGTAGCGAAAAGCAAGAGCTTGTCAGCGAGAGGATCCAACAATTTGCCAAGTTCTGTGACTTCTTGCCGCTTTCTGGCTAATCGTCCGTCGTAGATGTCGCTCGTCGCTGCAATTAGGAAGACTAGGAACGCTACTAGTTTGGGAACATAGCCGTCAATAAAAGGCAGGAGCGCGATTACGGGAGTCAGGGCGATCCGGCAAAGGGTTAGAATGTTTGGAAGCGTCCAAACCATTGCCACACTCACTAGCTAAGCGACTTCAGAACGCTCTTCGCCAAGGCCCTCAACGTGTCAAAAACGCCATCCCCCCTAACGGCAACAGACTCGAAGTAGGGCGCCCTCTCGATCCACACTCCGTCCAATTGCTCGACCAGGAACTCGTCTGGATTTGATGGATCCGGCTTTGTCACCTGCTGCGCGGGATCCTCCACAGGCCACCCCGGATTCAAGTGCTCTTGCAATTCGCTGATCGGAGACGCGTTCGGCAAGTCTCTCTTGTTGTACTGAATCACGAATGGGAGTTTTGTAAGATCGTATCCGTACTCGGCCATGTTGTCGTACAGATTCTGCATCGATTCGATATTGGCCTCGCTACGGTCGATCTGGCTGTCTGCGACGAACACTACGCCGTCGACGCCTTTGAGTATCAGCTTTCTCGAAGCGTTGTAGTAGACTTGACCCGGTACTGTGTAGAGGTGAAATCTGGTCTTGAACCCGCGTATCGTACCCAGATCGACGGGCAGGAAATCAAAGAAGAGCGTGCGCTCTGTTTCTGTTGCCAGCGACACCATCTTTCCCCTGGCGTCCGGCGCGACCTTTCCGTAAATGTGCTCCAGGTTCGTGGTCTTACCACCCAACCCCGGGCCGTAGTACACGAGTTTACAGTTGATCTCGCGGGACGCATAGTTGATCATCGACATCTTCTACGACGCTCCTCAATCCCCAAACAATTGGTCGATCTCGTCATCTGCACCGTCGAGCAAGCCACCGGTCTTTCCTCCAGCGCCTCCAGGCGCCGACCGTTTGAACATCTCGTCGAACACATTCACTAGATCATGTACCGTTTGCTTTACACGAAGCCTGACCATGCCAACCGTCGTACGCTCATCGAACAGTACGACCAAGATTACCCGCCGCGCTATGTCGGCGAGGTACATCGACTCTTTTTCTCCTTGATGAAACAAGGAAGCGAATTCAGGCTCACCGATCATTTGTGCCAACTGGTCGTTGGCGCTAAAATCCGCAGCCGTCAGCGACGCGAATGCCGTCGCGTCGAATTGCAGTTGTTCCCCCACGCTGGTAAGGAGCTGACCCGCACGATCAACCAGCAGCGCGCACCTCGCGTTGGACTCCTTGAGCAAGTCGTTCAAATGCTCAGTGATCCGCTGATAGTCGCTTTCATCTAAGGACCATGTAGCCGCACCAGACATCTCTTCCCTCGCCCTATCCGAGTTTTGCTTCCATGCGCCGCGCAATTGATTCTGCCCGTCGCCGCAGTACAGGGTGCTTCTCCCACTCGAGGTAATCTTGCAAAAGCTGTACCGCATCAACACTGGGATGTGTGTTGAGATATCCCAGTGCCGACAGGCGTCTTAAGGGTCTACCGCTGAACAGTTCTCTCCGGTGCCGGCCCATGGAGTACTGCGCCAACCCCGCCCCTAGAGCGCCGCCCATGCCCACACCGATCATCAATGCCTTGGTTTTCGGCCCTATCAATCTGAAACCGTCCTCCTAGCCGCAAGTGCGTGAGCTATAGTCACTCCGTCGGCGTATTCCAAGTCGCCGCCTACCGGCAGCCCGAGAGCTATCCTCGTCATTTTGACGTCCGCATCGCCGAGAACATCTCGAAGGTAAGTTGCGGTGACTTCGCCCTCCATCGAAGGATTGGTAGCAAGAATCACTTCTCGCACCACTGACCCGTTTCTTAGACGTGCCTTTAGTGCATCTATCTGCAATTCGTCCGGGCCCACACCATCCAGAGGCGACAGGTGTCCACCAAGTACATGGTACAGCCCGCGAAACTCTCCGGTACGCTCGATTGCTCCGACATCGGACGCCTCTTCCACTACGCAAAGTACGCCGATGTCACGTCGAGGATCACTGCAGATAGAACAAGGGTCTGTCTCGCTGAGGTTGCCACAGTTCGAACACGGATTCACCTGCTCTGATGCGGCCTTGATCGAATCAGCCAATCTGCGGACGGCATCGGGCGATTGCTTGAGCAGAAAGTAGGTTAAGCGAGTCGCCGTCTTCTGACCAATTCCCGGCAGCTTGGCCAGCTCATCCGTGAGCACCTTGATCACTGACACGGTGTTACAGGGGAAGTTGGAATGGCAGTGGCAGCCCTCCAGTGACTTTGCCCAATTCGTTGCGGTACAGCTCCTCAGCCTTGCGCTGCGCCTCGCTTATGGCGGCAAGCAGCAGATCCTCTAACATCTCGACATCACCATCGGGCGCCATACTGGGATCTACCTCGATTGAGCAGATCTTGCCCCGGCCATCGGCAGTGGCCTTGACCATCCCACCACCTGCCGAGCCGGCGACAGATTGCTGAGCCAGCTCAGTCTGCATCTGCGTTAGTCGGCCCTGCATTTGCTGGCCAAGTTGAAGAAGTTGAGACAGATCAGCCATTGTTCCTAATTCGCTCGGTGCGAGAAAGCCCTGTTTGCCAGCTGCAAGCTACCCTTGGCGCTGAGGTGCCGCAAGCTACTCTACCACCTCGAGATCGAATGTCTCAGCTATGGTGTCGAGCTTGGGATCCTTGCTGCGAAAATGGCGCAATCGTTCCTTCCGATCACTGTCATGATCCAAGCGCTTTGAGGCCTTGGATTCGGGTCCAGGCACAGGCGCGGCCCCACGGCACTCGACCCGGACCGCGTCGAGCCCAAGGATCTCTGCGATAGAACTCGCTATCATCCCTCGGCTCCGCTCCAGACCATCCATATGTACTTCTCCCGAAGATACTTCGAGCACGACCAATCCTGCCTCAACACTGATCGGAGTTGCATGTTTCAGAGCCTCGCGTACCATACGGCTCTGCCCTCCCACATCGTCCAGCACATTCGGCCACACTTTCCGTACAGTTTCAAGGCTCATGGCTCCTCCGGAGACAGCGGGTGGCGTCGGGTCAGGCTTTACCGGCGCCGATCGAGCCTTGGACGTCGATCCGACTTTCTTTGGGCCTGCCGGTTCCAGCTCTCCTGTTCCACCGCCCATTGCGTCCAGTACATCCTGCAGCTCGACTGTGCGATCTAGGAGTGTCCACTGGATGAGCAAGGTCTCCACCAGTAACCGACTATTGGGGCTGCGCCTAATCGCACCTTCGGCATTCGCCAACAGTTTGGTCATCCTGAGCAGATCACTCGTCGTGTAGTGTTGGGCCTGTTCTTCAATCGCGACGCGCAACGATTCGGCAAGGCCCTCGGGTTCGCCTCCCAAGATTCTGAGGAGCAGGGCGCGAAGCACCTCACCAACACCGCCAACGAATTCCAAAAGATCCGCTCCGCTCTCGACTATTCGAGCGACAAAAGGGAAGATATCGGCGGTACGACGCTCGGCGATCAGGCCGAGAAGCTCTGCATACAGCTCGTCGTCGATCAGGCCAAGGGCGTCTCGAACCCGCGATGCAGTGATTGTTCCTTCGCCAAAGGCCAGGGCCTGATCGAGAAGGGAAAGTGCATCTCGCAAACCACCATCTGCAACGCGCGCGATAAGTTGGAGTGCGTCTTCCTCCGCATCGAGAGACTCTAGTTCGACCACATGCGCCAGTCGCTTGGCAATGGCGCCCGGTCCGATTCTGCGGAAATCGAATCTCTGTACTCGGCTCATTACCGGCGCAGCCATATCCGCAATTTTGCGTGGCTCAGTAGTAGCAAACACGAATACTACACGTGGAGGAGGTTCCTCCAGAATCTTCAAAAGGGCGTTCCATGCTTCACGTGTCAGCATGTGAGCTTCATCTACGATATAAACTTTGAATCGCGAAGCGCTGCTCGCCGCGTACATAGCACGCTCCCGCAGTTCGCGCGCGTCATCCACCCCTCGATTGCTCGCGGCATCGATTTCGACCACATCGAGATTCGCCGTGCCAGCCCAAATACGCGTGCACGACTCACAACTGCCACACGGCTCCCCGTCCGGCACGTCTGAAGAATCTTTGTTGTCACAGTTTAGCGCCATCGCAAGGATTCGCGCGGCACTGGTCTTCCCTATTCCACGTGGCCCGGTGAGGAGATAGGCAGACGCAACACGCCCTTTCGCAACCGCGCCGGCCAAACCGGCAGCGACGTGCTCCTGAGCGACCAAGTCGGAGAACTTGGTGGGCCTGTACTTACGGGCTAGTGCGGTGTGTGTCATGGCAAAAGTTGAGTCGCCCCAGGCTACCCAAAGCGACGTGTGACATCGTTTAGCGCTGCTACCTTCACGGTCCTGACGCGGTTCACGCGCACCCGCCCTCCGGACCTGGGGCAACGAAACCTACACATCTTGCTGCAAACCCGCAAAACCGTTCGTTCCACTTCAGGACACTGCATCGAGCACCTCGACCATGATCCGGCCCGCGGTCTCGACGTCCTCCGCGTTGACGTCCAGGTGCGTGACGGCCCTAAACCTGCGCGGACCATACGGCGTTACCGCAACACCTGCTTGCGCAATGAGATCCACGACCCTGACAGCGTCCAAATCGGTGCGAGCAATGTCCATCATGACTATGTTGGTCTCGGGCTCGATCACACTCAGCGAGGGGTGCTCCGCCAGACGTGCGGCCAAGAGCTTGGCATTCGCATGATCTTCCACCAGGCGATCCAAGTTGTGTTCCAAAGCGTAGAGCCCGGCCGCAGCCAGGATTCCAGACTGGCGCATCGCTCCACCCAGCATTCGCCGATGTTGCCGTGCCTGCTCGATGGTCGCTTCATCGCCCGCCAGACAACTCCCGACCGGACACCCCAAACCCTTCGAAAGGCAAACTGATACGGTTGTGGCGCCCCTTGCCACCCGCGCCGGAGTTTCGCCAAGAGCTACTGCTGCATTCCAGAGTCGGGCGCCATCAAGATGAATCGGCAACTGATGCCCTCGGCAGAGTGCAACCAATTCGTCCCAACACGCTACAGGCATGACGTTGCCGCCGGCATAGTTATGTGTGTTCTCGACCGCTACGGCGCTAACTCGAGGCATATACGACCCTTGGAGCTGGAGTGCCTCGGCTACCGCATCTGCGGTCAGAAGTCCGTCTGCGGTGTTCACCGGCCGGATTTGCACACCGGACAGCGCGGCGGCGGCTGCCATCTCATAGTGGATGATGTGGGCGTCCGCCTCGAGAATCAATTCGCTCCCTCTCTCAGTATGGATCCAAATGGCGGTCTGATTGGCCTGCACTCCCGAAGGGAAGAACAGCGCCGCCGGCATGTCCAAAAGGTCAGCGACCGCATGTTCCAGCTGTCGAGTGGTGGGATCGCCATCCAAGATGTCGTCCGCCACTTCGGCATCCATCATTGCAGTACGCATTGCAAGAGACGGCCTGGTGACCGTGTCACTGCGGAGATCGATGGTCGTCATCAAGTCAGAATGGCCTTCTGCTCGCGTTGTCGTCTTCTCATATCGTACGTTTCGCCGACCTCTGCTCCTACCAAGAAAACAAAGGCCGTGTAGTACATCCAAACGACCAGCAAGAGAATGGCGATAATGTTGGTATTGGAGACCAACCTATCGAGCGTGGCGAACTCAGTTAGATAAATTGCGTAGAGCCTCTTGGACACTTCGAATCCCAGCGACGCAACCAGGGATCCAACGATCGCGGTATCCCAACGCATCCTGCGTGTCGGTGCGGTGATGTATACGATGAAGAAGACAACCATGCTCAACCCAAATGTAGAAACGCTTGTGAAGAACCTGCCCAACCAAGGCTTGTCTACGATCGACAGAGTCAGCATGGCATTCAGCACTATCAATATCAGCGAAGCAATGACCAGCAGGAGATCTATTTGCTTGCCCACAATCCACGAACGGCTTTCTGGAGTGTCGAAGACATCGTTCAACGCGGCCCTGGTAGCACCGAAGAAACGCGTTGAGAACCAGAGAAACAGTGGAATTCCGTAGACAGACAGCTGACTGCGAGTGGCCGCGATCAGCTTTAGCAAGCGCTCCGCTTCACGATAGGGATCACTTTGTATCTCGCCCGCGGAAGGAACCAACAGACCCATGAGGTTGAGCACGTCTGCCACCGCATCGTCGCCCGCATGTACGAAATATCCCAATGCCGCCAACATTAGGACTAGGAACGGCACGGCAGCCAAGAGCGCCTCGAAGGTCAACGCACTGGCGAGAAACGGGATATTGTCTTCGTACGCGGCAACACTTACGCGTCGGACGAATCCAATCGGCGATGACGCCCAGCCGCGCTGCATCGCGACCTTCAAGACGTCAACCGTGCTATCGAACTACTCCGCCGCGTCTTCGTCCACGACCGCCGCTTCCCGCTGCGACGCCTTGCCTTTCTTCCGAGTAGATTTCGCATCCGAAAGCCGACGATCCAACTCGTCGCGCGCTGTACGAACCGCCGCTTTTCCGGCATCCACCGCATCACGGGTTCCGTCGCGCGTATCACTTAGAGCCCGGCGGGCGCTCTCGAATCCCTCTTCTACCCGCGACTTCGCGGTTTCATAACCCTCCTCGACCCGCGATTGCACTGCCTCCGCCGTATCCTCCGCCTGCAACCGAAGTCTCCGTCCCCTCGACCTCAGCACTTCCCTGGTTTCCTCACCGGTTCGAGGTGCAAGGAGCAGTGCCGCGGCAGCCCCCACGACTGCCCCCCAAAGAAAGGCCCCTATGCCGCTGGACCGCTCCACAACTACAACCGGACCACCTTCGCCATTTGACATAACTCTCTCCGCTCGCCGACTCGATTTCTGACTCAGATCAACCTACAGTCGCAATCTATCCGTTCGCTGGTGCCGCGTCAAAAGACGCACGAGAGGCCGTCGTAGGCCGGTTCGATACCGGGGGGAAACCGCTTGGATAACTCCACGTGGGTGTACTGGTGGGTCAGATGGGTCAGGTAGGTTTTTTCGGCACCGATCTCTTGAGCAAGCGCAACCGCCTCATCAATGGATAGGTGTGTTGGATGTGGCCGGTCCAACAGCGCGCTGAGAACGAGCACCTTCACCCCCTCGATCAACTTCATCGTCTCATCTGGAACCGTTTTGACGTCGGTCATGTACGCCAGATCACCGATCCGATACCCCAAGACCGACGCCGAGCCGTGATAGAGCTGCAAGGGAACGATCGGGATACCACAGACAGACAATTTCGCCCCCGCCTCCACTGCAATAGTCGTGAGGTCCGGCTTGATGACGCCCGGCGGGTTGGCGCCGTTATCAAAGATGTAACTGAAACGCTGCTCTACACTCTCTAGGGTTTGGGACTGTCCATACAGCGAAAGCCTACCCTTCCTGGCAGAAATTGCCCGGAGGTCATCGATTCCGTGCAGATGATCCGCATGATCGTGGGTATAGAGGACGGCGTCAACGGAGTCGATACCTGCGGCGATCAACTGTAGGCGGAGTTCGGGCGGGGTATCTATGAGTAAGCGGGTTCCATTGTCATGCTCCACCAGCGCGCCGACTCTTGTACGCTTGTCACGTCTGTCCAAAGAAGTGCAAACCGCACAGTTGCATCCGATCTGTGGAACTCCGAACGACGTACCTGACCCAAGGACCACGAAACGCAAATCAGACGATCTCCACCTTGAGCAGATTGGTCGTACCGGTCACGTCGAATGGAACGCCGGCCGTTACGATTATGTGGTCGCCCGGTTTCACCAACCCTTGCTCAATCAACGCCTCTCTAGCCACATCCAGCATCGCGTCGTAGCTAGGTGCAGAACTCGCTAGCTGTGGAACTACACCCCAGACTGCCGACAGACTGTTGCAGGTGTTCTGCTCGGTAGAGAGGCCCAGAATTGGGGTCCGCGGTCGATTCGCCGCGATCTTTCGAGCAGTAAAACCGCTCTTGGTAAAGCAAACGATGAGTGGCACTTCGAGCATCTCTGCCGCGGCGGTCGTGGCGAAGGCTATTGCGTCGTCCACGGATCCCCTAATGCGATCGTCATATGGCGCTACATTGGCATCGAAGCCTCCGTCCGCCACAAGCGCTCCCTCAACTTCGTTGATGATTCTCACCATGGCCCGCACCGCATCCACTGGATATGCCCCAACCGCGGTTTCAGCCGAGAGCATGACCGCGTCCGTACCGTCCAGGATTGCGTTTGCCACATCCGACGCCTCTGCCCGCGTGGGACGCGCGTTGTGCACCATGGACTCTAGCATTTGCGTGGCCGTTATAACTGCACGACCTCGGCGAATTGCAGTCGCAATCAGGTGTTTCTGGGTAAGAGGCACTCTCTCAAACGGAAGCTCAACACCCAGGTCCCCACGAGCAACCATCAGCGCATCACTGGCATCGACGATGCGCTCGAGATCGGCCAGGGCCTCAGCCTTTTCGATCTTTGCAACCAGCCGAACTCGTGAGTCCACCAGCCCTTTGACTACCGCGATGTCCTCAGCTCGCCGGACAAACGATATCCCGATGAAATCTACGTCGCTCTGCAGTGCCAGCTCGATATCTTCACAGTCCTTGTCCGTCACCGCCGGAGCGCTTACGTGGACTCCCGGCAGGTTCATCCCCTTGTTGCTCTTTAACAGTCCACCTTGGCACACCACACCCACCACTCGTTTATCGAATATTCTAGTAACATCTACGCATAGAAGACCGTCGTCGAGCAAGATTCGTGAGCCGATTTCTACATCCGCTGCAAGCGCCTCATACGTGGTCGGAATTTCATCTCCCGTAACCGTACCCTCGGGTGCGAACACGACTTCACAACCGACATCCAGTCGACGGGGCTGTGATAAGACACCGACTCGAATTCGCGGTCCTTGTAGGTCGACCAGGATCCCAACGTGCTTATTCATGCTCGCGCGCACACGTTTTGCCATGTCTATCAGTTCGCCACGGCTTTCACGAGTTCCATGAGAACTGTTGACTCGCACAACGTTGACCCCGGTCTCGATCATCTGTGTCAGAGTTTCTTCGCTGGCGGACGCCGGACCGAGAGTGGCGACGATTTTCGTTCGGCGGAAACGCGGATCGTAACTCATTGCACGCGAGCCGTAGCAGAAATGAGATGCTCGACGAGAGCCGGTAATGCGACGGCTGCGCGTTCACGCCACGATACACTGACCAACCCGCTTAGAGGGGTTGCAGTCGGGTTTATCTCGACCACGGGACAACCCTTGGCAAGAACTATCTCCGGCAGTTCGGCCGCGGGATAGACTATCGACGACGTTCCTACTACCAACATTGAATCGCATTCGTCCGCGGCTGACCAGGCACGCTGCACGGCATCTGCCGGCAGAGCTTCTCCAAACCAGACGACGCCTGGCCTGATCGGGCTGCCACATTGCGGACACTCCGGGGGGTCGAACGCCCCATCTTCAGGTACTCTGATCTCCTGCAGCTTCGCAGAATCATACGGGTGTCCCTCATCGAGGCATCGGAATGCGCTCAACAGGCCGTGAAGCTCGATGATGTTACCGTTGCCGGCCGTGGCATGGAGACCATCGACGTTCTGAGTGGCCACAGTCAACCAGTCCAGCCACTCCCGAAGTTGAGTGAGGGCATGGTACCCCGGGTGAGGCTCGATATCACGGACTTGGCGCCAGCGGTCCAGGTACCAGCCAAATACGCGAGAGGGGTTGGCACGAAACGCCTGCTCTGTCGCCAACTCCTGTGGGTCGAACTGTGACCACAGTCCGGTGAGGCTGTCCCGGAAGGTGGGAACCCCTGAATCGCGCGACATGCCGGCACCCGTCACCACCATCAGCCGCCGCGTTCCGGCCAACACGTCTGCCGCTTGTCGCGACTCGCCCGTCATCGACCGGCGCCTTCAGGACCTGCCCGCAGCAACAGCCGAATACTTGCGGTCGACGTACTCGTTCAAGATCTCGAGAAACTCCTGCACGATCCGATCGCCCTTGAGCGTCACCGAGAGTTCGCCGTCCACATAGACCGGCGCCTTTGGGGTCTCGGCCGTACCGGGAAGCGAAATACCGATGTCGGCGTGCTTCGATTCGCCCGGGCCGTTTACCACGCAACCCATTACGGCGACACGCATCCCCTCCACTCCGGCATAAGTTTGTCGCCATACAGGCATCTGTTCACACAGATATGCCTCGATCTCCTCGGCCATCTCCTGAAAGAACGTACTCGTCGTCCGGCCGCACCCGGGGCATGCCGTCACCTGAGGCACGAAGTCACGGAGCCCAAGAGTTTGCAGCACCTGCTGGGCGACCCTCACTTCCTCGGCGCGATCACCGTTCGGTGCCGGCGTGAGAGAGACGCGGATCGTATCGCCAATGCCGTCCTGGAGCAGGATTGCCAACCCCGCGGTACTAGAGACGATTCCCTTAGCACCCATCCCGGCCTCCGTGAGGCCCAAGTGGAGCGGATAGTCACTGAGCGGCGCGAGCTTTCTGTAGACGTCTACGAGGTCTTGGACCTGCGACATCTTGGCCGACAGGACGATCCTGTCGTGCGCTAGGCCCACCTGTTCCGCCAGCGCCGCCGACCTCATTGCACTCTCGACCATCGCGTTCAAAGTCACGTCACGTGCGTCCAGGGGATTCGCACTGCGGGCGTTCTCGTCCATGAGTTCGGTTAGGAGCGCGCGGTCCAGCGACCCCCAGTTCACCCCTATCCGGATCGGCTTATCGTTGTCGATCGCGATCTCTACGATCTGACTGAAGTGCTCGTCGCGACGCTTCGCTCCCACGTTACCCGGGTTGATGCGGTACTTCTCCAGCGCCCGTGCGCAATCAGGATACTTCGAGAGCAGCAGGTGTCCGTTGTAATGAAAATCCCCGATGATCGGAACGGTGACATCCTTGTCAGCAAGCCGCTCGACGATCTGCGACAGCGCCATCGCTGCGGCATCGTTGTTTACCGTCACCCGAACCAGTTCGCTCCCGGCCTCCGCCAACAGGGCGACCTGATCTGTCGTGGCAGCAACATCGGCAGTGTCCGTGTTCGTCATCGACTGCACTACAATGGGGTGCTCACTCCCCAGCAGGACGGCACCCACCCGGGTGGTGGCAGTCCTCCGACGATTGTCTCGCTTCATGATGCAGAATATAGCGGCGGGACGCCGCTCACGATGGGGCTAGGCGCTGAGACACAATCTCGGTTCATCCATTGGATGAACCGAGATTAGCAGATGTGGGTCCAGTCCACTTCTGATTCCTTGCCGCAAATCGTACAAGTTGCAGACTGATCGTCCTTCTCGAGCCGAACCCGGCCGCTGCAATGCGGGCATACGCCATAACTCGGCCCCAAATCGGCGCTGCTGGCTCTTACCGCCGCGCCATCCTGGGCGTCTCTTGAAACGACGCTCCATTGGTTGGGCTGGGTCTCGGTGAACTCCAGGCTCTCGCTGTTCACGGGGCGGTTCTGCCGATTCACATCCAGGAAGACCATACCGTTTGAGGAGATGTTGACTACGGCATACCACGCGCCTCTACGCAACCCATGCGCTTCTGCGTTGGAGACTCGTGCCCACTGGCTGGGTGCCATACCGATCCCTCTCAAGAACTCGAGTGAAGGCGTTACTTTACAATTGTATTGAATATAAATGATCTTGGCGGCTGACCAATAGGCGGACGGGTCACGGGTGGCTTCGTTCTTGCTTTCCGCTGCCTTCTCAGCACCTTATCTTCGAGATACAACATCACTGCAAGAGAAAGAGCTGTCATGAGCACAACAGAACTTGCATCCGTGGCCCAGGCAATGGTGGCCTCCGGCAGAGGGATCCTGGCCGCCGACGAGAGTCCCCCGACCATAAAGAAGCGGCTCGACAGTATCGGAGTTGAGTCCACCGAAGAAAACCGTCGCGCCTATCGCGAGTTGTTGTTTACCACCGAGGGTGTGAAAGAGTACATAAGCGGTGTAATCCTGTTCGACGAAACGCTCCGGCAGAGCGCCGCGGACGGTACCTCGTTTTCCAAACTCCTGTCCGGATCGGATATCATCCCGGGAATAAAGGTCGACAAGGGTGCCAAACCATTGGCGGGGTTCCCGGGCGAGAAGGTCACCGAGGGGTTGGACGGTTTGTGCGATCGTCTGGCAGAGTATGGTGAACTTGGCGCCAAGTTCACCAAGTGGCGCGCAGTCATAGCAATCGCTGACGGCATGCCGAGCGCGTTCTGCATCGAGGCCAACGCACACGCGCTGGCGCGCTACGCCGCGCTCAGCCAGGAAGCGGGCCTGGTACCGATCGTGGAGCCTGAGGTACTCATGGATGGCGACCACACGATCGAGCGCTGTGAGGAAGTAACGGAGACAACGCTCGACACAGTATTCTTCGCACTCCAGTCACATCGGGTTTCGCTCGAGGGCATGATCCTCAAGCCGAATATGGTGTTGTCCGGCAAAGCGTGTGCGCGCCAGGCCGATGTCCAGGAGGTGGCCGAGTCGACGGTACGCTGTCTCAGTCGGGTGGTGCCGGCTGCGGTACCGGGAATCGTATTCCTATCGGGTGGCCAGAGCCCCGAACTCGCCACCGAGCACCTAAACGCCATGAACGCTCTCGGCAGCCATCCGTGGCAGCTGAGCTTCTCCTATGGACGCGCACTTCAGGAGGCGGCTCTCAAGGCATGGGGCGGCGAGGCGGGCAACGTGCGGGCAGCGCAGAAGACTTTCTATCACCGCGCCAAGTGCGTGGGTTCGGCGCGCTACGGAAAGTATTCGAAGGAGATGGAGGGGGTGGCCGCCTGAACGGAATATCAAATATCGCAGTACCATCGCTAGGTGCGGGCAGACCGCCTAAGTTCCCAGGATGGCAAAGCATGAAAAGGTATTACTTCAGATTCTACGTGGCACCGCCGACGCCAATATCGCCTTCGCGGACCTTTGCGGCCTGCTACACTATCTAGGATTTACCGAACGGACGCGCGGTAGCCACCACATCTTCGCGCGGGCGGGCATTGAGGAGCGTATCACCTTGCAGCGGGATCGTAGCAATGCGAAAGTGTACCAGGTGCGTCAAGTTCGAGCAATCATCCTGAAACACAAGCTCGGGGAGGAACATTAAGATGCACAAGTACGAGCTGATCATCTATTGGAGTGCGGAGGACGTGGTATATGTGGCCGAGGTACCGGAACTACCGGGATGCATGGCTCACGGGTCTTCGCCTACTGAGGCTGTTGCCAATGCCAAGGAGGCGATCGATCTGTGGATCAGCACGGCTCGTAAGGACGGCGATGCTGTTCCGGAGCCCAAGGGTCGTCGTCTCCACTTCGCGTGAAGTGCGTGAAGAGTACCGACAGGCGGATCCGAGTGCAGCGGAACGACGAGGAAGTCTAGGTACCCACCGCCACGTCGAAGGTCGTGACGAAGGGCCGTGAGAAATCTGTAGGCCCGAACTCTTCCAGGTAGAGTTCCGTCGCCTCCTTGAGATTGACTACTGCCTCCTCGGGTGTCCCGCCCTGACTCACAGTGCCTATTTCCGGACAATCGGCGATGTAGAGATCGTCCTCTCGGTGTACAACTGCCGTGAACGTCCGAGCCATTATTGTGCTACTCCTCATGTCGGGCTCCCTAAGAATATACGCCGGGAATCTAAGAGCTGACTAGTGAAGCTCGGAGGAAGGGAACGTCGAGGCGTTGACAGTCGAGCGCTAACCCCTCTCTGCCAATATGAGTGAGACACCTTACTACTGTTAGTTTAGTGAGCAGGGCGATGAAGGAGAATGGGGATGGACGCGATGATGGATGTGGCTTCCTCTACCAATAGTCTGGAGGTAGAGGTATTGGCGAAGGCGAAGCGACGGCGTTTCACCTTGGAGTACAAGCGGCGGATTTTGCGAGAAGCCGATCGGTGCCGCAAGTCGGGCGAGGGCGGGTTCGAGCGCCGGATTATCTCGGCCCGGCAGAGCAACCGACAGGAGCGCCGTGCTTATGACCAAGCGATCGAAGCGAATTGAGCAACCCGCTCGGGGGCGGGCCGACCGAACTCGGCTCCGGAAGATGCCGAGGCGGCCATCGAGCGGACCTCTCCTCCGGAGTTGGCCGAACTCCCAGCCGACTTTTGGGCCGACGCGGAGCTAGTCGTCCCTGTTTCGAAGCAGGCCATTTCATTGCGGGTCGACGAAGACGTCCTCGAATGGTTCAAGCAGCAAGGGCCCCGCTACCAATCGCGCATGAACGCCGTCCTGCGGAGCTACATGAAGCACGCTGAACGAAGCGGGCGTCGGCGATCGCGATCCTCGAAGCCGACCTGAGCGCTCTGCACGAAATATCGAATATCCAACAAGCAAGCAACATTGAATGTCGAAGTAGCAACACTCGCAATTCGATATTCCTTGTTCAGCATTCAGTATTCCCTGCGCCTACCTCCCCTCCGACCGGGTGAGATCGATCTCCCACCGACCCCGTTGCGCCATCTCCGTCACGTCGTAGCGCACGACCGTCCTACCAGCAACACGCACCTCCACCAGTTCGAGCGACCGTGGCAATCGGAATTCGTAGCTGGCCCGTGACGCCGCGTTACGCCTGATCCTGAAGCCCGTTAGGAGAACCATTATTTCTTCGTTTCCGGCGCCACCCAGTATCCGCGCCGACGCCGCCGTCACCGTATCGACTACGATCGAAAGCGTCCCACCGGGCTGCGTACGCGTAATGTCGATCAGGAACTCCCCGCTCGTGGGAACGAACGACACCAATGAGGTGGATTGCTGAAGCTGCAGCGGCGGTTCTACCGGAACCGTAACGATGAGCGACTTGAGTGCCGCCAAGTGGCCTAACACCCATGCTCGGGCGGGTGCTACGGTCAGTGTAACGGCGAGAACCGCGACTACCGCGGCCACGACGCGCACCGAGCGACGCCAACTCTTTACTCGACCGACCAAGCCGCCTGGTGCCGACCTGCGTGCGGCACGATACCGCCTAATCGGAAGCGGTTCGGGCTCTTCCAGTTCCCTCAAGGCGCTGGAGAACCCCTGCGCCAGGTGGGCCAGTTCTTTCGCGCTGTTCTTGCATGCGGCACAGCCCGCCAGGTGGTTGCGGATCAGACGCTCTTCGGCCGGGTCGCACTCCCCGTCGTGGAGCCTTATCAGGTCTCCGTCTTCTACGTGCCGATCGTCTTCAGTGACTATGAGAATCATCGGAATCCCTCCCTCAAACGGCGTATGTCACCGGACAGCTTCCTCAAAGCCCGCGCGATCGTAGGACCGACCGAGCGCCACTCATAACCGAGCGCCTCCGCTATCTCGGGGTGACTAAATCCCTCCTCCCACATAAGGAGGATCGTGCGCTCCTTCTCGGACAGCTTCTCGAGCATCCGATGCACCAGGCGACGGCGCTCGACCCGCTCGTAAACGGCATCGGGCTGAGGAGCGCCAGCGGCCGAGTGTAGGCTCCCCACAGTTGCGTGTAGCCTGTCCTCCCTACGCTGCCGTCTCCTTTCGTCGCGAACCACGTTGGTCGCGACAGTGAAGAGCCATGCCCTGAGGTTCTCCGATCGGCGCGGCGGCCGTTCCACCAGGCGCAGGTAGGTCTCCTGTGCCGCGTCGGCCGCCTCCTCGCTGTCACCCGTATAGCGGGTGAGGTAGCGCAGCAACGCCGGCTGGTGCTCCTCGAATAGTGCCTCTACGTCCATCGGCAGAAGCTCCTTGGTTCAGGACACGTTCAGCGGAGGCGACGGGTCCGAGAAAGCGCTGATCCATCCCCTCTAATACGTAAACGATTCAATTCGTAAATTTATAGCAGGGATTTCCAAACCAAGCAGTAGGGGCGACGCATGCGTCGCCCCAACTGCTAAGATCGTTGCTATATCTGTATAACGATTGAAACCGCCAAGTTATAGCAGTGACTTCTAACACCTTGCGATTTCAATAGTTGCGTGCGCCGAACGGAATATCGAGTATCCACCAAGTATTCAGTATTCCCTGGGCTCACCGAGGTGGTGAGTCGAGCGCTTACGAGCGCTCGCTCGGCGGCTTAGTGCGAGAAGTGCGCCCTCTAAGGACGCTGTTGAGGCCCACCCCATCACCCCCCTTTCCCCTCCGTCCGCTTCTCGTATCGGCCGACCGAGTCCTCGTTAGGACCCGACTCTCACCCACGACCCTTTCTTGACAACCCGATTGTCAAACGAAGCCTCCTCAGCACCCGATTCTCAAGAGTGAACCCGACCGTCAATGAAGATCGGCAAGAAAGATCCGGTAGATCGGATGGACCAAGAATCCCGTTAGGGTGCCGAGTCTAGGGCGATCTACGACCAGCGCCTAGGGTATCCATCCCGGGGTCTTACCACCCACAAAAAAGTCCACCGCACTCGTGTTGGCATCCTGCAGGATCCTAAGACCGTCGGCGCCCGTCCGGAGCACCTTGCGCTGCAGGGATACGGTCGCTTGTACGTCGACCCCAAACCCAATCTCTATGAACCCACCCTCATAGCGGTCGAAATCCCGGTGGACCATCTGCAAACACGGCACCGCCCGCGCATCACTGTCAGGCCAGAGGAGCGTGACAGCCATAACATCCAACAGCTTGTCTCTTGGCACCCGCACGTACTCGCGTCCCTGCGGGTCCCGGAACAGCACCGGCAAGCTCGACACGTCCACTGGGTCGGACAAGAAGAAGACATCGCGGACCGCAACCAAAACGCCGACCGGAAAGGGTGCAAGCCCAATGTCCAACATGTCCGGCACCGCGGGGTTGTTCGCGCTGCCGGTCTGACCGATCTCGAAGTCGGCGTTCGTAAGGTCGAGCAACGTAGGGTGCACCGGGGTGTGGTCGATCGCTGCCACGGCGACGGTGCGTGCGCCCCCGGGTGGCACCGCATACTCCGACCCTGAGCCAGGGAACTGCAACATCCAACGGACATGGATTCCTGCGGGATCTGTCCGTATCTGTTCGCTTACCGCACACGGGAGACGCGCTACTTCTCGGAACCCGCTGGCAAACATGGCGCCGAAGATCTTGCCGTCGAGAAACATTGTGCTATGAGAATTGTTATAGATTTCGAAGTACAAGCCCTTCAAATAACTGCCGTTCGTTTCCCAGTCTGGCGGTGTGCCGCGGCCAATCTCGCTGATGACCAGCGAGCCCGAACGATCCGCCAGCATCGTCAGTTCCAGCTCAGTCTCTCCTCCTATTCTGATAGTCCGCCCGTCACCGAACGCACGCGCGAGGCTTCCAGCCTCCTTCGCCTCTCCCTCCGTTAGCGTACGGCCACCAAAAACGCGGTATAGACCGGGAAGCAGGTTTTTGAACCGAGCAGTCCCGGCGGAATTTGTGATCCTTGTCACCCAGCTCGCCGTACCGTTGCGAAGAACATGAATCTCCGCACCCGGGATCCCGTCCCGCCAGCCCAGAGAATCGGCCAGCGCCCCGTCGACCGAGTCCACCGCCGCATGCACAATAAGCGCGGTACGGTTCACTCGAGGCACCGAGGGAATCTCGGTGCCACTTTC
This sequence comes from Gemmatimonadota bacterium, assembly GCA_036679605.1. Classification (GTDB taxonomy): domain Bacteria; phylum Gemmatimonadota; class Gemmatimonadetes; order Gemmatimonadales; family GWC2-71-9; genus JAZDCZ01. The sequence goes on from JAZDCZ010000114.1 coordinate 17,939, forward strand.
GCTCGGGTCTACCTGGGTGACTTCGCCCGGCTCGCAGGCTGCCATACCCAGGATGAGAACCGTCAACCGCACCTGCTTGATTCGATGTAACATAGTCACCCCACAGGTTGAGTGACGGCGGGGAGGTAGATGCTATCTTCCTCCAGCATCCTACAAACAAATCTAACGATCCCGTACATTACCCCAAGACCAAAACGAGCCCCGCCTCGGGTATTGGACACGCTCCGACGTGGATGAGGGACAATGCCACCCAGCCAGGCGGTGCCGAGAGTCGAAAGACCCCCGGCATCGACGCATCGGAAACTCAAATTACACAGCGGCAGCACGGACCGTCGCTGCTCGGACCGCAGTCCCCGAGCGGGCCGTTTCCGAACAACTCGTCACAGGCGGTCTGACAACTCTGCACAGTGAACGGAGGACACGTACCGAGTTCTCCAGGATCGTTACCACACGGGTCCCCCATGGAGCGGCCCAGCGCCTCAGTTGCTCCAAACGCAAGCGCGCCAGCTATCAGAACAACACTGCTAGCGCGGATGATCCATCTTGTCTTCGACATGATTCCCTCCTTAGTATGGATTCTTTGCGCATCAGACCAGCCCTGGCTGGCCAAAAGGACATAGCGGAACGTTCGAGGGAGTCGTGACCGCCCCGACTTGGCGGTCGAACGGCTAGGTCACTGGGCACCTCGAATGTCATGTTCCTGGACACTCGCTAGCAACGAATCGATGGCTTGCTGAACGGCGAATTCACCTGCCCTGGAATAGACAACACGACCTTCGTTGTCCAGTACCGCTGTCAGAGGTACACCGGTTATGCGGTATATCCGAGCCAGCTTACGTTCCGGAAGTAGGACCACCGGAAACCGCAGATCGTGTTCACGGACGTATTGATGCACTAGATGCAGCGAATCCAGCGCTACGCCGTACACCGTTGCGTCGCCCTTTTCCCGGATGCGCGACGCAACTCGGTTCCAAGCGGGTAGAGACGCGCGACAATAGGGGCAGGTTGTCGTGAAGAAAAAGAGCACCTGCTTAGCAGCTGGTTCGGTCGCTCCGATCGTTACGGAGTCTCCTTGCAAAGTCCTGGTTTGAAAAGTTGGTACGTAGAGACCAGTGTGCAGAGATAGTGTACGCTCGCGTAGCGTGGCGTACCGTTCGCTTAGGGACCGCTGCTGCAGTGCCAGGAGGACGACTAGGACCACCGCCGCCGCAAGAGCAACGTCCTTGGACAGTTGGAACAATCGTTTGACCCTCATTTACTCCTACCCCCCTAGTGATCTGAGCCTTCGGACCTTAGGTGACCGATTCTGGGCGCTCAATACTCCGATCAGCACGAGTGCCACCATAAGCACGCTGCCGCCCACTACGAGCTGGAGGCTACGTCGGCGGCTGGCTGGATCAAACATCGGCGTTCTCCCACATCGGGGTGCTCCCACAATCTTGCCTCTCCTAACCTGTGTAACGATTGAAATCGGCAGATTATAGCAACTGAAATCGGCAAGTTATGGCAACCATTTCTAAGTCGCTGCCGTTTCAGTAGTTACAAACGGAACATTGAACCTCAAACACTTCGTAATTCTATATTCCTTGAAATTCCTTGATCAGTACTTAGCATTCCCCGGGCTTACCTGTCCTCCACCCCCTTTAGATCGATCTCCCACCGTCCCCGTTCCGCCATCTCCGTCACGTCGTAGCGCACGACCGTCTTACCCGCAACACGCACCTCCACCAGTTCCAGCGACCGTGGCAGCCGGAACTCGTAACTGGCCCGTGACGAAGCGTTACGCCTGATCCTGAAGCCCGCTTGGAGAACCATCATTTCTTCGTTTCCGGCGCCACCCAGTATCCGCGCCGACGCAGCCGTCACCGTATCGACCACGATCGAAAGGGTGCCACCGAGCTGCGTACGCGTAATGTCGATCAAGAACTCCCCGCTCGTGGGAACGAACGACACTAATGAGGTGGGTTGCTGAACCTGTGACGGCTGCTCTACCGGAACCGCAACGACGAGCGACTTGAGTGCCGCCAAGCGCCCCAGCACCCAGGCGCGGGCGGGCGTTACGGTGAGCGTAACGGCAAGCACGGCGACTACCGCGGTCACGACGCGCGCCGAGCGACGCGAACTCTTTACTCGACCGACTAAGCCGCCCGGTGCCGACCTGCGCGCGGCACGATACCGCCTAATCGGAAGCGGTTCGGGCTCTTCCAGTTCCCTCAAAGCGCTGGAGAACCCCTGCGCCAGGTGGGCCAGTTCTTTCGCGTTGTTCCTGCATGCGGCACAGCCCGCCAGGTGATTACGGATCAGACGCTCTTCGGCCGGGTCGCACTCCCTGTCGTGGAGCCTTATCAGGTCTCCGTCTTCTACGTGGCGAGCGTCTTCAGTGACTATGAAAATCATCGGAATCCCTCCTTCAAACGGCGTATGTCACCGGACAGCTTCTTCAAGGCCCGCGCTATGGTGGGACCGACCGAACTCTTCTTGATGCCGGTCGGCTCGGCGATCTCACTATGGCTAAAACCGTCCTCCCACATGAGCAGGATCGTCCGTTCCTTTTCCGACAGCTTGCCCAGCATGTCTTGCACCAGGCGGCGGCGTTCCGCCTGCTCGTATGCAGCGTCCGGCCCGGGAGCAGCATCGACCACCGGTAAGCGGTCTTCAAGACCGATCATGTGCGCTGTGCGCTGCCGCTTCCGACCGTCGCGCACCACGTTGGTCGCGACCGTGAAGAGCCACGCCCGCACATTGTCCGCACGGCGCGGCGGCCGTTCCACCAGCCGCAGGTAGGTCTCCTGTGCCGCGTCAGCCGCCTCCTCGCTGTCACCCGTATAGCGTGTGAGGTAGCGCAGCAGCGCCGGCTGGTGCTCTTCGAACAATGCCTCTACGTCCATCGGCAGAGCGTCCTCGGTTTCCGTCCCTAGAAGCGCCGGCCACAGGGCCGGTCATGACTCGGATCCATGGCCTCTAATATGTAAACGATTCAAACTGGGGATTTATAGCAGCCATTTCGATATTCCTTGTTCGTAATTCGTAATTCCATTCGCCTCCCTACGAAATGCTCCGCCACGTGCGCGGCACCACACCGCGGACGAAATCCACAGCAGTGGTCCTGGTGTTGTACAGAATCTTTCGGCCGTCGGCACTAATCCGCAGCACCCTCCGCTGCAGAGAACGGGTGCTGGGAAACGCAGGATCGGTATCGAAACCGATGTTCTGGAACCCACCTTCATAGCGGTTGAAGCCACGCAGCACCATGGGAACGCACGGAGGAAACTCAGGATCCCTAGCAGGCCAGATCGACTTCAAGGCTACGATATCGATGAGTTTGTCCTTTGGTATGAGTACGTACTGTCTGCCATTGGACGCGTCCCGCCACGACACCGGTTGGCTCTCCAGACCCAACGGCTGCGACAGAGAATACAGGGCGCGTGACCCGAACAGGCTGTTTACAATGAACGGGTTGGGAAAGGACGGCTGGATCATGTCGGGCACGGCGGGGTTGTTGGCATTTCCCGAAAGGCCCATCTCAAAATCCGCGTCCGACTCGTCGATCAGCGTCGGATGAACCGGCCTGTGGTCGATCGCCGCCACCGCCATAGTGCGTGTCTCACCCGGCCCGATCGGATACTCCGTACCAGACCCGGGAAACCGCAGCACCTGCTGCGCGTGAATTCCCGCGGGATCGGTCCGTGGCGTCTGGCTCTCGGAGCACGCCATGACGTTAGTCCGTGTAGCCCAAGCGATGCCAGCCACCCCAAACAACATGCCGTCCAGATATATCATTTGGTCCGAATTGTTGTAGATCTCGAAGTACACGCCCTTGAGGTAGCCGTCCCCTCCGGTCTCCCACGGTACCGGCGTGCCGTTTCCGATCTCGCTGATGACAAGCGAGCGTGGCCGATCGGCTATCATCGACAACTCGAGCGTCGTCTCTCCACCGACACCGATCGTCCGGCCGTCGCCAAACGCCCGCACCACACCTCCCACTGCTCCCGCCTCTCCGTCCGTGAGCG
>JAZDCZ010000115.1:0-10211 GCA_036679605.1 Gemmatimonadota bacterium
GAAGATTGTCGCGGAAGACGTGCAGCCGGTGACGGAGTTGCGGAAGTCGGTGCCGGCCCATGTAGCAGCTGCAACGGCCAAGTCGCTGGAAAAATTGGCGGCGGATCGGTTCGAAAGCGCGGCAAAATTTGGCGAGGCGTTGACGGACACCGCGTTCGCTACGCCAACGACTCATGCTGTCGGTACTGCAACCGCGGCGCCGAGCCGAGCGCCGACGGACGTTGTGAAGCTCGCGCTTGCGGTTGTCGCAACAGTGTTGGCGGTCACGACCGCGTGGGGTTGGCTCCGTTCGATTCCAAGACCGGTCTCGCGCTACAGTATAGCCTTGCCCGAGGACGAAGCACTCGCCCAAACCAATTGGGCTCGTGTTGCCATCTCGCCGGACGGGGAGCGACTGGTGTACAGCGGATTGACCAGCCAGGGCCCACGACTGCTCGTGAGGGACCGTGATCAACTGCACGCCACACCCCTGCCGGGTACGGAGGACGCGGTCAATCCGTTCTTTTCCCCCGACGGCAACCGCGTCGGGTTCTTTACAACGATCAGCCCGCGTGAAATCAACGTGGTCTCACTGGCAGGCGGTCCGCCGATCACCTTAGTCGATTCGCTGGTTGGATTGCCGGGGGCCACATGGGGTACCGATGGGTACATCTACTTCGACGCTGCGGGCGTTGGCCCCCTGCTCCGTGTTCCGGCGAGCGGCGGTATGCCGGAACGCATCGCGACTCTGGATACCGCGCAGGGCGAGCAACAGCACAATTGGCCGGACGCGCTTCCCAACGGCAAAGGCGTGATATTCACGATCAATCGAGCGGGCCCCGGCATCGTTGCCAACAGGGATATCGCGGTACTGGACCTCTCGACCGGCAAACACACGGTGTTGGTGCGAGGAGCGTATGCCCGATACGCGGCCTCAGGGCATCTTGTCTATGCCACCGATGATGGAACACTGATGGTGGTGCCGTTCGATCAAGACAAGCTGGCATTGAGGGGCGAGGCCAGCGGCCTCATCGAAAACCTTGGCATGGGACAGGGCGGTTCTGTGGATCTTGCGGTGTCGGCCACCGGCACACTCGTGTATACGACCGGAGCGGTGCTGAGCGATCCTCAAGAGCTGGTGTGGGTGGCACGTGACGGAACGGCGGAGGAGATCGACCCCGGCTGGGCCGGCGCCTTCTCGTCCCTCGCGTTGTCGCCCGACGAATCAGCGTTGGCCGTGACGGTGGAGGGGCCCAACATAAGCCAAATATGGATAAAACAGTTGCCGGGTGGACCGTTCACCAGGCTCTCGCTCGAGGGGTCGATCAACCGTCGTCCGCGATGGACCCCGGACGGCCGTGCTGTGACGTTCCTCTCCAACCGCTCCGGTCCCGGCATCTTCGCCAGCGAGGTGTATGTGCGCAGGGCAGACGGAAGTGCCATGGCAAAGCGATTGGTCGATGCGGAAGGATCGCTGAGGGATGCGCTCGTGTCCGGGGACGGTGCGTGGCTCGTGGCCCGCACGACATCTCCCAACCAGGACATCGTTGCTTACCCACTCAAGAGCGACGGTGCGCCGATCCCTCTTGTTACGACAGACGAACAGGAATTCGCTCCGGCACTCTCGCCGGATGGTCGCTGGTTGGCATATACGTCGACGGAGGCCGGTGGGCAAGACGTGTACGTGTATGTGACCCCATTCCCCAACACAGGCGACGCGCGGTGGGCGGTCTCGACGGGCGGAGGGCGTTTTCCTGTTTGGGCGCGGAATGGCCGGCAGCTCTTCTATCGCAGTGCGGATAATGAACTCGTTGCGGTGGAAGTCATCCCGGGTCCGACCTTCGCGATGGGAGAACGCAGGGTACTGTTTTCGATGCAACCCTACCGAGACTTCCTCGGCCACTACGATGTGACGGAGGACGGCGGGTTTGTGATGATCCGGAACCGCGGCGCCCAGAGCACCAGTGAGTTGATCGTGGTGGAGAATTGGTTCGAGGAGTTGAAGGGGAAGGTGGGGAACCAATGAAAATCGGACTCGTAGGTTTCGCCGGCTCAGGTAAGACAACAGTTTTCAATACCATGACCGGTCTCGACGTGCCGGTGGGTTTTGGTGGTGAGGTGCGTTTGGGCATCGTGAAGGTTCCGGACCAGCGGATCGACGCGCTGTCCAAGATCTTCTCGCCGAAGAAGACTACCTACGCCGAGATCAGCTTCTGTGACGTTCCAGGAGAACACGGGGCCGAACACAAAGGTCTCTCGCCTAAGGCGCTGCAGCAGATTCGTGACCAGGAGGCTCTCTGTCTCGTATTGCGGGATTTCCCGAATCCTGCGTTAGAAGGTCAACCCGACCCCGTGGCCGATCTGGAAGCCTTCCACACCGAGTGCATTTTTGCCGATCTCGAGATCGTCGAGCGCAGGCTCCACCGTGCCAAGAAAGACAAGCCCTCCGCTCAGGAGGTTGCTATGTTCGAAAAAATGAAGGCGACGATGGAGCAGGAGCAGCCGATACGGTCACTGTCTGACGAAGAGCTGAACCGTGACTATCTCAAGGGCTACGGGATGCTCACCGACCGCCCGCTGCTGGTAGCGCTGAATCGAAGTGAAGAGAAGGCGTCCCAAGAACTACCCGATGATCTCGCTGTACGTATTACTGAACTTCACGCCGCCGGTCTGGTACTCTCAGCAAGCGTGGAGGCCGAAATATCATCTATGGATCTAGAGGACCAGGCGGCTTTCCTGGAAGACTTGGGACTCGCCGAGTCGGCGCTCGCGCGTTTCATACGGACGGCATATGGGTTACTCGACCTCATATCGTTCTTTACGGTCGGCGAAGACGAGGTGCGGGCCTGGACCATCAAGCGCGGCACCAAAGCGCGACCGGCCGCCGGCCGCATCCACTCGGACTTAGAACGTGGCTTCATCCGAGCAGAGGTGACGCCCTATGATCTCTTCATGAAGTATGGCTCCGAGCAGGCGGTAAAGGACGCCGGTCGTCTCCAGGTCGAGGGGAAGGAATATGTGGTCTCCGACGGGGACATTATGCATGTGAGGTTCAATGTCTAGAGACGGCAGCGAGTTTCGCGATGTATGGTGTATCGAAGACTGAGTTTGCTTTTGGCCGCTTGGCTCGTGGCGGCTCCGGGTGCCACCGCGCAGGACGCACAAGAGGAGGGCATCGCGCGTTCCTTCCTGTTCAAGGAGTTGGTTCTATCGGGACTCTACTCGTTTGATGGAGTCGCCGGCCTTCCGGGGGGTGATCTTTCGGAAGACCACTTCGAGCTTTCGCCCCGCCCGCCGAGTAACTACGTCGGATTGGATTATGTAAAGACCTTCACGTCCTCCTCGGTCGTCAATAAGGTGTTGCCCGATTGGTTACCGGCAACGGCAATGGATCTCCATCCACGCATCGTGTACGATCGCGCAGAACCGAACGACGGGTTGGAGCCCATCAAGTTTGCCCCGCAGGACTTTTGGATTCGGTTGAACCCCGGACGAAAAGACCGTCTCATGCTGCGGGTCGGGCAGTTCGTGATTCCGTTCGGTGCCAATCCGATCCGTGCTCCGCGCCAACAATTTCAGCTGCCCGTCGAAGCAACCGACCTAGGGCTCAAGTGGGATTGGGGGCTCGACCTCAAAGGGCCGCTCGGCGAGTACGACTGGGAAGTCGCAATGACTATCGGGGCCGGTGAGACTCCACGTTCGCCCCATCTCTTCACCGGTTCGGACCGCGCGAGTTACCTGATTACCGGGCGAATCGGTTCACCCACCTACTGGGATTTTCAAAACGGGTTCTCGTTTCTCTTCGGCGATCTCCCAACCATCAGAGGCTCGAGACTGGTGGGCCAACCTGCTATTTCACGTTGGCGGGTCGCGTACGATGTCTTCTACAAGTATGGCACCTACGTATTAACTGGTGGCCAGGTAACCTTCGGACAAGATGGGTTCACGGGCGACGAGCGGTTCGTTCGCGTCACCGGTGGTGAGACCGCGGATGTTCTAAGCGCACGCGCGTGGGCCGACTGGGTGATTCCGGTGTATCAAGACGTTCGCCTTGGCGTCCAGTTCGAAACGGTCCGCCGAGATGTCTCGTTATCGGGCTCCGATGACACCGCGGTTATCTTGGAGTTTGGTTATTCGGTCACGACTGCGATCACGGCGAAGTTGAACTACCGTGAAGAATTCAATCGTTCCATCGGGAAGGAGAATGATGCAGTGTACCTCACGTTGATTGTCTATGGTCGTTAAGGCGACGGAGCACGTCGCAAGACTATCTCGCCAAGCCGGCTGGATACTTGTCGCGGGATTAGTTGCCGCCGTGCCTGTCTCCGCGCAGCAAGGACCTCCACCCAAGTTCACGGATGTGGCTCGAGCTTCCGGGCTCAGCTTCCACCACAACTTTGGAGCCAAGACGCTGCAAAGCATCCTGATGACTACGGGCAGTGGGGTAGCCCTGTTCGACTACGACAACGACGGGTGGCTCGACGCGTTTCTTGTGAACGGCACGAACGTCGAAGGGAAGGGGAGTGAAATCACGCGCCATGCACTGTTCCATAACAAGGGAGACGGCACCTTTACGAATGTCACAGAGGCAGCCGGCATCACCGAGGCCACGTACGGTCAGGGAGTCGCTGCCGCAGATTTCGATGGCGATGGATTCGTAGACTTTTACATCACCAACTACGGTCCGAACCAACTGTACCGGAACCGCGGCGATGGGACATTCGAAGATGTCACGGTACGGTCCGGCACAGGAGACTCGCGTTGGAGCGCGGGGGCAGTGTTTTTTGATTATGACAGTGATCGAGATCTCGATCTATTCGTGTCCAACTACGTGCAGTTCAGGGCCGACGGCGGGGGCGTTCACTCGTCCGCGCTCTCAAAGCGGGACGGTTTTGCGCTGTTTCCCGGCCCGCGAGATTACGAGGCAGAAAACGACCTCCTCTATCGAAACAACGGGGACGGCACGTTCACCGACGTGGCCGGCGAGGTGGGCCTGAGTCAGGGAGGTAAGGGACTTACTGTTGTGGCGTCGGACTTCGACGACGATGGCGACCAAGACATCTTCGTGGCCAATGATGCAACCCGTAATTTTCTCTACGAGAACACCGACGGCAGGTTTACAGAGATTGCGGTAGGAGCCGGTGTTGCCGTCGGCCCCGACGGTTCGGAGACCGCCGCCATGGGTGTGGATGTCGCCGATGTAGACGGTGACGGCGATCAGGACCTATATGTCACCAACATGATATTCGAGTTCAACAATCTGTACGCCAATCAGGGAATGATGATCTTCCAAGATAGGACCAAGGCCCTACGTCTGGATAAGGACAATTACCGACACGTCGGCTGGGCGACCCATTTCGTGGACTTCAACCAAGACGGTCATCTCGACATGTTCGTGGCCAACGGCCACGTCGTCGATTACGTCGAAGGCTTCTCGCAAAGCATCACCTACGGGCAGCAGAATATGCTCTTTATTGGAGATGAAAGGGGACGCTTCAAGAACGTCGCCAACGAAGTTGGGCGCGACTTCCGAAGAAAGCGTGTCAGTCGGGGAGCGGCATTCGGAGATTACGATAACGATGGAGACATCGACATCTTGATTTCAAATTCCGGAGGGTGGGCGGAACTCCTTCGGAATGACACCCCCGCAAACGACCGCTGGCTCAAGATTCGTTTGAAGGGACAGGCACCAAATACCGCCGGGATAGGTGCCAAGATCGTCACCAGGTTTGCAAATCGTACGATTGTCTCGGAAGTTCGCTATGCAGGGTCGTACTTGAGCAGTAGTGATCCGACCGTGCATGTCGGCCTTAGGACTGGCGAGCTTGAAGGCACGGTCGAAGTCACATGGCCATCTGGAAAGACCTCTACGCGCCGAGTGCACGCAGGTACGCTGGTCATTCTGCAAGAACCACTGTAACATCTTGGGAATTTTGAACCTCGCGCTCGGACAGATCACGTCGCATCTTAGGTTGCCATGACTGATGTAGTTGACCGCCTGACCGCCGCCCTAGCCGACCGCTACGATATCGAGCGGGAACTCGGTGCCGGTGGCATGGCGACGGTTTACCTTGCCCACGACGTCAAACACGACCGCAAGGTTGCAGTCAAGGTCATGCGGCCCGAGTTGGCTCAATCGCTGGGTGCAGAGCGGTTCTTGCGCGAGATCCGGATTGCGGCGCAACTCACCCACCCCCATATCCTCCCCCTCCATGACTCGGGTCAGGTAGACGAGTTCCTCTACTACGTTATGCCCTATGTCGCAGGCAAATCGCTGCGGGGACACCTTAGCGAGGACGGTGAACTTCCCATCGCCGATGCTGTTCGGATACTCCGTGATGTCGTGGACGCACTGACCCACGCTCACAGGCACGGTGTCGTTCACCGCGATATCAAACCAGAGAATGTGCTGCTCTCCGATCGCCACGCACTCGTGACGGACTTTGGAGTTGCCAAGGCCGTAAGTTACGCGACCGGATTCGAAAATCTCACGATGGCCGGTGCTGCCATAGGGACGCCGGCGTACATGGCTCCTGAGCAAGCAGCGGCCGATCCCAGCATCGATCACCGAGTCGATATCTACGCGTTGGGCGTTGTGGCGTACGAGATGTTCGCGGGAGTCCCGCCATTTGCGGACGCGTCCGCGCCCGAGATCATGGCAGCACACCTTACCAAGGTACCCGAACAGTTGTCGCATATGCGACCAAGCGTTTCCGCCGCGCTCGAGTTCGTCGTGATGACGTGCCTCGAGAAGCGGCCGGCCGATCGATGGCAGACCGCGGAGGAACTCCTCTCACGCATGGAGCTAGCGCTCACGACACAAGCGACACCGAGTGCGTCAGTGAGCCAACGAATGGAGGCCGTTGATCGAACCTTTCAGTTAACCGCAGAGGTCTGTCGGAAGTTGAAGCGCGACACGCTCGACCCCAGGATCATAGGCGATAGCCAACATTACCTCGATAACCAGGTCGATTCCGATGTACTCGTTGTGTACCATCACGGCCTGGGGCTCGATCAGAATGAATTCGAGGAGGTACTCCGGCAGTCTCCCTATAGGGGAATCGCACCAACTCTCTACGGCTTTGAACCTACTGCCCGGCGGCGACTGCGTCTGTCGCTACAGGATCACGTGACGTTGCAGCAGGAGTTGCTGGCGGAGCTAGTCAGACGTTATGAGCCGGCCACGGTAGTCGTTGTGGGATTCTCGAGTGGTGCTGACCTCGGATTCCAACTCGTCGAGACGCCACTTGATGCGCCGCGTCAGATCGATGGCTTTCTCTCCCTCGACTGCAACGTCAGTCGTGATACGTGTTTCGTATCGGGACGCATTGCATCGGTATCGGAGGTCGAAGAAGAGCTGCTCCGCGACATATTTGCGTTCAGCGGTGCCGTGACTGCCATGAACGAGTGGCTCAACCTACACGAATACTTGGTCAAGGTGTTCCGGAAATTCCGTGGTGATGTGGATGGTCTCAAAGCATTTGCTGCCGACGTCGTGCGGCCGTTTGAGAGTGACCGGAGGCCGTTCGTCGATTGGTATCGTTCGGCTAGTAAGAACCTCCGTGTCCTGCGGTGCGTCTTTTCCGACACAGATCTGTACAATCAGGGTGTAGCGACTCTAAAGCTAGAACATATCGATACTGGAATGCTCGGCGAGCACTACGATGAAGCGTCACTCGTGACCGAACTCGAAGCGGATCATTTTGAGCTACTGGACTACCACCGAATGACGCGACACGTCGAGGCAGTTGTGGGTCGAGCAAAGCGGCGAGCGGTGGATGAAGTAAACCGATAGAGATGGACCTCCAACGATTACGAGACGAAACTCCGGGATGCAGTAAGCGGATCCATCTGAACAACGCAGGTGCTGCCCTGATGCCGAGGTGTGTGCTGGACACGATCCAGCAGCACTTGGAACTCGAGGCGCAAATCGGTGGCTACGAGGCGGCCGCTGCGTGCGAGCAGGCGGTGTCGGCTGCCTACGAACATGTGGCGCGATTGATCGGTGCGAGAGCAGGGAATATCGCCTTTACCGAGAACGCCACGGCTTCCTACGCCCAGGCCCTTTCGTCAATTCTGTTTGAGCCGGACGACGTCATCCTTACCACACGCAACGACTACGTTTCGAACCAGATCCAGTTCCTTGCACTCCAGGCTCGGCTAGGACTGAGAGTGGTGCGAGCGCCCGACCTCCCTGAGGAGGGGGGAGGTGTCGATGTTTCGGAGCTGACGGCCCTGATTGAGAAGCACGGTCCAAAACTGGTATGTGTGACACACGTACCCACGAGTTCTGGCTTGATTCAGGACATCGCGGCGGTCGGCCAAGTCTGCCGCCAGAAAGAGATCATCTACCTGGTCGATGCATGCCAGTCCATCGGACAGTTGCCGATCGACGTGAGTGATATTGCGTGCGACTTTCTCTCTGCCACGTCGCGAAAGTTTTTGAGGGGCCCCAGGGGCTCAGGATTCCTTTACGTCTCCGACGAAATTCTCGACCGCGGGTTGGAGCCTCTGTTCATAGATCTCAAAGGCGCCGATTGGATTGGTGAGGACAGTTACAGACCCGTCAAGGATGCCAAGCGCTTCGAGAACTGGGAGTTTGCGTGGGCGTTGGTCTTGGGCACTGGTGAGGCGGCGCGCTACGCGATGGACGTGGGTGTAACTGACATCAGGGACCGCGTGCAGACACTCTCGGCCCGACTGCGGGTGGGCCTCGACGAGATCGATCGGGTCCGGGTGCTGCAGAGGGGAGGGGAACTCTCGGCAGTCGTGACGGTGTGGGTGGAGGGCTGGGAGCCGCACGATCTTGTTGCGGCTCTGCGCGACCGGAAAATCAATACGTCGGCGCAGAGTCGGACCGATGCAGTGATCGATTACGACGGCAAAGGTGTGAGTGGTGCTCTTCGGTTGTCTCCCCATTACTACAATACCGAAGATGAGATCGACGAAGCCGTGTCAGCCATACGCGCGCTCACATACTGAGGTTATCTTGATGCAACGCCAATCTAGCCTGGAGGTAGGAACCTGAAGCTCTCCGACACCGCGATACGTCGCCCAGTTCTGACGAGTATGGCCAGCATTGCACTGGTTCTGTTCGGTGGCTTGGCGCTTCAGCGCCTCTCCGTGCGCGAATTCCCCGACATCGATTCTCCCATAGTCTCGGTGTCCACCGTGCTGCGGGGAGCTAACCCGCGTGTAATGGAGTCGGCGGTAACCGATATTCTGGAGGAAGAACTCAGCACGATCCAGGGCCTGAGAACGCTCACCAGCTCGAGTGCTGAACAGGTCAGCAACATTGTGTTGGAGTTCACACTCGACAGAGATCTGGAGGAAGCGGCGCAGGATGTTCGCGATAAGGTATCCCGTGTGCGCGGGCGGTTGCCACAGGAAGTAGAGGAGCCCGTAGTCAGCAAGCAGGATGCTGATGCCCAGCCATTCTTGTGGATGGCACTGTCGGGTGAGAACTACGACTTGCTTCAGCTCTCCGACCTTGCCGACAGGGTGGTGAAGACCAGGGTACAGTCACTCCCTGGAGTTGGAAGGGCGCAGATTTTTGGTGAGCGACGTTACGCGATGCGAATTTGGGTCGACCCCTCAGAGCTAGTATCGCGGGGACTGACCGTGCAGGATGTTCAGGCGGCCGTCCGCAGCCGGAACGTGGAGATCCCGGCGGGCCGCATTGAGTCCCAACGTCGAGAGTTCTCGGTGAGATCGTTGGGCGAACTCAAGACTCCCAACGAATTCGACAATCTCACCGTCTCCAATCGTGCGGGACAACTGGTCAAGCTCCGTGATGTTGCCAGGGTGGAGCTTGGGCCGGAAGACGATCGAGTAGTACTCAGATACAATGGTGTGAGCGCCATAGCGATAGGAGTGGTGCGCCAGTCAAAAGCCAACCTCATCGAAGTCTCTGATGCGGTCCGGGCGGAACTGCCGAGCATTCGACAAGTCCTTCCCGAGGGTGTCGAGATCGCGATCGGGTTCGACTCTGCCAGGTTTGTTAGACGGTCGATCAAAGAAGCCCTGGACACCCTGATGCTTACCGGTGCTCTGGTCGTGATGATCATATTTGTCTTCCTCAGAAATGTGAGGGCGACCATAATACCGGGCCTTGCAATTCCCACATCCATAGTGGCCGCCTTCGGTCTGCTGTATTTTATCGGTTTCACCATCAACAATCTCACTCTGTTAGCGCTCATTCTGTCGATCGGCATCGTGGTCGACGATGCCAT
>JAZDCZ010000116.1:0-3030 GCA_036679605.1 Gemmatimonadota bacterium
AGGGAGGGAAAGCCAAAGCCGCGGGGTAGGCAGGGAAGAGGCGGGGTCAAAAAGCGCGGAACTCAGAGCCACTCAGACCACCAAGCGGGGTCAAATAAATTGGGCCTTAGCAGGTCCGCGCCAACGTCACACCCCAGACGTCCCGGGAGATCATGCGGCACGCGGACGTTCGAACGACCCTGACGCACTATGTCGACCTCAGGTTGCAGGACTTGACGGCGGCGGTAGATGCGTTGCCAGGCATCGAAGAATCGACGTCGGAAGTGAATCGATCTCACTGTAGAGGGAATCGTGGTTGACCCTTCACCAAGACTCGCCTAGCATCTTCAAGGCCCGAGAATCCTTACCAGGTTCTGAGATTAGGTAGCAACCCCATCAGGATCTTGCTTGCATGTATTGTTCCAACGACTACTTTGACGACGCCGAGAAGTTCCTCTCGGCGATTTCCCTGCGAGGACCCAATTTCGCTACGACTGGGAAGTATCACTGGCTTTTCCGAGGACAGTGTGACTCGGACCGGCTCCTGCCGCGGGCTTGGCGCAAGGGGGAACTCGCACCGTTCATCGAAAGCGACGAGCCCAAAACAGCCAAGGACTACGCCACAATCGAGTTTCGAATCGCGCAGGAGTTCTTTACGCTGGCTGACCGCCGAGGCCTTCAACTGCCTGAGGATACCCAATACCTGCGTCGAGAGATACTCGGGTTGGACGAGATCATGTGGACGAGTTGGCCAGACGTCCAGCACCTTTCTCTCCTAGCGCTCGCCCAACACAACGGGCTGCCCACCCGCCTACTCGATTGGACTTGGAACCCTTACGTGGCAGCCTACTTTGCCGCCGAGGGAGTACTACGGAACAGGAAAAGATCGCACGCCAAATCAACGATCGAAGTATCTGCCCTGGCAGTGGACGTAGCGTCCGAAAGCCTTCTCAACTCGCAACTCGGAATAAGCACCAACGTCGAAGAGCAGATCGCCATCGTTACTGCTCCGAGCGCCGGGAACGAGAATCTGCGAGCGCAAGAAGGGGCGTTCACTCTCGTGCGTCTTCCGGAGTCCGAAGATACATCGCAAGACCTCGTGCCCATCGCTCTGGACGATCTTATCGCCTCATTTCAAGGCGACGGGACACACTACACTCTGCTCTATCGTTTCGAACTAGATGCATCGCAGACCGATTTCCTTTTGTATCTGCTACAGGCGGAAGGCGTCAGCACTTCTAGTGTTTGGCCCGGATATCATGGAGTAGCGGACGAAGTAACCTTGAGACTAGGTCCATCCGCACCCAACGAATAAGAGTCGGTCGAGCAGACTCCGGATATTGCTGACTACTACCTCGCCAAACGGGACTCGGCGGGGAGGTGGGTCGATTTCCATTCGCTGCGCAAGACGTTCGCGACGGCGCTGGTCCGGGCGAACGTCTTACCCCAGACCTCCCGGGAGATCATGCGGCATGCCGACGTCAGGACAACACTGGCTCACTACGTGGATCTGAGGCTCCGGGACCTGGCAGCCGCGATCGGTGGGGTGCCAGACGTGAAGGGAGTGGATTCTCCCGGGAGTGATCACGTCGAATCGCACCTCGCCAGCAAAAACGGAAAGCTCCCCGAATCAGCTTGAGCATTCCTTCCAACCCTGCGACCGTGGACTCTACACAAGAGACCTCCGGGTCTCTATCAAAGATGCCGTCGTCCTCCGCAGGTGGTACCGTGTGATGAGCCACCATGCTCATTACAACCCAAAAAGATCTGCGTCGAGCGCGAAACCTGTCATTCTGCTACCTGTGCGGCTCCACATTCACACCAACAGACAAGGTCAACAAGGACCATGTGCCACCCAGCGCGCTCTTCGATCCGACTGATCGTGACCCTCCCCTAATCCTGCCAACCCACAAAGCATGCAACTCGGCCCAGTCTGCTGATGACGAGATCATAGGCCAGCTCGTGAGCCTTCTCCATGGAAGGCAACCGAAACCGGGCCGTAACAGACTTAAGATCGGATTCGGCAAGACACAGAACGGAGAGACGCTGAGAGCACTTGGTGGCATAGATGTGAGGTCCGTGATCCGGCGCTGGGTACGAGGGTTTCACGCTGCGCTCTATCGCCAGTTGCTACCACCCGATCCCGCAAACTTTGGCACATCTCCGCCCTTGCCGGGGGCGACTCTCGACGGATCGCAAGCGATTCCACTGGCACTTCCTACCGCCATCCCGATGTTCGTAAAGGAACTCAAGAAGAACCGCGCCATCAACAAGCTGGATCGGGTGGTCTGCCGCAACGGGCAGTGTCGTTACGAGTGCGTGTGGGTCGAAAGCGAAGATGGGCGCTGGTTCTGCATCTACGGCCTGGACACCTACGGTTGGATCGATCTCGGGGATCCTGACCACTTCGCGCCTCGAGGGTGTGTCGGCGGGTATCTTCTGCCAGACGGAAGTATTCCCGACAAGGCATCACGGGCGACTATGCTGATCTTCGAGACCGACAATGCAGAGCCACTCGATCCGTTCGGCCGGTGATGGTGCCGGGGAAGTGGTCCAGGTCGCGCCCAGTACCAGGTGGTGATCGATCGACCCGCACCTCTCATCCGATGCTGATGTCACAGCCTGGCCGATGCCTCCGATTCGGAATTGAGTTCTACCGAGACTTGGACGAGGCAAGGGAAGGTTGTATTCCAGATGCGACCAGAGTAGTCACGCGGCACGCGGACGTCAAAACCACGATGACGCACTACGTGGACCTCCGGCTGCGGGACCTGGCTGCCGCGATCGGTGGCGCGTGCCGGATGTGGAATTGGGGTTTCGAGCGCCTCCTCACGGCGTACCCCGCACTTTATCTCGCGCCGGACGGACTCCAAGCACACGATAGAACATCGGTGACACCACCACCCCGGTTTCGTCATCTATTTCGGCCTCACTAACTCCTGGAGAGTGGGAGGTTCTCATGGACATTCCAGCGCCGCGTGTAACGGAGCATGATGGAATCATACTCGCGGATCATTCGGGAAGAGGATGATGTAGACTCTTATCTGACCG
>JAZDCZ010000117.1:0-17134 GCA_036679605.1 Gemmatimonadota bacterium
CAACGAGACCAGACACCAGAAGTCACAAACGGAAGGAGACAAAAACTTCCTCCAGTGAACGTGCGTACTTGACCGGGACATGCCTTTCATGGATAGGGTCCGCTGTGCGGACCACACCTGCTGTGTCACCCACGCGAAACTTTGGTCCGCACAGCGCACCCTACGAGACTTCTTCAAGACTGACGACCGTCGCCCCCCAAGAATTCCTGCAATAGACCGCGCACCCTGGCGTTTTGCCCCGTGAACGCCGGCGAGGTTCGGCACCACCAACGTGTTCGATCTGTCTTTCACCCGGAAAGGAACCATTGCCATGATGACCCAAAGTCAGCCTGCGCGCAGGTCACAGTCACCGTTCGTCACCGCGATGTTCTCCGTCACGCTGCTTGCGCTCACTTCAGTTTCCGCAGAGGCCGCCGCACGGCCGAACGGACTGAACATTGCGGTGCCTCAGGCGGTCATTCGAATCGAAGCCCCCCTTCCACCGCTCGGTCCGGACGACGGTGGACCGGGCGGTCCCGGCGATGGGGGACCCTGCGCCGACGTTTGCGCCGCGCGCGCCGATGCGGTGCTCGAGCGCTGCCTGGAAGCGGGCGGTGACCCGCAGCGCTGTGAGCATCGCGCCGCGCGCGTAGCGGAGCACTGCAATCATGAATGCGCACAACGCGGGTGCCGCCATCGTTGCACGGTGAAGGCAAACGCGGTGGGCGAGGAATGCCTGGCTGCCGGTGGGTCCGAGGAAGAGTGTGACGAGCGCGTCCGGCGGTTCCTGCACCACTGCACGGCGGGATGCAGGCCGCTGCGCTGCAGGGAGCTCTGCCACCTGATCGCGCGCCGCCACGTCGCCGCGTGTACGAGCAACGGCTTGCCGCCGGAGCAATGTGAAGCCGAAGCGCAGGAGATTCTCGAACGCTGCCTGAACGCCCCGCCGGCAAGCTGCGGTGAGCGCTGCCATGTTCGCGCCCGGATCTTCCACGATCGCTGCGTCGCGAACGAGGATCCGAACGTTGATTGCGACGCCGCAACCGCACGCTTCCTCACCGACTGCCTCGCGGGGTGCGAACCGGCGCCCTGCGACCAGCGCTGTGCCGCCGTCGGGCGCGTCGCGCTGCGCCGCTGCCTGCGTAACGGCGGCGAACCGGAGGTCTGCGAGCAGATGGCGGCGGATGCCGAGCACGAGTGTCTGGAGAACTGCGAAACCGGCGAGGGCGGCGAGTAGTCGCGCGACGGAACATCGCAACCAGCATTCCGATCGACATGATCGGACAGTGAACCCCGCCCGGGTCCCGCACCCGGGCGGGGTTTGCGCGCGCGGACCGACCCACCGGCCTTGTTCCCTTCGCCCGCCTCCCGTACATTGCCCGCCTGGATTTCACTGGCAGAGAGGACGCACAACCATGAGCGAACATCGCACCCTCAAGGTCGCCCTCGCCGGCTGCGGAACGGTCGGATCGGGGGTTGCGGAGATCGTGGTCAATCGGGCGGAGGCGCTCGCCCGGCGGACGGGACTGCGTTTCGCGATCACCCGCGCGCTGATCCTCGACCTGAATGAAAAACCGTCGGCGCCGCTGGCGGACAGCGTATACACCGAAGACCCGGCGGACCTGCTCAGCGCGGACGCGGACATGCTCGTCGAGGTGATGGGCGGCACGGACACAGCGCGGGACGTCGTCCTGGCCGCGCTGGCGGCGGGCAAGCCGGTGGTGACGGCGAACAAGGCGCTGCTCGCGCTGCACGGCGCGGAGCTTTTCCGTGCGGCGCGCGCTGCCGGTACCTGCGTGGCGTTCGAGGCGAGTTGTGCCGGCGGGCTGCCCATCGTCGGGACGCTGCTCCGCGGATTGCAGGCCAATCACCTCGACGCCATCCTGGGCATCTTCAACGGCACCTGCAACTTCGTCCTCTCGTCCATGCTCGATGACGGGATGTCTTACGCCGATGCCGTCGCCGAGGCGCAGCGCTGCGGCTACGCCGAGACCGACCCCACACTCGATGTCAGCGGCGGCGACACCGCCCACAAGCTCACCGTGCTGGCGTCGCTGGCGTTCGGATACGATCTGGACTTTTCCCAAATCGCGATGCAGGGGATCGACACGCTGCAACGCGACGACCTGCGCATCGCACAGGAGATGGGCTACGCCTGCAAGCTGCTCGGTATCGCTCGACGCGGCACGGGCGATTCCGATGCCGTCCATCTGGCGGTGCAACCGACGCTGGTGCCCGCAGCCCATCCGCTGGCGGGCTTGAGCGGTGCCGACAACGGCGTATGGACGCGCGGCGACGTGGCGGGCGAGACCTTCTATTCCGGGGCGGGCGCGGGCAGCCTGCCCGCCGCCAGCGCCGTAGTTGCCGACATGATCGAAGTCGCCACCGGCGCGGCGCAGGCGACCTTCGCCGGCCTGCAAGTATATAGCGACCAAACGCCGGCGCCGGAGTACGCCGATCCGGACGCAGCCATCGAACCGTTCTACGTGCGGTTCAGCTTCGATCCGGCGCATGCGGCGCCGGTCGCCGACGTCGAGCGCGCCCTGCGCGACGTGCAGGTGGCGCTCGAGCGGACGCATCACGCAGCCGGCGCGCATGCCGTCGCAGTCATCACGAAACCGATTATGCGGAATCGCTTGCGCACGGCGCTCTCGATCGCGGCGGGCAATCTGCAACTCACCGGCGAACCGGTCATGCTCGCGGTGCTCGAAGGGTGACCGGTATGAAGTACGCGATCATCCTGCCCGACGGCGCCGCGGACGAACCGCTGGCTGAGTTCGGCGGGCGCACGATTCTCGAAGCGGCGAATACGCCCTGCATGGACGAGGTGGCCCGCAGCGGCTCGGTAGGGACGCTGGTCACCGTGCCCGCGGGTTACCTTCCCGGAAGCGACGTGGCGACGTTGAGCGTGCTGGGCTGCGATCCCGCGGTCCATTACTCCGGCAGAGCGCCGCTGGAAGCCGTCGCCCGCGAGGTGCCGCTCGGCCCGCAGGACATCGTCTTCCGCTGCAATTTCGTCACCATCGCCGATGGAACCATGCGCGACTTTACGGCTGGCCACATCGCACAACCGCATGCGCACCGGTTGATCGCCGAGCTTAATGCCACGTTTGTTGACGAACCGGTCGAGTTTTTCGAGGGCGTGCAGTATCGCCATCTGATGGTGCTGCGCGGCGGCGCCGACCTCGCCTGCACCTGTACACCGCCGCACGACATACCCGACCAGCCGGTGCAGAACCACCTGCCGACCGGCGCCGCAGCCCAGCGCGTTGTGGACCTGATGGACCGCGCCCGCGGCGTACTCGCCAACCACACGGTCAACCGCGAACGGACTACCGCACGCGAAAACCCGGCGACCGACATCTGGTTGTGGGGGCAAGGTCGCGTGCAACCCCTCGCATCGGTCGAGCAGCGTTACGGCGTGCGCGGCGCGAGCATAGCAGCCGTCGATCTCATTCGCGGCATCACCCGGCTAATGGGCTTCGCGCAAATCGACGTATCCGGCGCAACCGGATACCTCGACACCGATTACGCCGCCAAGGGAAAAGCCGCAGTCGACGCCCTCGATGAATACGATCTGGTGTGCGTCCACATCGAAGCGCCCGACGAAGCCGGTCACCTCGGCGACAGCGCCGCAAAAATCCAAGCGGTCGAGCAGATCGACAAGCACGTAGTAGCGCCGCTCCTGCAAAAACTGCGCACCTACGAAGCGTGGCGCGTCCTAATCGCCCCGGACCACCCCACCCCGGTAAGCACGCGAACACACACCGCAACCCCCCCGCCGTTCTGCGTAGCAGGCGCCGGAATCCAAGCATCCGGAGCAGATGCCTTCGGCGAATCCACAGCAACGCAAGGAGGTTGGCGCGTAGACCCCGGCCACACCCTGCTCGCGGAGTTCCTAAAAGCCGCTACAATGCCACAGTGCGCTGGGCAACAGCGGGGCGATCACCGATTGCCTGGAGGAGAATGCGAATAATAGGTAACTGTCCCGCGTTGTCCAGGTCAGTCGGCTATATGGGCGACCAGCCGACCATATGGGCGACCAGCCGACCAGGTGTGCGAAGCGACCGGGGCGGCGAAAGAACTGTGTAACGACCCAACGCGCAGAAAGTCTTCACTTCATCGGTGATGTCTACGCTACCACGAACCAAGCTGCCATGGGCTGCGGAGGAGAGCGTCAGTACATACTCATTGGCTGCGATCTGCTCCCACTGCACACCGGTTGTTGATCCGATCGTTGCACTGTGATCGAGGCCCGGTGTATTGCCGTTGGCCACGGACGAAGAAAGATACGTACCGCCCGAGGTAAATTCGTTGGCGCTTCCACTGAACTGGTAGCCGAAAGGTTGACGGGTTGGGTTTGCATCGATCGATGCCTGACCGTCAATCTGCAGATTGACATCCGTATTCAGTGGCCTGAGGGGGGCTCCCTGCAACGTGGCCCCGACAACAAGGGGCGACGCCGCCAAGACAGCGAGCAATCGAGCAATCATTGGGCGTGGTTTCGGTCTCATTCTCTTTACTCCTTCCAGGCTATGGAGACAGCGCATCCGGCTCAGGACAGCCCTGAGCGCTCATTCGATCGATCAGGCAGCACGTGACTGCTCAAGACAACTTTGCCACGCGCTGAATGGCTCGTCTCTCTCTCCCTCCCATGCGCTCTCGCTTCCACCCGAGGTTGATCTCGGCCGCACCAATGGGCGCCATGGGTTCGGCTCCACGCCGGTGCCCATCACTGTTCTTTCGCGGGGGGAGGGAACGACCTGTCACGCTGTCTCGAAGAATCGGTTTTTCTTTGTGTGCGCTGTCGCCAGCAACAATCTCCGCCCACGCACGCTGTCGGCGTCGTGAAAGATCGCTGCGAACCTTCAGACCGGTTCTTGCATGTGCATCCAGCATTCGTTCGACGGCGCCGGGATGTCCACGTGGTTCCTCGGGAAGCAGGTAGATCTCCGCCAGTCCATGACAGATGGACTTGCCCTCCGACGAATACCCTTCGAACGGGACGGGGTCAGCCGGTGGTCCGACGCAAGACCCACGCGGGCACGCCACTAGGACGGCGCCGGACTGGCGCACAAACGTCCCTCGGAACGGAGAATGGCCATGACAGTATTGACACATCCCATGCCACTGATCCCGGCGACGACTCTTCGAGACTGGCCCTCTGACGCGCTGACCATTCTCGGGCGGCTATCCCGCCATCCTTCGCGGGCGTCAGCCGCTGCGATCGGGCAGCATTTTGTTCTCAACAAGACTTCGCTTTCTCTCGCCCTGGAGGGCATGGATGCCCTCTGCGACATGGTGTGCGACTGGACCATCGTCTTCTTGGAAGAGGTCGTCGGCGATCCTGCCACGAATTATCTGCTGCGTCGACAGGCGCTCCACCGGATGAACGACCTCATGCTCGGCGCCATTCGCCGCGGCTATGACGGCCTTAGCCGGTCGCAATGCCTGGAGTGGACCGAAGCCTGTCGAGACGAAATCGATGTGCCACCCGGCAAAGACAATCCCCAACCGTTCGCAGCGCTCGACGTGCTCGGTGGTCACCTGGCCCAAGCAGTAGCCGATGGCTTTTTCGGCGAACTGCCAGATTTCTAGATGTTTCGGTGCTGCC
Source organism: Gemmatimonadota bacterium (assembly GCA_036679605.1). Classification (GTDB taxonomy): domain Bacteria; phylum Gemmatimonadota; class Gemmatimonadetes; order Gemmatimonadales; family GWC2-71-9; genus JAZDCZ01. The sequence continues at coordinate 5,594 of JAZDCZ010000117.1, forward strand.
CGGCGGTTCCTCTGTCACTGAGCAGAGTTCCGCAAGGAACGCAGGAGACGACAGAGATGCACAACACGACAACCCACAACGACAGTTCCCGCGCTGGGTTCTCCAAACACACCAGACCCACCTGTCGAAATGGCTTTACTCTGGCGGAATTGCTTGTCGTTGTTGCACTTGTGGGCATGCTCACCGCAACGCTACTGCCCAATCTGCGTCGGGTTCGCGATCAGGCACAGCGCGTGGCGTGCGCCTCGAATCTGCGCAGGATCGCTCTTGCCTGGCAGCAGTACATGCTCGAAGGCAACGATCGCTTTCTCCAGGCAATCAACGCTAACATCAACTACGGTGGGCAACAAGGCAACCAGTCAGCCTTCCGGGGCCCCAAGCCGCTGAATCGCCAGATGGGCATCCCCGAGGTCGTGGACAATGGAGCCGAGGTGTTCCGCTGCCCCAAGGACACCGGGAGCAACGTTGTTCGTCCCTCCTCATTCGAGGTTCACGGTAACAGCTATGACGCCAACCCCTTTCTCATCGGGCAGGATCAGACGAACTTCTGGCGGAACCGCCGGAACCCTTCGCGAGCCGTGCTCAAGAAAGCCAACGATCGCCTGCCCGACCTTATCCGTTCGCGCGTTACCACCAATGAATCCGACTTGATCCTCTTCGGTGACTACGGCTGGATGCACCACTGGAACTTCGACAGCAGCCAGCGGATTGAATGGCACAAGCAGCCTTGCCACTACAACCTGGCGTTTCTGGACGGCCATGTGGCCTTTACGAAGATCCGTAAGAGCATGCATGTGACGGCCGATTACGCGATCATCCCCTTTGAGGATTTGCTGAAGCAAGCCGAGGAGTTGCAGGAAGAGGTACCCTGTGAATAAGACGCCCAGAGGGCTCCGAATGCGTCGATTGGGTCTTCAAAACGGCGATTCGTTCGGGTAGAATGAGGGTCATCAGTCGGGCGGAGCCTGGGCCTGCGGAAAACTTTCTCATGGGTGGTGTATGCAGTCCGGCCTGATGAACATCTTGTGAGGGGCTGAGGATGATCCGCGCGAGACATGCACAAGACCGCTGGTTAGTCGTGGTTGCTTCCGGCTTTCTGTTGGGCTCCGCCGCCGCGTGGGCCCAGGACAGCAACAGCAACAGCGTGTTGGACTCCACGGACATCTCCGGTGGCCCTGGCCAGGACTGCAATACCAACGGCGTCCCTGAAGAATGCGACATCTCCGTCGGTCGTGCCCTTGAAGGCACAACAACTCGAAACTGGTTATGCAGGGGGGGGGGGGCACACCCGAGTGCTGTGCAGGAGTTGGGCCGGCAAAACGGGTAACTGTCTAGGAAGGGCAGAATCGCTGGGGGGCTCTGTTAAGGCAGCTCGCGAGCTTGGCCATGCTGGAGAGAACACCGTTTCGAATCAGGTCGAACCATGAAGCGAAGATCGGATGCCAGATTAGGCTGTGCGCTTGAAGTCTTGGGGCTTGTGCTGCTGCCGGCCGCAACCGCGCCCGCCCAGTCCGTGCTCTATGTAGACGACAGCGCCCAGCCAGGGGGAAACGGGCTTAATTGGGATAGCGCCTTCAACGATCTCCAAGATGCACTCTTCGAGGCAGCGGGTTTCAACTCGCCCGTGGAACAGATTTGGGTGGCCGCTGGCATATACCGTCCGTCCGTTCCACTCTTGCCTAGCGATTCCCGCACCGCAACCTTCTGGCTTTCTTTGCAGCTCTTCCCGAACGGCTTGACCCTCTATGGGGGTCTTGCGGGAAACGAGAATCCGGGCACGTTCAACCCAGATAACCGTGATTTCGCCATGAATGAGACGATTCTCAGCGGGGATCTGGCAGGAAATGATTCCCCGGGATTCTACAACATGGAAGAGAATAGTTATCACGTCCTGCTGTTTGATAGTTTTTCCCAATCGGAGATCCTTCTGCTAGATGGCTTCACTATTACAGGAGGAAACGCCAACGGACCTGATAACAACAATTGGCCGTTTCCGCACAATGCTGGCGGAGGCATACTCTTCTATGGATCATTTCCTTCTTTCTTCTCGGGGTCTCTAACAGAAATCAGAAACTGTCGCATTGTTGCAAACCATTCTGGTTTCTTCAATATTGGCTCAGCAAACGTGTCCGGCTTTGGAGCAGGTATAGCGTGCCTAAACTCTGCCAATCCGGTCGTGCGCGACTCCCTAGTACAGGGAAATTTTGCGGAAACTTGGGGCTGGGAAAAGGGAGATGTCGCCTACGGTGGCGGTGTATACTGTAGCGCGAGCGCGCCGACGTTCGTCAACTGCCAGTTTCAGCAAAACGAAGTCTTCAGTGACCTGTTTGATGACAAGGGCGGTGGTGTCGCGTGCATGAACTTTGCGCTGTGCGCGTTTGGTGATTGCCTATTGCAGAGCAATTCTGCCATGAAAGGTGACTCGGTCTATATTTCTGCAGATAGCTTTGGCGAGTTTGGTGGTGTCAATCTTGAGGGCGGCGCATGGGAGTTTTGCTACGAACCAAGCGACCCCAGTTCCTGTGCCTTGCTGGGCGGAATCGATGTGCGGGGAATTCAGTCGTTTTCGAACACATACCTCAGCGCGAGCGGTGGGATGCAACTTGGCGGTTGGTTGTCCGGTCAGAACATTATCGCGGACCAACTTACTATCACATCCGGCACCTATAAGCTCTCTGGTGAGCTCACGGGACCCGGAAAACTCTTTCTTACCAGCAATGCAGTGCTCGAAGCTGCAGGCGGCATTATTGGAAGCAACGTCGTGGGCACAGGCGACATTCAGATCGACGTTGACCAGGAACTGCGCGTCGAGAACGGCGCGATCGTCGAGCTCAGCGGACAGGAGCCAGTGGGCAGCTGCGCCGGCGGGTGCGTGGACCCTGCCAACAACAACTGGGGCACGATCACGGTGGACGGATCGCTGGTCGTCAGCAACGCCACGGTTCGCAACACCAACATCGACGTCACGCTGGCGGAGTTTGAGGGCGCCACCGACATTATCAACAACGACATCCGGCTGTTGGAAGCCAGCACGGGTTTTGGCGGCCAGTTCTTCGTGGCCGGCAGCAGCACCATCGAGTGCAACACCGTCGTCTCGGAGGGCGATCGCTACCTGGACCTCGACCCCGACCCGAGCATCCCGCTCGCGCAACGGCCGGTCATCTGCAACAACCGGTTCAGCGTGATCATCAAACAGGGGGTAGATAACACGCAGGGCACGCTGCTGGAGTTGCGCAGCGAGGATCTGAACTGCAACCCGGACGTAGATAGCAACGGCTGCCCGTCAGGCGCATTCGAATTGTCCGGCGGCGATGGCTTCGACGTGGACATCAACAGGTGGGTCCTGGAGCAGTTGGAGGTCCTTGCAGACGCCAAGCTCAACCTGACCGACCGCCAAGGGTTCGAGTTCACCACCAACGGTGCGCCGGAAACGGTCTATGTGAAGGAGTTGATTCTTCATCCGGACGCGGTGTTGAACACGGCCTTGCAGCGGATGTACTACCAGACCCTATCGATGGGTACAGAAGATCAGATCGTAGACATTCCACTATTGGGCTTCTCGCTGGGCATCATCGCGATGGAGGACGAGACGGAATTCGCCGTCCGAGTGCGCAAGCGCCTGCGTGACCCCGAGGACTCTCAACCCCAGAATCCCCCCTTCAAGGAGGGCTCGATCACCCGCGAAGAAGGCCTAGTTCCGGCAGCTTCGAACAATGGCGTCATGGATATGCGCACGCGCAGGTTACCTGATCTGGGAGAACCACCTCCATTATCCGCCAGCTCGGTGGCGGCCAAGGGGGCCTTTGCCAGAGCTGGTGACGAGAACATCCTCGTCGCGTTCGAGTACAAGTTCGTGGAGGATCCCGGCGGCGACGCGGAGTTGATCGTCTACCTCAGCGACGAGCCGGACGTGGGCGACAACCTGGTGGAGTTGGCGCGCGTCCGCCCGCCGGCAGATAACCGTCCCGGCTCACTGGGCAGTAGCAACGGGATGGCCGTCTTCCAGGGCACGTTCCCCCGTGGCCAGCTCAACTTCACCCGCGGCACGTACGTGGAGTTGGAGCTGCACGGCCAAGGCGCCCGGGTGTGGATCGACAACTGGGACCCCCAGATCGAATGCCTGAGTTGCGGCGACCTCAACGGCACAGCCACGCTGGACAACGGCGATCTTCTGATCCTCCTGTCGGAATACGGTCGAGACACCGTGAGCCATGGCGGAGGCGATACGGCGTACTGCCTGGATGTCGGGTTCAACAACGACGGCTACGTGGATCTGGGCGACCTGATGGCGTGGGACGCGATTCTCAGCGGGTCCCTCCAGGTGAATAACTTCTGTGACACGCCGTTCGGAGCTGGCCGGCAGGCTGCATCCACCAATGGAACCGTGACCTTGCCGCCGCCAGACTCGCTGTTCGTGGCGGGCAAGTCGGGAATAGGGGGAGATCAGGAGGATTTTCTGTACACGCTTGATATGACGGGCACAAATGGCGCATGTATCGGCCAACCTCAGTTCCCGGCCAGCAGCCCAGGGCCGGGCGGACATCGAGGCAACGGTCTGCTGACTAGGGATTCAGCAGGGGAAGTCTATCAGATACACGCCATTCAAGGGCTGATCCGTCTTTCAGACGGCGCGGCAGTCGTCCCCTCAGCCACCGCACTACCGGTCCAGAGCGACCCGGCGGTGACGGTCACCGTGGGGATCGCCGAATCGGGAGGCGGGGATTACGCGGGTATGCCGCTTGGGGACGCGGCATTTGACCCGACAGATGACAGCGTGGTCTTCGTGGTACCCGTTCTGGTCAGCAGCAGCGGGTTCCGCTACCGGGCGGCGGCCAAGCTTCAGCTGCAAGGCGGCGGTACGTACGTGGTCGAGAGGCTCTACGGCAAGAACCCACACACCTACTCAACGATTGAACCGGTAGAGGATCTTGGCGAACTGATTGGGTTCGTCTACGAGCCCGACCGGCAACGGCTGCGAGAGATCGAGGTGGACGCGGAGGGCAAGGTCTACGTGACCAGTGCCCAGGAGGTCGGCGAGAATGACTGGGTGCTGGTGTATGACGAGGCACTGGGCAACTCGTCGGAGCGTGCGATCGACATCAGCGACGAGGTGGCAGGACCGACATCCCTGTTGGTGTCCACGGTCGACGACAAGCTCTATCTCTCCTCGTCGGTGAATGCGACCAGTAGCGGCCTGACGCGGGTCTATCGTTACAGCATTGACCGGGGTGCGGGCAACGCACCGGATCTGACGTTGGATGGTCACCTGGCCATCGACAATCCCACGACGAACGGGTTCAACAACTGCGACAATGGTCCTTGTGGTCACGTGGCTTCGGTGACTTCCATCCAAGAGGATCCGAACGACGGGACGTTGTACGTCGTCGGCTTCACGGCGCCGAAGGTTGCTGACGATCTTCCGGTCAATGATCCGCTCTACGGTGAGCTCTTCGGAACCGAATCGTCGATGCTGGCGACGCCGACGCTGGCGGTGATTCCGGCGAGCGTGAACGGGCCGGTGTTGCCGGGCGACAGCAATCCCGTGCCGGCGGCGCCGATTGACTGCGACACCTTGTCGCTGCCCCTGTCGGCGGTGTTCGTGCCCGGCATCGGCATCTCCGGCGACTGCGACGGCGATGGCGATGTCGACGCAGCCGATTACGCATGCTTCGTCAACTGCTTGGCCGGACCCGCTGTCATCGTTGCGTCGGCCTGTGCGTCATTCGACTTCGACGGCGACCAAGATGTCGACCTCAGGGACTTCGCAGCATTCACGGTTATTGACGCATCTCCCGTTCCCGGCGACTGCGATCATGATGGCGACGTGGATGCGGAGGACATCGGCTGCTTCGTGGGGTGCTTAGCTGGTCCGAACCAAGATTCGGCCGCCGGGTGCGCATCCATCGACTTCGATGGGGACAACGACGTTGACCTCGCAGACTTTGCCGCATTCCAGGCCGCATTCTCCGGGGTGTAGCAGACCTCCACCCGGGGCGGGTCCCGCTGCTCGCAGCGCGTTTCCCATGCAAGGTCGTGACAGGTTCGGACCGCTCAGGGCGAATGCTAGCTGTGGGCGTCCGTGTGGGCTTGTGCACTCCAAGACACGTTGAGCCGGCCAGGGCAGCGTAATGCACACCGCGAACGGCGATCCAACGGGGTTTTTGCGACGCGACGGACGTGTGCGATGGGTATAATAGCCCTATCAGGCCGACACATCGCGGAGTGGCCGCAGAGTCCTGGCGGCCAATGCATGGAGACTATTGAGTTGCCCACCGTGACAAACACGTCGTTGCTGATGGGCCTTCGCGATGCACAAAACGATTGCGTGTGGACCGAGTTCTGCGCGCGTTACATACCGGTCCTGGAGTCCTTCGGGCGACGACGCGGACTCGGTGAGCATGATGCTGAAGACGCCGCACAGGAAACGCTTGCTGCCTTTGCAGAGGCATACCGCCAAGGCAAGTACGACCGGGACAGAGGAAGGCTGCGCACATGGTTATTGGCCATCGCAAAGCACAGGATAGCGGATGCTTTCCGTAAGCGGGGCAAGCAAATCGCAAGAGGAGGCGATGCGGACACGACGGATTGGGTCGATGCGCTACCGGACGAACACACGATGAGCTCCATGTGGGAGGCGGAGTGGCGCCGCGCCATCGTACGGCGATGCATGGAGGAGGTCCGTTGCGAGGTGCAACCCGTCACAATGCAGGCGTTCGAACTGTTTGCCTTGCGCGAATGGCCTGCGGAGAAAGTGGCGAACCATCTCGGAATCTCGGTGAATTCGGTTTTTCTGGCCAAGAGCCGCGTCCTCGCCCGGATGCGCAGGCTTGAACATCAACTCGAAGAGACTTGGTAGGATTCCTCATGACCGAGTGCCCGACGCCAACACAACTCGAGAAGCTCATCAACGATGAACTTTCCGATGAGGAAGCCGAACGACTGGTAGCGCACATCGAGAGGTGCGACGCGTGCGGTCGGAACATTCGCGAACACCAAGCCAGCGAAGCATACCTCAAGCGGGTCAAAGCCGCCCTGAACGAGGAAGATGGCCCATTGGGTCAGACAACCCGCTCCGCCAGCGCTACGCTGACGGCGGACGGTGCAGTTCCGCTGCGCAGTGCAACACCCGCCGTTCGAGCTGACAACATTCCGGGCTATGAGTTGCTGCGCGAGATCAGCCGCGGCGGACAAGGCGTAGTCTACGAGGCCGTGCAGGCCTCCACCAAGCGAACCGTCGCCATCAAGATGATGCTTCGGGGCCCATTCGCAGACGAAACCTCGCGCGCGCGATTCCAGCGCGAAGTAGAACTGGTTGCGGCATTGAAACACCCGAACATCGTGGTTATCCACGACAGCGGCATCGCCCACGGCGGTCATTATTTTGTGATGGACCTGATTGATGGGCGTCGGCTTGACGAATACGCCAGATCTGCAAGCCGGTCCGTTCGTGAAGTCGTCGAACTGTTCACGCTGATCTGTAATGCCATCAGCTTTGCCCATCGCCACGGCGTGATACACCGTGATTTGAAGCCCTCCAACATTCTGGTGGGCGAAGAAGGAACGCCGTACGTGCTCGATTTCGGCCTGGCCAAATCCATTGCCGAAGAGGTGCACGCGGGTGAGCAGCAGCCGACGCTATCGGAACCGGGTCACATCATGGGAACGTTGCGGTACATGTCGCCAGAACAGACGCAGGGCGATCCCGCGGCGATCGACACCCGCACCGACGTCTACTCGCTCGGCGTGATCCTGTACGAACTATTGTCCGGGACAGCGCCTTACGAAACGAGAACGGACATCATGACGGCGCTGGCCAACATTCGTGAGGCTGTTCCGCCACGTCCTTCCAAGCACAACAGACGGATCAACTCCGAACTCGCCGCAATCATCCTGCACGCGATTGAGAAAGAACCGGATCGCCGTTATCAGTCGGCCGGCGAACTGGTCCAGGATCTCAATGCATGGCTGGAAGGAAAGACGGTGATCGCCAAGTCGTCCAGTTCACTCTATGTTATCCGCAAGATCGCTCAGCGCCATGCGCTTGTAACGACCGTGCTCAGTAGCGTGCTGCTCATCATCCTCAGTTTTTCGGCGATCGCCGGCGAGTTCTACCTGCGCGCCGAGTCCGCAGAGGAGCAAAGGGGTAAGAGCGATCTGGGCGCAACCCTCTCAGAGCTGAAGGCGGCAGGCTACCAGGAGGCGACCTTCACCGCGATTCGGCGGACGGCGCTGGGCTGGTTTCTTGCCGCCTGGCATGCGCAGCATTTCGAGGAAGCCCGTCGGTATCAGGTCACGGTACGCCAAGACTCGCCGGAGTACCTGGCCATGGCGTTTCTGTTGGATGATACCTACACGGCTGAACAATTGCGCCGTGACTTACCGCGCGACGAAGCGCCGCTGGTCTACCTGGCCATCGGGGAACGGCATCTCCAGTCGGGTCAGACGGACGCCGCCAGGGAGTCACTGGAAGTGGCCTACGATATGGCCCGCGGCGATCTACTCATGCAGGCATTCATCGGAACCCGTTTGAAGGAGATTCGAGCCGCTATCGGCAACGGCACGGCAGGATCTGAGAGATAGCGATGCAGAGAGTCATGATGATTGCTGGAGGCATACCGACGGCTGAGCCCGCTGCTGGCAACCGCAAGCGGCACCGCCACGCATTCACGCTCGTTGAATTGCTGGTCGTGATTTCAATCATGGCCTTACTCATCGCGATCCTGCTGCCCAGCCTGCGCACAGCTCGCGAACAGGCGAAACGGTTGGTGTGTCAAACAAATCTCCACCAGATTGCCATTGCCTGGCAAGCCTATCTGATGGAGAACCGCCAAGTCTTTCTCCAGGCAATCAATGCCAACATCAACTACGGTGGGCAACAAGGCAACCAGTCAGCCTTCCAGGGCCCCAAGCCGCTGAATCGCCAGATGGGCATCCCCGAGATCGTGGACAATGGCGCCGAGGTGTTCCGCTGCCCCAAGGATAGCGGGAGCAACGTTGTTCGTCCCTCTTCATTCGAGGTTCACGGTAACAGCTATCCCGCCAACCCCTTTCTCATCGGGCAGGATCAGACGAACTTTTGGCGGAACCGCCGGAACCCTTCCCGAGTCGTGCTCAAGAAGGTCAACGATCGCCTGCCCGACCTGATCCGTTCACGTGTTACGACCAGCGAATCCAGCTTGATCCTCTTCGGCGACTACGGCTGGATGCACCACTGGAATTTCGACAGCAGCCAGCGAATCCAATGGCACAAGCGGCCCTGCCATTACAACTTGGCGTTTCTGGATGGCCACGTGGCGTTTACGAAGATCCGCAAGAGCGTGCACGTGACGGCTGACTACGCGATCATCCCCTTTGAGGATTTATTGAAGGAAGCCGTGGCGCTGCAAGAAGAGGTATCCTGCGAATGAGGCGCCCAGAGGGCACCAAATCCGTCGATCGGGTCTTCAAAACGGCGATTCGTTCGGGTACAATGAGGGTCATCAGTCGGGCGGAACTTGGGCCGGCGGAAAACCTCCTTATGGGTGGTGGATGCAGCCCGGCCTGATGCACATCTTGCGAAGAGCTGATGATGAACCGCGTGAGGCACACGCAATTCAGATGGTTGGTCGTGTTTGCTGCTGGCTTCTTGGTGGCGCGTGCCGGCGCGTGGGCCCAGGACTGCAACGGCAATGGCGTGTTGGACTCCACGGATATCTCCGGCGGCACTAGTCAGGACTGCAACGGCAATGGCACGCCGGACGAGTGCGACATCGCGATGGGCACCAGTGAGGATTGTCGGCCAGACGGCACCCCCGACGAGTGCCAGCTGGGCAAGAGCGCCCGGGCATTGCTGAGCATCCACGTGAGCGTACGTGAGCCGAGCTATCCTCCGGTTGTAGGCCGCGCCGCCGTGATCCTCGTGGATGAGACCGGTAGCTATGCCGGCAAGTACGCAGCACTGTCCGTGTGCGACGCGGCGTGGGGCTACCACGATGGCTGCGCCGACGGTGATTACGTCTACTTCGGGTGCGCGTACGGTTTGACTCGTCACGATCCCGACGGCGCCAACGGCATCGTCTACATCAACGGTGCGGCTCCGACGGTGGGCACCTGGCGTGCGCTGGCGTACGACCCGACCGGCGACGGCGGCAGCGGCAGCTTCTGGGTCGGTAACTTGAGCCAATCGATCGTCGAAGTCGACCGAACCGGCGCCGTGCTCACGACTTGCACTAACCTCGACGGATGGTCGTTCCGCGGCTTGGCCTACGACGACAAGACCGGCATGCTATGGGGCCACAACTCCACAGGCCCCGGCAACGCCGAGGTCTGGGAGGTCGATCCCAACACGTGCCGGACGACGGGCGTCACTTGGTCATCCGATTACGGCTGGGATCCGGGCAACGCAATCCAGGGCGGTTTGAGCATGGCTCCCAGCGGCATCCTGTACGGGATTTTGCAGGCCGCTCCCGACGCCCTGTTCAGCGCCGAAACCGACGGTACGTTGGGAGGCACGGTTAGTCCGAATCCGCGCGATATCGAGACCCTCATCGGCGAAAGTGGCGTCCTCGGTATCGCGGTGACCAGTGGCATCGCCGGTGGTGACTGCAACACGAACCTGGTGCCGGATGAGTGCGACGTCCCGCCGATTTGCGTCGGACCGGATTGTAGCCTGGATTGCAACTCCAACCTGATTCCAGATGAGTGCGAGCTCGCGAACAAGGACTGCAATACGAACTTGATACCGGACGACTGCGACATCGCCAGTGGCTACTGCCCGGATTGCAATAGCAACCTGGTACCGGACGAGTGTGAGCTGGGCACCCTGCACAATTGTTGTGACACGAGCCACGGAGCCGGCTGCAGTGATGCTGATATCGAGGCATGTGTATGCAGCTCTGATCCATTCTGCTGCGATGCGCAATGGGACGACATCTGCGTTGCCAAGGTCGCGGCTATTGAATGCGGATCGTGCGACGGTACCGACTGCAACACAAACGGCGTCCCTGATGATTGTGACATTGCCGCGGGTACATCCCTCGATGCCAACAACAACCGGATTCCTGATAACTGCCAGAGCGTCGTTTTCGTCTCCGCCGACGCTTTGGGGCAAAATGACGGAACCAGTTGGAGCGACGCCTACAATGAATTGCAGCAAGCACTGCTCGACGCTCAGCCAGGTGCTGAGCTATGGGTCGCCGCGGGCACGTACACCCCAGACTTCGATGCGAGTTCCGGTACACATGACGGAGACCAATTGGCCTCCTTTTACCTGCGCCCGACCATCGCACTTTACGGGGGCTTCGCCGGTTGGGAGACCACGCGAGCGCAGCGGCGCCCGCTCAGCAACCTTACGATTCTAAGCGGCGATCTTGCCGGAAATGACCTGTCCGCGACGTACAGTGCATGGGATCCAACTGTGGATGACAACTCGTCTATCATCATCACCTGCTTAGTAATCGTCAAGAAATAAAATAAAGCAAACAGGGCTCTTGTGACGATGTCGGTATTATGCCGGACGTTGCAATGATACGCCAGAAGTACTTGGCCTTGCGGGGTGCTCTC
>JAZDCZ010000118.1:0-6965 GCA_036679605.1 Gemmatimonadota bacterium
TCAGGTCGGTTGGCCGGGCTCGCAGGCGGGAAAAGTCGCCGTCGCCCGAAGCCGCCTATAGTTTGCTTCGACTCCCCTGACCGGCGGGACGAATTACCAGGCCGAATATCCACCGTCGACACGGTCCGCCTGTCCAGGCGGATTGCAATAGCGCGAATACAAGAACGCCCCGGCACCGTGGGACGGAACCTGTCAACGACTTGGAGACACTGCGCCGACAGAATTACTGCCAGTACTAATCCGGGTAACGATTGAGTGTCTTGCCCATCGTGAACCCCAGTTCACGTCATCCTCCTCGCACTAGAGAATTGGCCGACGTCCCCGAGCGATACACCGCAAGAGCGGATATTTCTTAGTCGGACCTCGCCTTGAACTGTCCCGGTTCGTTTCGATCGTTCGTTGAGTAGGTGGCACCCCAGCAGGTACCGCTATCAAGATTATGCAACTCGACCACGATAGACGGGCTCTGAGCTAATGGCAGCCTAGGCGGCGCGACGAAAGGTCCTTTGGCTGTAACCTTCAACCAAGCGCACTTTCTTGACCGCCCCGTAGTCAAGCTCCGCGTCCTTGTAGTCAAACCCGACTCCAGCTTTGGCGCTCCAACATGCAGCACCCTTCTTGCACGTCTCGCCGCCCGGAATGTCCTGTTCGGCAATCAATTGTGGAACCGTAGCGAGGTGATCGTATATGCATAGCACATAGTCCGTCCGACTTACCGGATCGCCGAAATCAGCGACGCTTGTTGCCTCACCCCTCCACTTCCACTGCAGAATATCCCTTCCCCTGGAATGATCCTTGATCCTCCCCTGGGATTTTCTCGGTGCCACGGTGCTACGACAAGCCGGCGTTGGCATTGCAGGACAGTCGTCTGAGGAGGTTGCAAATAAAATGTCAATATCCGCGTCCAGTTTACCCTCATAAGCGAACCTGGAGTCTCACACGATGACCCATTTGGATACGCCGTCGTACGCCACTGAGTGCTCACCATCAGCGACGTTCAATTGACCCTTCGGAACATCTTTGTCGGCGCTTGTGTTTAGCACGGCTTTCGAGGTCCACGTAACGCCGTTATCGAGGGATCGATTGATCATAAGGTCCCTGTCAATCCCTACGCCGCCGAAATTATCAGGGGAGAGTGTCGACGAAACCACGTACCACGCATCTGCGTCGCCTCGAATAAGCGTCGGGAGACTATCAGGCGAGGGAAAATCGTTCGTAGCGTCGGGATCTATCGGTACAGGAGAAGACCATGTAAGTCCGTCGTCAGTCGAGGTAATAAGGAACAAATCATCATCATTACCCGTACCACTGTTTCCACCTGGGTCGACACCGGCCCAAACGAGCAGCCATTTGCCTGCCCCGTCGGTGGCTATTGTCGGCCTCTTCTCGACCAGAGTGGTTTCAAGATCGAACACGTCTGCAAGTACTACAGGGGTCCATGTCAGGCCGTTATCAAACGAAGAGGATACGCCAACTCTCGAACTCCATCCCCACGTGGCAACCCAAGTGCCGCTGCCGTCGGTTGCCATCTCTGGCTCAACGTCGTCCTTTGTGCCGTCGGTTGCTGCATCGGAGTTCAGCACAGCTACGGGGGACCAACTGACTCCGTCGTCGACCGAGCGGCTGTAGAAAATATCATCGTCGGTGCCGATCGTACCGCCCAAATCATCGCCACTGCTCCAAACAGCTATCCACGTACCTGCACCATCGGTCACAAGACGGCGGTCAAGCCCCCTCGGTCCTATCCACTAACGGTGCACTCCATGTTGCACCACCGTCGATAGAGCGCGCGATAACCGTGCCCAACGGAGCCACACTCGACCAACTCGCGACTACAACGCCACCACTACCCGCTGTCAGATCAGGCTTGGTGTCGTTATCGGAAGTACCGTCAGCAGCAGCCGTAGTATTCAGCGGCGCTGGTGAGGACGACGTTGCCCCGTCATCGATCGAGCGAACGAATAAGATATCCCGGTCTGTCCCAATCGTACCGCCTAGGAGCGTGCGCCCCAGAAACTCTGAGGTGAGAATTCGGCTGCATTTTGCCCGGAGCAGTCCGGGTCCGTGGTCGCAGGCCGCCCATTGACGGCCCGATGTTGGTTCGCCGACATCCATAACCGTGTTGAGGAACCCAAGGTAGCTCGCACAAGAGCCGACACGCTGGCCCACCGGTGCCCAACGGTCATCATGCCCACTGCATCTGCCGATTCATTCGACGCAGATTCATCGCCAGACCCATCAGCATCCACTCCGGGCCAACCTTGGCGATACCTCTCAAGCTGAACTGTCGGAAACCCAGGCACGATTTGATCCACCCAAATGGTGGCTCTGCCAAATACTTGCGACGGCGGTAATGGGCACTGCCTTGCTTGGTCGTCAGCTTGCGCTTCATCCTCGCCGTTGCTTCCTGTCCATCGCCGCCGCCTGCCGTGACTTTCTTCCCTTCGCGCCCCAGAGCCACATAGCCGTCGATCCCCCGCGCTTCCAACGTCCGCAGATTCGCCTCCGACCGATACCCCGCGTCTGCCAGTATGCGTCTGGACTGCTCGCCGAGGCTCGCCTCTACGGCATCCAGCATCGGCACGAGCCGTCCGGCATCGCTGGCATTGTTGGTCACCTCGAGCGCGACAATCAACAGTGAGTGATCATCGACCGCCGCCTGCGCGTTGTAGCTCTGCTGGAAACCACTGGCGGTCTTCATGATCCGGGACTCCGGATCGGTGAAGTTCTCCTGCTTCTTGTCGGCTACTTCACCGAATTTCCGCTTGAATCCAGGCCCGCGCTTGCCTGCGGGGCGGTCCTCGTCATCACCAGGCCTGCGCCCGGCACTGCGGTCTTCTTCAGCCTGTCGGGCCTCGAGGCGCTCGCGGGCCGCCTTGATCTTGGCAAGCCGTTCGTTTCGATGCCAGAGTTCTGCGGGCAACTCATCGCCGCGAAACTCCGCCCCATAAAGACCGTCCTCCTCGAGGTCTTGTTGGCTGGCGCGCTTGGTCAGATCGCGAATCTCGTGCTGTAGTCGCCGCTCTTCTTTGACCATGCGGCCATAGCTCATCGCCTTGTGCTTGCTCGCGTTGGCCTTGATCTTGGTGCCGTCGATCGCGATCGTACCGAGCTTGACCAGTCCCACCTCGCGCGCGATGCGCACCACCTGCATGAACAGATTCTCGAACTCCTTCAGGTGCTTGAGGCGAAACTCCGCGATGGTCCGGTGTGCCGGGAAGTTCTCGGCACCCAACACCCGGTAGGCCACGTCTTCCTCGAGCTTGCGCGCGATCTTGCGCGACGAGAACGTCCCTGTCGCGTAGGCATAGACTAAAACCTTGAGCATCATCCGCGGCTCGTAGGGCTGGTTGCGCCTGCCGTCACCCTCGTAGCGCTCGTAGAAAGCCGCCAGGTCCAGCGCCTCGATTGTATCGAAGACGAAGTAGGCAAGGTGTCGCGCCGGCAGCCACTCCCGCAGCGACGGTGGCAGCAGTAGCGCTTGGTCAGGCAAATACGGCCGAAAGCTCGTTGGCATGCGCCATCCTATCAGATTTTCTCCGCAATGTTTCTGCGGCGCACGCCTAGGTCATTGTCGGTCGACCAAGCGGCAATCCACACGCCATCGCCCATCGCCGTAATGCGCGGCTCGAAGTCGCGTTCACTGTCTGTGGGCTGGCCGATCGGATCAATGACCCGAACCTTGCCAAAAGAAACGAGAGCATGACTCGCCTGCGGAGCGGCACAGACCACCAACGCCAGGACTGCAAGAAACGGAAGACCCGTTAGCCGAAACACTCATCGGTTACCTCTACCAAGGCTCCAGCCGGATCGTCAATGGCCAGTGCCCGTCCCGGACATTCGTGACACTCTCGCCGGGTGATACGGGCGTGCTGGGCCGCCTGGTCAACAAACCCAGACGGGGTAAGCCACGGCTCTGCTGGGGGGGCCGATTGGACCGACGATATGTAGTCCAGGGACCCGCGTCGCTCGCTACCCCATACCTCTCCCTGCGCAAAAACACCCCCGCTACGTGCCCCTTTTCGGACCTAACTCTCCCGTCCGGTGCAACACCACCTGCCAAGGGAGTTAGCCGCGTATTGGCGTTCCCTCAGCATGCGCAGCGGGCTAAACTGCAGGCGATGATCGGCGTTCCTGGAAGGGAACACACCGTAGGGGGGGGGTGGAGACCGAGCACGTCACAGAAGGAGGATCGCGATGGCCTCGAGGAAATTTGTGGGGCTGGCACTTTCGGCGATGTTGCTGATCGGCGGTGTTACGAACGCGTCGGGCGCAACACGGCCGGCGATAGGTAACACGCTCGTCAATAGTTACACGACGAACTCTCAGGTGGCGGCCGCGGTGGGCCGCCAGTCGGATGGCTCGTTCATCGTCGTCTGGAACAGCTACGGACAGGACGGCGATCGTTGGGGTGTCTTTGCCCGCCGTTACGATCCCAGCGGCACAGCACTCGGTTCAGAATTCCAGGTAAACACCTACACGACCCACGACCAGGCGGGCGGGGCGATCGCAATGGACGCGAACGACGGGTTCGTGATTGCGTGGCGAGGTTTCGGCCCGACTGTGGATACCCGGGTGTCCGCCCGAGCTTTCGATGCCCAAGGCACGCCTCTGGGCGACCAGTTCGCGGCCGGCAAGGGGCCGAATATCTTTGGACAAAGCTTTCCAAACAGAGTCGACATCGCGGGCGATGGAGCCGGCAAGTTTGTCGCAGTGTGGGAGACAAAACTCGGCACTCCCGACGACCCAGACATATTCGCCCAGCGATTCGAGGCGACGGGTAACACGGTAGGGCCAGCCTTTGCCGTGAACACCTACACTACCGACGAGCAGTTTGCTCCAGAGGTGGTCTTCGGAGCCGGCGGGGGCTTTTTCGTCGTATGGCAGCATATTACGCCCGGTGGGCACTTGCCCAACCAGAACGTGAGGGCACGGGCGTTTTCGAGTACGGGAGTGGCGTTGGGACCCGATTTCGACGTAGGCGGGGGGGAGGTCGGACAATTCCCGGGGTCGACGGTTGCTGCACTTGGTAGCGGGAACTACGTAGTTGCGTGGGTCAACGTTAGGCTTCCTAGTCCTTCTGGGGGTCTCAAAGCACGGGTCTACAGTCCAGCCGGCGTAGCCCTCACCAGCGAGTTCCGGATCCCCTCCGATCCTCAAGACGGCGGAACCTATCCTGCGCTGGCGCCGGTTGCGGGTGGTGACTTTATCGTCGCCTGGAGAAGCACAACCGCTGCGGGGGGTGATGCTTCGAGTATAAATGCCAGACGGATGAGTGAGACCGGGGTGGGTATTGGTCCGCAGGTGCGTGCGCGTAACACGATCAGCGCGCGGGGGTTCTTGCCGACACTGGGTTCGGCGAACCTCTCGGCGAACGACAAAGGCTCGTTCGTCGTGGCGTGGACCGACAGGCAGTACACCTTCTCACCTCCCGGGAGCATAGTGGACACTTCGGGTTCCGCCGCGTTCTTCACGCGGAACTGTGACGATTCGGACCCAAGTTGCGAACTGTGTCCGGGGTTTGACAGCGTGGCAGATCTGGACGGAGATTCGATTCCCGACGGCTGCGACGTGTGCACGAACCTTGCCGGCGCACGTGACATGACCAGAGCGAAGGTGAAAGTGCGCCGCGCTTCCTTTCCGACCTGCCGGGGCAGCGGGGAACAATGCAGGGGAGACAGCGTACGGGTATCCGGGCGCTTCGAAGTCGATCTTCCGTTAAGCATCCTTGCGCCGGAGACCACGGGAATCCGGGTGGTCATAGCAGGCCAGACCGGCGGTCGACTGTTCGACATCTCGCTCGCCCGAGGAGTCTACGGCGGCCGAGGTACCCGTGGGTGGACGGTATTGAAGCCCGGCAAATGGCGGTATCTCGACGCGACTGACGATCCTGTCAACGGCGTGCGCAAAGTCATGATTCGTGGCGATGGTGCCGACTCCGGAGCAACGCGGCTTCGAGTTGGGTTAAAGGCTTTGGCCGGATTCTATCCATCTCGCGCGGAACTCATACCGCTTGCACTTCGATTCCGGGTCGATGGCTTCGATCGCAGCCTGACTACCGTGTGTGGTGAAAAGCAGTAGCCTGACTACCGTGTGTGGTGAAAAGCAGTTCGATCTAAGCGGCTGCCGCAGCGTCTTTCGAGGTCTCCGTGGCCACATGGGACGGATGATGAAATGCAAATAGGCGGTACTCAGCCGGCGTCGCTACGTGCGTTGGAGTCTTCGAGACGCTGCCTGGCATTTCTTGCCACCCTCGTTTTTCTGCCAAGAATGCGAAGATGACCGTTTGGCCGGAAACGACTGCCATACGCCCGGACAGAACATGGAAGGCCTCGGGGCGCCGGAGGCTGGTAGCCGTTGCCCAAAGCCGTCTGTAGGTCTGTTTGTCCCGAAATCCCTGTTACCAGGCCGAGTATCCACCATCGACCGAAATCACAGAGCCGGTGACGTAGCCGGAAGCGGGCGAGGCGAGAAACAGACAGGTCGTCTCCAGTTCGCCGGAACGCCCTATTCGACCCATGGGATTAGCCGAGGCCATGCGTTCTTTAATGCCCTCGCGCTGCAAACTTCCCTCGGTCATCTCCGATGGGAACCAAGCCGGAGAGATCGCGTTTACCGTGATGCCGTCGCGAGCCCATTCGACGGCGAGCTGCCGGGTTATAGGTTCTCGACGCCGCCTTTGGACGCTGCGTAGGCCGACAGGCGAAACAACGAACTGCCCAAATGCTCGAAGATGGAAGCGACGTTGATGATACGACCGCCTCGTCCTTTGCGCCGCATGGACTCGGCGGCCAACAGGCAACAGTGAAACAACGCGGTAAGATTCAGCTCCATAGTTTCGCCCCAAGCCTTACGCGCGCACCGGCGGCGGCGAGGGCGTTTGCAAATTCCACCCCGAGTCCGGTTGATGCACCGGTGACAATAGCGGTGCGGTTCTCGAGCGAGAAAAGTTCGACGATTTTGTC
>JAZDCZ010000119.1:0-5672 GCA_036679605.1 Gemmatimonadota bacterium
CGTCCCAACCCACCGGCTGACCGAACATCTACTGTGGGAGCGGATGCGGTTCTACGCGAAAATCGTCACCGCTCGCCCTGAGCAGAAACGCTTCCTCGTCGGCTGGCTGAACCGCGTCCTGCACCTCGTAGGCGAAACGGACACAGCATGATGGTATTCCGCTACACCTTCGCGGCCCTGGGTGTCGTCCTGGCATTCATGCTGTTCGGCATTCTGTGGGTTGCATCACGCATCCAGCGTCCCGCGTTCCGGGTGCTCTGGATGGCGCTGCTGCTCACGGCGGCCTGCGATGTGACGGTGCTCGCACCCGAAGAAGAGGTGTGCGAAGAGGAGCCATGCGAATTGGTGGTCGTGCTGGATGTGGTCCGTGCTGGCAATACGTACTGGACGAACGAGCTGGACATCTGGGACAACAAACTCGCATTCGACTGTAGGCGTGTGAAAATCGTCGAGAAATGGGAGACGGTCGGCTCTACGTTGCTGCTTTTCACGCACGAGACCTGGGACTGCTACGACTGCCCCGACGTGGTGGACACGTTCAACGCGAGCGCTGCTGTGTTCGTGAACAAGTGGTTT
Source organism: Gemmatimonadota bacterium (assembly GCA_036679605.1). Classification (GTDB taxonomy): domain Bacteria; phylum Gemmatimonadota; class Gemmatimonadetes; order Gemmatimonadales; family GWC2-71-9; genus JAZDCZ01. The sequence goes on from JAZDCZ010000119.1 coordinate 577, forward strand.
TGAGGACAACTGAAAGGGTGGTAAAGGATGAAGTGGCTAGCGTTGGGTCTTGTGTTCGTGGTCGCGTGCTCGTGTGCAACAACCGGGCGTGCGGCGAGTTTCACGCTGAACCACAAGCAATTTATCCCAACGCCCTGGCACATCGCCCAATACCTGATCGTCGAAGAGTGCACGGGCATCAAAGGCGACGTGAGCCGCGTGGATTGGTTCGTAGCCGACGCCATCCTGACTTTCCCAGATCCCAAAATATCCGTGTGGGAAGCGCTCAACGCCTTCTCGCCGTCAGACAGGAAAGGTGGCCAATGGCACCCGATCGAAGACTCGGATCGCTCCAGCATCACATTCGACGCTCGCTTCGTGTTCGACCACCAGACGGTACGCCACGAGATCCTACACGATTTGCTGTGGGGTGGCGAGCACTCAAATCCGCTGTTCGCTAGGTGTACCCAACCCGGAGGCTAGATGAGTAAGCCATGGGTGATAGCAGTCCATTCCGACACGCATTTCGGCAGTAAGGTGGCGCTCTGCCCACCCGGCCCGATCCCGCTAGACGATGACACGACAGCCTATCCGAGCAAAGAAGTGCTCTGGCTCTGGGATCTATGGAACGAGGCGTGGGAATGGGTTGACGACATACGCAAAGAGTTCAAGGCCGATCTCTGTATAGCATCCAACGGTGATCTGTTCGAGGGCGACCACCACAACATCGGCCAGATATTCTCCCGCCACCGGGGCGCGGAACGCTGGATAGCTGAACACGCCATGGCTGTCCCACTCGCCCTCAAGCCCCAGCAAATCATCGGCATACGCGGTACCGAATCCCACGTAGGCCACGGAGCGAGAAGCGAAGAGAACTATTTCCAAGGACTGGCAGACCAGGGCTACCCGGTACTCGAGGAAGAGGCGGGCGCAGCCACCCACTACATGTGCAGGCTCGACGTGAACGGTCACGGCATAGAACTCGCACACCATGGCAGAATGGGGCGTAGGGCGCACACGAAAGCAAGCCAGGTCAGCTTGTACGCCGCCGATATCACGCTGCTTAGAACGCAAGAGAACGCCGACCGCAGAAGTAGGGGCGAGCCCGAACAACCGCTACCTGAACTCTGCTTCCGGTCACACTTCCACCAGCACGTAGACAGCCACGACGCGCAGTCCGTGAGGGTGATCCAAACACCGGCCTGGCAGCTGGCAACCGCCCACGTCCACAAGGTAGCAACCGAGAGCCTGGCGGACATCGGGATGGTGGTAGCGGTCTGCATCAAGGGCGAGGAAATCATTGTGAGGAAGCGTATCCGCAAACCACGGAGGAGCAAGATATGGGCGCTGTAGGGAAACGCATCGACCCGACAGAGACACAGATCCTTGAGGCCATAAGTGAGGCACTGGCAAGTGGCGCGGTCCCCGATGACAACTACTGGACGACACGCGAACTATCGGAGATGACCAACACGAGAAAAGACCTGATCGTGGACATCGTGCGCGATCTGATGATATCCGGCGCGTGGGAGCGCACCGTGGTTGTGCGCGTGTCGCCGCTGGACGGTCGCAGATGCAGGGTGACGGGCTACCGCCCAAAGGAAACGGAGCCAGCATGAACATTGTTGCATGGTTCAGTGAACGGAGCTGGAGGGCCACACCGGCCAAGTATGTTCTGCGTACCGCGCTACTGGCGCTTCCGTTCGCGTGGGGTGTCGCACTGGTTGGTGTGAGCTTCGTTGGCGCGTTCGCGTTCGCGGCCACCATTGTCGCGTTCCATATCGCGGCTGTAGTCGAGCCAAGAGCATGGGCCGCAGAGGTTGAGGTGGGCCGCAGGGGCACGCTCAACCACTGGCTGTCCGTCGGATCGAGCGCCGCGCCGTTCCTGCTCGTCGCTATCGCGTGGATGCTGGTGCTTCTGTGAGAGATTGGACGACGCCCGTGCTGATCGCTGTCGTGCTTATTGCCGGGTTTGTAGCGGTACGGCAAGTAGGAGCTACGGCCGCCGCCAAGGCCCTGGCTCGTGAAGCGAAGGCCGACGCGATAGCCTGGCAGGCCCATGGCGACTCCATCCAGGAGCTTGCTGATTCGCTACAGGCTGCCAACGATATCCTAGCAGAAGAGACGGCACGCCAGCGCCAAGCAGTGGCCAGGATCAAGGCTGAGTCCGATAGCATACTAGGCGTGCTACAGGAGCAGCGCCGGACGATACGCAACGCGCTCACACTGTCGGCTGCGAACTTCCGCAAGGCCCTACCTGCCCACCTGGTGCCGCTGTTCGACGAACACGAACGACTGCACATAGCCGAGTTGTCAGCAAGCGAACACGAGACGGCGCAGGTCCAGCGCAAGCTCGATGCGTCGGAGGCGTTCATACTTACCCAATCGTTGAGGATCATGGGCCTTGTGACATCCGACAGCCTCAACGCCGAGGGGTGGGCGAATGAGGAAATCCAGTCGGCACTCTGGAAGGAATCGTCCGACAAATGGGAGGCGGCCGCATCACCTGGGTTCTTTGGCAAGCTGCTGGGTGACGTGCCGAAATACCTGACTGGCGCCGTAGCCGGGATCCTGTTAGTGGGTCGCTAGGAGAGGCCGGGGACTGGCGGCGTCCCACCTTAAACGACATCCCCGTTGCCGCACCAAGCTAGCTTGGCAACCGAAAGGTATGCAACCCGATACCCTGTCGCAACCGTCCTAGGTGGTTTCGCTAATGCAACATATATGAGCCATTAACGGCTGTAAGGGGTGTTATAGGCCCACATATGGGCGCCGGGCGTCTATCTCCACGGTGCGCTCCAGTCAGGATTGTGGAGTCGCTGGATCGGGGTTAGTCCAGCCGCTCGTTGTGCGTCAGCGATTGACCCGAACCGCTTAATGTATGTCGTGTGCGATGCCGTGTTCGGGCAACGGCTAATATCATGGGCGCCGGGCGTTCTACCGATGGCGGCCGCCAGCGCCCGTAACGCCCACAAAAGATCCTTCTCGCTGTATACCTCCCCGCGGCGATGGTATCGCAAAGCGCAGGCCGGTGAGCAAAACGTGCGCGCCACTTGCCGCGTGAACTCGTGACCACACAGCAAGCAGACGTAATCACTCCACGGCGCGGGCTGCGATGGCGACGGAGCGTCTTGCGCGGGCATGCTCTCACGCCTGATGATCTGACGCACACGCTCCCTTGTTATCCCAAACCGCTGCCCTATGTACGCCAGGGTCCTATGCTCGTCAGCGCGCATTCGGACAATCTCGGCGTCCCCGGTGGGATTCTGGCTACCCCTCATAGCTTTAACTCTGATTCCAGGGCGTCGATCCCCTCACGCAGGCGGTCCAGGGCGTAACGTACCCCACGCTCAAAGCCCGTGTATCGTCCGTCCGTCATGCGCCTGATCGCCACCTCCAGCGCTATCTGTGTCTCGGCCCTGACGGACGGCTCGCGCCCCTTTCGGATCGCCTTACGCCATCGTGACACCGTAGAGGCGTGCACCCCTATCCGTGCGGCTGTAGTGCTCTGTGGCTCCTTGGGCACCAGCGCTAAATATCGGACTGCTGGGTTGTTTTTCTGCACGTTATGCAATCGCGTTAGGTGTGGGTCATGGGATGCAGTTTATTGACGTGGCCACACTCTCCATCTCGCCGTCCGGCATTTGCAGGAGGAAGGTGTAGCGAAGATCAAAAGACAATGGCGTCTGGCTAACTGCCACGCGTTCGGATGCCTGCTGCTGGCCCACGCTTATACGGCCGCTCCCCCAAAACTTGGCTACGTCGATGTTGCTAATCGTGACCGCGAACACCCCATCCGCATCCGTTAACACAATCTCAACACTAACCCATAGTGCGGACTCGCCCGGCGATCCGTCGGATGCGGTAGCCGTAAGCGTGTGGGCGCATTCCCATCGGCCCGAATCCTTGTTGAACGTGTTGGGCAGATTCACGGTACCACCCACCGTGACGACCATTGGCGTCGTCGGTTCCATTGGGCCGCCGCCGCCGCATCCAGCTATGAACAGGGTGGCCCATCCGATCATTGCAATCTTGAACATTCGCGTCCTACCTTTCATGTCCGACCCCACCGCGGCCTACCCGGCGTCTGTGTTAGGGGATTTGCTCCCCTGTATGGAGGCTGCCCTATGGCCGAAGTCTTGCGGATACATGTCCGCATCCCCGGAGTCGCCGACGCTGGGGATTTCATTGTCCACGATCCAGACCACCCACAGCCCACGCTCAGGCTGTGCCGCCTGGTCCCCCTTGCACCCGACCTGCTCCCGGTTATCAGGGCACACATTACTCGGTACCCGTCTGGCTGTTTGGGCCGTCAACGTAGCCGAGCACCCGCAATATTTCCGGATCTGAGAGTTCTTTAGAGTCCAATATCGCTCGCATTGCCATGAGCTTCTGGCCTGCAACAGACTCCTCGATGGGTCGCTTTGGCGCATTCGGGGAGAAGAAATATGCGTGGTTGATGTTGAAGGCCCGGCAAACTGCGTCTATGTATTCTACGGGTATTTTCTTGCTCTTGCCCTTCTCGTAATTCTTTACGGTGTTTAGGCTTACGGTGTAGTCGGACGCGGCCACCCCATTAACGATCGCGGTGTATTCGCCGCCCGCCTCACCTTCCCTGACCTCCCCGAGTACTTGCCGAAACCTGCAAGTCAGTGCAGAAACCTCTTGCGTCATCCGTGACCACCGCTTAAGATATGTGCAGGGAGTTGCAGAAAGCTGCAACAGCATGACTCCCCGTGAACCACAAGGATTAGCGATGACGAGTAAAACCGCAACTGGCGAGCCGGAATATCTCACCTTCGAAGAGGCGGCCGCGTACCTGGCCTCGCGCTACAGGGTCGCGCTTACCGGGGGCACCATCCGCAACAAAGTGTCCGCTGGCGAGATCCCGAGCCGCAAGGTCGCGGGCCACACCAGGATCATCCTGGCAGAGCTGGATGCATGGGCAATCGGTGAATGGGAGCCCGAGCCTCAAGAGGTCGCCTAGTGTCCAAGACCCAGGGAACCGGCACTCCGATAAGGGAGCAGCACGCGGAAGCGCAGAGACAGATCCGCGAATGGGACCGTCAGGACGCGGAGCGCGCTTCGTGGTGTCACTGCCGCGTGCCACGTCACAC
>JAZDCZ010000012.1:0-6837 GCA_036679605.1 Gemmatimonadota bacterium
CAGACGGTCCAGATGCCGGCCGGTCTCGCGCGACCGATCGAAGCTGCGCAGCACATCGAGACGAACCGTATCGATAAGAAGAACGAACACCGGTGGCCTCATCGAGGGCCGCGCAGGCACAACCACGGGCGAAGAAAGCATGAGACCGGCTTGGGCCGTGGCCTCGAGTCGGATGGTAAGTTCAGCCGAGGGGTAGTCGCGCGGGATCCGTAATCGACACTCGTGCCACACCAGGGGTGCGGGTACAGAAATTTCGGAAGTCGCGTTCCACGTTTGGCGACATACCTGAGGCTTGTCGGCCAGAATGCGTGCAACCATACCCTGGCCTTGCAGACGCAGCTCGGCTAGGGCAAAGCCGGCCGAGGCCGAATCGAGGGCCAAGAAAGTTCGTAGCTCGCCGGCGGGCAGGGGTCCGAGTATGAGCTTACGGGTGCTCTGATCGTTGCCGGCTATATGCAGTACGGGACGCGTTACCGCGCCCACCTGCGCGGACTCGACGACCAAGTTCTCTCGCCCAGCCAGCGGTCGTTGCACGCCGGTCTCGGCGCCGGTACAGCTCGACACCACGAGGCACACGGCCAACACGAGCCCGGGCTTAGCAATTCGGCTTATCCGTGCTTGGCTTATCCGTGCTTGGCTTATGCTAACCCGGCTTATACTAACCATCCTGGTCCAAACCACCCTCGTCTGGAGGCATCACCCCGCAACCAGTGGCATCGTACAGGGAATACCCCGCCGTTGCGTGCCTACAGACTCAGGACAGACTCGTCGGATCCGAGAGCTGATGTGATCAGGGGCTGCGACCCTGCTGCCGAGTCCTGCCGAATCCTGCCGAGTCCTGCCAACCCGGTCGAATTGGCGAAGGCCTGAAATTCGCCTAGTGACCGCGACTCTTGCGGAGGGCCGCAAGGTTCCTGCGCGCCTCGGCAGAGCCGGGACTTATCGCGAGCGCCTTGCGGAACTGCTGCACGGCTTCGTCGCTTCGACCCAGTCGCACAAAAACGAGCCCCAGCTTATTGAAAACAGACGCACTCGGCTTCTCGCCAAGCGAGGTCCGGTAATAAGACACGGCTTCTTCCAGTTTGCCCTGCTCGACGAGATCGCCGGCTAGGTTGTTGTAGGCAGCCGTGTAACTGGGATTGACACGAATCGCTTCTCGAAATTGGGCGATTGCCTCGTCTAACTTGCCTTGCCGGGAAAAAACAAAGCCCAAGCCGTTATGGGTTTCCGCCGTGGGTTTTACGTCGAGGGCCGCCGTGTACTGAACCGCAGCCTCATCGAGCTTATTCGTTTTGAGCAAAGACACGGCCAGATTGAAATGCGCCGATCCACACTGCGGATCCAACGCGAGTGCTTTATGGTAATTCTCGATCGCCTCTTTGCCCTTGCCTTGTCGGTCGAGAACGAATCCCAGGTCGCTGTAGATCTCGGCTTTCGGCTCGACGACGAGCGACTTTCTGAAATGCGACTCCGCCTTATCCAGTTGTCCTAACTCGGTCAGAGCAAGAGCCGCATTATTGAGCGCCTTCACGTTCTTCGCATCAACGGCCAAGGCCTTTTCATACTCCTCGACCGCTTCCGCGCTGTTTCCTTCCTGGAAGAACGCCCATCCCAGAGCATTGTGCAACGCCGTATTCCCGGGATCGAGCTTCAAGCCTCTACGATAGGAGCGCTTGGCGCCTTCGTAGTCGCCGGTCCTCTCGTTGGCCATGCCTGCCCGCAGAAACGAGTAGGCATCGAGAAATTCTTCGCGGATCCGGGTGATCGCATCGGAAGCCAAATTGACGAACACGGGAATGTTCGCGGCGCGATCGCTGCCGGTAAAACGCTCGAGCAAGACCGGAGGCGAGTCGAGTCCGTTCTCGTCGATATGCGTCAAGAACAACTGCGTGTAGGGAGTATTCACCTTCGACGAGAACACCAGCCATCGGCTGTTCGAAGCCCAGCTATGCCACGAGTTCATACGAGAAGTGTTGCATCGCAATCGCCTCGCCTCGCCTCCGGCCACCGGTATGATGTAGAGCTCGCTGTCGGGTTGCAGCAACATGTAACTTCTGGCCTTACAGAAGACGATCCATTTACCGTCCGGAGAGTACTGGGCAAAGAAATTACTCATGCCGTTGCCCGAAGCGCCGGCGAGCGGTTTCGCAACGCCGCCCTCGCCGTCGTTGAAGGGCACCTTGTACAGGTCGTAGCGAAACAGTTGCTTCCCGCTTACGAACTCCGGAACTTCCTTCTCATCGATGATGACACTGTTCTTGTTGGCAATGTTCGGCAATTCGTAAGCCTTCGCCCTGGCAAACACGATCTCCTTCCCATCGGGACTCCATGAAGGATTGCTCTGTACGTATTCGGGATCGTCGGCCCCGGACAGAGCCTTGAACGTTTTCGTCTGCCGGTCGTAGACGACGAGGATCCCCTTTATCGGAAAAAATAGTTGCGAAAAGGTGATATCGGGCATGGCAACGAACACTGAGCGGTCTTTGACCGTGCTGACTACGTAGCGGCCGTCGGGCGAGACTTGCGACAGCAGTCCGAAGGTCAGCTGCCCGTCGTTCTTTTTGTAGTCCGCCCATGTGATGATTTTAGACTCGTTCATCACCATCTCTTTCTTGACCGGGATGATGGCGTAGGCGCCCTTGTCGTTACCGTAATCGACATCGATGCCGAGAACCTTGCCCTTCGTAGAGAAGGAATGGCAGTTTCCGCACACAGGCAAATCGTGAAGAACTATCGACGGCGCGGTTTGCGAATCTATCGAACCGAAACGCCAGCGTATGCGGGAAGGATCCTGGACAGCCGTTAGAAAAGGCAACGGCACTTCGCGGTAGAAGATGGAGTCGCCTACCTGGTCCTTCGACGTTCGGATGTGGACGCCGGCAGCCGACAGTATCTTCGCCGGTGCCTCATGGTCGAAGCCGGCGACGACGATCTCGGCATCGGCGTCGCGCGACTCGCGCTTGATGCGTTCCCAGTCTTCCTCCGGGGGTCTCCAGTGCGTCGTCTGCGTCGAGAACCGAAGCACTTCGTCACCGGCCGGGGTGCGGACCAGAACGAGCCAGCGATCCGCCGTTTCCGACTTGTCTGTCCAGAGTACGGTTGGGGCGACAATCTCGGGAGGAAACAGAGTGCCGTCCTGTGGATACGTTATGCTCAGCGCTCCTTCGGGCTTGGACGAGCCCGCGAGGGCGAGAATCGATTCAGTTGATGGAGCACGATCGCACCGGCTTGTGAACAGGAACGCCGCGACAGCGATGAGCACTACGGCGATGCCCAACAGAGCGTAACGCCCGCTTTTCACGACACCCCGGCCTCCGGCAACGCTGACCCCGGCTCCGCCGATCCCTGCTCCGCCGATCCCGGCTCCGTCGACCCCTGCTCCGCCGACTCCGGCAACGCTGACCCCGGCAACGGCAGGACCGCGACGGCTTCGGTCTCGCATAATAGATCGGGCCGGCAGATTGGGGCCTCGACCAGGTCGCACGGGAAGCCATCGAAACCGTGCCGCGCGAAAAGCTCACGCAGCATCGGTGCATCCTCTGGGCTCTTCAGATAGGTAACGGCGGAGACCAAGTTCTGAAACGACGCTCCGTGCGCTTCGAGCAAGGATGAGATGTTCAAGAGCATGCGTTCCGTCTGAGCCGCAAAATCGCCGACGTGAACCGTACGCCCCGCTTCATCTACACTCGCGGTCCCGGATACGTACAAAGCGATCTTGTTCGCTTCCACCAGCTTCAAGCCGCGAGAGAAATCCGAGCCATACACCCAGGCCTCGTTCAGGGTCGGAGCCGACATCACTTGCAGATCCAGAGGCCTCGGCGACTTTACGGCATACAGACGCATGGAAAAATCATGGGCCTCTGCGCAAGGCGCGCCACCGACGGCGGTACTGGCCGGCTTCAAGTCAATGCCTCTACTGCGGAAGAACTCTCGACGCGCCCGATTGAATTCCGCGTAGTCGCGATCCATGTCGCGCAGGTATATCCAGGTGCGCACGACCTCGCCGAAGCTCATTCCCGCCTCGCGAAGTAAGTCTTCGGCGCAGCAAAACATGGCGTGGGCTTCCTCGAAGGCGTTTGCACCGCGACCGTAAATATTGCCCGCGTGCAGCTGTGTCTGATCGCCTACGGGGACGAGCCTTGCGTGCAAACGCGAGCAGGCCTTGCAGTCGCAATCGGGACTGCTGTAAACGTCGAGCACAGTTCGTGACTGTTGTCGCCGCGGAACGATCGCAAGCACGGAGAGCTCCAGTCTCGCCTCCTCACTAAGCGGTGTCTGCTCTATGGCGGCTGTCAGAGGACGGCAGGGCCCGGCGACGCCTTCCTCGAGCAGGCGCCGGCGCGTGTCGAGGATGATCCCGAGGTCCCTTCGACCGTCACTTACGAACAGCGTCTCGCTTGCTACCGACGCAACCGAGGCGTCTTCGCGATCGAGAAGTTCGAGCATAGCCGTGTATACGGCGTCGGCCTGCGCGGCGACATCCATGGTTCCACGTACCGACCGGCAGAGGAAAAACAGTTCGTCGGACTCGGGGCCGACAACCCGACGAACAAACGTCGCGCAATCATCTGTGTGGATTTCGTTGTCGGGAAGGCAAGGACTCACTGGAATCTGTTCATCACCCGGCTTGTTCGCGGTTGCCGGTCTTGTTCGCAGTTGCCGATCTTGTTCGCGGTTGCCGGTACAGACGATCGACGAGTTCGATTATCCGTTTCCGCCGGTGGTATTGTCAACTCGACCCCCGACACGCGACTAGATCGAATCGACCGGAGAAAGCCGAGTCAAAGTCAAAGCCCCACGCAAGCACGGGGGCTCGCGTGGGGCTTTGAGATAGTCAAACCGCCTCGATTCTTAAGGGCATTGGTGCGGCCCACCTCCGGTCAAAGAGGCGTAGGTCGCAAAGGTATTCTTCTTGTAACAGTTCCCTGAGGACCCAAGAGTGACATTGACCAGATCAGCGGCAAACGGCGCCAGCGGATGCGATGGATCGGGATTAGTACCGTTGTTTACCAAGGTGTTCTTCTCAATCCGGTTGTTGTCCGGCGAAGGGTCAGCAATGGGCGGAATCACACTGCAGTCGTTGGGAGTGCCCCCCTGGGCCAGGCACCAATCCACCAGAGCTATGCCGTAGAAGTCGTTGTTCTCGATCTGGTTGTTTTTGATGGTGTTCTTGTCGATCCCCAGGATCAAGATCCCTCCACCCGTCGGCAGACCAGCAGCCATCGACCCGGGCGGAGCAGTGTTGACCTTGTTGTTGTCGTGAACGTAGTTCTTCTGGACGTCCAAGTGCTCCATCACCGGTAGCGGAGGCTTTGAGGCGGCGTTCGGATGGTAGAGCCCCATCCCGACCACGTTGTTGTAGGCTTCGTTCTTCTTGATGATGATGTCTTTGGAAATCGTCACCTCGAGGCCGGTTACGCTCGAGTGAACGATGTTTTTCAAAACCCGGACATTCTCGCCACCCTCTACCCAAAGCGCGCTGTCATCGGAACCGTAGGAAAGATTGCGCTTGACCAGCCCGTTGGCGGAAAGCTCCGGCTGGATGCCGTTCTCCAGGTTGTCGATGGATTCGTTCTTTATGATTTTGAAGCCGTCTACGTGCTCCAGTTTGATCCCGTTGTTGGGAAAGCCCTGAACGGTGAAGCCTTTGATGATGAATCCCTGGATGTCGGGCGCCAGAGGATCAGGCTCCACAAGGATCCCGTGTATGTTGCCCGGGCCGGGCGTCAGGATGACTCTTTTGTCCTTCTTAAAGTTGGACTTCGCGATCAGCTTGATACCGTCCTGCTTGATGCGCACCGCGACCAGACCGCCGTGGGTCTCCGTGTAAGTTCCCGGCTTGACGATGATTGTGGTCCCGGGTGCAGCAGCATCGACCGCCGCCTGTATAGAGTCTCCCGGGTTCACGACGATCTTGCCGGCACTAGCCGTCGTGACTACGAAAAGGCCCGCTAGTAGGCCGATGCCGAGAACGTGAAGATACCGGTTCTGGTATAGTTTCATCGCTTTGTCCCCCCCAAGAGATGGTCCACTACAGTGGGTATTGGAGTTAATGAATAACTGTTCACAACGTGAGCTCGTGGCCTGGCTTTGTCAAGAGTGGCGTGCGAATTCTTCGACTGGGCGTGGCAATTTCGTGTCTCGAATAGGGGGGTGACGGTCCGGTACCAGGTCAAACGGACGCCATGGAGGCTCAACCGGGGAAGACCGCTGGCGATTGGCCCAAAGCGAAGAGCGTTTCGGCATCGCTGGACCACCCCCTCACATAAGGGATACGGAAGGGAAGCCCTTCCCCCGTCCCGTGGCAGCGTCTATTTCTCTAGGCGTTCACATAGACATCATCGCGCAGTCGTAACTGCGGCCCCAGGCGCCAGTGGATCGCTCGTTCAGCATCGCCGTGGGCGCGCACGACACCCGTGTGAATGCCGCTAGATAACGTGATGCTCCTGCAGGTTGCGCCGTGAGCTGCAGGCCGGCACCCGACAGCGCCAACCCTCGCGTTCGTGAATGGGATTGCGATGACGGGGCACTCCGCTCCAGTGGGCCTTGACGTGCAATAAAATGCGCTCGAAGGCCCTCCAGGTGCCCTCCTGCGGTCGTTCGGGATCCCCGTAGGCTCGCAAGGCGTCTTGTAACAGCGCGATCACAGAGGCCGGGCCGCTAAAGAGAAGGCTCGTAGTAACCTCGGCCGCTTGTTGGTGGATCCGCTCGATGAGTTCGCCGGAATAACGCGCACGCATTTGCCGCTCGGCCTCCTCGGAGCTGAACTCCAGGGCCACACCCAGCGCGGGTGGTTCCAGCTCGAAAAGCGCCCAGGTGCGATCACGCATGTCCAGG
>JAZDCZ010000120.1:0-6951 GCA_036679605.1 Gemmatimonadota bacterium
TTATGCACTGCGAGGACTGCGCGGTTGGTGTCCCTGTGCAGCCTGCCAAGGGCACGCCGGTACGGTGAACTTCGTCGACGTAGAGGCCCCCGCGCTCGTCGGTTCCGAGGGCGTCGGTCGTTATGCCGTACGCTTCTCGTGGAAAGACGGACACGACACCGGCATGTACCCCTACGAGTATCTGCGTCGCATTGCCGAGTTCGATGAATGTAAGCCCGAGGGTAGGGATCGCTGAGCTTCAGGCGCAAGGGCTCAGAGTCAGGGCGATTGCCTTCGAGCTTGGAGTATCGCGAGGCGTTTTCGAGAGGTGTCTCAAAAACCCCCCTTGTGTCGATGGTGCTCAAGACCCGCGTCTAGTTGTTGAATAACGCCGATCGCCCTCAGAATCATTCACCAATGTCGAGATTTTGCGTGTTCGCGAAGTAGAGTGACGGATCATGGTTAGGAAATCGCGTCGGATAAATTCTGAACAGCCTCGACCGCAGGATGAACAGACTGCTGACTTCAGTGCGGGTAGCTGCCGCACCGCCCCTGAGGCGCAGCGCGATGTGAAGCCGCTATAGGGCGCGAACGTTGGAGCAGCGTTAAATCGGCGCGCCTGATATCGCTTCTGGCGAGCAGCATGATGAGCACGGCCTCGGTCGCTGCGTGCGTATCGACGCCTAGCTTCACGCAAGCTGTCTTGACGACCAAGGCGGCTGCATTCTCGTGAGCAGTATCGATTTCCGCGGTCACAACGGCGGCAAATGCGCACCATCTCGTGACATCGAACGCAACGAAACAAGCGAGTGTCGTCCACCAAGTCGATCATCTCTCCAATCCGCCACAGCTCCGGCCTTGACACCAGGGTCTGGCGGTCAAAATCGAAGGCCGTGGGAAAAGGGGCCACACCAGAAGTGGGCTCAACAGCCGCAGGTCAGCCGCGTGGGCAATTGCCGTCAACCGCAAGGCATCTCTACGAGAACTTCAACGGATAGACGCGCTTTCTCTCCACCGGCGACACCCCTGCAGAGGTCTGATCTGGCCGCTGTGGAAACAGGCACTTAGCGACACGGCTTCGCTGTCACAAAAACATTTGTTTTTGTGACACCCCTCAAAGGCGGGGAAACCGGCGAGTTTGCCAACCAACGCGCTTCAACCGTCCGTACCCTCGTATGTTACGGTCACCAAACAAGGTGGTGACGGGCGTTTGAGCCTCTCTCGCTCGGTGGTATCTGAAACAAGCGGCTGACGGAGCAAGGAGGCAGACGCTGTAGTTCGCTTCGGTGGCGATTCTATATGGAGAAAACGTGTGAGTGTAACGAGAACTATCATCAGTGTAGTACGGGCTCTTGATAGGGCCGCCAAGCAAGCAGAGCGGCAGCGACTAAGGGCGATCCGCGAGAAGGAACGGGAGATGCGCCGGGCGGAACGGGAAGCCGCTCGGCGTGAGAAACAAATCGCAGCCGAATTGCGCGTGCAGGTTAAGGAGAGCAAGAAGCAGCAGAGAATTCTGGACAGAGCCGCGTTGGAAGCGCTGAAGTCACGCGAAGTGGCTGCGGTGGAGAGACGTCAGCGCGAGAGGAAAGCGGCACGGCGCTCGCTACTCGTTAAGGTGTACAAATAATCATGGACGATTTACAGAGCCTCCGCTTACTGACCGGGGCCGTGTTTGCGACTGCGATTGTTGTCGGAGTAGTAACCTGGCTGATAGTCTCGCGACGTCTGCGTGCGAGCATTGATGGCTACGCATCTATCAAGGAGGCGGTACGGGAAACCGAAGAAGGTCTCGCCCAACTGCGTGTAGACTCTGACGAAGCGAGCAGTCTGTTGGCGCGACGAGAGCGAGAGCTCCACGAGGTCGAGGGGCGCACGCGAGAGCTACGTCAGTTAGAGTCACGCGCTTCTGAAATTCGAGACTTGATAGACAACGGACAGGCTCGTCGTGACGACCTCGAAGGTCAAATTGAGGAGAGAGACGCGCTAGCCAAAGAAAAGGAGGCGGAGTTACGCCGACTCCAGTCAGACTTGGATCTCTATTCTCGCATAGAAGAATTCGTAGCGTACGGGATATTTGAACAACCTGAGTATCTGCATGAAGCGTCGGAGCGCTATCAGATAGAAATCAAGCGAGTGCGAGAGGAGCAGGCGAACCTCATTCGAGACAAGCGAGCCGTTGAAATCCCAGCGGATGTGCAAATAGAAGGGAGCTCCAAGAAGGGGAGCGCGGTCCTTGATGGGCAGGCGAAGATGATGTTAAGGGCCTTCAACATCGAGTGCGATCTTCTTATGGGGAAGCTAAACCCGTCCAACTTCGATCGGACGCTGGAACGAATCGAACGCAACGCGGCTGCGCTTGAGAAAACCACGGCGAGCCTGATGTGCGGGATATCAACCGACTACGTGACCCTTAAGTTCGAAGAATGTCGATTATTCTATGAATATAAGCTCAAAAAAGCCGATGAACAGGAAGAGCAACGCGCGATCCGGGAGCAGATTCGGGAGGAGCAGAAAGCGATCAGGGAGTACGAGAAAGCCATCGCCGATGCAGAGAGAGAGGAGCGGATGTACGAAGCCTCGTTAGAGAGAGCCCGCGCTGAACTCGCCGCAGCGAACGAGAGTGAGAAGGCAGGGATGGCGACCAGAGTTGCAATGCTAGAACAGCAGCTACAGGAAGCACATGCCAAGGAGGACCGGGCAAAGAGCCTCGCAGAGCAGACACGACGTGGGCACGTCTACATCATTAGCAACATAGGGTCGTTTGGAGAAAATATATACAAGATCGGGCTAACGAGGCGGTTAGATCCTATGGATCGTGTGAAGGAACTCGGCGATGCAAGTGTTCCTTTCCGCTTCGACGTCCACGCAGTCATATTCAGTGAGGATGCGCCGGCACTGGAGGCTGAACTTCACCGCAGGTTCAGCCAGCGACGGGTCAACGCAGTCAATCTGCGAAAGGAGTTTTTTGCCGTATCGTTGACTGAGATTAGGTCGGCCGTTAACGAAATAAGCGGCAGCGAGGCGGAATTCACAATGACGGCAGTAGCGGAGGAGTACTACGAAACTCTCCGGCTTCAAGGAGCCGTGCTCTCTGCCGCATGACCCCGTAGGCATGGTTGTCCGTCTTTGAGCAACACTTCATATCTGACAGTCATTGGTTTCCTTGGGTTGAGTTGCGATCGTGGGACCCGCTCTTGGGACATGTCTCACGGACGTTTACTCACGTTCGGGCTCCCGGGCTTGTACCCAGCCAAACTATTGGAGTATTAGGAAGCTTCGCCTCACTGACCCGAGACCATTGCCGTCATGGACCGCCAGGGAGAAGGCGGGTCGGATGGTCTTTGGGCCGCAAGAGAACAGCGCGACGACGAAACGGGGGGAAAAGACATGTGGTACATAGCTTTGTACGGCCTCTTTGCGATTTGGGTCCTGACCGACGGCTTGAAGCGAAAGGCCAAGGCGATCCCCTGGGCCGTTGGTACGCTGGTGCTCGGTCCGATTGTCCTCCCTGTCTACGTTGCCAAGCGACCGCTTCGGGCTGGAGAGATTAGAGAAGGTGGTACTGGATGGAATGTTCTCAAGAACTTCGCTCTTTTCTGGACCGTTCTCATCGCAGTCGTGACCGTTTGGGGCATGGTCACCGCTAGTGTGGAGACTGCGAACTTTCAGACCGAGGCCGAACAAGCGGGTGCGGCGATTGGTACCGCGCTTGGCTTTGGGATTATTGCTTTTCTCTGGTTCGTGCCCATGGTGGGCGCCTTGGTGCTAGGCCTGTTCCTTAAGAAGTCGAGTGTCGTTGAGAAAGGACCGTCAGGCCCATTAGCCGCTCTTGCGCAGTCACAGGATTGACAGAGACGCCCCGCAGCTAGGCACGAATCCGTTGCCCGAGGGCTTCGAACAGTAGGTAAAGATATGATGAGCATGAAGCAGGTGCGAGTGGTTGGGGGAGTGTTTTTCGTCCTGATAGCATTCTCGGGCCAGGGTTGTAACGCCGCGATTACGCCTGAGCAGAAGCGGGTGGTGGTGGACCTGAAGCAGGATCTCGATCGAATCCGCCAGGAGATCGAGCAAGCGACAAGAACCGACGCGATGTACCGCGGTGGGCTAATCAAGACCCTGATTGGGATGCGACTTGAAGTCCTCAAGACCAATGCAGCGTTGGTTGAGCAGCGGGTTCACGCACTGGAGTCTGGTGCCCGTATCAACTTAGTGGTCGACGCGACCAAGCCCGATCCAGAAAAGGCCGCAGAGCTTGCCGAGGAGATCGAGAGCCAGCGGGGAAAAGTTACAGAGGCACGCGCCGAAGCCGACCGTTACTCGGGCGGTCTCGTTCAGGCGATGGCCGCGGCCTCGGTGGCGACGAACCAAAATACTCTCGCGATGCTCGAGCAACGGTATTTTGTGGCCAAATATGGGCTGGCAATGCCCACTATAC
The DNA here is from genome assembly GCA_036679605.1 of Gemmatimonadota bacterium. Classification (GTDB taxonomy): domain Bacteria; phylum Gemmatimonadota; class Gemmatimonadetes; order Gemmatimonadales; family GWC2-71-9; genus JAZDCZ01. The sequence goes on from JAZDCZ010000120.1 coordinate 4,415, forward strand.
TGACAGAAGACCGTGCTGCGGCCGAGACTGGATCGAAGATGATATCGACGTCAAATCCTGTAGTACCAGCCGTCCGAGCTCCTAAACAAAAGGGTGCTGGAGACTGCCTCAAGCTAGGGACGTTCGATTCCAGCGTTTTGAGTACCAACGATGTCTTTACCGAACTCGCTTGGAAGGTTGATGTCGTAAATTCGTGCGATCAACCCTTCGGTGTGCGAGTCAATTTCACGATCTACGACAAAGACGAATTTGAGCTCGACTCCGATTCCGAAGAGGTCTTAGTTCCGGCTATGGGCACGGGCAAAGCAAGGGGCAAGATGCTCGTCAGTCCCCCCGAGAAGGCGCGACGAATGACGAAGCAAGGTGCAAGTCTGTCGCTGAGGTAAGAGGGTTCCTGCCAAGCTATTCGAGGATTAAGAAGATCCGCTCGATTGAGCAAAGGGAGAGTACGCATTAGACAGCCGGGGAGAGGTGGCCAATGAACTGGTTCAGAAAAATATTCGCGCCGAGTGCGACTATTGGTACCACAAACATCTTGCCGTTTAAGAGCAACGAGGCTGCTTTCGAGTATGCGTGTAAGTTTATGGACTGTACGTTAGAAGAAGGGAGGAGTATTCCTGCCATAGTCGTTGATGCGAGAGAATTCGCGTCCGATATCAAATCGGCTGTAAAAACTCAGGCGGATAAGTCACAACTAGCGATGGTGAGAGTCGCATCCGAAGGAGGCGGTTTCGTTATTTCGGCGATAACCGCAGGTGCGCAATCATCCATACGCCCCGACCTTGCTGCCCGGATTGGGCGGAGCCAAGGCCATCCAGATTTGAAACCGGGCGACTTGGTAATATTTACAGCGATGACATACAGCGAAGATATGGCGCAATCCTCCGGTAACGCGGACTGGGGATGGGTGGGACTAATAACGTCGAAGCTCGAACCCCTGTTGGATGTGCGAAGCGAACCGTCGATTTGGCAAATCGAAGAAAAGTTTCACGATTAGATTTGTAGCGAACCCCCGACCGAAGTGGAGCATCATAGGCCCCGTATGGCCAAGGACGACGGTTACACGAAGGTGTATTATATGGTGTCGGCATGGAGAAGCACGTGATCGCGGGTAGCTGTCTTTGCGGAGCAATCCGCTACGAGTTCACTGGAGAGCCGGTATGGGCTCATAATTGTCATTGCCAGCGTTGTCGCAAGATCCGGGGAACTGCGTTCGCATCGAATCTTTTCGTTCCGCTTGAGTTGTTTCGCTATACGCAGGGCAAGGATCTGCTCCAATCTTACAAACTGCCCGGGGCAAAACGTTTCACCCACGTATTCTGCAAGGTGTGCGGTTCGAGTCTCCCATTTCTGAACGAGGACCGAGGACTTGCTGTCATACCAATGGGCAGTCTCGATGACGATCCTCGCCACACGCCAGACGCACACATCTTTGTAGGATCCAAGGCGACCTGGTTCACGATTACCGATTCACTTCCGCAACATCGATCACAGCTCAGTGACCAGATAGAGACGATTGAGTAAACAGTAGCCGCCCCCTGACAATCTTAGACCCCGGACGACGTGGAGCACTGCTTGGGATCGACGTGAGTAAGATCCAGGACCTGAATAAGAAGACCTCGGAGCGCTGCGGCAAGATTCCAACGGGGTATGATTTCTATCTCTGGAACAACCACAAAAGTTACGAGAACATGGGGATTGGACCGAGAAGGCCGCAAAAGCAGCCGGAAGATAGCGTTCGATGTACAACAGAAACGTACGAAGACGGCATGATCTGGTGTGGTTCTTCGACGGCCCAACCTATGGACGGGAACTGAGCACGGTGGGTAAAACGTGAGAACTCAAGACGAGCGGTATCGGCGGTCACGAGAGCGGGTCTGGGCTGATCTCTACCGGCTTTTGACGATGTTTTACTCGAGTGGTGCGCTCCGCGAATTGCAAGATGAAGAGAAGGCAGTCGAATCAATCGCGACGATTCGCGGGGCATGTGAAAAACAAGAGATACACGAAGTGCTCCTCACGCTTGCGGCCGGTTATCGGGCGTATATGGATCAGAACCAGGACGCGCGAGACACCGTACCGTGCGGAAGTCTCTGGCCGACAGCCGATACAGACGCGATACCAGGCCCGCTTCTTCTACGTGAAGCGTGCAATAAGATTCTCCATGCGGAATCGTGCGAGTTCCGCTACCTGGCTTATCGTGACGTGTCACGGTACTCTCTTTTGCCGCGGATTCGCCTGCATGGGGCGAAGGATGGCACGCCGTGGGTGGCAGAATTGGAAATACTCCACCTCGTGGATCGGCTGTTCTACAAGTACCGTGGTGATAGCGATGCGTAGCGAGCGCGTGGAGCTGACCGCCGCTGAACCGCCGAGGCGTTAGACCTACAACAATGGCACTCTGCGAGTCACACGAGGGCAAGTGTCGCTTCTCAGGACCATTCCCCCCCTGTTTCTCAGAATCATTCCTCCCCCTGCGGTCGTAGCCGGGCATGGTTGTGCCTAATGTTTGCTCATGAGTCCAGTGGGGCAGCACT
>JAZDCZ010000121.1:0-41045 GCA_036679605.1 Gemmatimonadota bacterium
TCCAGACCATGATCAGAGAGAGCCACATCCATCGTGTCCATCCCCATTCTCCTTCATCGCCCTGCTCACTAAACTAACAGTAGAAAGGTGTCTCACTCATATTGGCAGAGAGGGCTTCGTCAATCTTCAACATCGTCCCACAACGTGCGCGGGCGGTCGGCGAGCAGCTGTTGGGTCAGATCTTCGATCTGTTTCGCGGTCTCCTTCTCTGACACGTCCTGCTGCTCAAGGAGCATGGAATGTGATGCCCGCTCAATTGTCTTTGTCGCGACCCTCCGCGCTTGACGCTGCACGAGATCTTCCAAAGGGATCTTCGGGACAAGTGCGTAGACGAATTCGCAGCCAAGCGCAGCAGCCACCTTGCGGAGTGTTTGCAAGGATATCGTGCCGTCCACTTCGCCCTTCTCGTACTGACTAGCGGCTGGCTGAGTCACGTTCATTCGACTCCCCAGCTGTCTAGTAGACATGCCAAGGCCTCGTCTAATCTCACTGATCCAGCCCTTGCGCGGTGACGGCACCGTGCTAAGTGACTGAAGTTTTCGCAGCTTTTTGCTGAGCTGTCTAGCTAGCAGCCTATCTTGTTGCAGTGACATAGGTTATCGTCTGTGATATAAGTTATAGCTTATCAAATACCTATTGTACGATAAGTTACAACTTATTATTTGATGCCAAAAACACAAGCTATAGCTTATTCCCTTCCCAACCCGCTGCCGTGTCCTACTTGGGATCTTGGTCTTGGTCCCAGGCACAAACACCAGTCCGTCCTCGACGTAGAGTTGAGCCGGTCTGCTTTCGCTTTCCGGTTTCCAATGGCAATATCTATGGGGTGGTGCCTGGCGCAGCGTCTTACCGAAAAGGAGCCATGATGAAGACCCGCTTCTCAATGATGGCCGCCGCGTGCGGTATGCTCCTGATTCCGGCAGGTGCTCGGAGTCAGGAAGTGTACTCACAGAGCGATATCGCGCGGTCGCGCGGTATTCAGCCGTCGCAGCAGAACTGCCCCAAGGTCAAGTATCCACCCAAACTGAGCAAGGCTGGCATCGGGGGGCGGGTGCGGATCGAGTTCGTGGTAGCCAGCGACGGTTTCGTAGATCCCGTCTCACTAAGGACCATAGAGTCGCCCGACCCCGCTCTCGAGCGCGCGACCCAGGTGATGCTGCTCAACTGCCGGTACAATCCGGGGCGATTAGCAGTGGACGGCGATCCGGTACCAGTGCGGATGCGCATGACAATGAACTTTGGGACTCGACCTCGGCCTCCTGTGGCGACACCGCCGCCAGATCTTACCACCCTCGATCTCGCTCAGATCTATTCACTCAACGACACCGAGAATGGTCGGCGCCTCATCACCACGCGCCCTAAGAAAATCAGCTGTCCGCGCTACGATCCCAAAACGCGAACCGCCCGGGCGCGAGCCAAGGATCGCTATCAGCAGAATCGCCAGGGCGAATATATGCCGGTCAAAGTGGAAGCGGTGTTGGAAGTAGTCGTTGGCGTCACGGGAACTCCCGAGAAGAAGCTGCTCAAAGTCATTCGCACGTCGGACAAATCGGCGGACGACCAGATCCTGCAGTGGGTCCAGTCGTGTCGCTTCACGCCGGGGAAGCTAGGTGATAATGCGGTCCGTGTCCGCATCGAGTTCCCGGTGACGTTCACGTATGTGCGTTAGTAGTCACGCTCTTTCCAGTCTTAGGCGCCTCCCATGAGCTTTCAATCACTTTTTACAGAAGCGTACGGCAATCTTCAGCTGGAGGGGACAGAGGTTGATGCGCTGCAAGGGGAAGAAATTAATATTGGCGAGGACTTTAGAGCACGGTTTGTTGTCTCCAACCTGTTCGGGATCGATGACACCACTGGCGTGCCGTCACCCGCCTTCCTGAATGTAAAGCTGGACGTTCGCGGAACTGCCTTCGCTGCAGTTGCGGGAGGCGATCAGGTCATTGACTTTACCGACAGACTCGAACCGGCACAGTCAGTCGGTCATTGGGTGCGGTTCAAAGCCCTTCAGGCATTGCCGTTAGTCCGAATTCGAGGAACCACCGTGATTGTCAATGCGCCGGAGCCGTTCGCCAAGGTCAGGGTGTCGGGACAGCTGGATATCCAGGGCTACTTCACAATACAGCGGGACGCAAAGACGTTCACGACGCAAATATATGATGGTTAGTGCCCTTTGACGCTGGTCGGTACCTGCCTCAGCGTTGTTCCAGCCGCATCAAGTTGACAATGCCGAGTTGGAGGATGTTCATGTCAAGGAGCGGGCGTTGAAGCAGACTCAAGCGAAGGTTGAAAATTTGACGATACGCCTGGAGCCCTGGACATGACCGAAACACAACTGGGGGCACCGGAAGACGCGTCCGACCTACAGGCACGACTTCTAAGTGGCGTCTCGCGAACCTTTGCGCTTACCATTCCAAGGCTTCCAGACCCACTTCGTCGAGTGGTATCCAATGCTTATCTGCTTTGCCGCATAGTTGACACGGTGGAGGACGAGCCCGAGCTAGACGAGAGAGAGAAGGATCGTTTCCTCAGACAGTTCGTGGGGATTGTACGGGATGGCGAAGCATCCGAAGCCTTTGCCGATGTCCTTCATCCCAGGTTGTCTGCCAACACGATTCCCCCCGAACATGACCTGATCCGAAAGGTTCCAGAGGTAATTCAGATCACTCGGAGCTTTGAACCCGGGCAACGGCGGGCACTGGCGAAATGCGTTCAGATCATGGCGACCGGAATGTCAGAGTTCCAACAGCGTGACAACTTCCGGGGCGTAGCCACGATGGACCAAATGGATCGCTACTGCTATTTCGTGGCCGGCGTGGTGGGAGAAATGCTGACCGAATTATTTTGCTTGCACTCCAAAGCCATTGCGCGTCGTCGCGAGGAACTCTTGAGCTTGGCGGTGTCCTTTGGGCAGGGGCTCCAAATGACCAACATTTTGAAAGATGTCTGGGAGGATCTGGGGCGGGGTGCATGTTGGCTTCCTCGGTCGGTTTTTGCCCAACACGGGTTTGACTTGGCCGCTGTGGACAAGACGCCGGACCGAACCGGGTTCGTTGCAGGCATGGACGAACTGGTGGGTGTCGCCCGAGGACACCTTTCCAATGCACTGCGGTATGTTCTGTTGATTCCGAAATATGAAACCGGGATTCGATCCTTTTGTTTGTTGGCACTTGGGATGGCAGTTCTCACCTTGCGAAAAATTCACGGACGCTCGGACTTTACAGCCGGCTCCCAAGTGAAGATTACGCGGAGAAGTGTGAGGGCGACGCTGACGGCAACGAACATCGCGGTTGGCCACGGTTGGATGTTGCGATCGCTCTTCGCGCTTGCGGGGCGCGGCGTCCCGTTCTCTTCCGTGCATGACCCTTTCAAGGGGTGCTGGGGTTCGACCCATCCGGAGATGGATCTCGAAGGCTAGATCTCGAGATTCGGTGATAGAGGTCTGTTGTCTGATGCTCTAGCTAGTAGGCGCCCATCCGCTGCCGTCGGTGCGGCACAATCACTGACCGGTCGGGTAAACCAGGAATGAGGCTCCCACTCCTGCTTCTCGTCTCGTTCCTCATGTGGGTTTCAGCCTTAGAGGCCCAAACACTCCGGGGACTCGTGACCGGCGGGGATTCGGCCGTCCGGCTGCCACACGCCGAGGTGGTGGTGAGGACCATGCTGGGCGAGCCGGTGGCACAGGACAGCACCGACATGAAGGGTGACTTCATCCTCGAGTTGGATCGTCCCGGTACGTACATGCTGTCGGTTCGGTACAAGGGTTATGCGCCAGCGCGCGATTCGCTGCGACTCAAGACCAATCAGATCGTCGATCTCATCGTGCAACTGAAGACGAGTGCTGCGGCGTTGGCGCTGTTTGCTGCAACACCGCTCGAGCCAGTCATCGTTACAGGTGTTATAGCAAACAGCGAACGACATAGAGAGTTTCTCGATCGCCGCGCCACGCCCGCAAGACTGCATTCATTCTTGATTGATACCGTGGACCCTGGGTGGTAGTGAATAGTTGTGGATAATCTGACTAATTATGACTATATTATGACTATGAAAACAGTTAAGACGGCGGATCTAAAAGCTCACCTGAGCGAGCACCTGCACTATGTGCGAGGTGGACGCAGCATCACTGTCTTGAGCCACAACACGCCCGTGGCCCAGCTCGTGCCACCCGAGAGGGAAGAAGCTACCCGCATACGCCAGCCGCTCGCGCACTGCCGTTCGCTGCAAGATGTTGCGCTGCCGCCCCCGCTTGCCTTGGGGATGGACATCGTCGAGTTGCTGCTGGAGGAACGTCAGGGCGAACGGTGATCGCATATCTCGACTCTTCGGTAGTGCTCCGTGTGATACTGGGGCAGCCGGACAGGCTTCCGCAGTGGGACTCTGTAGAGACCGCCGTGACGAGTGCACTGTTGGAGGTTGAGTGTCTGCGCACGCTGGATCGGCTCCGCCTTGTGCGAGATGTCACGGATCCCGATCTGGCTCTGCGGCGTGAAACTGTCTACCGACTCACCGAGGAGATGCACGTGGTCGAGCCGAGTAGCGTGGTGCTCGAGCGGGCGGCTCTACCACTACCTACACCATTGGGCACACTCGACGCGATCCATCTGGCCACCGCACTGGTGTGGCGCGAGCTTCGGGGACAGGAGATAGTGATGGCCACGCATGACGTGGCGCTTGGCACGGCGGCGCGAGCGTGCGGTCTGCGTGTGCTGGGCCTCGAGTTAGAGCAGTGACGCAATGGTTTGCGGGCTCATAATGACAACACCGGGGTAGGGAAGTGGGATCGTCATGAGTGCCGTCACATTACAGTTACTCACACTCCTTCCTGCGGCCGAGTCATCAAGCTCACTTTCGACACCGGAACCAATCTGGTTTGGCTAATAAGCCTCGCGATCTCAATTCTCGGATGCAATGAATCGGATCGGGATTCCGGCACCGTCTTCTCTGATAGTGCGGGCGTGGTGATTGTCGAAAACCGAGCGCCACAGTGGAGCAATGCAGATGCCTGGCACGTGGGTGCTCTAGTCTTGGACATCGGCGGGCTCGAGGATCCCGACTACGAGTTCGAGAGCATAGTAAACGCCGTGCGGATCGCAGGCGACAGGATCGCGGTGGCGGATGCGGGAGCCCTTAACATTCGTATCTACGATTCACTTGGCAGTTTTTTGGAGTTGGGGGGGCGCAAGGGAGAAGGTCCCGGCGAGTTCAAATCGGTCAGCGGCATGATCGGGTACCATGGCGATTCCCTTGCGGTCTACGACGCGGGTACGAGACGCATCTCGCTGTTCGACTCCGATCTTGCGTTCGGTCGATCGATCACCATCACACCACCCGATGAAACGCCCGGAGTAGCTCCGGTCGGTGTCTTTGCCGATGGAAGTTGGCTGCTGTCGGGCCTGCCATTTGGATCCTTCATGCTGAACAGGTCGCCATCGGGCCTGGCGCGTGTAGGGCTGGTGTTGTTCCGCTACGATCCCGATGTACACAAGGCCGATCGCCTGCGTGAAGCTCCGGGAATGGAGCTCCACGTCTGGAGCGAAGGCGGTGGTATCCCTCAGACATCTCTCCCGATGTTCTACCGAACGTCGGACGCAGGCATGTATCGGGACGGTTACTACCTCGTATCGAGCGATACATACGAGCTGCGGTTTTACGACGACGACAACCGGCTGGTTCGCGTTGTGCGAAAGTTTGGTGTTCGACAAGATGTAACGACTGCTGCAACAGTGAAACCTTCCCGCCCCGCTCGGTGTTACAATAAATGGCGCACGAGCGGGCATCACCACCCGTCTCTCCCACTACATGAATCCCCACGTGGCCTGCGGCCGCGTTAGGCTGCAATAGGCCGTCAAAATGTGTTCGATACGTCGATGCTAGCGCCCTCCAGGGGAGGGCATCGACAGAACCTCAACGACGGTCGGGTCGGCCGGTAACAAATGGGGCATTCATGAACTGCAGAGCCATCGATATCAAGTTTTTATTTACACCGGGGTGTGAGAACACCGAGCCGGCGCTGGCGTTGTTGCGAGAAGTCTTGAGGCTGGAGGAATGCCCGGCGGAGATCACCGTTCGCAAGATCGCTACCGAGGCCGACGCGATAAGATACCGCTTCCGGGGGTCGCCCACGATCCTGATTGATGGCGTGGACATAGAGGGTCCTTCCCGCAACCATCTCGACAAGCGTCCGTCGTGCCGTGTATTCGGCCTCAGGGCCGGACACTCCGGAGTGCCCGAAGCCTCAGCGATCAAGGACGCCCTGCACACGCATCCGGCCAAGCGACGGCCGTCTGTGCCGGTGATGAGGGCGCCGCATTAGGCCGACCCCAGCTCCCCACCAAAGCGCGAGTGAGACCCAGCGATCAGTCTTCCATCACCGGGTGACCCCACATGTCGCGGATTTCGATCTCACCTTCGCCGAGTGCTGCGACACCCTCCTCGATCTTGGCTCTGTCACCCACGAGCACCACCACGAAGTTTTCGGGGTTTATGTACTCGCGCGCGACGCGCTGCACGTCTTCGATCGTCACGGCATTGATCTGGGGAATGATCTGCTCGTGGTAATCGAGAGGTAGCCCGTACTGAAGCAGATTGATGTACTGGCCGGCTGTGCCACCTGTGGTCTCGAACCTGGCGGGCAATCTCAGAGCAATGTACGACTTGGCTTTATCCAGTTCTTCTGAGGTGACTGCGTCGTCTCGGATGCGACGCAGCTCATAGAAAAACTCAATCAACGAACTGTCTGTCTTGGCGGTCACTACCGACGCAGCGGCACTGAACGGCCCGGCCATGCGCCGACGAGTGAAGCCCGATCTTGCACCGTAGGTATAACCTTTGGTCTCCCGCAGGTTGTTATTGAGGCGGGATGTAAACGATCCGCCGAGGATCGTGTTCATCACCTGCAGGGCGGCATCGTCTTGGGTGTGCTGTGAGACACCGAGATGTCCCATTCGTACGACTGTCTGTGCCGCACCCGGTTTATCGACCAGGTAGAAGGTGCGCTTGCCGGGTTCCGGTGGCGCGATTTCCGGCTTCTGTGGAAGCGGTCCACGGGTCCATGCACCGAACCGCACCGCAATCATCTCGCGCACTTCGTCGAGCGTGACATCTCCTACAACGAGTACCTGCGCACCATTTGGCTTATAAAACGTGTCGTAGAATCCTATCACGCGATCGCGGTCCAGCATTGCGGTCGATTCCGTCGTTCCGTTCACAGGCCGGCCGTACGGGTGCTCGCCCCCGTAAACCAGACCTGCGTAGGCAATAGCCGCCATAGTCGTCGCCCGGTCCTGCTGTTGCAGGATCTGGGTAGCGCGCAGATCTCGCTGACGCGTGACCTCTTCCTCCTTGAAGTCGGGATGCAGAGCGACATCAGCCATGAGGCTGAGTGCAGCGGCGAACTGGCTGCGGGGAACAGCGAGAGTTATTCCTGCGCCATCGTGGCTGGCAAACGTGTTCATTCTGGCACCAAGGAACGCAACTTCATCAGCGATACCGAGTGCACTGCGTCCGCCGGCACCCTCATCCAGCATATTTGCTACAAACGTTGCCAGACCTGTTAGGTCGGCGGGGTCGCGCTCAGAACCCGCATCGAGAATGAGCCGTAGGTTGACGACCGGGACCTCGTGCATCTCGACTACAGATATCTCCAGCCCGTTGGACAGAGTGGTCTGCTGAATTTCAGGGAGGCTGAGTTCGGGCGGCGGCCCGAGTTCGGGTGGTCTGCTGCGGTCCAAGTCCTGTGCCAACGCTCCAAGGGGAGTAAGTAGGACGAGCGTGCCGGCAATCGCAGCCCATCTGACAGTTGTACGCGCAATCATGGGAGCACCTTCCTTGTGGCCGCAAGTTCTGTTTTACCCCTGGGCACGACACTCAACACCACACGGTTTGCGTCGACGAGGTACCGTTGGGCAACTCGCATAACGTCGTCTGCGGTTACGTTGGCGTAGCGTTGGAGATCCTGGCTGAAGTAGTCCGGCTCACCGGCAAAATAACTGTACTGGTTCAGGCGGTTGGCTTTTCCGCCAAAACCGCCCACTCGTTCCATGCTCGAAAGAAACTGTGACTCTATTTGATTCTTGATCCGTTGCAGCTCTCGTTCGGTCGGGCCGGACTCTGCAAGTTGCCGGACTTCCTCGTCGACCAGTGCTTGAATCTCGTTCAGGTCGTGCCCCTTACGGGCTGTGGCAAAGATCTCGAACATTCCATCGAGACGACCGTTGTCGAGGAACGCAGCTACCTGGGTCGCGATCTGAAGATCGTAAACCAGGCGACGATAAAGTCGCGAAGGCTTTCCACGCGTCAGGATGCTTGCCAGAACATCGAGTGCGGCCTCATCTGTGTCGAACACCTTGACTGCATGCCACGAGTTGTAGAGTCTGGGCAGCTGCACGCGGTCTTCCATCGTGTGATAAATGTCGTCGTCGAGGTGAACGTCCGGTACCGAGGGACGGTCCATTTCAGGACCCGACGGGATCTCCCCGAAGTATTTCTCTACAAGTGTACGCGCCTCATTGAGGTTGATGTCGCCGGCGATCACGATGCTGGCGTTGTTGGGTGCATATGCGCGACGGAAGAATTCACGTACGTCGTCCAGCGTGGCGGCCGAAAGGTCGGCCATCGATCCGATCACGGGCCAGCTGTACGGATGGTCTGCCGGGTAGAGCCGACTCAGAATGTTTTCGCTTGCCATCCCGTATGGTCGGTTCTCATAACTCTGCCGGCGTTCGTTTTGGACAACACCGCGTTGTAAGTCCACCTTGGCAGAGTCGATCTCGGGGAGCAGGAAGCCCATGCGATCCGAATCGAGATAAAGCATGAGCGGGAGCGTGTTGCTGGGTCCGTCCTCGTAGTAGTTAGTGCGGTCTTCGGTAGTCGAGCCGTTGTTCGTCGCACCGGCCGCTTCGAGGAAGATGTCGAACTCGCCAGTGGCGACGTGTTCCGAGCCCATGAACATCAGATGTTCGAAGAGGTGTGCGAACCCGGTTCTGCCGGGAAGCTCATCGCCCGAACCAGCATGGTACCAACTGTTGACGGTCACTATCGGAACGGAGTGATCCTCGTGCAGGATTACCTCGAGCCCGTTTTCCAGAGTGAAACGTTGGTACGGTACTTCCAGTTGCTGCGCCAGCGCAGGCACCGAAAACACCGCAGCAAGTACGCCTGTCAGAACTGAGCGCCTCACAATTAGCCCGACGCGATTGGATAGCGTGTGCATTAGATCTCCTCTTTGTCGGCGATACGGAACGTAGGGTAATTACCCTGTTGGTGTTCTGCCAGTTCCGCAGTCTCGGACTTCGGGGCCAATCTGCAGATCTTTCTAGGAGGAACCCGCGTCCTAAAGATCATCCGCGGCAGTACGCGAGTGACGAGTGCTGGTGATGTGGTCGAAGAATCAGATAGGTCGGAATAATGCCGTCAAATCAATCTTAAAGGGTACCGAAGTCGAGGCCGACCAGATCACGTGCTCTCGCAATGTCGGCCGGTGAGCTGAGTACGCATCCGATCGGATATCGCTCGAGATGAGTGAAGAGGGCGGTGGCGATGCGCATTACAATCTGCTGGTGCCATAGGCGCGGCGCGGGGGTCACGAGGAGTTCCCCGTGCACTGTCTCGTAACGGTTGCCGTCGTCCGGAAGGGCCCGTACCATTTCTGCTGTGTGGTAGATCGGGGCTGCCATACCCATAAGGTCACCTCTGCGCTGGTGGAAAAGCAAGTAGATTGCACGGTCCGCCGGTAGTGCCACCCTACGTTGGGTACCGTACCAATCCAACGAATCTTGGTGCTCAAAACAGCGTCCCCAGCCGGCTCGCCTTGACCGGTCTCCTAACAACGAGGACAACATAGCCATGCAGATCGCAGCATCGCTTTTCTATTTCGTTCTGGCGGGACTATGTGAGATTGCCGGCGGATACCTGGTGTGGCTTTGGCTGCGCGAGGGAAAGAGCGCGTGGCTCGCCCCCATCGGTGGCATCATATTGTTCCTCTATGGCATCGTTCCGACATTGCAACCAGCGCGCTTCGGCAGAGTCTACGCAGCTTACGGCGGCATCTTCATAGTCCTTGCCATGCTGTGGGGGTGGCAGATCGACGGCACAAAACCCGATCGGTTCGATGTTATCGGTGGACTCATTGCGCTGGTGGGAGTCGGCGTCATAATGTATTGGCCCAGAGGATGAAGTTCTTGCCGTTTCGACTTAGGAGGAAACATGAAATGCGACGTTAAGGCACTCGCTGTGGCGCTGGGAATAATCTTTGGCGGAAGCTTTCTGCTCGTGGGAATCGCCAATCTGATCTTCCCGTCCTATGCGACAGCGTATCTAGAGCTAGCAGCATCGGTCTATCCCGGCTACCACGGGCCCGCAGGGTTCGGGTCGGTGATAGCGGTGACGCTCTACGGGGCGTTGGACGGGGTCGTGGGCGGCGCCATATTTGCGTGGCTCTACAACTTCGCGCTGGGGAAGAAGGCCGAAGCAGCAGCCTAGCCGCGCTCCACTCCCAGCCCGCGGATCTCACTGCTCGTAGTGCCGGCATCGTCTTCGTTCCCCCACTTGGGTGACTTGGACAAGACCTGCTGCACCATGGCTGCAAAGTACTCGAGCGGAAGTGTGTCGTAGTTGGGATCGAACGACGCCTGATCGTATTCGCTGAACTGAACTGCATGTTCGTAGTGAGGATGTTCCTTGAACTTGTCGCGCGCGTTGCGGTCGAAGCCCAGCTTGTCAAAATAATGGTATCCCTGGAATACCTGGTGCTGCCTCACCATGAAGTGATTCGCGTCGGAAACAAACGGCTCCAGGACAAGTGCGGCGACCTCGGCATGCCGGTACGGCGACAGCAGATCACCGATATCGTGCAGCAAGCAGCAAACGACGTATTCTTCGTCCTTGCCATCACGATGGGCTCGCGTTGCGGTCTGAAGACAATGGGTGAGGCGGTCGACCGGCAGCGCTGAGTTACTGCCACGTCCTCTTAATTCTTTCAGGTGCTCCAACACTCGGTCGGGCAGCTCGGCGGTGAACTCGCGATCCGCTTCCTCGTGTGCTAAGAGATCTTCACGCGTCGCGTCTCTGAATTGAGTCCATGCAGGTTGTTTTGTGGGTTCGTTCATGGCTTCAGGTGTCCGAGTGAGAGGCATAGTCTGCCGCGGATCATTGACTAGGAAGGCGGATCCGTCCGGAAGCATCCGCGTCCCAACTTGCTGAGCGGCCTGTAATCTACCACTTCGCCTTCACGCCACCACCGGCTGGGCGATGATGGGCTAAGCCCGCCCGCTTGCAAGTCCAGGAACGCTGCTCCATACTTGCGCTGAAGACACATCTACGCAGGTGGTTCTGGGACACCGCCGTCTCATCAACGGCCTCGTAGGATGACCCGTAGGAGGTCAGAATGAGAATCACCGCACCCCTTTCTTTCGCGCTGGCAGCAACGGTTCCCGTCACAACCGCCTTTGCTCAAGAAGGAACGATCTCACAATCGTTCACCCAAATTGTGAAAACGCAGAACGTGGCACAGTTCGAGGAGGCGTACAAGAACCACCTCAAGTGGCACCGTCAAAACAACGACACTTGGACCTGGAACATGTGGTCCACTGTGACGGGCGAGCTTGGCCGGTACATCGTTATTACGGACGATCACACCTGGGCAGACTTCGACTCTCCCCCGTTCGACGTCCAAGCCGATAACGCAGATGCGATCGCGAAGCTCGGAAGGTTCGTAGAGTCCGTTGCAAGCGGCTTCGCCCGGGCCATGACGGAGGTAAGTATGCCGGCGGCCAATCCGGTGCCGCTGGCGCAGGTCATCGAGTTTAGTCTAAAAAGTGGCAAGGACGGCGACTTCCTTCATGTCATTGGGAAGTTTGCGGAAGCTGCCAAGCAGGTGAATTGGCCGGGGCGCTTCGTGTGGCTGGCCAATGAAAGCGGTGGCACCGCGGACTACATCTTGGTTATCCAGCATGAGAACTGGGCATCATTTGCTCCGCTTGAGATGAGCTTTCCGGCCGTGCTCGAGGAAGTATACGGAAGGCAGGAGGCTAACGCGCTGCTGGACATGATTAGCAAAGCGGTTGAGTCGGAGACCGAGCGGACTTGGATCCACCGGCCTGATCTGAGCTACGTGCCCGGGAACTGAGCACCAAACCCTGCCGCGGATAATTGCTCGGAGCGCGGATCGGCAAGGAAGAATCCGCGTTCCGAGTCAATTGTCGGCGCAGTATATCAACCAGCTCGGCTCTTCGGATAATATTCGGTATTCTATGTCTCGGCGCGTAACGGACTTTAGCCAAGACTCCGGAACCAATCCCCCCCTTACGGCGATGTATAGCTATGGTGTAGCTTGTGTTATATGTCTCTTCAATCCATAGGGCCCTACATCGTGGGGATGGAGAGATACGTTGCTTCAGTTTGACTTGTTATCGATATAACTATATGATTATCCTATGCAGAAGTCGGGGCTCGTAAAGGCTTTCAAGCGCTTGGGTCAACGGTGTGAGTCGCTTGTGGAAATCGTTGTCGGTGGAGGTGCTGCGATGATCCTGGCCGGGTATATCGATCGTGATACTGGAGACAGCGATGCCATTTGGTCGAACCCGAAGCTCTCGCTCTTACAGCACTCGATTGAAGAAGTAGCTGAAGAACTGGAACTTAAGCCAGACTGGTTAAACGACGGAATCAAGGCGTACGCCAACTTGCTACCGAACGACTTTCGTACGCGGTGTGTCGCAGTAGGAATGTTTGGAAACCTGACCGTGCAAATGCTTGGGCGTAGGGATCTTATTCTGATGAAACTTGCTGCTATGCGCCCTCGCGATCTCGACGACGTGCATGTCATGAATCCGACAGCTGGGGAGATCTCATTCGTTGAGAGTCAGCTAGAGCGAATCAGTGACACTGATCCAAAGGCCGCATTGAGGATCCAGTTGTATCTTCGGCAGACTGGATCCCAGAACAGCACCAAACGATCATGAGACCACAGCACTTGGCAGGGATACTGTGATGGAGAATGCGATCACATCGAAGACGATGGCGGAGAGGGAGCGCGTTAGCTTGATGGCCGAGTGGACGCGGTTGGGAGTGCTGTTTAATACCGCTCCTGCACCGTATCGAGTGGACCTCGAAGAGCTGATAGTGAGAACAGCAGGATTCGCGAGAATGGATGAACGACTCTTCGTAATGGCTGCCAGTTGGTTGGCCGACCATCATCGTTTGCTCGATGCCCGCCGACTGGGTCGCAAGCTCGATAATCAATCAAATGAGTCCTCTGCCGTTGCCGGTGCCATGCTCAGCTTAGCGCTGCAGGAAGCGTCGTCAGCGACGCAGTTGCGTGCTGCCGTCAAGCATTGTGAGCCCATCGACGAGAAGCAGCCACTCTACTTCATCCTCTTCATGTATCCGGCGCTGCTGGACCTGGTGAAGCAAGAGGCACTTGCGCTGTTTGACGACTGGGGCTTTTGGCACAATGATGTGACGTTGAAGCGCAGTGCGATTCGACCAGTCGCTTGGATCAACCGGCAGTGTCCGGAGCTGCGCCTCCGGGCACTTGTCGGCACTGGGCTTGACTCGGAGATTCTCGACCTGTTGCGCGAAGAGTCACATACAATAGCTGAGCTGACCAGACTCACTGGTGCCACGTACGCGGCAACGCACACTGCGGCAATGAGGCTGTTGGGTCGCGGGCTTCTTCGGCGCGATGTAGACTCTCGAAAACCGCTGCGCCTAAATATGAACAGTATGCCGTGGATCATTGATTAGGAACGCGGATTCTACCTCGCCAATCCGCTTCCCACAGAAGTCATCCGATGATACCGTTCAATCGGTGCAGAGGCTTAATTTTGAGTAGATTGCGGGTGCCAAACTACACGGGGGTGAGCCGGATGGAGGACATCAGCCTCACATATTCCTTCACCTTGGAGGATGGCTCACGCGAAGTATTTGAGCTCACTCTCGACGCCGTCACGCTCGAACTGAAAGACGGACCTCCCGCAGATCTGCCTCCATGGACCGAACTCGGGTTCCATCAGTGCCCGACCTGCCCGCTCCATTCAGACACGACACCACACTGTCCTGCGGCGGCTCATCTAGTGAGCCTGACCCAAGGCTTTGCGCGGGTGCTCTCTCACGAAAAAGTTAGCGTTGAGGTCGTTACCGAGAACCGTACCATCACCTCGGAGCGGGCTGCCCAGGAGGCGATCAGCTCACTCATGGGTCTCATAATGGCCGTGAGCGGCTGCCCGCATACGTCGTTCTTCCGGCCGATGGCACGTTTCCATCTTCCGTTTGCAACGGAAGTGGAGACAAATTATCGGGCGGCGTCGATGTATCTCTTGGCGCAGTACTTTGCAGAGCGGGCGGGGAAGGAAAGCGACCCAGAGCTAGAAGGCCTGCTCGACATCTACAAGCGGGTGCGGGATGTGAACGCGGCATTCGTGGAGCGACTTCGTGCCGCCACTGAAGCGGATTCGGCGATCAACGCGATCGTGGTGTTGGATATGCTCGCGCTCAATCTGCCGATGGCGATCGGGACCTCATTGGAGCAACTCAAGTATTTGTTCGAACCGTTTCTGGATCACGCCGAAGAACCCTCGTGAGCGCATGCCGCTACGGCGCAGCTAGCTACACCATCACGCAAGTGTGACGATCGTGGGATCGATGCTGCGCGTTGACGCAACACCCGAGAGCTGCATCGCGATCCTAAGCTCGGCGCGCAAGATGTCCAGCACTCGTTCCACTCCCTCTTGGCCAAACGCGGCGAGCCCCCACAAATATGGCCGTCCGATGCACACGGCCGTTGCGCCGAGTGCCAGGGCCTTCAAGATGTCGGTGCCGCGGCGGAACCCGCTGTCGACTAGGACCGGCATCCGGCCACCGACCGCGCCGAGGACTTCGGGAAGGGCTGTGATGGTCGCCCGTCCGCTCGCAGTCGCCCGCCCGCCGTGGTTCGAGACAATGATGCCGTCGGCGCCGGACGCGAGACAGCGCCTGGCATCGTCGCCACGGACGATACCTTTGACCAACACCTTCATGTCGGTGGTGTCCTTGAGCCGCTGCACGAATTCCCATGTGTGGCCAGGTGTATCGAAGTCGACTTGGCTCATGTCCAGCCCTTCGAACATCGGTTTGCGACTGAGCCATCCGGTGGGGAAACTCATCGGATCGTCGGCAGCGGGAGCGGCTTCGTGACACGCCGTGCAGTCGCGCGTGTCCCTACGGATGTAGCGCTCGAGAGTCTCGCGATTACTTCCGATCGGTAGATCGACGGTGAGCACTAGGGCAGGGCAGCCGGCGTTCTCGGCTCGGCGAATGAGAGCCTTAGCGACGGTCCAACTCGAGGTCGGGTAGAGCTGATACCACACCGGCCGTTCGCGCACGGCGTTCACGTCCTCCACGGACGTCGTCGTCACGGTCGAGAGAATCTGATGATGTCCTCTCGCGCTCGATGCCTTGGCAGCAGCTAGTTCGCCTTGCGAGTGGAAGGCCTTCTGGCTCCCGGCGGGTGCGAGCACAATGGGTGTGTCCCACCGCTCGCCGAACAGTTCCACGCTCATGTCGATGTTTGAAACGTCTACCAGCCGCTTGGGCCGAAGCTGGAACTCGTGGAATCCCTCGCGATTGGCCCTCAGTGTGGCATCGTCGTCCACCCCGGTTGCCAGGTACCCGTAGTGAGCCGGAGGAAGCACCCGCTCGGCAACGGTCTGGAAATCGAACACGTTGATCGCATCGGCGGACGATGTGATGCGCGACGCTACTTCCAGGGGGTCGCTGCTCGCGTTCCCGTTGCCGAGGTCGTCCTCGCCGGTGCAGGCCGGCAGCAGGGACAGCAGGGGGCTTCCCGCGAGGAAGCGCAAAAACGAACGGCGCGAAGGTCTAGACAACTCGCTCATTCCGAATCTCCGATTGATCAGCCAAACAGAGGATGCACCGGTCGACTCCCGAGCGCCAGAGGTTGTAACCGCGGGCCACTCGCCACGTGGCCATACCGCCCTTATCCTCTAGGCCGTGTCTGATCTCCTGGATCGTCTCAGAACTGCCGTCTCGGAGCGGTACCGTGTCGAGCGGGAGATAGGTGCGGGCGGAATGGCCACGGTGTACTTGGCTGAAGACATAAAGCACCATCGCCAGGTGGCAATCAAGGTTCTCCGTGCCGAGCTGGCTGCTACGCTCGGACCCGACCGGTTCTTGCGGGAAATCGAGATCGCGGCCCAGCTCCAGCACCCCCACATCTTGCCACTGTACGATTCGGGTGAAGCGGCTGGGTTTCTCTACTTTGTGATGCCCTTCGTCGAGGGTGAATCGCTTCGCGCGAAAGTCGAGCGCGAGGGCGAGCTACCAATTGCAGATGCCGTGCGGATCTTGCGTGACGTCACGGACGCTTTGGCGTACGCGCACGAGCATGGCGTCGTGCACCGCGACATCAAACCTGACAACGTGTTGCTCTCTGGTAGGCATGCCATGGTGACGGATTTCGGCGTTGCGAAGGCGGTACACGAAGCTACCGGACGTCAACAACTAACGACCGCTGGTGTGGCGCTGGGAACACCCGCGTACATGTCGCCGGAGCAGGCCGCGGCCGATCCCAACATCGATCATCGCGCTGATATCTATGCGGTAGGGGTGCTTGCGTACGAGTTGCTCTCCGGGCAGCCGCCTTTCCACGGTACTTCGCCGCAAATGATCTTGGCGGCACACATGACAGACGCGCCGGTACCGGTAACGAGTCGTCGTGCTGCGGTGCCGCCTGCGATGGCCGATATTGTCATGCGGTGTCTCGAGAAGAAGCCGGCCGACCGCTGGCAATCGGCGGAGGAACTGCTCCCCAAGTTTGAGGGCCTTGCGACGCCGAGCGTCGGAATGACGCCGACGGAAACGCGCCCGATCGAGTCCGTGCGGCCGGCGCGCAGCCGTGGCTTTCTCGCGATCGCAGCGGTGGTCGCGGTCGCAGTGATAGCAGCTGTAACCACGATCTTTTGGCCGGCGGGCGCGACCCCACTCGCCAGAGATCGAGTCCTGGTGGGAATCTTCGAAAACGAAACGGGAGATCCGTTGCAAGATCCGTTGGGCAAAGTCATAGCCGATTGGCTAAGCCGCGGGTTGCATGAGACGGGATTAGTGGAGGTCGTTGATGAGCGCAGCGCAGCGTCCGAAGT
Source organism: Gemmatimonadota bacterium (assembly GCA_036679605.1). Lineage (GTDB taxonomy): Bacteria > Gemmatimonadota > Gemmatimonadetes > Gemmatimonadales > GWC2-71-9 > JAZDCZ01. Next base: position 17,133 of record JAZDCZ010000121.1, read on the forward strand.
AGAGGGAACAGGGACGGCTCGCCTCCGGCGAATTGCCGAGAGCATCGGGGCCGGTCTCATTGTCGCCGGCAGCTATTACAAAATTGGGGACAGCCTCCAGCTCCAAGGCCAGATAATGGACGCCAACGACGGCAGCATCATCAGCGCTGTCGGCCCGATCACGGCCCCCGCCGCAACCCCCCAATCGGCCATTGTGTCGCTCCGCCAGCGAACGATGGGGGCATTCGCGAATATTCTGGATCCGCGGTTCGGTGCGGTCGCACCCGGGATTCAGCCGCCCAACTACGAAGCCTATCGGGAATTTGTAGCCGGTGACGAGGCGTTCAACCAGGGACGCATGCAGAGCGCGGCAGAGAGCTTCGAGCGCGCGTACGGACTCGATTCGATGTTCGCCATCGCGTTGGTGCGCGGGGCGTACGCGTATCAGAGTGCGGGTCGTTGCGATAAGGTGGACTCGATCAACACGGTGCTTGCCCCACGCCGGAGTCTTCTCTCGCCGTACGAGCGCCAGTACTTGGATCGTATTGTCGCGCGGTGTAGTGCCGACTTCCAGACACATCTCACCGCTGCGGAGGAAATGTTCCGGCTGGCCCCGAAGTCGTCGTTTGCCAAATACGTCGCAGGGCGGTCGGCTCTTTGGGTCAATCGGCCACAATACGGGCTAACGCTGATGGAGGAACTCGACCCGACGCAGGGAGAGATTAGGGTAAACTACCATCAAGTGATGCGGGATATCGCCGATGCGTACCACATGTTGGGCGACTACGACGGTGAACTGGCCACCGTGGAGCGATGGAATCGTGTCGACGACGATCGTGGCGGCCAGCAACGTCGGGTGCGCGCTTTGATCGCGCTGGGGCGGGCAGACGAGGCATTGGAGAGCGCCTCCCTCGGCGGATCGATGGGCGGGACGCCGCCGTTCTGGCCGGCCGACCTGATGTGCGACGCGGCCCTCGAGCTGCGAGTGCACGGCGAGCCGGATCTGGCCCGGTCGGCCGTGGAAGAATGTGTCGACATCATTGAGCGGTTGGGGCCCGAGGCTGTCGACTCGATTGCGTATTTGGGCCGACTGGCTGACGGTGTCTACCTGCTGGACCGGCTTGAAGAGGCCGAACTCTTGTACCGGAGTCTCCTTGAGCTAAGGCCGCTTCGTATCAGCGCGATTGGGAGGCTCGGCGTCATCGCAGCGCGCACCGAACGCGCCGACATGGCTTGGGAGTTTGCCACGCTGCTCGCCGACGGCGAGTGGCCGGCGAACGCCGGCGGTGTGCCCACACTGTTGCGCGCCAAAATCCTGGCCGCATTGGGTGAGCGAGATGCTGCGGTAGATCTGGTCCGCCAGGCAGTGGGTGAGGGAATAGTCTTCCTACCATCAGGGAATCGGTCCTTTCACAAAGACCCGGATTTTGATCCGCTCCGCGGCTATGCCCCGTTCGAGGAGATCGTGAGACCCAAAGGGTAACCGTGTGAGCAATGACGGCTTATAGGCCCTAGGGTTGGCATTGACAGATCGAAGACGGAACCCTATTCTTGATAAGAATCACGAGGAGAAGGCACGGCATCGGGTTCCGTCCCGGGGCGGTGTCTTTTCATTTTGTGTACTCAAGTTTTGTTCTGGCGTACTCCAAAAAATCAATCCTATTCCCAGCAGCCTTTTTGAGAAGTTTTGAGCACCCGTTTCTACTCGCGCTCAATACCCGCTCCAATTTTCCTTCATTTTTGAGATAGCTGACTAGGCATGCGAAGTCACCGTCACTTGATACAATTACAGCGCGCTCATACTTATCCCGCTCGATCATCGCTTGTAGTACAAGCTCTGCATCAACGTTCCCTTTCGGCTTTCCTCCCGGGCGCATTAGAACAGGTTTGAAAACCAGGATGTAGCCAGATTCCTGAAGAACTCGGTAGAGGTTCTGGTTCTCGGGTATATAACCTATGAAAAGGTAAGCCTTGGCAACGTGACACTTTTCTCGCAGGTAGATCCGAAAACGTTTCCAATCAAGCTTCCAACCAAGATCCCGGATTCCCAGGTTCAGATTCTGGCTGTCGATGAATGCGAAGTTCACAATAGCTTTCTCAGTTGCTCTTGACCTCATTTCCAACTACACACTTTACCATCTCCGCTCAAACGCTACGCTTCCTTGGGCAGTTCGATCGGCTCGTCCATCGGACCAAGATACGAGAGACCATGCCGGGTCACCAGGAGTAAGACAGATCGCCGCTCCCGTTCGAGGAGATCGTGAGGCCCAAGGGGTAGGCTTGCGCACGCCGGCTCCTAGGTGGATCATCTCCCTAGACAATTCCTCCACGGAGAAGCCCATGTTCCGCGCTGTATGTCTCACCCTGCTCGTTCTAGCTCCCCTCGGGTCGGTTTCGGCCCAACAGATCGACTCATCGATGATCAGCCAACTCAAGTACCGCTACATCGGTATCGAGGGAAATCGCGTTACTACGGTTGAAGGCGTTCCCGGTAACCCGCTCATCTACTACGCCGGTGCGGCATCGGGGGGAATCTGGAAGACCACGGACGGCGGGACGTATTGGGAGCCGATCTTCGACAAGCAAAACGCCCAGTCCATGGGGTCGATAACGGTTGCGGCTTCCGATCGCAACATCGTGTGGGCGGGGTCCGGTGAGGCGAGCATCCGCAGTCACATCTCACTCGGCAACGGCATCTACAAGTCTACCGATGCGGGTAAGACGTGGGCACATATGGGGCTCACCAATACCGGAAGAATCAGTCGCGTCGTGATCGATCCGCGCGATCCCGAAATCGTGTTCGCCGCGTCATTGGGACACAGTTACGGACCACAACAAGAACGGGGAATTTTCCGATCCAAAGACGGCGGCCGTATCTGGGAACATGTGCTCTTCGTCGATGAGAATACCGGGGCATCCGATCTAGTCATGGATCCCAATAACCCCAGAATTCTCCTTGCTGGCATGTGGCAGATCGAGATCCACACGTGGGGTCGGGAGAGTGGCGGTCCGGGTAGCGGAATCTTCATGTCGAGGGATGGTGGCGACACGTGGAAACGTCTCACGGGGAACGGACTTCCCAAGCTGCCGATGGGCAAGGTCGCACTCGCGATCGCACCGACCAACTCCGATCGAATCTACGCGCTGATCGAAACGGGCGATGGCGTACCAGTGCACGGTCAGGAAACCGAAAGCGGTGAACTGTGGCGCTCCGATGATGGCGGGGATAAATGGAAATTGGTGAGCTACGATCGCGACCTTGCAGGTCGCACCCACTACTACAGCCGCGTCGAAGTCTCTACGGCCGACGACATGGAGGTGTATTTCCTCGCGGGTGCATTCAGCAAGTCACTAAACGGTGGAGAGACCACCATCAATCCAACGGGACGTTCGGCACCCTGGGGCGACAACCACGACATGTGGATCGATCCGGAAGATCCAAATCGCATGATCATCGCGAACGATGGCGGTATCGACATGTCCCGCAATCGTGGCGAGACGTGGCGCCGCGTCGAGCTGCCGATTGCGCAGATGTATCATGTCACGGTCGATACGCGTATTCCTTATTACGTATACGGCAATCGACAAGACGGACAGTCAGCGAGAGGGCCGAGTCGAACCTTTTACAGTGGGTTCCTTGGTTCCGTCGGTAAGATTCCGCGCGGCGATTGGCACGACGTAGGCGGTGGTGAGAGTGGATTCGCCACGCCCGACCCGGAGGATCCGAACATTATCTGGTCCAGCGCATCGGGCTCGGGTGCTGTTGGCGGGATCGTGACTCGCATGGACCTCGAGTCGCGCCAGGTGCACAACGTTGAGGTGTGGCCGCGAAGCACTATTGGATGGCCGGCCTCAGAACTCAAGTACCGCTTCATCTGGGATCCGCCGCTAACGATCTCCCCGCACGACCACAACAAGGTATACACCGGCAGCCAGTACGTTCACGTTACGACGAACGGCGGGAACAGCTGGCAGGTCATCAGTCCCGACTTGACCCTCAACGATACGAGCCGTATGGGAATCTCCGGTGGCCTGACGCCGGACAACATCGGCGTGGAGTACGCCGGAGTGATCTTCGCGATCGAAGAATCGCCGGTCGAGGCCGGCCTCATTTGGGTAGGCACTAATGATGGGCTCGTGCACGTCACGCGTGATGGCGGCGGCACGTGGACCAATCTGACGCGAAACCTGCCGAACTTGCCCGCGTGGGGGTCGATAAGAAATATCGAAGCCTCGCGTTACGATCCCGGCACGGCCTATCTCACAGTCGATGGGCATCAAGCCAACAACCGTGACCCGTGGATCTACCGGACGCACGACTATGGCCGGTCATGGAAACTCATCGTCGATGGGATTCCGAAGAGCCCGTTGAGTTACGCGCACGCGATCACCGAAGATCCGGTACGACAGGGGCTGTTGTATGCTGGTACCGAGAACGCACTCTACGTTTCCTTCAACGACGGTGATCGGTGGCAGCCGCTTCAGACAAACCTCCCGCACGCGCCGGTGTATGGGATCGTAGTCCAAGAGCATTTCAACGATCTCGTTGTCGGGACCTATGGACGCGGTTTTTGGATTCTGGATGACATCACGCCTCTGCAGCAATATACGGCTGAGGTTGCCGGCGCCGACGCTCACCTCTTCGCGCCCAGGCCGGCTTATAGATTTCGCGCCACCGTGCCTCCGTGGGGCTCATATCAAGATCCGAGTGAAGGGCAGAATCCTCCGTATGGGGCGTCCATTCACTACAATCTCAAGTCCGCATCCGAGGACAGCATTTCGATCGAGATTCTGGACGCGAGCGGCGTCACGGTACGCACGCTCAAGGACAGTTCGACCGCGGGCATCAATCGTGTGTGGTGGGATCTTCGCTATGATGAATCGAAACAGGCGAAACTTCGTACCAAGCCGCTGCACGCGCCGTGGGTGCAGCTCGGCGATTCGGGTTGGCGTTCGGCGCCCGGGCTGGGACGCATCTCCGTTCTTGCACCACCAGGCATGTATAGCGTGAAGTTGTCGGTGAACGGACAGGACTTTACGCAGCCACTCGAGGTCCGCAAGGATCCCAACTCGAAGGGGACAGCAGCGGACATCGCACGCCAGACTGTCGTGGTGATCGAGTTGCGTGCCGAACTCGATCAGGCAGTCGACATGATCAACAAAGCCGAGTTGGTACGTGGACAACTGCAAGCGCTCAACAGAACTCTCGAAGACAACGACGATGCCGCAGCCATTCGTGATGCCGCGAAAGTTGTCGAAGGGAAGTTTACGGCGTTCGAGGAAAAGCTATATCAATTGTTTGCCTCTGGTCGAGGACAGGACGGCATTCGGTGGCCCACTCGGCTGGCACAGCACATTACCTATCTTGCCGGTCGTGTTGCCGACTCGGACTTTGCACCGACCACGCAGCAACTCGAGGTGCACGATGAGCTTCAGCGCGAACTGCGGATGTCTCAAACATTGTTCGACGCACTGCTAACGAATGACCTGCAGCCGTTCAATGAGATGCTTGCAGAGCAGAACATGCAGGGTGTGTTGGTGGGGAATGATGGATGACCAAGACCGAATAAAGAACTTCTACCGATAACTCGTCGAGGTACTCTCATGCACCGTATAGCGTTCGCTTTCGTTCTCGCATTTCTTACCACTCCCTTGGCCGCGCAGCAAGACGGTGTGCTTGGGTTCTACCGGTTTCCCGCTCTGCACGGCGAAGTGGTGGTGTTCGCAGCAGAAGGAGACTTATGGATGGGTTCGACAGAAGGTGGCGTGGCCCATCGTTTGACAACCCACTCTGCCGAGGAGACGAACCCCGTCATCTCGCCCAACGGCTTGACGCTCGCTTTCACTGCGCGTTATGAGGGACCCGCCGAACTCTACACGATGCCGCTGATGGGTGGTCTTCCGACCCGTCAGACGTATGAGGCAGATGCTTCGATCGCCACGACGTGGACGCCTGATGGCCAGCTGGTGTACACGACACGCTACTACTCAGGCCTGCCCAAGCGGAAGTTGGTGAAGCTCGATCCGCAGGACGGGATCAGATCTGTCGTTCCGCTGGAGGCGGCAAGCGAGGGGTCGTACGATGCGACTGGGTCAACGTTGTATTTCGTGCGTCCTGCATTCCACAACAACGTGACCAAGCGCTACACAGGTGGTACAGCGCGCGATGTGTGGAAGTTTACCGATGGTGACGGCGAAGCAGTCGAGCTAACAGGAGGCTATGACGGTGAGAGTCATTCGCCCATGTGGTGGAACGGTCGCGTCTATTTCGTGTCCGATCGTGACGGTACGATGAACCTGTGGTCGATGGATGAGGCCGGTGGGAACGTCCGCCAGCACACACACCATAGTGGTTGGGACGTCAAGAATCCGTCACTCTCCGAGGGACGGATAGCGTACCAACTGGGTGCCGATCTCTGGCTGTACGATTCGGACAGCGACGCAACTCGGCAAATTCCGATTACGCTGGCGTCCGATTTCGACCAGCTGCGCGAGAAGTGGGTCAAGAACCCGATGCAATACTTGACTTCGGCGCACATCCATCCCAATGGCAAGAGCGTCGTATTGACTGCGCGCGGGCGAGTGTTTGTGGCACCCGTAGGTGACGGTCGACTGGTCCGGGCGGCGCGCAAGGACAGCGTGCGATTCCGTGACGTGGTGTTCATGGCTGATGGAAGTACCTTGCTCGGTCTTTCGGACGAGACGGGCGAACTCGAGTTCGTTTCCATTCCCGCAAATGGAGTCGGCGATGGAAGACCGCTAACGAGCGACGGTACGGTGCTCCGGTTTCGGGGATATCCCTCTCCTGACGGCAACTTCGTTGCCTACGATGACAACAGCAGAGACCTATGGGTGCTCGACACCCGTTCCGGTGACAAAAAGAAGATCTCGGAAAATCAGGAGGGGATAGGTGACATGGCTTGGTCACCCGACAGTCGCTGGCTCGCCTATGCCATGACGGCAGAGAACACGTTCCGACAGATCAAACTCTACGACGTCGAGAACGGCTCGACGGTCCCGGTTACCAGCGATCGTGTGAACAGCTTCAGCATATCGTGGGACCGGAAGGGCGAATTCCTGTACTTCCTTTCGGATCGCAATCTCCGCTCTAGTGTCGGCAGTCCGTGGGGACAGCGCCAGCCTGAGCCGTACTTCGATCGCACAATGGAAATATTTCACGTAGCTCTCCAGCGCGGTCTCAGGTCGCCGTTCAAGCCGGACGACGAGCTGACTCAATCCAGCAATGGAAAGAGTCGCGACAACGGCAGCAACGATGCCGCCCAGGCTGACACACCGGTACGAATAGATCTGGACGGGTTGCAGCGGCGTGTGAAGCGAGTCCCGATCGTGGCCGGCAACTACAGCTCCCTGTATGGCAACGAGAGCGCTCTGTTCTGGCGGTCGCGAGGCTCCGGTAGGGGCGCGCAGTCGGACTTGATGGGCGTCAAGATTGGCAATGAAGGTGCGGAGCCGGTCGTGCTCGTTTCGGATATCCGCTCTTTTGAATTGTCGCAGGACGGCAAGAAGATACTTGTTCGCAAAGGCAATAACCTGTATGTGATCGCCGCCAAGCCCGCCAAGGTCAGCAAGCCGGCGGACAACAAGGTCGATTTGGAGGGTTGGTCGTTCCCGATCGACGTTCGCGATGATTGGCGCCAGATCTTTGTAGATGCCTGGCGGCTGGAGCGTGACTATTTCTACGATCCCAATATGCACGGCGTTGATTGGGACGGCGCGCTGCAGAAGTATCTGCCGTTGGTCGATCGCGTGACGACACGCAACGAACTGTCCGACTTGATCGGGCGTGTCGTCGGCGAATTGTCGGCGTTGCATACGAGTGTCCGGGGTGGTGACCTCCGGCGTGGTGATGACAACGTCCGCGTGCCGACACTGGGCGCCCGCATGTTTCGCGATCCTGCGGCCGGAGGGTACCGGATCGATCACATCTATCAGACCGATCCGGACTATCCCGACGAAATGTCTCCGCTGGCCGATCCAGACCTCGATGTGCATGAAGGTGACGTGATAGAGGCGGTGAATGGCGTGGGGACGCTGGAGGTGGCGCACATTGGGGCTCTGCTGCGCAATCAGGCGGGCAGACAGGTACTGCTCCGCGTGCGTGCCGGTGGTGGTGGCGCTAGGAAGAGCGGGGAGTCACGGGATCTGATCGTCGTACCTGCGGCGAACGAGTTCAATCTACGCTACGGCGATTGGGAATATGCGCGGCGCCAAACTGTTGAGAGGCAAGGTGACGGCAGTATAGGATATGTGTATCTACGCGCCATGGGTTCGAATGACATCACGCAGTGGTACCGCCAATTCTACCCCGTGTTCAATCGACAGGGTCTCATCATCGATGTGCGCGACAACAACGGAGGCAACATCGACAGCTTCATTTTGGAGAAGTTGATGCGTCGCGCATGGATGTACTGGAAGGGCAGAGCCGGAGAGCCTTCGTGGAACATGCAGTATGCGTTCCGGGGGCACATGGTGGTCTTGGTCGATCAAAATACCGCTTCGGACGGTGAAGCGTTTGCAGACGGCTTCCGGCGACTTGGCCTAGGTCCCGTGATCGGGGCGCGAACATGGGGCGGTGAGATCTGGCTCAGCTCGTCGAACCGGTTGAGTGACGGCGGCCTGGCGCGCGCACCGATGGATGGAGTGTACGGTCCGGAAGGGGAGTGGCTCATCGAACAGTGGGGGGTCGAACCCGACATCGTGGTGGACAACCTGCCGCACGCAACCTTCAATGGTGAAGACGCCCAACTTGACGCTGCTGTCCGGTATCTGCTGGAGCAGATCGAGCGCGATCCGCGACCGGTACCGGCGGCCCCGCCATACCCGAACAAGCGGTTCGACTACCGTACAACGGGTGATAGGGGCGGGGATTCAGGTGGACGGTGAACAGCTCGTCAGCGGTGATCGTCAGCGGGACCTTGCATCTGGCGAACCGGTCGGCTTGAGCACATCTTAGGTTGTCCATGACTGACCATCTCTACCGCCTCACTGAGGCCCTGGCCGACCGCTACACCATCGAGCGCGAACTTGGTGCAGGCGGCATGGCAACCGTCTACCTCGCCGAAGACCTGAAGCATCATCGCCACGTCGCTGTTAAGCTACTGCGCCCCAACGCGAACTTTTTTACAGAAATGGACAAGACGAGATGGTCTCGGTCGAGGTCCTGCCGGGGTCGGTGCTCTCCACGGGCAAACAGAGCGTGCTGTTTTCCATGCGCAACTACCCATCCGTCATCAACCACCCGAATTATGATGTTAGCCCTGACGACGGACGCTTCGTGATGATCCAATTCGAAGAGCGCGATGTGGAGAGTGACCTCGTGATGGTACAGAATTTTTTCGAGGAGTTGAAGGCGAAGGTGGGGAGGAAATAGGCGTACCGCTAGAATGTGTCAAGATTTCTGGATACTCGCTCCCCTAAACCGAGACCGCGCGCAGAATTATGTACCACCCTGCGGCATTTCGGTTATGCCCCGCCGAGCGTATCTTTGTACCGTGGCAGCGACACAAATTGGGAGGGATAGATGCCAATTGCTGCCAAGTTTTCCAAAGAGTTCTACGCCAAGCTCGGCCACGGCATCGCCGATGAGCTGGTAGACTGGTTTAACAAAGTGGACACAACGTACCGCTCAGAGTTCAGAGAGCTGTTCGAGGTCAACTTCGCGCGTTTTGATGCCAAGCTGGAGCAGCGGCTTGCGGAGATCAAGTCCGAGTTGCGTGCGGAGATTGCGGCGCTCGATCAGCGATTTGTGGAGTTCAAGGCCGAGTTGGACAGTAGGCTCTCAGGACTCGAGGCCAGGCTCATCAAGTGGATGTTCCTATTCTGGGTGGGCACGTTGGGGACAATCGTGGCGTTGATCAAGCTGTGACACCCTGCCAGAACGTCGACCTGTAGGAGTCCAGCCCTGGTGAGGCTTCACAACTGTAGGCTACCCTCATGCCCGGCGTGCAAGAGCTTGCGCGCTAGTCTGCCAACCGCCGTCCAGGCTATCGTCTGGCTGGCTGGCCCAGCGGCGAAGCTGGAGCGCCAGGCCGCCGCTGCCGCCCTCCGCGACTGGGCGACTGCCGCCGTGCCGCTCAATGTGTGAAGGTTTCTGGATACTCGCTGCACAGATTCTTAGAGAACTCTCTACCGATCTTAGACCAAAGCCTGCGAGTGTGCTGATAGCTTGACCACCGGTTACCAGTAAGCCCGTGAAGTCCCCATCTGGCCGGCATCCGGAGTAGGCGCTATCGTTGCTGGCTAGTCAATCAGCAGGTGAGATGGCAATCAGTACCTGGTTTCGCCCTCCACGACATCTCCTGATCCTCTTCCTCGGGATCATGGGTATCCTGGCGTCTGCGCTTGGGTGGCTGGGCTGGCGCCTGCTACAGCAGGATCGGGCGCTGGCGGACCAGCAAGTCCGGGCGAGGCTCGAGGCGGCGGCCGATGCAGTCACCGTGGAGTTGAACCGGCACATTTCGGATGTCGAAGAAACACTTACCAGGCTCGCGCTGCTCTCCACTCAGGAACTGCCAGTTCAAATCGCGAAGCCTGCGACGGATCTGGAGGACGGTGCGATGTTCGCGGTGCTCGACGGAGATGGTGTCGATGCGTTCCCACGCGATCGCCTGCTATACTATCCGTCGCTCCGCGCCGCGGCGGAACCCCCACCGACGGTGTTCGCTCGAGGAGAATCGCTCGAGTTCCGGCGGCGCGACTACCCGGGAGCGATCCGGGCGTATCGCACCCTTGCCCAGTCGGCCGATTCCGCGACGCGAGCAGGCGGGCTGCTCAGGCTTGGTCGAGTGCTACGCAAGGCGAACCAGCATGAGTCCGCGCTTTCTGTGTACGCCGACCTCGCTCAGATGGGTCGCCTGCTGGTGAGCGGTTTACCTGCGGGACTGATTGGCGGCTATGGACGCCTGGAGGTGCTCCATCAACTCGGTCGGGAAGAGGAACTGCAGGAAGAGGCGTCGGGGTTCCGCTCAGCGTTGGCCGCAGGCGAATGGCCGATAACACGTGCTACCTATGAGTTCTACACAGCGGACCTCGAGCGTCTCCTCCCTCCCGGTGGGCAGATAGCGAGCGCGCCAGACCGATACTCGTTCGGACTCGCGGACGGGGTGGAGTCTCTGTGGCAGATGGGGAACTTGGCCGTGCAGGGCGATCGTCGCGACGGGCGTCGCACGGTGTTTGCTAGGGAACAGTCGGCTCTTCTCGTCTGGCGTGGCGGGCCGGAGCGTCTCGTCGCATTCGTCGCGTCCGATGAATTCCTGGAATCCGTTTGGCTTGGTGAATTCACACAGACGTTGGCGCAACAGGGCATGACGCTCGCACTCTCGGATGCTGCAGGCAACACAGTGTTCGCGCCGTTCGACGGTGATGCGACGCACGAGATCATCCGTGTGGCCGCGCAGACCGGACTGCCCTGGAACCTGCATGTTGCCAGCGTCGATCCTAGTGTCGTGCTCGCTGACCTCGAAGGCCGTCGCCGCCTCATGCTGGCGGGCGCTATCACCGTGACGCTCTTGATTCTCTTCGGTGGGTACGCCGTCACGCGGGCGGTCAGGCGTGAGACGGAGGTGGCGCGTCTGCAGTCGGAGTTCGTGTCGGCGGTCTCACACGAGTTTCGCACGCCGTTGACGTCGATGCGTCAGCTCACCGAGATGCTCTCGAGCGATCGAGTTCCGAGTGAAGAGCGGCGAGCCGAGTATTATGCGGTGATCAGACAGGAGAGCGAGCGGCTGCATCGGCTGGTCGAGGGGCTGCTCGACTTCGGGCGCATGGAGGCCGGAGCACTCGAGTTCATCAAGGAGCCGTTGAGCATTGACGATCTCGTGAATGAGGTCGTCGACGAATTCCGCGCCGAGCGCGGTGTTGACGGAAGTATCATTGCAGACGGAGCCGACGGTGGAATGACGGTACACGCCGACCGAGAAGCGTTGGGCCGCGCCCTGTGGAACCTGCTGGACAACGCCGTAAAGTACTCGCCCGAGAGTGCCGTCGTCCACGTGGATGTCGCGGCGAACGGCGATGGCATCTCGGTCAGTGTGCATGACCGCGGGATCGGCATGTCACCGGAGGAACTCGACGGGATCTTCGAGAAATTCGTGCGCGGTAAGGCGTCGCGCTCGTTGAGCGTCAAGGGCACGGGTATCGGCCTGGCTATGGTGCGGCACATCGTTGAGGCGCACGACGGCGATGTGGGCGTCGAGAGCGTCTTGGGCGAAGGAAGTACATTCACCATCCTGTTGCCGACCGAGAAAAGGAAATGACACGCATCCTTGTGGTGGAAGACGAGCCGGGCATTGCCCTCGGCCTGGAGGACGACCTCACGCTCGAGGGCTACGAGGTGGTTGTCGTGCGCGACGGCGAGTCGGGTGTCGCGCGTGCGAAGCAGGGAGGCTTCGATGTGATCCTGCTCGACGTGATGCTCCCTAAGAAAGACGGCTTCGAGGTGTGTCGCGAACTGAGGAGGGGCGGCATCGAGACCCCGATCATCATGCTTACGGCCAAGACCCGTGACGCCGAGAAGGTGATGGGACTGGAACTCGGCGCCGACGACTACGTAACGAAGCCGTTCAGTCCGGCCGAGTTGCGCGCCAGGATCAAGGCCGTACTACGGCGGGCCGCTAGCAACGCGCCGGACGTGGCACGCTTCGGTGACGTCGAGGCTGATTTTACCAGGTTCGAACTACGGCGAGGTGGTGAGGTGGTGCACGTGACACCGCTCGAGCTGAAGCTATTGGCTGCATTCGTGCGCCATACGGGTGAGGTGCTGAGCCGCGCACGGTTGACGGACTTGGTGTGGGGGTCCGGTACAGCAATGACCGACCGTGTGGTCGATACGCACGTCGCAAACCTGAGGAAGAAGATCGAGCCCGATCCCGCTCACCCACGTTATCTCATTGGCGTGCGTGGCGCGGGGTATCGTTTTGATGGTTGAGAAAAGTGTACGGGCCCCGCCCGCCTTGATATTGTATCTCATGCGGGATACATTGTTGAATGTACCCCAGTCTGTGCTGCGTTCTGCATAACCGACCTGGGGTCATCGGAACCGTTGGAGGTGCAAGATGGCGAAGGCCGCAGCCAAGACTGCGATGATTCGAGCGAGGACCGCACCGGCGCTCAAGGCCAAGGCCGAGGCCACGCTCGAGAAGCTGGGTATGTCACCGTCTACCGCAATCAATCTCTTCTACCGCCAGATCGTTGAACACCGCGGGTTGCCGTTCTTGGTGAAGCTGCCGAATCGGGCGACTCGGCGGGCGATGCGTGATGCCGAAAGCGGGCGTGACATGACTCGGGCGAAGACGATCGAGGATTTGATTACGAAGCTCGACGCAGGCGTTTGATTCGTGCTCCGCCCCGCAGCGACCGCGCAATTCAAACGCGATCGGAAGCTCATGAAAAGGCGGGGGAAGGACCTCACGAAGCTGGATGACATCATGACGATGCTCGCGCGTGAAGACTCCCTCGCGTCCAGCTACCGGGCACATAGGCTCGCTGGTGAGCATCGAGGGCACTGGGAGTGCCACATCGAGCCTGATTGGCTTCTGATCTGGTACGCCACCGACACGCACATCGTATTTGGTCGCACCGGCACGCATGCGGACCTGTTTGGTTAATTGGCACAGCCAATAACTCACGGGTCGCTTCGCTCTCGATCCCGCTCAGCGAGCACCTCTGCCAGCGGGGCAACCGGCTACCGCACCACCGGCTCCCGATCGGTTACCGCCGACGGTGGAGTCCGACCACTGCGATCACGGACCGGGTGGTCGATACGCACGTCGCAAACCTGAGAAAGAAGATCGAGGCGGACGCCGTCGAGCCACGGCACATCGTCAGCGTACGGGGTGTGGGTTATCGGTTCGAGGAGTCATAGAAGGCAAACGGTCAAGGTTTCGCAACACAAACGACACGGTTCCCTGACTATCTCTTCTCCCGCCGTCGATCCGGGCGAGCCATCATTCTCGTACCTTGGCACCAGTACTTGAGACCCAAGCCGAGGATAAAGCCATGAAGACCAGACCAACAACATCGATGCTCGTCGTGCTGCTGTTCGCCGGCGCGCTAGCGGGCCCGTTAGCGGCCGTCCAGAGCGACGATCGGGCGCGGGTGGCGCTCCAGGCCGCCATCCACCAGGAGCTTGTCGAAGGCGATCTCGATCGCGCTATTCAACTCTACCAGGAGATCGTGGAGAACGGCGGCACAGGCCGAGCGGTGATCGCGAAGGCGCTGCTGTATCTCGGGCGTTCGTATGAGAAGCTCGGCAGCATCGAGGCGCAGCGTGCGTACGAGCGCGTCGTTCGGGACTATTCAGACCAGAGCGAGATAGCGGCGCAGGCCCGTACGAGACTGGCCGCAATGAACCGCATTGAAAAAGACGGGCGCGAGGAAGGCATCGTGGTTCGCAGGGTCTGGGCCGGCCCAGAGGTGAATTTTCTCGGCAGCGTTTCACCTGACGGACGCTACCTGACTGCTGGGGCCACAGGCGGCGACCTGATTATTCGCGATATTGCAGCGGGCGAGAACCGGTCCCTTACGGGCAAGACAAGTTGGCTGAGTTCCAGTGAATACGCATGGAGCTCCATTTTTTCTCCGGATGGGGAGCAGGTGGCTTATACCTGGTTTTCCATGGAGAGGTACCCCGAGACCGGTGGCTTGAGCTACGAGTTGCGAATCATCAACCGCGACGGGTCCGGAATGCGACGGCTCTACCGGAACGAAGAAACTGTCTATCTCGAGCCGCATGGGTGGACCCCGGACGGCGCCCAAGTCCTCCTGCTCTTTCAGAATCGCGACAACACCTACCAGATTGCCCTGGTGTCGGCCGAGGATGGGTCCGCCCAAGTCCTGAGGACGTTCGACTGGCGGCGGCCGCGGCGCATGAGCCTTTCGCCGGATGGAAAGTACATCGTCTATGACTTTCCACCGCGTGAGGACTCCTCGAAGCGGGACATCTTCCTGCTGGCAGCCGATGGCACCAGGGAAGTTCCCTTAGTTAGGCACGCCGCGAACGATTTGAACCCCGTCTGGACTCCCGACGGCAACCGCGTCCTGTTTTTTAGCGATCGGACAGGCCGGATGGGATTGTGGGCTCTCAAGGTCGCTGCCGACGGTGCGGTCGGATCTGCGCAGCTCGTTAAGTCGGACATCGGACAAGGGAGCTCGCTCGGCTTCTCGCCCGAGGGAGGTCTTTATTACGGAGTGGGCATCGGCGAGCGCAACATTTACATGGCCACCCTGGAACCCGCGACCGCTAGTCTTCTCTCCCAGCCGGTGCCGGCCGCGGAAACATATATGGGGGCCAATAGTGCACCGGAATGGTCTCCAGATGGCAAGTCGTTTGCCTACATTTCCCAGCGAAGCCGGGAGCAGTCTGTGGTGGTGATCCGGAATCTGCAAACCGGTGCCCAGCGGGAGTTCACGCCGGACATGAAGATCAAGCTTAGCCGAGCGCTCCCCCGGCGGCGTCTCCGCTGGTCGCCCGACGGAAGCACGCTACTCGCGTTTGGCCAAAGCCGGAAGGGCGGGGAAGGAGGTCTCTACCGGATTGACGTTGAAACGGAGGCAGTCTCTTTTGAGGGTCCCGCGAAATATGCTGAATGGTCGCCTGACGGGAAGGGGTTCTTCTACCGCGGCTCAGGCCCCGAGAAAAATTCCCTTTTTTACCGCAGTCTCGAGACCGGCCGCACCCGGGAGATTCATCGTGTACGTCCTCCAGATCATTTGGGTGCCTTCATAGTTTCACCTGACGGCAGGCAGATCGTAATCCACGAAGGAGGGGAGAATGGACCTGTGCTGAAGGTGATCCCCGCGGAGGGCGGCGAACCCCGTGAGCTATACCGGGGACCTCACTCCGAAAACGCTCTAGCTTGGACACCGGACGGCCGCCACATTCTGTTCGGTTCGCCTGACCTTGCAACGGACCCCGACGCGGGCACCATGGAGCTTTGGCGTATCCCGGTCTCCGGTGGCTCACCCGAGAGAGTCGGCTTGGCGAAGGAGGGCCGATTCCACGACCTCCGTATTTCGCCCGACGGGAGACGGCTGGCCTTCACCGCTGAGGAGCCAAGCAAGGAAGTCTGGGTGCTGGAGAAATTTCTGCCCAAGACAGAGGTCGGGCAGGGGCACAGGTAGTTTTCTGGGGGCGGGGCGGCTCCCAGGCTTAGTTATTCTAGAAAACGAGGCGTTGTGCAGAGACCAGGAACGATTGTTGTGTTGAGCTTGTTAGCCGCAGGGTCAGCGGCGGCGGCGCAGTCGCCGGACTCTAGTCCGGTCATTCGGCCCAGCATTCCGCGGGGCCTTGACCTCTACATGCCGGTGCCGGAGGACAATCCTCTCACCGAAGAGAAGGTCGCGCTGGGCCGGCGGCTTTTCTTCGACCCCATCCTCTCGCGCGACTACACCCTCTCGTGCGGGTCCTGCCACGATCCGCGCCGCGTCTTTACCGACGGGCTGGCCGTGGCCGTGGGCATTGAGAGCCGCCAGGGGACGCGCAACTCCCCTGCTTTACTCAACCGCGCCTGGGGCAAAGCGCAGTTCTGGGACGGCCGCGCCGCCTCGCTCGAAGAGCAGGCCCTGCAACCCATCGAGAACCCAGACGAGTTCAACATGACGCTGGACGAGGTCCTCGCGCGTTTGCAAAACCATCACCAGTACGCCGAATGGTTCCGGGCCGTGTTCGCGCGCGAGGTCAACAGCAAAGACCTGGGCCGCGCCATCGCCAGCTACGTCCGCACGATTCTTTCGGGTGACGCCCCCATTGACCGCTACCTGAACGGCGACCGCCAGGCGCTCAGCGAACAGGCGCGCGCAGGACTGCGGTTGTTTCGCGGCCGGGCCAACTGCACCGCCTGCCATCTGGGTCCCACCTTCACCGATGGGCAGTTTCACAACACCGGCGTGGCCTTCCGGGATGGCAAGCTAACCGACGAGGGCCGCTTCACCGTGACCGGCAAGGAAAAGGACCGCGGCGCTTTTAAGACGCCCACGCTGCGCCACGTGGCCCAGACCGCTCCTTATATGCACGACGGCAGCCTGGCGACCTTGGAAGACGTGATCGAGTTCTACGATCGGGGCGGGAACGCAAATCCGTATCAAGATCCTACGCTGCGGGCATTGAATCTCACTGCCGAGGAGAAGGCGGCGCTGGGGGCGTTTCTCAGGTCGCTGAGTGGGGAGATTCGAGAGGGGTTGTTGGGCGCATCGAGAGCCAAGCCTTCCGACATCCCGTGACACTTCCTTCACCGGCGGGCGTAGCTTGTGCGAACCGCTTGTAGCTTGTCATCCAACGGACTGCGGCTCGTAATTCCCCCCCCCGGTCGCTGACTACCGCCACGCACTACCCCTACATCGACATGGTCGGTGAGCGGGTCGGCGTGGTGGTAGGCGGAAACGGGAAAGGCGCAAAATCGTCTGACGAAATAGGACGGCTCGGAGCCGAAATGATTTGCACCGAAGAAAGGCCTACGTCGCTTCCCCGGGGACTGTTCTCGGCCAAGATCGTCAGGCGATAGAAAATTGCATCTGGCGGGTCGTGCGTCGCGGATCCGGGTGCTACGGCCGGCTCTCTCGCTCAATTTGGGGAACTGATCCCAGTTCACCCGCGATCTCACCGCGTGCGGTGGGCCCCGCCCGAAGACACGTCGACGGTGAGCGACGCCGTCACCAGCCAGAGTTTCAGCCGTTTCATGCGATAACCTTCCCTTCCGAGTGGGTTTGAGGCGCCGTGCTTCCGACGCGAGTGCACCCTACCCAGCCAGCGTCAAACCGATGGTGCCCAGCCGAGTCGCCTACACCTCGACAACGGGCATTTCCTGGTTGATATTGTCGAAGTTCCAGTGATCACGCCGGCCCGTGAGAGGGGGTCGTAATGGCAGCGAACGACATGAACTTTTACCCGGATGCGGTGCCCACCGAGCCTCGAGACCAGGATGTGGATGCGTACGGGCTTACACATACTGGGCTGGTTCGGCCGCATAACGAGGACCACTTCTTTCTGGGGGCGTTGTCCCGGGAGGGGCTGGTGGACCGCACCAGTCTGCCGTCCGACGAGCAGCCGCCGGCTGGTGAGGGGCCCATCGTAGATCCTGAGCGGATGGTTTCCCTCGCCATCGTCGCCGATGGAGTGGGGAGTGGAGGTGGAGGAGAGGAGGCGAGCCGCCTGGCGGTGAGGGTCACGGTGGAGCACGTGCAGCAGGGCTTTAAGGCCGCGCACAAATTAGAAAGCGCCGACCCCGAGGCGTTCACTAGACTGCTCTCGGATGCAGCATTGGCGTGCCACGAAACTTTGCGGGAGCGCGCAGAATCGGGGAAGGGGCCACGCTTCGCCACGACACTAACCTTGTGGTTGGGCCTGTGGCCGCACGGTTACCTGCTCCAGGTTGGGGATAGCCGCTGCTACATGTTCAGGAACGGACAGCTCACGCAGATATCCCGTGACCAGACGATGGCTCAAGAGTTGGTCGACCAGGGCGTGCTGACACAGACGAGGGCGCACAGTACGAGATGGGCACACGTACTTTCGAGTGCCATTGGCGGTCAGCAGCACGCACCCGTCGTCACCAGAATTGTCCGAGAGTGGGGAACGATAATGCTGCTCTGCAGCGACGGCCTCAACAAACACGTCACTGACGAGCGGATCGCGGAACACCTTGCCAACCTCAAGAGTTCTCAACAGGTGTGCGAGGACCTATTGCAAGAGGCCCTAGATGACGGGGGCAGCGACAACATCACCCTCATAGTAGGACGTACAGTCAAACCCGTGCGCACGTGAATAAAGGAGATCAACTGAATGGGCCTGACAGAACAGCTTGAGAAAATTCGTGACGGTGCAGCCGACCGCATCCCAGCAGACAGCATGGCCATTATGCACAGAGCTACCGAGGACCTTCGTGCATCAGGGATCGTGGACCGCGTCCTCAAAGTCGGCGACAGCATGCCGGGGTTCAACCTCGAGAACACACGCGGCGAAACGGTGAACTCTGTGGACCTTCTGGCAAAGGGACCTCTCGTTGTGAGTTTCTTTCGTGGCAAGTGGTGACCCTACTGCAATGCAGAGCTGTATGCTCTGGGGCAAGCCGCTGGTCAATTCGAAGAACTGGGTGCGACGCTGCTCCTAATCACGCCGCAAAAACCCGAGCACAGCAGCGCGATGATCGAACAGCACAAGCTAACCTTTGATATCCTGTGGGATCGCAACAACGAACTGGCCAAACAATTCGGCCTCGCGTTCGACTTACCCGACGACCTCATCGGAGTGTACCAACAGTTTGGCATCGACCTCCCCGGCGACCAGGGAGTTGATGGATGGACGCTACCCATGCCGGGCCGATTCGTGATCGATTCCGGCGGCGTCATTCGATCTGTCGACAGTGATCCCGATTACACGGTTCGCCCGGAGCCACAAGCTACGGTGGATTTCGTGGCGACCCTCTAGGCACGGCTGCGTTCACTTCGGATCGCCGGCAAACCTCCACGACGATTGGAAGTTGCGAGAAGGCGCTTCGCCCAATAGCCGCGCGCGCACCATCTCGATCGGCATGCGTCCTCCCCGAAGGATCGTGTCGTGGAATTCCTTGTTGCTCATTTGCCCGGACCCCACCAAGGTCTGGTGCAGTGCTCGGATCTGCATCCCGCCCAACATGTAGCCCGCTTGATAGAGTGGTGGATAGGATCCATTGAACGATCGGCGCACTTCGGCTGTGGCGTTGGCTCGTTCGTGACCCACACGATCGACCAGGAAGTCTATTGCCTCCTCGGGAGTCATGCGCTCCAAGTGAAAACTCAGTGAGAAGATGATTCGCGCAGCGCGATGCATGCGCCAGAACAACATGCCGACACGATCCTCCGGCGTGCGCGGAAAATCCAGATCCCACAGCAGCATCTCCCAGTAGAGGGCCCATCCCTCTCCCCAGAACGGCGTGCCGAACTGACGGCGGTGGGCATTGTACCGGCTAGTCATGAAGCCCTGCAAATGATGTCCGGGGATGAGTTCGTGGTGTACGGTGGCTCGGGAGAAGTGTGTGTTGTTGCCCCGCATGCTCATGAGTTTGTCTTCGTGAGCCATTCCGTCGGTGGGGAACGACACCCGGATCACCTCACCGCCCAGGAAGAAGGGGCTCACCTTCTGAGCCTCCGGAGACAGCATTTCCATTCTCCAGATCTCCTCCGCCAACGGCGGGACGGTTACGAGATCCCGTTGCTTGACGAACTCGATCGCTTCGTACGCCAGGTCCCGCACAACGGCAGTTTGTTGTCCCGGTTCGACGTGAAGGTTCTTTACGTGTTCCAGCGCTGCTTTCCAGTCATCGCCGAACCCCAACTCGCGAGACGCCTTCAGCATCTGCTCGTCCAGCCACACAAACTCCTTCTCGGCTATGGCGATCAATTCGGCCGGGGTGTATGGGATCATCTCATGCCGCAGATCGCTTCGCAGTCCATCGGCGCCGATCGGATCGCCGATGATCGGATCGTCCTGCCCGGTCTTGATTCCCACGACTCGCTCTCTCAGGAACTGGACGTACTCGTCCAGCGCCGCGTCGACCTTCTTGAACGGATCGGACGTCCACCAGGTGAACATGGGATCGTAGCCTGCGTAGTACCGATGCCACTGGTTCATCCGCCGCTTCAGCCGGCTGAGCGCCCCGGCCGTTCGGAATGCCGTGACACGAGATGGCTCATCGGTCTGCCCGAGACTGTTTTCCACCGTCTTTTTGGCATCGGCGATCCTGTTGGGTAGTTGCGCCAAAATTGCGGCGGTGGCAGCCGGATCGGGGATCTCCATCCGCCGCCGCGCCTCTTGCAGATCGATCAGCGTCTGTACAAAGGGAACGAGCTGTTGCATCTCCTGGAACTGGGCCTCTTCCCGATCCAACGACTCCGTTTCGTATCGGAGTTCCGTGTCCAGAAGTACGTAGTCGATCCGTCCCTCGACACTGAGATCGTCGAAATCCAACGCATGTAGGCTCTGCTTCCAGTCGCGGTAAAACTCGCGGAAGCGTGCCCGGCGCTTGGGGGAATACTCGACATCCCACCGGCGTCCGAGTGCGGCCCGGTCGGCGGAGTAGCGTTGGATGACCGGTGCCAGCTCGCTCGTCTCAAGAGCAGTCAGCTCCGCCAGATCCGGAGCCTGCCCCGCCACAGTTTGCGGAAATGTCACCGCCACGCCGAAAACAAACGCCAACGATATACCTCTCATTATTGCCTCCCCATTTGCAAGCAGTCCCAAGGCCGACACGGGTGAAACCTAGCGCCGTTCTACGCGTACATCCTCCTAGAGCCGGGTGGGTGATCGCCGCCCGGCGAGTAGTGTCCTCAACTGTCGGGTGATTATGAACTGGCTGCTTCAAGACTTCAAGTTCGCCCTCCGTTTCCTCCGCAAGCGGTGGGGTGTCACGAGCGTGGCCGTCCTGGTGCTGGGGCTCGGCATAAGTCTGACCGCTACTATGTACGCCATCATTCAAGGTGTGGTGTTGTCGGGACCGGACTATCCCGATCTTCAGCGAATCATGTTTCTCCGCACAACCATTCCCCAGAGTCAGTTCGAGCAGTCGGTTCGGATCCACGACTATATCGACTGGAAGGAGCAGCAGACTGTCTTCAAGGAAATGGCGGCCTATTTCACAACATCGGCCAACCTATCAGGCGACGACGACCGGGCCCAGACCTATCGAGGAGTGCGCCTCACAGCCAGCACCTTCAAGTTGGTGGGAAAGCAGGCCTTTCTCGGGCGGACGTTCACGCCCGATGAAGATTTTCTGGAGGGCGAGCAAGTAGTAATCCTGGGCCACCACGTATGGGAGCAGCGCTACGATTCAGATCCGGACATTATCGGCAAAACCATTAGAGTCAACGCGCGTTCCACCACGGTGGTGGGAGTAATGCCCAAGGATTTTCGTTTTCCCGAGAGTCATGATCTGTGGATGCCGCTGGGCACTGATCCAGCAACCCTCCAGCGCCGTGAGGGGCCGGGGCTCGCCGTTTTGGGACGTCTCGCTGATGGGGCTGCGCAGTCGGCAGCCGAAATCCAACTCACGGCTATCGGTCGGAGGCTCGAGGGGCAATATCCCGAGCTAAACAAGGACATTGTTCCCACCCTCGAAACATGGGTCGATGCTCAGTTCGTAGACGACGACACCAAGGGGCTTCTCTATACGATGTTTGTCGCGGTGGTGGGTGTTCTCCTCATAGCCTGTGCAAACGTCGCCAATCTGCTGTTCGCACTCAGTATCGGCCGCTCCCGGGAACTGGCCGTTCGTACCGCACTCGGCGCGGCACGCTTTCGCGTTTTCCGACAGCTCTTGACCGAGACATTGGTGCTGGCGGTCGCAGGTGCCGGGCTTGGGTTAGTGCTCGCCAAGTTTTCGCTGGATCTGTTTACGCGCGTAGTTACTCCGCTCACCATCCCGCCATGGATGGCCTTCGAGTTGAGCCCGACGGTATTAGTCTTTATTCTCGGGATCACGTTCTTCGTCGCGTTGGTGTCAGGCATCCTTCCGGCAATCCACGCGACCAAGTCAGATGTCAACAGTATTCTACAGGATCAATCCCGCGGCAGTTCCAGTCGGAGCATCAGCAGGTGGTCCACGAGTTTGGTCGCTCTGGAGGTCGCCCTCTCGTGCGCACTTCTCGTGGGTGCCGGTTTAACCATGCGAAGCACGCTTGAAGTCGGTAACGCCGATTACGGACTCGATCGCAGCAACATTCTGAGCGCGCGAATAGAGTTGCCTGGAGCCACGTATCCGGACTCCACGAGCCGCCAGGAGGTTACCGACCGGTTGCTACGAGAGTTGGAGACCATACCAGGGGCAAGTCAGGTTGCCGTTTCGTCGAACATGCCGGTTCTGGGAACCTCACTCCGCTGGTATGGCAGCAGTGACAATGATTACGCCGATGACAGTGAATACCCGTTCGGGGCGTACACTCGTGTAACACCCTCATTCTTCGACGTCATTGGTGTAAGGATACTTACCGGCAGAGGTTTCAGTGCGACGGATGCCTTGGGCACGCGAGCGGTTGTCATAGTCGACGAACGATTTGTAGAGAAAAACTGGTCTGGCGAAGACGCCATCGGTAAGCAGGTCCGACTCGGTCGATCGGCCTCGGAGAATCAGTGGCTCACAGTGGTGGGTGTGGTAAGTACGTTCGAGATGCTAGAGCCACTGCAATTTGCAGCTGCTCCGCCGGAAGGAATGTTTGTGCCCATAAGCCAAGCACCCGTGTCGGGGCTTTCCGTAATGTTGAAAATGAGCGGCGATCCGCTGGCCGGCGCGGCGCAGCTGCGTGAAATCGTCACGCGTGTGGACCCCGATATTCCCGTGAACCGGGTGAACACGCTGGACGAGCGCATCCGACAGGCGTCGCTCGACCTCGTGATCATCGGTGGGATGTTTGCAGTCTTTGGGGTTGTCGCACTCATCCTGGCCTCCATCGGCCTCTATGCGGTGATGGCGTTCTCCGTTAGCAGGCGGACTTCGGAGGTGGGCATCCGCATGGCGTTGGGAGCAGACGGAGGCCGGATCATTAGCCTCATCCTGCGTCAGGGCGCCCGGCCGATCGTTGTTGGTCTGGCAGTGGGTCTCGGCTTGGCCTTCTTGCTAGGTAGGTCGCTTTCCACGTTTCTATTCAATGTGAGTGCCGTCGATCCGCTCACATTTGTTGGTATTCCGTTATTGCTGGCCGCCGTGAGTGTTGTGGCGTTACTGGTACCAGCGAAGAGGGCAGCGAAGGTGGCACCGGTGGTTGCGCTCAGGACGGATTGAGGGTCCCCGGGTCCAAGCCATGGTTATTCCCAACCAGACGGACGACGAGTAAACTCGCCGCTCGGGTGCGCCTGTGAGCGTGTTTGGTCGGAGAGGTGGGAGTCCTCTCCAGGCATGCACACTCCGGCCTGTAATCAACAGTAACTGCGTCCTTGTGAAAGGGGGTGGG
>JAZDCZ010000122.1:0-2160 GCA_036679605.1 Gemmatimonadota bacterium
CGATCTGGAAGGTGGTGAGGTCAGCCTGTTTTCCTACGGCAGCGGATGCGGCGCGACGTTCTGTGTCGGTAATATTGCAGCACAGGCCGCTCGATATGCCACGCTGCTGGATCCGCAAGCGGAACTGGATGCACGGCGCAAGTTATCGATCGATGAATATGAAAGCCTGATGAGGCACAGCGAAATTGCCGATGACGCCGAGTCTCTCGATCCCGGGACCTTCGGCCTTACCGGTGGATTGTATTACACCGGAACGACCGACCACATGCGCCAGTACCGGGTGTGCTGACAGTTCGGTTCTCTTGCGTCGTAGCGGGAGGTGTCGTGCCCCCTCTGAAGCACTCGACCCTCCCGGCGTCGTTCGTAGTCCCCTAACTCTGCTGGGTCCAGGACCACGCTCCGGCGACCAGCGAGTAAAGATAGGTGCCTGCGAAGCACGCCGCGATCGGGAGGGCAGTGACAGGAAGAAGCCAAGCGGTGCCCAGCGCGACATTCACCAGTCCGATTGCAGCCGGCGAGGTCGCGAGACCTCGAATCGAGTAAGCAAGCGGATAGGGAATCTGCATTGATACGGCATTGAGAACGAATGCCAGATTGATGAGGGGCTCTGCATCAAACTCAAAATACTGTGCGATAACCAGCGCGAAGAAGACGTGCCGCATCAGTTCGTTTGTCGGGGAACCCGTACCACTCTTCGGTATGGAAGTCAGCCGAGAGACGACGCGCACAAGGATAGAGACTGCGGCGACGAGCGAAAACAGCGCCAAAGCCCCCCCATAGTGCATCCCGACGGCCATGACGATGAGTATGTGAGCGACCGCGTCGCAGACATTGTCGAGAGCGGCGCCGAACTCGCTTTGGAGATCGAGTTTCGTGGCCAGAATCCCGTCGAGATCGTCCATGATGTTGTTGTAGACGATCAGGGGGAGGAGGTATTGAAAGCCGTCCTCGAGGAAGAGGATGGTCAGCGGAATGACGCCTAGGATTGAGACAATGTTGGGAATGTTCCTGTAGAGGAGCATCCGTAGAACCGTCGAGATCCGAAGGTGCCTCACTCGCTCAAGATGCAGGTGTTGAGCAGAGTTCTGCCTTGGGGTCCGTCCGAAGCACGAAGAAGTGATTGGTCAGCTTGGGAAACTCGATGTCCATAGCGTTGGGGAGCCGTGTCAGCTGAGCCCCGCCCATCCGTAGCACTCTGTAGGTAAGCCCTCCAGCCAGCGGCACGGCCTGAATCGGCTCGGGTACGGTTGCCTTCCACTTCTTTATGAATTCACAGCCCATCTGCATGAGGAGGTAAGGCAGGTTCGGCTCCACGTGATCCACCCAGAGGCGACACTTCTCGAACAGGCTCGAGTAGGTCTGAACGGATCGATACACGACCGGATAGTCGCCCTGTCGTGTGAGGGTTCGGTTGCGTACAGTACTCTCACGACATAGGACGACGCCTCGCGGCTCGAGAAACGTAGTCACTTTCTCCAGCAGCGCAACGACATCTCGATCGTTGAGGTACATCAGCATGCCGCCGAGGAAGATCAGCGAATAGCGACCCTCAGGTTGAAAGGCCAATACGTCCTCGTTCAGGAGAGTGACGTTCGCGTATCGGGAGCAACGCAGCTTCATCGCCTCGTACAGAGGCACACTCGCTTCGATAGCGACGACCTTGCGGAATCGCTGCGCAAAGTACTCTGCCCAGACACCTATCCCGCTACCCAGGTCCAGTACCGTTCCATCGACGTTGACGCTCGCGCTGTGGATCAGTCTGTTGACGATCTTGCACTCGGCGTCGAAGCGGTAGCTCCCCGCGCTGACGGGAAAGCCGTACCCCTCCATCATATAGGGGCCGAGGATGGAGGGCTTGGCCTTGCTCCAGTACCTTCTTACGGTTGCATAGTTGAGCGATGGGGACCCTGCGGTCGCGGTGTCGTGTTCGCACTGCCTCGAGCCTTGGTTCCCCGGCTGTTGCGAACTCATGCGTGCCAGCCGTTGGCGGTTACCCGTGGCGGAGCGGGCGTTGGCAGCATGGACTTCTGTCGGGCGATCCGCTCTGCGCCCGGCAAATCACTGATCGTATCCACTTCGTACCAGCGGTGGGCGTCGAAGACCACACACTCGAGGGATAGGCTGCCATCGGCAACCATTTCCTCGAACACCACCTCGTAG
>JAZDCZ010000123.1:0-98570 GCA_036679605.1 Gemmatimonadota bacterium
GTATCGTGCTGGCCTTCGCTCTCGGCGGGGTGATTCTATATCGCAACCATAACGGCAACTAAGAGGAGACGTTTCGATGAAACGAACGATCTGTTTCCTGTGCGCGGCAGGTCCGCCGCACCTTTCGAGGAGTGAGCCATGAAAAGACGCACTGTGATGATCTTAGGAATCGCAATCCTTACGGCGTCAGCCGTCTATGCGCACGACTTGTTTCTGAAGTTCGACAGCTATTTCGTACCCACCAATCGCACCGTCCGCATCCCCGTTATCAACGGGACGTTCAGCATGAGTGAGGGGCCGCTTGCGCCCGATCGCATCGTCGACATCAGTATCGTGTCGCCGGCGGGACGTGCTCGACTCGACACAGGCGCATGGACGATCGGGACCGACACTAGCTTCCTCGACATCACCACGTCTGGTGCAGGTACGTACGTGGTGGGTGTTTCGACGCGTACCAATGAGATCGGACTCACGGGGCTGCAATTCAACCAGTATCTGGAGAGTGACGGGATCCCGGACGCGCTCGAGGCTCGGAAACGTCGAGGTGCGTCAGACGAAGAAGATGTCCGGGAGCGTTACGCAAAACACGTGAAAGCCGTCTTTCAGGTCGGCGAGAGTCGCACCGGTGAGTTCGACACACAACTCGGCTATCCCGCAGAGATCATCCTCCTCAATAACCCGTATGAGGTTTCCGTTGGAGGTGAGCTGCGGGTGCGATGTCTGGTAGATGGCAAGCCAGTGGCGAATCAATACGTGCTCGCCGGCGGGGAACACGATGGAACGATGATACCGGAGACGGCGGTGCGGACCGATCCGCACGGCGAGGCCACTTTTCGTTTGCACGCGGCCGGGAGATGGTACATCCGGTTCATCAGCATGACGAAGTCTGACGATCCTGAGATCGACTATCGCTCGAAGTGGGCGACGATCACGTTTGAGATCCGATAAACGCTCCAACCGACGGAGGCGCGCGATGCGACAACCATACCCACTTGCGGGGCTTCTCTCACTGGTCGCTTTTGGGCCCGTCCTCGTAACAGGCACCTTTGCCGGTGATGCTGCGATGGTCCACGAGCGCAAGGAGGTAGCCGGCCTTGCCGTGGTCTTCGGTGCGGAACCGGAGCCTGCGCTTACCGACGAGATGCAGGCCTTGCGCTGGCGGGTCAGCTCCCTGGCCGACGAGAAACCCTATTCGGACTTCCAAGATGCCAAGGTGACAATCAGCCGCGATGGCGAGGAGTACGGACCGTTCCCAGTGCGGAGCTCACGCCGTGATCCCGGTCTCTACCAGACGCGGCACATCTTCACGGCACCCGGCGAGTACGAGTCGGTGTTGAGTTTTCGGAAAGGAGAGGAAGAGGAAGTTCACACGGTCGATTTTTCATTTCGCATCCGTGATCGGGCGACCCTCGAGATTCCGCCGCGCAAACCAGCCGGACATTAAGGCGGGTAGAGCGCAGCGAGTGACCGGGCTACCTGAATCGTGCGCTGTACGTCTCCATCACACTGTTTGGATACCGCGCTGATCCTTGCGACAGATGTGCCCGCGACCGATGCTGGGCCGATCGTCCATCGCTGGGAGACGAACACTAAACGCAGGTGCGCACTCCTAGTTGCAACCATGACGGAAACTCGGAGGAGATATTTCGATGAAACAAACTATCAGCATCAGCAGGCTCCCACGATGGCCCCAGCGCTCGTCCCCGCAACGTACGATAGCGGCACGCCTTCGCGATCGAGTACCTTAAGAACTCCTAGTTGGGCGAGTCCCCGAGCGCCGCCGCCGGAAAGCGCGATGCCCAGCTCTCCCCCCGTGCTACAAATACAACCTTGCATGCAAGCCGACTCCGTCAACGTTGCCACGTACTCACGCTCCTAGAAAACCGTCTTATCCGCTCCAACGACTGCTGAGGACGTGGTGCGAGACTAGCTAGCTGCGCGCCGCTGCCGGGCTCCGGCTGCCGCACGCCGGACAGAAGCTGTCTGTCCTACCCATACGACCACCGCACTCCTGGCAATACTTGTAATTGCGTTTCGACTTATCCGCGGGTGCTACTGGACGCCCCGGCCGGCTTCGCTTGGGGGCTTGACCTCGGTGGCTCTTAGTGTTGACGAAAAACCCGTAACCGACCACACCTGCCAGAGCGAGAACGCCCACGATCAGGATGTTCCGCATTGCGGTTCCACCAGCCGGTGTGGACCCGGCTACCGTAACCGATGGTGTTCGATCCGGCTTGATGTAAGCGACGTCCACGGAGCGTGCGGCGTTCGCGGGCAGACTATCGAAAACCAGACGATTATAGCTGAAGCCACTGGCGTCGGTAATTACCTTGACTGGTGCAGGGGTCGTCCGAAAGTCACTTGCCCGTAGCGGCTTCTGGACGCGGACGACGAGTTGCGAAATCCTGAACGGAGAGACCAGAGGGTATCGAAAGTCTTTTGAACTCCCGTCGAACGGATCGTAGTAGAACTCCATGTAGAACCGTTTGGTGGTAAGCGGATATCGTACTTCGCTGATTGTATCGGTAACCGCTCTAGTCTCGAACGTCGCATGCAGGTGTTGACCCTCATCACCGAGCGCTCCAGCCATGTGAATCTGGGCGCCTGCCGGGATCAGGAATGCGAAGTCGGTCGGCGTTTCGACATCCGAGCTTAGTACTCCCTGATAGATTACTAAGACGCGCGGGTCATCATATTCGGGCCAGATGTCGATCTCCATTGACCGGATGCCGACATCGTCTGCAGCGCTTGCCCTTACCTGATCCTGACCGGAGTCCGCCTGCACAGGGGCGGCCGCGATCAATCCCGCAGCCGCTAGCAACGCTATGTAAGTCATTTTATCGTCTCACTCTCGTTCGGGAGAGGCTGGCCGCAGGATCGGCAGAAATGATCGCCGGGCTCCACGGCGGCCTCACAAATCGGGCATAATCCACATTCGGGAATAGCAGCACCGCATGCTTCACAGAAGTTGCTGGTGGGCGGATTCACGTGCCTGCATTGCGCACACGCCAACGGCCCATCTACTGGAGACGCTTCGCCCTCGGTGATCTCTTTTAGCAAGGCGAATGCTTTTGCCCGATAGCCGTTGCGAAGGTTCGCATAGTCCTCGTCGGAGAACTTGCCCGTCTCGTATTCAAACTCCAGGTCTTTGATCGCGGCGTAGACCGTCTCCTTTTCGTGGAACAGACGGCGGCGCCGCTCCAAACGGGGCGGTGCACGCTGGATCGTAGTTGCGCGTGGTACCAGCAATGGATATCCGATCAGCGTCAGGCCTACGATCAGCAACAGAAAGAAAATCGCGATTTCCATGCGTCAAACCTCGAATTCATTGAGTTCATGCTCCAACACAGCCCCGTACTTGGTCTCGAGATCGTGCTCTACGACTAGCGCCATGTCCTCCGCTTGTTCTGAACGACGCCGCTGAGTCCACTTGCCTATCGCGAGCCAGATAACGAGGGCCCCAACCAGGATGGCGGCGAACGGCGTTATCCACGCAGTGAGATTGAATCCCCTCTTGGTCGGCGCAGCCAATACCTGCTCGCCATATGTCGCCGTCATGTAATCGATGATTTCCTTGGCGTTCAGTCCATCGGACAGTTTCTGGCCGATGATCGCCTTCATCTCTTTCGCCGTATCCATCTCGCAGATGTTGAGTAGCTTGCCGCAACCGCATTGGCAGATCAATTGACTTGCCACATTATCGACAGCCCCTTGCGCATATAACTGCCCACTCCAAGCCAACAGTGCTATCAGAGATGCGATCGCGGCCGGCCGCAATAGTGCCCGGCTATACGAGCGCGGCATCGGACGTCACCTTGCTTTCTCTGGCGATGTAAGTCGCGGTGGGGATGGGTCGCCGTCTGGGCGGTTCGGGCCACACTGCGATCAGAGTCCCAATAGTGATGACCACACCGGCGATCCAAAGCCACTTGGTGAGTGGATTGACAATCAACTTGAAACTGGCTGTGTCATCTTCGTATCCGTCTAGGATCACATACAGATCCTCCTTCAGCGTGGATCTAATTGCCACTTCGGTCGTTGGTTGGTCGAAGGTTGGGTAAAGACGCTTTTGCGGTGCCATCGTGCCGATGGACTTGCCGCTCTTGACGATGTCGAGCATGGCCGCAATCGCGATGCGATTTCTGCTGGGGTATACGTCCATCTTGCGGTAGGTCACGGTATAGTCGCCTACCTGTGCACTCTCGCCGGGACTCAAAATCGCCTTGGTCTCCTGGACGAAAGCCTTGCCCGTCACTCCGATGAAGAAGAGAACCACACCGAAATGGACGATGTAACCACCGTAGCGGCGTTGGTTCTGCGAGATCAAGTTGTGGAACGACGACAGCCAACTCTTTCCGGAGATCTGCCGCCGGGCACGGGTCCCTCTATAGAATTCGGAGACGATCGTTGCCATGACGAATCCGGCCAGTGTAAACGATATCAGTGCGTATGTGTGCCGCATCCCGAGCGCGAAAAGTGTGACACCGACGAGCAGGCCGGTTGCGGCCGGCCGCAGGAAATTGCGGCGCAGATTGGCAAGCGAGGCCCTACGCCACGCGATTAGCGGACAGATTCCGGTCAGCGCCAGCAGGCCGAGGAAGATCGGGATGGTAACTTGATTGAAGAAAGGCGGACCGACCGTAATCTTGACGCCGCGTACCGCCTCAGATATCAGCGGGAAGATCGTGCCCCAGAAAACGGCGAACATCGCCCCGACAAACAGTAGATTGTTCATTAAGAAGCTCGATTCTCGGGACACCACAGAATCGAGTTCGTTCTTGCTTCGCAACAACGGGAGCCTCTTCAAGATGAGGCCGACCGAAAAGATCAGCACGACCGCGATAAGACCGAGGAACATCGGCCCGAGGTTGCTCTCGCCGAAACTGTGCACCGATGAGATCACGCCGCTTCTGGTTAGGAAAGTGCCGAATAGGGTCAACGTGAACGTCAGGATGATCAACGACAGGTTCCACACCTTCAACATATTCTTCTTTTCCTGGATCATCACGGAGTGCAGAAACGCGGTACCCGTCAGCCAGGGCAGGAAGGAGGCGCTCTCGACGGGATCCCACATCCAGAATCCGCCCCACCCCAACTCAGCGTAAGCCCACTGTGCTCCGAAAAGGTTGCCCCAGGTGAGAAAGAACCATGAGAACACCGTCCAACGTCGAGTGGTGCGGATCCAGTCGTCGCCGAGCCGCCCAGTGACCAGGGCGGCGATAGCGAAGGCGAACGGTATGCTGAACCCCACGTAACCGAGGTATAGCGTAGTAGGGTGGAAAATCATTCCCGGGTTTTGGAGCATCGGATTGAGGCCACTACCGTCCGGGGGAGTAACTGCGAGACGCTCGAAAGGAAGAGTGACGAACACTAGGAGTGACCCAAAGAACACCAACAAGGTGCTGAGCACACCGATTACGTATGGCATCAGTTCTCTGTTCCTCCAGCGATTCTGGAGCACAACTACTGTCGCGAATAATGCGAGCACCCATGCCCAAAGGAGAAGACTCCCTTTCTGACCCCCCCAAAGTGCGGCTATCGTGTAGAACATTGGGAGGTCGCTACTGGAATACGATGACACGTATTCGATGCCGAAATCACGCGTCACGAAGCCATGGATCAATGCCGCGACGGCAATGCTCAGAAGTAGGAAAGACATCAGAATACTATTTTCGGCGCTGCGTATTAGGTTGAGCCTCCTAATCGCGCCACCGCGAAATGCGACCACTGCACCGTATGCGCCGACGACGAGGCCGAATTGCAGCGCGAACGTACCGAGTTCAGGAACCATCGCTCCCCCTAATGCATGCCCCATGAATGTCATCTATCCCATCAGCCATTCCCTCTGACATTGCACCACAGTGGGAGCATGTCGATTGCCCGGAGAGATGTTCGCCGCAGCGCACACATCGCACGCTCGGCGGTAGGTAGGTGAGCGAGTTGCCGGACATTCTTTTGATTCCGCGTATCACCCACGCGCAGATGAAAAGGAGGACGGCCAGGAAGGTGATCGCTCCGAGAACGACCGTGGACATGTTCCCGGACGTTTCTGGTGGCATCGCTGTGAGTAATCCTGCCTGGCCTGACATGGACGGTCCTCCTCTTGACGCATCAGCATATTGCACATGGTGGACCGCCATGCTTGGCTGTGTAACAGATTGTCGATTATGGACTTAGGGGTACCAAGTGCGCTTCGAGTTCAGGGCAGGTGCGGGAGACCCCCCGCGCCCTGGGCTATATGACCCGCGAATTAATGGAGCAGAAGTTCCGCGGCTCCCTCCATCGGATTGCTAGATGCGCACACGTCGGAGCCGCAGGGCGTTTGTCAACACCGATACCGAGCTGAAGCTCATTGCCGCGGCTGCGATGATCGGGCTCAGGAGCACGCCAAGGAACGGGTAGAGAACTCCTGCCGCGATGGGTACGCCCACACTATTATAAATGAATGCGAAAAACAGATTCTGCCGAATGTTCCGCATTGTAGCCTGACTCAACCGCCTGGCTCGAACGATGCCGCGGAGGTCACCCTTAACCAGAGTGACACCGGCACTCTCCATTGCCACATCCGTACCCGTCCCCATGGCTATGCCAACTTGGGCCTGGGCCAGTGCGGGCGCATCGTTGATGCCGTCGCCGGCCATCGCGACCACACGTCCCGCTTGCTGGAAGCGTTTCACTGTTTCGGCCTTCTGGTCAGGAAGCACATCGGCCACCACCTCATCGATTCCTAGTCTGTTTCCGACGGCTTCTGCTGTCGTCTTGCTGTCACCCGTGAGCATGACGATGTGGATGCCCTCATTATGTAGACGCCTGATTGCGTCGAGGGTCGTTTCCTTAATAGGATCTGCTACGCCGATGAGTCCTGCCGCCACTCCGTCCACCGCAACGAACATGACGGTCTCGCCGTCTGCACGCATCGACTCGGCACGGGCGACAAGCTGCCCGGTATCGACGTCGCGATCATCCATCAGCGGCCGGTTCCCAAGCGCAACGGAATGCTCGTTGGCGACTCCCGTCACCCCCTTTCCCGTCACTGACTGGAACTCCGTAGTGTCGACCAGGTCGACATTGCGGTCGGCTGCACCCTGAACGATAGCCGCTGCCAGTGGGTGCTCGCTTCCTCGCTCGAGGCTTGCTGCCAGGCGTAGCACCTCTTCTTCGCTCCACCCCTGTCCCGGCACAACGCTCACGAGCTTCGGTTTGCCTTCCGTCAAGGTCCCGGTCTTGTCTACGACCAGCGTATCGACGGTGCGAAGTACTTCGATCGCTTCGGCATTCTTGAACAGGACGCCGATCGTCGCACCCTTCCCTGTGGCCACCATGATGGACGTAGGAGTCGCGAGACCGAGCGCACAAGGGCACGCTATGATCAACACGGCCACGGCGTTGATAAGCGCGTATGCCATGGCCGGCTCGGGTCCGACGATCGCCCAGACCACGAAAGTGATTATGGCGATGAGGACGACGACGGGCACGAAGTACCCCGCTACCAAGTCGGCGAGCTTTTGAATCGGTGCGCGGCTCCGTTGTGCATCTGCCACCATTCGCACGATCTGCGCGAGCAGTGTCTCTGCTCCTACCCGCTGTGCCTCCATGATGAGAGATCCCGTGCCGTTGATAGTCGCACCGATGATTCGATCGCCGGGCGCCTTTTCAGTCGGAATCGGCTCGCCGGTGATCATCGACTCGTCAACCGCGCTCGTGCCCTCGACAACGATACCGTCCACGGGGATTTTCTCACCGGGCCGAACGCGGAGTCGGTCACCCGCCTGCACCGTGTCGAGCGGGACATCCTCCTCTGTTCCGTCGTCCTGGAGCTTACGGGCCGTTTTGGGAGCCAAGCCCAGTAACGCCTTGATGGCAGTACTCGTCTGACTCCGGGCTCTGAGTTCGAGCACCTGCCCGAGCAGCACCAGCGTCACGATTACCGCTGCCGCCTCGAAATAGACCGCGACTTCACCACTTGCATCGCGGAAAGAAGCCGGGAAGATGCCGGGCAGTAGGTGTGCCACCACGCTGTATACGTAAGCTACACCCACACCCAGTCCGATCAGCGTGAACATATTGAGATTGCGGGTGACGACGGATCGCCAGCCGCGGACGAAGAACGGCCAAGCGCCCCACAACACGATGGGCGTGGCCAGCACGAATTCGAGCCACGGCCAGACCGCCGGTGGTGCGATGCGGTAGAACGCGTCACCACCAGGTAGGTATTTCGTCATTGCGATCACCAGCACCGGCACAGTCAACATCGCGCTTGCCCAGAAGCGCCGCCGCATGTCGACGAGTTCCGGATTCTCGTCCTCCTCTAGAGTCACGGTGCGAGGCTCGAGTGCCATACCACACTTCGGGCAGGAACCTGGTCCGTCACTCACTATCTCGGGATGCATCGGACAGACGTACTCGGTGCGGGTGGTCGGCGCGGCCGCAATTTCCGGCTCCAGCGCCATGCCACACTTCGGACACGTCCCGGGAGCATCTTGACGAATCTCAGGGTCCATCGGGCAGATGTAGACGGCGCCGGCTACAGGCTCCGGTGACTTCGGGTGCTCACCCACCGTCTCCGCCACATATTGTGCTGGTGCCGCGCTAAACTTCTCTCGGCAGTGCTCGCTGCAGAACACGTAGGTCGTATCTCCATACTCGTATCGGATTGTGCCATTAGCGTCTACGCTCATTCCACATATAGGATCCGTCGTCGGCACTTGGACTTGGTCTCCACTCGTGTCGTGTGTCGATCTCATGCTGAAGCTCCCGTTCGTTGAATTGTCATCACCACCACCTACAATATCGCAATCGGAATGCCCGCGGTGAGGGGGCGGCTAAACGGCTGTGAGATAGCGAGTTGAATCCTAAGGCATGGCAACGGAAATGGACGGACATGGGTCAGTAGGCATCCCGGAGTGGGTCAAATACCCCGCGCGATCCAGTCTCCGAATTACCGATATCCGAACTCCTAGGGTACTGGCCGGGCAGAGACATTCACTGATGGTCGTGTCTCAGAAGTCGTTCTCTCGGACCACCGGACACTAATGCCAGTCCAGCGCTCCTCTCTTCCACGCGTATACGTAGCCGACTACCAGAATGGTGATGAAAATCAGCATCTCGACCAGGCCGAACAATCCGAGTCGTCGAAACGCCACGCCCCAGGGGATCATGAAAACCGTCTCGATGTCAAACACTATGAAGAGTATGGCAACGAGATAAAACTTTACGCTGAACCGGTCTCGGGTGCCGCCGAGAGACGGGATGCCAGATTCGTACGGTTCCTGCTTCACCACGGTTGGGCGCTGCGGTGACATGAGCTGCGACATCACTAGCATGCCGACAGCGTTTGACACGACGAATCCAATGAAAAGTAGAAGTGGAGCGTACTCGCGCAACATTGA
This sequence comes from Gemmatimonadota bacterium, assembly GCA_036679605.1. Lineage (GTDB taxonomy): Bacteria > Gemmatimonadota > Gemmatimonadetes > Gemmatimonadales > GWC2-71-9 > JAZDCZ01. The sequence goes on from JAZDCZ010000123.1 coordinate 9,390, forward strand.
CTAGTTGTCCACTCGTGAAGGAATTGACTAGATCGCTGTCAACCCTATGTAAGGTGACTGGCCGCCGTCAAGCAGCCCGACTTCACGAGTGACCGACATCGAGAATTCGGTTTCGATGATCTCGCACCGCTTTCAGGATGACGAATCCAGGAGGCCATATTTCTTGAGGCGGTATCGTAGCGTGTCTCTCGTGAGGCCGAGCAGGCCGGCCGTTCGAGTCTTGTTGCCGCGTGCTTGGGCCCACGCTTGATTAATCAAGTCCCTCTCGAGTTTTTCGAGGTCCACCCCACCCGCGGGCAATTTGAAACCGGGTTCGAGATCCAGTATTCGGCTTCCGAGGCGCAGTTCGTCGGGTAGGTGTTCCGGCAGTATCTCTGAGCCTTCCTCCAGGATCACGGCGCGCTCGAGAACGTTGCGCACTTCCCTCGCGTTTCCCGGCCACGAGTAGCGTTTCAGCATGGCCAACGCTTCGTCGGCGATCGTTCGTGCAGGCCGCCGCAACGAAGTGGTGATTGTCGCAAGGAAGAACTGTGCGAGAGGTTCGACGTCTTCCGGTCGTTCCCGAAGCGGAGGGATCATAATCGGTATCACGTTAAGACGGTAGAAGAGGTCTCGCCGAAACGCTCCGTCTCGAACCGCCGCCTCGAGGTCACGGTTGGTGGACGCGACGATCCGAACGTCCACACTGATATCCCGCATTCCTCCCACTCGCTTGAACGTACGCGTTTCGAGGAACCGCAACAGCTTGGCCTGCGCACCCAGCGGAAGGTCACCGATCTCATCAAGCAGTACCGTTCCACGGTCCGCCAGTTCAACCAGGCCTCGCTTGCGTTCGCGAGCGTCAGTAAACGCACCCCTCTCGTGGCCAAACAGCTCGGACTCGAGAAGGGTCTCGGGTAGTGCGGTACAGTTCACTTCGAGAAACGGAAACTCCCCCCGGGCACTCTGTGCGTGAATTGCACGAGCTACCACCTCCTTGCCGGCACCGCTTTCACCACGGATCAAAATCGTTGTGTTTTCGCTGGCTGCGACTTTTTCGACCAACTCTACCACGTGCTTCATCGCCGCCGATCGCCCGACGATCTCGACTCCGGCCAACCACCAACTGGCTTGCCTTCGCAGACCCGATACCGTGCGCTTGAGCGTTCGGGTTTCGAGCCCCTTGTTGAGCGTAATGAGCAGATCTTCCAGCTTGGGCGGCTTCTCGAGAAAATGGTAGGCTCCGACTTTGACGGCCTCAACAGCGGTCGAGATATCCCCGTGAGCCGTGAGCATGATCGCCACGAGCTGCTCGTCGGCATCCATGAACTCGCGCAGCAGTTCCATGCCGGTGCCGTCGGGGAGTCTTAGGTCCAGCAGCGCCGCATCCGGTGGCGTATCCTGAAACGCCCGTCTGGCCGACCGCGCATCCTCGGCAAGGATTACTCTAAACCCTCCGTCGCTCAGATGAGCCTCCAACCAAACCCGAATCAGGTTCTCGTCGTCTACGACCAGCACGACTGGTTTAGCCACTTGTCATCTCCTCTGGTTGCACCGCGGGTAGTGCCACGATGAACGTCGCGCCGCCGCCCGGTGTGTCCTCCAGTCGCAGTTCTCCCCCGTGCCGCTCTACGATCTGGTGTGATATTGGTAGGCCGAGTCCGGTTCCCTTGCTCTTCGTCGTGAAGAAGGGTCGAAACACATCGGCGCGGATCTTGGCTGGTACACCGGGGCCGCTATCCCGCACCATGATCAACACGTCCAGGGGATGCTCCGTAACCGATATCTCCACGAGGGCGCCGTCTTCCTGTGCGTCTAGGGCGTTAAGCATCAAGTTCACCAGAACTTGCACCATCAGTTCGGGGTCAACCCGTACAGCTGTCGCCATCGACGATAATTTGAGTTCCAATTTTGCCCCTTTGGATGTGGCTTGCGGATTCACTATATGAGCCGCCCGTTCAACGAGACCGTTGGGGTCGACAACCACTTCTCGGATCTCGGGGGGCCTGGCGTACCGCAGCAGCTGTGACGTTGTCGTCTCGATCCGATGGAGTTGCTGCTGGGCCTCTTCCAGCAGCGGCCGTGCCGGATCATCCGGCATGAAATTCTTTAGCGCGAGCTCCAAGGCTCCCTGCACTCCGGTCAGCGGATTCCTGACCTCGTGTGCGATGCCGCTGGCCAGTTCTCCCACTGTGGCGAGCTGTTGAGCCCGTTCCATTTCCCGATCATGGAGGCGGCCGATCTCTCGACGAGATTTCTTTAGGTCGTCCGCCATCTCATTGAATGCCTCTACCAATTGGTGTACTTCCATCGATCCGGATGGCCGAACCGGTTGGTGCGGTTCACCACGGCCAAACCGGCGGGATTGGTCCGCCAAGTCTCCGAGAGGCGTACTGATCGAACGGGCAACGAGGGCCGCGGTCACCGCGATCAAGACCACAAGGATACTAGCCGCCAGGACGGCTGCATCGCGAAAGCCCGCCAATGGAGCCAGGGCCGATCGGAGTGGCAGCGCGGCCGCGAAGATCCAACGGGTGCCTGAGACGCGGGTCGTGACGACGAGAGAGCGTTTTCCGCCAATGTCCAATCGCGCCACCGTCACACTGTCGGTGGCAGCTCGGCGAAAGGCGGCAGCCAAATCGCGGGCGGCGTGTGCGTCCCCAACTAGAATGGGCCGGCCGGTTTCGTTAAGCAGTGCCGACTCAACCTGGCCCATGAGATGTCGCGGCATCGAGAACAATCGCCCAAAATCCTCGGCCCGCACGTGGCCCTCGAGCCAGGGACCGCCGTCAGAATCACTCAGCGGAATTCCAATCACGTAGGCCACTGCGCCCTGATCACCCCAATGCACTACAATAGGTTGCTGGCTCCATTGTCCCGCCGGGACACCTTGCGGCCAGTGCGGTGCAGTCTCACGAAGGGCTACGCCGGCTAAGATCCGACCCCCGCTTGTGACCAGGCGTAAACCGTCGAACACACCGTCATCCGGGAGGCTCTGCGCGAGCAACGCGGACAATCGGTCGGGCGCGCGACTCCGAGCCGCTTCCCCGGATCCGAGGTGGCCAACAATGATGCGCAGAATGAGTCGCTGACGCCTGAGTTCGGTGGACAGGTGGATCGCTTGCTGACTTCCCAGCTCCTGTAGCGCCCGCTCTGCTTGGCTCGTGATTATGCTGCGGCTAACCATGTAGCCCACTGTGATAGCAGTACCGAGGGGGATGGCGCCGAACGCGAGTAGCAACACCAACAGTTGCGGCCCGAGTCGCATCCGCCCCCGCCAGCGTGTCACGATCCGATCTCAGTCCGCACGTAGGCCGATGTGCCATTTGCCCCGACCGCCGGGCCAACTGCCACGAAGAACCTCGTTCGGTCCTCATCAAATGATGCTGTAACTCGTTGTAATACCGTCACCTGTGTCACTACCTCCGGCGGCTCCGAAGTTGCCATGGACCAATATCAGGCGCAAGGCCCAAGCCGCGTGCCCTGCGTCCACGCTGAACATTACAACGGCCGTCAGGGCCGATTCGAGCGATAGCTCAAGTAAAGGAGAATAAAATGAAAAAGCTCACAGCCAAATCGATGCTCAGGCAGGTAATACCGGCGGTCTTGATGTTAGCACCCATGTCGTTGGCTGCGCAGACATCCGGAATGCACATGGCACAATCGGACACGACCTCCCAGCAGAAGCAGGCCTGTCCAATGATGCAGATGATGGGTTCGGAGGGTATGTCCGGCGGTATGATGGGATCCCGCATGTCTGGCGGCACGATGGGATCCGGCATGACGAACAACCAAATGTCGAGTGCCGGAATGATGATGGGACTGCCGATGATTAAGGCCATGAAGTTCTTGCCCGAGCGGGTGCTCGAGCTCCGGGATGAATTGTCCCTCCAACCGAAGCAGGTCACACAACTAGAAGGGCTGCAAACCGCCATGAGCACGGTCCGTCAGGAAGCGAGGGCTGCTGCTCCCATGCTGCTCAAGAAGTTGAATAAGGCGCTCGCGAGCGAGCGGCCCGACTCTGCCGCTGTCCGCGCAGCGGCCCAGCAGATGCTGAGGCGGCACGAACGAATGACCCTGAGCATGTGGACGACTTCGGCTGCCGTCAAAACGATCCTAACCACGAAGCAGCTCGAACGACTGGCAGAGACATCCGGTCAGCTGGGCCATATGTCCAACGGAATGCATTCTGATTCCGGCAACAAATAGTCGATGACAGCTCAACTTGGGTCATTTGCCCCGGTTGGCGCGCAGGCTGGCGCGGCCGGGGTATGACTCTCCATCTCGAAACAACCCCATAACCTCTTATCCCCAAACCACTTATGTCGTCTTAGACAACATGGTGCGGCTCGTGCCACTACCTGGGGCACGTTCCAGTTGGTTCAGCCAAGAATTTTCGGCGGGAGAAAGTTTTGAAAAATGATCCAAAGGAGACTTGGAGGGTGACTGTTTCGCGTTCTGGACTGGCGGTGATCGGTACGCTAACCGTCATGGTGATCACAGCACCGCTAGCGGCGCAAACCCAAACACCGGTCAGAGCGCTTTCGGTTGACAGTCTGGTTCGGCTGGCGCTGCTGGCGAATCCGGATCTCAAGGCGATGGAGGCGCGAGCCTCGGCCTTCGAGTCCCGGATCGCTCCCGCAGGTGCGTGGGACGATCCACGTTTCTCGGTAGGCGTGGTCAACCTACCCCTACCGAGTCTCAACTTCGATGGCACCCCCATGACTCAGGGAGTAAAGTTCACGCTCCAGGAGCGCATCGCGTTTCCAGGCAAGTTGGGTCTTCGCGAGGCTATTGCCAGGGCTGAGCACTCTACGGTCGCGGCTGAGGCAACCGACAAGCGGTTCGAGATCATCACCGCGGTTCGCGCCACCTACTACGACCTCTACACAGTTGAGCGCGGTATCGAAATCTCGAGACGCCACGAGGCGCTGTTAGACGATTTCGTTCGAGTAGCCAACGTTCGATACAGAGTCGGGGCGGGGCTCCAGCAGGACGTGCTCAAAGCCAACGTGGAACGAGATCGCGTAACCGAAAGGCTGTTGCAGCAGACGGCCCAGCGCGAAGCCGCGGTGGCCCGTCTCAACTCACTGTTGGACAGGCCACCGGGCACCTCTGCCCAAGCGCCAACTCTGCCGGAAAGCCTCGTCAGATTGGCATTTGCTACGCAAGACACAGCGACCGTGAAGTTCGCTGCGACGGTGGACCAAGAGCCGGATATCCCATCTCTGGCTTCACTCATCGATTCGGCAATCGCTCAGCGACCGCTGCTGGTAGCGTATCGTAGTTCGATCGACCGGCAGGGGTTCGCAACCGATCTCGCTCGGAAGAGTCTGTGGCCCGATGTTACCGTGTCTTTGGGATACGCCCAGCGGGGTGCGGGACAGGCGGACTTCTTCAGTGCGAGTATCGGTTTGAGCCTTCCCATATTCGCCGGACGAAAACAGAACCGGTTGATTGATGCCGCCCGGTCCAGCGAATTGCAATCAGAAGCTGCGTATCGGAACGCGATCAACCTCATCTCATCCCGGTTGGCAGATCTCAGAGCTCGTCTCATCGAGGCACGGGAACAAGTCACCCTCTATCGCGACGGGATATTGCCACAAGCCACTGCGGCACTCCAGTCGACCACTTCGGCTTACCAGGTCGGCAGCGTCGATTTTCTCAACTTGGTCAACAGTGAGTCAACACTCTACCGCTACGAATTGCAGTATCACCGATTGCTCGCGTCGTTCATGAGGACGGCTGCAGACATGGAGCGCACAGTAGGAAGGGAGATCTTTTCGCAATGAATATTTATTGGATGGTCAAGGCTCGGGGGCGCGTGGCTCTGCTGGCAGCGGGTCTTGCAGTTACCGCCTGTGCGCAGGCTCCGGCTGCTGACATCGATGCCGCCGCGAAACTTCAGGACGAAGCAGCGGACACGCTCGCGATGAAGGAGATGTCGGAAGATGGGCCTCAGATGGTCCATGTGACGGACGACGAGGCTTCTCGATTGGGCATCACGTTTGCCGAAGCGAAAGTGCGCTCCCTCGACAAGGTGATTCGGACGGTGGGTTTCGTGAGAGTCGCCGAGCCGCGTATGCATTGGGTCGCACCCAAGATCGGAGGTTGGATCGAGAGGCTCTACGTGGATTTCGAGGGTGAGTGGGTTCAAAAGGGCCAACCCCTGCTTGAGATCTACTCACCGGAACTCGTGTCGGCACAAGAGGAGTTGATTCTGGCGCGAAACCTTCAACGGTCCCTGGCATCGAGTTCGATCTCCCAGGTTCGCAGTGCCGCCGACACACTTCTCAATTCGGCCCGTCTACGCCTCGAGTATTGGGACATTTCGGAAAAACAGATCGATGCGTTGGAGAGAACCGGCGAGGTAAAGAGGACGTTGACGCTCGAGTCTCCGTGGTCGGGCATAGTCATGGATAAGAACGTGCTGATTGGCAGCGCGACCAAGCCCGGGCAGCAGCTCTACATGATCGCAGATTTGTCTGTGGTATGGATCGAAACTGAATTCTATGAGGCGGACCTCTCTCTCATTGCGAAAGGGCAGAGTGTCGATGTGAGCGTCACCGCGTATCCCGGCGAGAGCTTTCCGGGTCGCCTCGAGTATGTATACCCGACGCTGGATGAGAAGACCCGAACACTCAAGGCTCGCGTCGCTGTTCGAAACAAGGGGAACCGGCTGAAGCCGGGGTTCTATGCCACCGTGCGGCTGTCCGTCAACGTTTCTGATAGCGCGCTCGCCATCCCGGCATCGGCGATCATACGGACCGGCGAGCGAGAGTTGGTGTTTGTGGTGCAACCGAGCGGCATGCTGGAACCGCGGGATGTGCGGCTCGGGCTGCGCGCGGGGAAATGGGTGCAGGTGCTCGAGGGATTGCAACCAGGCGAACGCCTCGTCAACAGCGCCACCTTCCTTATTGATTCGGAGTCGAATCTGGGCGCCGTCACGGCGGCGATGGCGGGGATGGCGGGAATGGGAGCTAAGGAGAGCAGTGAAGACAAACGGTAAGTGTGTAAACACGACAGCTAACAGCTAGGGGATTTCCAGTGCTCAAACGCATTATAGAGTGGTCGGTCAACAACAGATTCCTGGTAGGATTCTTCACGCTCACCGTTGTCGGATGGGGAGCGTGGGCTGCGGTCCGAACACCAATTGACGCGGTACCAGACTTGTCCGATATCCAGGTCATCGTCTTCACCGAGTTCAAGGGTCAAGCTCCGCAAATCGTGGAGGACCAAGTCACGTATCCGCTGACCACGGCAATGCTGGCAGTCCCTGGTGTGCGAGTCGTGCGTGGCTACTCGATGTTTGGGTTGTCTTTCGTGTATCTCATCTTCGAAGACAACGTCGATCTGTATTGGGCGCGTTCTCGTGTACTGGAGTATTTGAATTATGTGTCGGGCCAGCTGCCTGAAGGTGTTCGACCGCAACTTGGGCCTGATGCCACTGGAGTTGGGTGGGCGTTCGAGTACGTCGTCATTGGCGAGGGATACAGCCAACAAGAGCTACGGAGCATCCAGGACTGGTACATTCGCTACCAGCTAACCAGCGTGCCGGGTGTTGCCGAGGTTGCGTCCGTCGGAGGTTTTGAAAAACAGTACCAGGTGTTACTCGACCCTGAACGGCTGCGGGCTTACGGCATTCCGCTCAAGAAAGTTCTGAGCGCGGTCCGGATGTCGAATGAAGATGTCGGTGGCCGGCTTCTCGAACTCGGCGGCACCGAATTCATGATCCGCGGGCTCGGATACGTCGAGAACATCTCCGACATCGAGAGCATTCCCTTGGGCACTACAAATTTCGGTACGCCGATCCGACTGGCCGATGTAGCGACCGTACAGTTGGGTCCAGAAATGCGGCGGGGGGCGGCCGATTGGAATGGGGCCGGCGAGACCGTAGCAGGAATCGTCGTCATGCGTTTCGGGGAGAACGCTCTGGACGTAATCGACCGTGTCAAAGCAAAGATCGAGGAGATCAAGCCAGGACTGCCGGATGGGGTGAAGATCGTGCCGGTTTACGATCGAACGGACCTCATCAAGCGGGCGATAGACACCTTGAAAGAGAAGCTCCTGGAAGAGTCCATCGTCGTTGCGTTGGTGGCACTAGTTTTCCTCCTGCATTTCCGATCCGCCTTGGTGGCGATCCTTACCCTCCCGGTGGGGATCCTCATGGCGTTCATCCCGATGTACTACCTGGGATTCAATGCCAATATTATGAGCCTGGGTGGAATTGCTATTGCCGTCGGTGCCATGATCGCGGCGGCCGTGCCGATGATCGAAAACCTCCACAAGCATATGGAACGCAATGGACAGGATGGAGAGCCTCGCCGCAGCCATTGGGAATTGGTGCTCGATAGCACACGTGAGGTGGGACCGGCGCTCTTCTTTTCACTTCTGATCATCATAGTTTCATTCCTTCCGGTGTTTGCATTACAGGCACAAGAGGGCCGCCTGTTCAAGCCGCTGGCCGCGACAAAGACGTTTGTAATGGCGGCGTCGGCGCTCCTGTCGGTGACGCTCGTCCCGGTCGCCATGGGAATCTTGATCCGTGGCAAGATTCGTAGTGAAGCCGCGAACCCTGTCAACCGCATCATGCGGCGCCTGTATGAGCCGGTGCTTGGGTTCGCGTTGCGCAATCGGTTTCTGGTGCTGGTGGGCGCCGGCGCAATCCTGGTGGCGACGGCATTTCCGTGGAAGCAACTGGGTAGCGAATTCATGCCGCCGCTGCGCGAGGGATCGGTGATGTTCATGCCGACAACTCTCCCCGGGATATCCATCACCGAGGCACGCCGCATCTTACGTATCCAAGATTCGATCCTCACAACCTTCCCGGAGGTCGAGTCAGTCTTTGGTAAGGCCGGGCGTGCGCGAACCGCAACAGACCCGGCCCCACTTTCCATGATGGAGACGGTGATCACTCTTAAGCCCGAATCTGAATGGCGTCCCGGGATCACGTACGATTCTCTGGTGAACGAAATGGACCACGCGGTGCGCCTGCCGGGTGTCACCAACTCGTGGACGATGCCCATTAAGGCGCGCATCGATATGCTGGCAACAGGCATCCGCACGCCCGTTGGAATCAAGATATTCGGTCCAGACCTCGACACGTTGGAACGCCTTGGCAAGGTCATCGAGAAGGCCGTCCTGCGCGTGCCGGGCACCCGGAGCGCGATCGCCGATCGTTCGATGGGTGGTAGCTACATCGACATCGACATCGATCGGGACGCAGCAGCCCGGTACGGACTAGCGGTAGGGGATATTCAGCGGGTGGTTATGACGGCGATCGGTGGCAGGGCGTTGACCCAGACAGTCGAGGGTCTAGAGCGTTACACCATCAACGTTCGCTATGCGCCGGAACTCCGCGACACACCAGAGGCGCTGGCTACCGTTCTGGTGCCGACGCCAATGGGTCCGCAGATCCCGCTCGGCCAGGTGGCGGATATTCGTCTGGCCAGTGGCCCGCCGATAGTCAAGACAGAAAACGCATTGCCTACCGCCTGGGTTTTCGTGGACGTCGAGGGACGAGACATAGGATCCTACGTTAAGGAGGCACAGCAAGTAATTGCGTCCGCGGTACAACTGCCGGCCGGGTACTTCCTTCAATGGTCCGGGCAATACGAATACATGCAGCGCGCCAATCAGCGTCTCCGGGTAGTGGTACCAGTGACCCTGGCGCTGATCTTTCTGTTGCTGTTTCTCCATTTCAAGAACGTGACGCAGAGTGCGATGGTGATGGCGTCGCTGCCGTTTGCACTAGTCGGCGGTGTTTGGCTGATGTGGTTGCTAGGCTACAACATGAGTATCGCGGTGGGAGTGGGCTTTATCGCGCTGGCCGGAGTCTCAGTTGAGATAGGGGTCGTCATGCTCGTGTATCTGGATGAAGCGTACCATCGTCTGTCCGTGCACGGTGAAAGAGTGACGGCTGCGGCCCTTTTCGATGCCATCGGGGAAGGGGCCGGTGGGAGAGTACGCTCGGTCATAATGACTGTGACGGCCATCGTGGGCGGGCTCCTGCCGATCCTGTGGAGTTCCGGCACCGGCGCTGGCGTCATGAAGCGGATAGCCGCGCCAATGGTCGGTGGTATGTTGTCGGCAACCGCACTCACGCTCGTTGTAATACCGGTGCTGTACAGCTTGTGGCGTGAATGGCAATTGAGGCGACGTCCGGTTGACGTGGTTGCGCACGAGGCCCTGGTCGTCGCGGACTAACTGCGGTAACAAGATTCAGGAAGAGGGAGCAAGATGCTCAGACTTATAAAAGCGGTCGTTCGACACGAACTCCTAGAGGAATTGGTGCAAGCATTGAAAGGTGCCGGGGTGCCACGTCTGGCCGTCAGCAACGTTCGTGCGATAGGGAGCGGAGTCGATCCGAAACAGGCCAAACTCTCGCAGGAGTTGGGAACAGGCTACACGGAAAAGGTGTTGGTGCAGTTCATATGCGCGGCCGAGCAGGTAGATGACATCGTTAGCGTTGTAGTAGAGCATGCCTGCACCGGTCGCCGGGGGGACGGGATAGTATCTGTGGTACCTGTGGAGCGTGTGGTGAAGATCCGAACCGGGGTCGAGGGTGTTGCTGCGTTGATGTAGATGGTCCAAGACATGAGACATGATTCCGAAGCCGGTCGAAGAAAAGGTAGCGTGGACCGCCAATGGGTGTTCGTCGCGACTATTCTAGTAGCGCTCGCACTCGTGTTGGGGTTCGGTGTCGCCCTGACATCGGACTTGGGTGTAGTCCAGCCCGGGAGCCGGGCGCCCAACTTCACAGCGGTCGATGTCGCAACCGGTGACACCGCTAGTCTGACCGACTACGCGGGTTCGGTAGTGCTACTCAATATCTGGGCTACGTGGTGTAAGCCATGTGAAGAGGAAATGCCCTCGATCCAGCGACTCTATGAAAGACTGGGATCGAGCGGACTGAGGGTGGTGGCGGTCAGCATAGACAAGGAGAGCCCGGCGAAGGTGCTGGCATGGGTTAGGCAGCGCAATCTGACGTTCGATGTGCTGCAGGATCGAGTTGGCCGAATCGAGCGACTCTACCAGACTACCGGCGTACCGGAAACCTTCATCATCGACCGGGATGGACTCATCGTCAAGCGCGTTATCGGCGCAAGGAAGTGGGATGTCCCGGCTGAAACGGCTGGAATCAAGCGCCTGCTCGCGTCCAAACCAATCGCCGATATCAAGTCGGGTTCGTAGCCAAAGGGGCAAATAACCCGACGCGGGGGTCAACTACCCTTGGAGACGCGGCCAGATTCCCTCCGCATCACAGCATAACCCCTTGTCCCACAACCTGATAGAGCTGCCCGCCTTGCGGCATCTTGCTTGCCAACTACGCCGTTAGGTAACACGGAGAATTATTATGGCACAGCAAGTCACATATGACTACGGACTATGGGGGATGGTCGTCTTCAACGTTCTCCTGTTCGGGTCGTTCGTGCTGGGATTCCTCAGACCGCGCCGCGCGGTGGAGTGGCGATCGCTCGGTGTCTTCGCGGGCTTCATCGTTGCTTTGTTCGCCGAGATGTACGGATTCCCACTCACCATCTATCTGTTGACTGGCGTTCTGGGCCTCAGTTTGGGGGGAGCGACACCATTCGGTCACCTCCAAGGTCACCTACTTGCCACCGTGTTCGACCTGCCTACTTGGGCGGTACTCGTAGTTTGCCAAATTGGTGGCTTGATCATGGCCGCGGGCATCTGGGTCATGTGGAAAGCTTGGCGGCAGATACACGGAGGGCAGGGAGCGTTGATTACCGACGGGATGTACGCACGGGTGCGCCATCCGCAGTATAGCGGACTCTTTCTGGTGACCGTCGGCATGCTCATTCAGTGGCCCACAGCCCTGACGATCCTGATGTGGCCGCTGCTTACCGTGGCCTACTATCGCCTGGCCATGCGGGAAGAGCGCGAGATGATCGAGCACTTCGGCGCCGAGTACGAGGCGTACCGCCGGCAGGTACCCGCTTTTGTGCCGTCGTCCATAAGGCGACTGCAAGAACAGGAGGCATAGCATGGAGTGGCTACGGGAATACTGGCTCTGGGTTGTGGTTGGCGCAGCATTTATCTGGATGCATACGAAGATGCACGGCGGTCACGGAGCGCATGGGGGACATGGTGGTTGCGGCGGGCATGATGGGGGCACGAGTGATCATGCAGTGCACGGAGAAGGGAGGGAAGAAACCGATGCTCAACACTAAAATTCTGACCTGGTCCCTCGGCCTGTTCACGGCCGTGAGCTTTCTGGTGTGTGTTGCTTACGGCATGATTGTGCCGGAGTCCTTGCACATGACTGGCTGGCTCGAGCAGATGCTGCCCGGGTTTCACTGGCTCACTCCCGGAAGCTTCTTGATTGGTCTGACAGAGTCGTTCCTATACGGAGTGTATGCGGGACTGGTGTTCACACCGATCTATAATGTTGTGCTCAAACGATCTGGCGTAACCGGTCAGCAGCCTCCACGTCGTATTGTCTCGCTGTTCGGGGCACGTTCCGATCGGGAGCAGTAAAGGTGCCAGCAAACATTGAAATTGTTGGAGCCGGCCCCGCCGGACTTGCGGCCGCGATCACGATAGCGAAACATGGCGGACGTGCCATCGTTTACGAACGTCATCGGGACGTGGGACATCGCTTCCACGGAGACTTCCAGGGGTTGGAAAACTGGACCACGACCGGCGATGTGCTCGATGAATTCGCCTCGATGGGAATCGAGCCTACGTTTGAGCACACGCCGTTTCGGGAATGCGTGTTCTACGACCCCGCGGGCCGTGAGTACAACTATCGTTCGGCGAGACCCGTTTGGTACCTGACACGACGTGGGACGGATGTCGGTACCTTGGACCAGAGTCTTAAGGCTCAAGCGTTGGATGCCGGGGTCGATATCCGGTTAAGTGCGCAGAAGGAGCACCTGCCCGACGGTGGGATCGTGGCGCACGGTCCCCACCGCGTCGATGCCATTGCGGTGGGTTACCTGTTTGAAACGGATCGGGCGGACGGCGCTTTTTGCGCCGTCTCCGACCGACTCGCTCCGAAGGGCTATTCGTATCTGTTGATCTCTGGAGGCAGGGGCACGATCGCTTCCTGCATGTTCGCGGATTTTCACAACGAGAAGCAGTATCTCGAGCGCACTGTCGAGTTCTTTCAGCGGAAAATCGACTTCCGGATGCGCGACGCTCGGGCCTTCGGCGGTTTCGGCAACGTCCATGCGGATGGCCGGGCCCGGAGGGACAAGATCCTCTACGTCGGTGAGGCCGCCGGCTTCCAAGACACGCTGTTTGGTTTTGGCATGCGCTACGCCATTAGGTCGGGGCACCTTGCGGCACGAGCCTGGCTCGCCAACAAGCCCGAAATGTACGATCGGTTATGGCATGGGAATATGAGGAATCTGACGAGACTGGCAACGGTTAATCGCTACATGTATGAGTTACTGGGAGACCGGGGTTATGCACTGCTCTTGCGCAAGATCGAAAGAGCAGCGGACGTGCGCGACTGGCTGCGAGCCTATTACACCACGGGTCGATGGAAGTTGAGGCTCCATCCCTACGTGCGATGGCGTACAGTGCAACGAATGCGCCTGGTCAAACAATGCGTTCAAGGTTGCGACTGCACCTGGTGCCGCTGTTGGTCGGTCAAAGCCCGCAACACCGTCACGCAGCAGCCAATGCATGAGTCCGAAACGGAAACCACCCCATGCTTTGGAGTTGCCCCAAGCGGTCGCCATTTGTGCGGTTAACCCAATATCGTCTTCTGCCTCGCGCTCGATTTCAAAGAAGGCAGAATAGCTGCTCCCGAATGCACCAGCGTAAAACAGCGTTGCGTCGTGGAAACTAAAGCCGCTCTCAGTGACCGGTTGACCCTCAGTCTTCTCGTACCCATACCGGACGCGCCCGCGAAACGAAATGTAGTCGGAAATTTTTTCGACTTTTATGTCCTTACCGATCTCGGCCGGCATTCGGTAGCCCGCCCAGCGGAACTTGATGCCGGTACCATTGAGTCGCGGTACCGCCGGGGAGTGGCAAAAACTGCATGTCACGCCGTACTTGCGTGCCCATGCCGGAATCTTCTCACAGGTCGTGTTGTATGTTGCGATGTACTCCCTGACGGCGAGCATAGAGCGCTCGGCTGGACTAGTGGGAACTTGGATCCAATAATGATATTCCCGCATTAAGCGACCGTGAGATTCTGCTGAATACTTGGGCCAGAACATTGGGGGCCCGTGGCATTGCCAGTACGAAGATTAGGGTAACGGCTAGAAGCAACTTCAAATGTCTTACACTTCCGGTTTCACTCGTTTCTTCCATCACTTCCGACCTGTCTCAGGTACACAGCTAGGTTCCGCATGTCATCGCCTTCGAAGCGCGGCCACTCCACCTGTCCAGACTGAGCCCGATTGTACATGGCGGGTGCATGGTTCCACATTGCGGTTGCCAGGCCCAACGGCGTCCGGGTGGCCTGGGACTTCGAAAGATCCGGCCCCGTGGCAGGTTCTCCGTTTCCCACATGGCAACTCGAGCAGCCACTCCTTTGAAACACCTCACGCCCGGCATCGCCGCTTCCACCCGTGTCAAAGAAGCGGAGATAGTAGAGAAACGCTACGAGGTCAGACATCTCGTTTCCCCTGAATCGCGGGAACATGATTCGTTGTCCCCGCATCGCCGCAGACATCTGGAACGAGTGGTTCCACAGTTTTCCAGCGATTTCCGAGACTCGCAGTTGCTGAATCGCAGTTCTAAGATTAGGTCCCAGTGAGGTACCGAGACCGCCAACCCCGTGACACTGTCGGCACCCCTTTGTCTCGAACAGCTTACTGCCGGCTGCCGGATTCGGAGGCTGCAGAAAGACGAGTTCTTGTCCGGCAGACATGGCCACCTGCCGAATGTAGGCCTGGATATCTGCTATCTCCCGTCCGGCAAACGTCGGCGTCGGTATCCCCTTGGCGGCTTGCTTCGCCTGCATGTCCGGCCCGTGGTTCCACATGCCCTGTGCAAGAACAATTGGTGCGATGACCTGACCATAGGCATCCAGATTGGGACCGACATCGCCGCCTCTACCGCCTACCGTATGACACTCCACGCAGCGTTTCTCACGAAACCATCGCTCCCCAACGGCCGGGTCGCCCGGTTCGTCGAACAACTTGACGTAGTAGATGTAGCTGATGACGTCCGCGAGTTCCTCCTCCGTGAATGTCGGCCACTCTACACCCCACTGCCTCACGGTCTTGATCATGCCGGGTGTATGATTCCAAAACAGACCGGCCAACTGTTGCAAACTCCTACCGCCGCCCACACTGGCGAAATCCGGCCCCTGCTTGCCACCGTTCCCCCAAATCGAGTGGCACCTGATGCATCCATTACTGACTACGATCTGTCTACCCTTTGCAGGATCACCCGACAGGGCCTCCACAGATTGTGCCTGTACACGCGCGCTCCAAAAGCTCGCTACCACTAGACCCAACAACACGACGACGCGCACTCTGCGCGACTTGCCCTCCATCGCGGTGCTCATAGTGTTTCTCCTCTCGCCGCCGTCACCGCCTGCGGCAGATAACCCGCCACCCTCTCGGATATCTCCCTCACCGATTGCTCCCGCCCCTCCTTCATTTCCCATATCGACACTATTGGAAAGAACTTGGTCGCCACCATATAGAGTAGGACGAACCCGGCGAACGTGGCCGCCATGATCGAAAGTTCTACCCAGGACGGGAAATAGTGAGCGATCGATTCCAAGTCCCATCGTGGATTACTGGACGTCGGCACCACGATGTTGTATCGCTCGAGCCACATCCCCATGATAACGAAGCTTCCTGCGATCAACGTACCCTTGGGGGTGCGTGTCGCCTTACGAGCCATCAGACTGAACGGAATAACGGTGCAACTCACCACCATGATCCAGAACGGAATCGCAAACGGCCCGGACAGCTTGGCCCAGAACGTTCGCATCTCCGCCGGTTCTGAGCCGTAAAACACGGTCAGGTACTCGGCCAAGGTGAAGTAGAACCAAAGACAGCTGAACAGCAGCAGCAATCGTCCCATGTAATCGAAATGGACCGGCCTGAAATAGTTTTCCAGCTTGTACACACGTCGCAGGATCACCATCGCGACAAGAATCGCGGCTATCCCAGAATAGATCGCGCCCATCACGAAGTACGGTCCGAAGATCGTGCTGTGCCACCCAGGCCGCAGAGTCATGGCGAAGATCCAGCCGATGATAGTGTGGACGGATACCGCCACCGGTATCACGGCAATTGCCAAAACTCCGATCGCGCGCTCCAGCCGAGCCCGCTGAGTCGGCGTGTCCTGGTATCCGGCTGCAAGAAACCGGTAGAATCGTGGGGCCTTGATACCGGAATCACGGATGATTGCGAGATCCGGCAGCATCGGCACGTAGAGATAGATCGTGCTCGCAGTGAAGTAGATCCCGATGCTCAGCACGTCCCAGAGCAGCGGCGATCGCAACTGCGGATGAAAAATAATGTTCAGCAGCCGATCGGGACGCCCAAGGTCGATAATCGGTTGTATTGCACCAAAGCCTAGAACCAACACGGTAATGAACTCCGCCGACCGAGTGATGGCGCGACGCCATTCTGCCTGGCTCACCCGCAGAATCGCCGAGATCAGAGTCCCGGCGTGACTGATGCCGATGAAGAAGACGAAGTCGATGATGTAAATGCCCCAATACTCCGGCCGATTGAGACCTGTACCGCCGAGCCCGTAGCGAACCTGCCGGTAGTACGCGAACATCCCCAATAACACAACTGCCCCCAACACCCCGGCAATCACGTAGAACTTCCTGGACGTTTCCACCAAGGGCCGGAGAAGCACTCGCTCATCCTCCGGCATCGCTGCAAGTTTCGCTGCTACTTCGTCGCGCATTTCATCGCCTTGGGCTCAGATAGTAGACCTTCGGTTCGGTGCCGAGATCCTCCATCGGACGCGTCGCACGCGGATCGTTCTTCAACTGCGCAACGCTGTGCTTCGGGTCTTCCAGATTACCGAACACAATGGCCTTTGTGGGACATATCTCTACACAGGCAGGCTGATAGTCCTCCTCCTGTAGTTCACGATTCTCGGCTCGAGCATCTTCACGGGCCTTCTGCAGCCGGTGGTGACAGAACGTACACTTCTCGATGACCCCCTTGGGACGAACGGATACATCGGGATTCAGATAATTGAGTTCTGATTCCGGCCACTCCGGTCCATACCAGTTGAAGTACTTCACCGTATACGGACAGGCGTTGGCACAATACCGACATCCAATACAGCGGGGGTATATCTGACCGACTATCCCTTCTTCGTTGATATATGTGGCGGCAACCGGACATACCTTCACACAGGGTGGATTATCACAGTGCATGCACGGGCGCGGGTAGAACTGCATCTTCGTATCGGGAAACTCGCCTTCCACTTCCGTGACCACTTTCATCCAACTCATGGCTCGCCCCATGGCAGCCTGTTCCGGAGGAACTGTCGCGATATTGTTCTCGCTCTTGCACGCGACCTCACAAGCCGCACATCCCGTACAGAGGTCAAGGTCGATGACCATGCCCCAGCGGACGTCTGTCATTCTTCGCCCCCGGTCATGTCCGCTCCAACCGAACGAACGTAGAACGCCAGTCTGTGATGCCGGTAAGAGGATCTCCCTCCCCAGTTAGAATCTGCAGCGGGTTGGCCAACTCCCCGTCGGGATGCCGTAAACCATAGGGGGCAGATACGTTCTCGCGCGCAGTTCCTGGAAACATCTTGAGCTGGGCACGGTATCGACCACGTGCCGAGATCACCCACACAACAACGCCGTCGGCGAACCCGAGTTCGCTCGCCATCTCGGGGTGTACTGCGACCCACGGAATCCACTGTGTATCCGGAAAGATGCCGGGCTGTTCGACAAGCCAGCGCTCGAGAGCCAAGGTTCCCGATGCTAGAGTGGATACCCGAAACGGCAGCAGCCGGAGAGGGAACTCCTGTGTGGCGGTGGGACCATCACCCTCACTCAGGTAGATGAGGTCGGCGCCACCATCACCGTCCAGTTCGTCCAGTAGGTCCTGCGGCATCATCTCGATGCGCCCGCTAGCGGTTTTGGCCATCCGTGCGTAGTAGGCATGATCGTAAAACAGATCCGCCCAGCCTCCGCTCTCAACTAGATCGTTCCAGAAGTCTTCAAAGTTACTGTGCTCCGGCAACCACCAGCCCCGCTCCTCCATCTGGAGGACCTGTTTTCTCTCGAACTCATCGCCAAGTATCATCCCGCGCTTGGCTTCGTACAGCCCCCGTGACCGTGTCTTTAACACGCTCTCGAAGTCGTCATATGGTAAGCTCTGGGCAACCGTGCCGCCCAGCTCACGGGCGATTGTCAAGAGAGCATCACCGGTGTGCAAACCACCAGGATGTGGTTCAACCACTGGCCTCGTCACTCCCCAGACAGCGTACGGATACGAATCGGGTGTCGGAGCGTCTTGCCACCGCTCGTACGGCAGAAGGTCCGGTAAGATCAGATCTGCCTGGCTGGAAGTCTCATCTATGAAGGGAGAAAAACTCACCACGAACGGGATGCGGGACAGCGCGCTGCGCCATGCCTCCGGGTGGGTCGAGGAGGCCAAAGGATTGGCGTAGTATGTCAATAGGATTTCTATCGAACCTTGCTCCGCGACCTGGGTGGCAAACTCAGTTTCACTCACGCCGTCACAGAACTTGGGTTCGGGACCACCGACAGGATCGCGTCTCCCTCCTCTGCGTGCAGTATCATCCAGTACCACTGGGGCGAGTGGTGAAATCGGTGGTCTGTTGGCAACGAGTACTCCACCCGGGCGGTTCACTCGGCCCAGTAGGATGTTCAAACTGTGTACGGCCATTCCATTCAAGAGACCACGCCGATCCAGCATCACGTCAGGACCACACAAGGCGACAGGCACCTCACTGCTGCCGATGGCCTTGGCCAAAGCAGTGATTCGCTCTATGGGCACTCCGGTGAGTCGGGAGACTTCCTCCGTCCTATAGTTCCTGAGCACCATGGAGCGGAACCCAGCCGACTGTCTCCCACTTCGATCTCTGTAGTCTTCGAAGCCAGAGACATGCTCGGCCAGAAAGTCTGCGTCTACCATTTCATCCCTGATCAGGACGTAGGCTAGCCCGAGTGCTAGGATATGGTACGTCCCAGGACTAATACCGACCCACTCGTGCGACCGCGCCGCGGTGCGCGAGAACCGGGTGTCGATCTGGACGATGTGAGGTCGCTGTGCGTTGCTTTGACTGCTTCGCCCCGCAAATGCAGCGAACGCCTGGACGGGAGAGGTCCAAGCCTCGAAGAGAGGTGCTCCAAAGGAAACTACGAAATCGGAGCGCTCCAGATCGTACGCCGGGCGCCTTCGAATACCGTGCATCAGGTCCATGACTGCGTCGGTGCCATCGGCGTACGCATCCACGACAAGGTTGGGAGAGCCGTACGCTTCGAGAAACCGGGTCAGCAGATCCTGCATCGATCCCGCACAGTACCCCGCAACCACTCCGAGTTGATCCGGCCGGCCGGATGCCCGCAGATCGCGCAGCTTATCGACAATGAGAGAGATGGCGCCAGAACGTGATATAGGCCTCCACTCTCCTCCGCCTCTAGCACCCACACGCACCATCGGTCCGGCGACACGTTCCGAATGGTAGAGCATCTGGACCCCGGCAACTCCACGTGGACACACACCACCACTGCTCATCGGATGCAATGCGTTACCCATTATGCGCACCAGTTTTCCATCTACAGTACGGCAACGGATCCCGCATCGTCCCGGGCAGACCAGGCAAGTCGAGTTAGTCCACGCCTCCAAACCAGGTGCCCACCCAACATCCGGCCCCGCATCCTTGGCCCAGAACACATCCTGGGTGTCCTGTAGCCCATACACAGTTGCAGCCGCGCCCATTGTGTAGAGAAATTCCCGCCTCGTCGGTCTCATATCACCTTCCTCTAGCGATGACAGTCCACACAATCCACCGTTTGATTCTCTTTGCGGTGGCAGTCGAGGCAGACTTTCATCTTGATTTTCACCAAAGGTCGCTCGGGCGGGCGTTCCGTCTCGGCAATCGACCCGTGGCAGTTCGCGCAATCGAGCTTTGCGATGCCCACATGACGACGGTGGGTAAAGAAGACGTTTGATGGCAACCGGAACAATTTGTTGAACTGAAGGGAATCACCGTCGGCGATCATGGCCGTCAGCCGTGCAGCCTCTTCGGACGTACCCTGCGGTACCTGATGGCACATAGAGCAGGTCTCAACACCGGGAAGGCCCGGATGAGCCCCGGTCTCAACATACGGATGGCAGAACTGGCAGGCGAGTCCGAGATCCATCGTATGCTTCCTGTGATTGAATGCAATCGGCTGCTCTACGGCAGGGTTACCCATCATCAAAACCCCCTCCGCTGCCACCATGATCAGAAGAGCGACTACACCGTATCCCACTACTCTGTACTTCTGTGCCGTCATGTCCAGTCCTTACACTAAACGCTAGCTAGGGAATCTTCACCAGACCGATGAACTCGGGGTGAAGACTTCATGAAGTAATTATTACTTATTGATGCGGCATGTCTGTACCTCCTACGATCTAGGCGTGCACGGGGCGTGGTAGTTCTCCTGTTACAGTTGTTACAGTTGTTACAGTTGTTACAGTTGCGAGAAGGTAGGGAGTATTATCGAACAGCAGACTAGTTACTTCTTTCACTAGTATGTAGAAACTTTCCCCACCAGTGTAGGATATTCCCCCTCGTCAATTGCAGCTCCATTCCTGACAGACATGCCGATTCAGAAGCCATAGCTTCCCGACCATTGTTGCGAACCTGGTGATGCACAGAGAGTGAATTCTCCTTCACAAAGAATCCACGATTCATTAATCCGTGAAAGGCAAGTTTGTTGATACGAAAATGCACGAGCTGTCACAGGTCTAGACACAGTAGACCATTCTAACAGGAGGAAAGAAATGAATACCTTACGCGTGCTGGTAGCAGGAGGCCTGGCTCTGGCTCTCGCTCACATACCAGCAACCGCGTCCGCCCAGGGTCTCCAGCTGACAGGATATGCAGACTTCGAAGTCGGCTTGAGCAAAGTCGACTCGGACAATTCCGAGTTGGTCTTCGACAATCATCACTTCAACATCATCGCTCAAGGCAAACTGTTCGAGAACATGTACGCCACCGCCGAAGTCGAGTATGAGCATGGCGGTGAGGAAATAGCCCTCGAGTTTGGCTTCCTGACATATACGGGTTTTCGAAATGTCAGGATCTCAGCAGGTAAGTTCATCGTGCCGTTCGGCCGCTTCAACAAGGACCTACATCCAACCTGGATCAACAAAATGCCGGACCGACCCAACGGGTTTAAGGACGTGTTTCCGCAAACCTACAGTGATGTGGGAATCTGGGTTTCCGGTGGTGTGCCTGCAGGGAATGGCGTCACTGTTACCTATGACGCTTTCGTCGTAAACGGTTTGATGGGCGACGACGGTGGTGGTATCCGTGGCATGCGGAACAATGATCGAGACAAAATCCCCGGCGGCGGAATAGACGACAACAAAGCGCTGGGTGGTAGATTCGGGGTCGTGCTCGCACCACAAGGTTTCGACATTGGTACATCGATATACACCGGCAACTATGTGAACGTCGCCGACAGTAGTCTGCAACTCACGTTCTTCGGGGTCGATGCGGCATATCACAATCGAGGATTGGAATTACGGGGAGAGGCGGTCTTCGCCGACCAAGAAGCCACCGGGGGCGACCTGACGAAGAAGGGCGGGTATCTACAGGTGGCGTATCGCACCAAGGTAAACTTCGAGCCCGTAATCAGGTTCAGTCTTAGAGATATGCCTGGCTCCAGCGGTGATAGCCGGCGTGTATCGTTCGGTGCCAGTTACTATCTGTCACCCAACGCCGCAGTTCGCTTGGCATATCACAAGAATTTCGAAGACAGCGGTTTTTCGAGCGACAACGATGGCCTCATGGGCCAGTTCACCGTCGTATTCTAGGAGGTCCGACCATGAACACCATTAGATACTCATTGATTGCGGTCGGCCTCTTGGGAGTCGGCAGCCTAGTTGCCCCCGCCACCATCGCGGCCCAGCGTTCCGGCGTCGAGATATGGAGTCAGAACTGCGGAACGTGCCACAATATGCAACCTGCCAATCGTTATACGGCAACCGCTTGGGAAACTATTATGGAAAGCATGAAGATCGCAGCGCGTCTCACCGATGACGATGCTGCAGCGATCCTCGAGTTTCTCAAAGGTGGAGCCCGGCCCGTCGCGTCAGCCAGCCCCATTGGAAAACCACTGGCAGTGCTGGCGTCTGCTGCCCCGGTAACGATCAAAATGCCACTCACGGCTGACAGTGCGACGAACTACTCGAAGTACTGCGTTGCCTGTCACGGTAAGAAGGGAAAGGGCAACGGCCCGGTCGCAATGGCGCTGAATCCCAAACCGGCAAGTTTTGTGGATTTACAGTTCCAATCTCAGCGCACGGACGAGCAGCTGGCCGACGGCATCACAGGAGGCAAGAACACGATGCCCGGATTCGCCAAGCAGCTGACACCGGCAGAGATTCAAGCGCTAGTTACCTACATCCGCAGCATGGCACCCAAGAAAGACCGGTAGAGCCGGAGGTCACAGCAACGGTAGCGGCGGCGCCCACTGTGGGCGCCGCCGGCAGGTACAGAGGACAATGCAACGTTTGGCGTCCACCAACGGCAGGAGCTTATCATGCAGCAACACAGTCGAACATTTCGCTCCCCCAGCACAAGCATCCTAGCTCTCGTTGTTCTGGCGTTGCCTCTAGGCTGCACCAGCTCCTCGCAAGATGGTGAGACCGCCGACCAGTCGAACCGCAACCAGATTTCCTACAATGATCGTTTGATTGTCGCGTCAGCACGAGTCGCTCTTCCACCGCCGGGAATAGGACCATCTCAGCTTCCCGCCCCCGAAACGCAGGGAGCCAAATTCATCGCGAGGTATTGTACGGCCTGCCACGCACTGCCGACGCCAAAGCAACACTCGGTCACAGATTGGCCACGTGTAACGCGTCGGATGTGGCTGCGCACCGACCGTATCGATTCGTCGTTCCACGTGCCTGCACCAAGTTCCGGCGAGCGCATGCTGATGTTGAACTACCTGTTGGACAACGCACTCCGAGTGAGCGAGGGAGACCTTCCCCCAGGCCCCGAGCGCCCGGTCTTCATGGCAACTTGCAGTCAGTGTCACGACCTGCCGGACCCCAAGACACATTCTCCGGACGACTGGAGTGCCACGGTGCGGCGCATGATGAGTCACATGGAGCTGATGCTGGGAACGACGCTGACACCCGATGAGTACCACAAGGTCGTGCTATACCTCGAGGCAGCGTCGAAGTACCTCAAGTAGTTGGGTGTTTTTCATAGGAACGCTTGACGGGGCACGGCCTCTTAGCTCGACCATCCCACGGAATCCATGAGATAAACATTAAGCGACCATGAAGGACGGCCTTCGATCCCTATTGGGGCTTGCGAATCACTCTCGCAATTGTATTTACTATAGAGTCGCCTTCACGACCGGTATCGAGTGAGCTATCAGGACGGGAGATGTTCTTGTGTCAGCAATCCCAACCGACCAAGTCGAACTCAGCCACCAGGGTCTCCTGACTCGGTTTGGTCAGATGCTTTTCGGGTTTCCCTTATTCTATAAGATCTTGGTTGCGAACATAGCGATTGTTCTGACATGTACCTTGGTTGGGACGCTATTTACGATCAGCCTTGTACGCGCCGAACCCGACCGATCGCTCTCAACGCCGATCACCATCTTCGCACTGCTCGGTGTGCTCTCGAGCGCCATTGTAAACGCAGTTATCCTCCGACTAGCTCTGTCGCCTCTCAAAGCCTTAGAGCAAACAGCAGACCGTGTTCAACAAGGAGACTTGGCGGCCCGTGCACCGTTATCGCCGCTGGCCGATGCTGAGTTGCAGCAGTTGGTCAACATGTTCAACAGCATGTTGGATCACTTGGAAGTGTACCGACAGCGCCTCAAGGATACCGCGCATCGAGCGATTCATGCTGAGGAAATGGAGCGCAAGCGACTGTCCCACGAACTCCACGACGAGACATCACAGCGGCTAGCAGCTCTGATCATTCGCTTGCGCCTGGTGCGGGACGCCAAGGACGATGCTCTGCGTAACGCACGCATCGAACGGCTACGAACAGAGATCGTAGAGATAACCGACGATATCCGCCGCTTTGCAAGAGGGCTTCGCCCGACTGTTTTGGATCAAGTCGGCCTGACTGCAGCCATCACGGCACAAGCGCGGCACATCCAAGAGAACTCTCAAATTGATATCATCATCGACGCCGATCAGTTGGAGGGCCTCCTTACGCCAGACACCGAGTTGGCCCTTTACCGAATCGTTCAGGAAGCCATGTCGAACTCAGTGCGTCACGCCAAAGCCCAAAGCATCTGCGTTCGCATCGCAAATTCGGACGGTTGTGTAATCGCATCGGTTACAGATGACGGATGCGGTTTCGTGGAGGACGATCTGGCATCAACAGGGGCAACTGGACTCGGGCTCTTCGGAATGAGAGAGCGAGCTTCTTACGTGCAAGGTGATGTCAGCATTGACAGCACACCCGAGCGAGGTACGAGTGTGCAGGTCCGAATACCGATTGAGGCCACCGATGACTAGTAGCAACGGCATATCTGTTCTGTTAGTTGACGACCATCCTGTCTTCCGGGCCGGCTTGCGAGCGATGTTGGAAGCGGAAGATGACATGGTGGTCGTTGGAGAGGCCCCGGACGGTGAGACCGCCATTCGACAGGTTCGAGCGCTCGAACCCGACGTCACGATTATGGATCTCTCACTACCTGGTGTCGGCGGTTTGGAGGCGACGCGCCGTATCGTAGAGATTGGCGTCAACACAAAGATCCTAGTCCTGACAATGCACACCGAGGAGGAATATCTATTCCCTGTTCTGGATGCCGGGGCAAGTGGATATGTTACCAAGACTGCCGCCGACCGGGAACTCATTACCGCCATTCGGACAGTGGCGGCCGGTGATGTTTTCTTGTATCCCCATGCCGCCAGCCTGCTGCTGGGACGCTACAAGACCCCACCTGGCAAGGATAGCTCTGACCCGCTCTACCCTCTCACGCAACGGGAACGTGACGTCTTGACGCTGACCGCGAGCGGATATAGCTCGACGGATATCGGTCGTAAGCTCTTCATATCGCCCAAAACCGTCGATACCTACAGAGCCCGAGTAATGCACAAGCTCAACCTGAGTCATCGATCGGAACTTGTACACTTCGCACTTCGAACCGGACTCCTAAAACCAAATAGCCCGCCGTGAGCTGCGTGTAGAGGCCGCCGTTCACTCGCTTGCGGGAATCAGGACCTCAAGAATCCACGGTCACCCCGTACTCCGTCAACCGCCCCCGCGCCGCGCGCCTTCGAACCCACAGAACCAGCACAAACTCCATTCCGGCGACTTCGAGGACGGCTAGGAGCACGATGAAATAGCTCACGACCGGAGCAGCCTTTTCCAGAGACAGGAAATACCATGATGAAACGGCCATGCGTAGACCGGTCTCTCCGTTCCTGCCCTCCCAGATATGGAAGCTTATTGGCATGAGCGTGCCGGCACTCAACTGCACTTCGCCTGCTGCCTGCTCCGTTGCAAGCGGCCGGCGGATCACCACCGACCACTGACCATCGTTCCAAACACCTGCACCCGTCGCTTGCTGGCTCTCGGGCGCCTGCGCTTCCGGCGGCCGCTGAGCCCCGCTCCCTCTCAATTCCAACACAGGAGAACCGCTGCCCGAAGCATGCTGTAGCGCAGCGTTCCAGCGCCATAAATCGACCGGCTGGCCGACGTTGCCGTAAACGAAGTGGGGTAACTGGGGAGTCCCCGTGTACCGGGCGGGGAACATGACCTCTGCCGCATCTGGGTATTCACCTCTCACCCGGCGGGTATCGGGGAAGAGCGTGGGATACGTATCGTCGGCCTCCCAGCCCTCCGCCTGGGCAACCGCAGAATCAGCCGGTAGCGTGTCTGCAAATCTGTCCGCCCAAACGAGTTGCAGAGCTATATCGCTGGCGTTGTACAATGCTCTGACCGAAAGATCGGTCACCGCCGGGATCTGCCAACGCGGCGCAAACGTCGCCTGGCCCGTGAGTGGAATAGACACCGCAGACGTAGTCGCCCAAGCGGGGTCATCCGGACTAGACGGGAGATCTCCGTCGACCCGCCGCGCAGCAATCACGACTCCAGCCGAGTTCTCATCTTGCGCCTCGTTACG
This sequence comes from Gemmatimonadota bacterium, assembly GCA_036679605.1. Taxonomy (GTDB): domain Bacteria; phylum Gemmatimonadota; class Gemmatimonadetes; order Gemmatimonadales; family GWC2-71-9; genus JAZDCZ01. The sequence goes on from JAZDCZ010000123.1 coordinate 35,635, forward strand.
CAGCGAGGCGACATAGTAGGCTACCTTCCACCGCTCCTCGCCGGTGAGTGTCTCGGAGTACGATGGCATCGGCGTGCCGTCGAGTCCTGTGCTTAACCGCATGTAGACCTCGCGCGGTGAACTGCCGCCCTTGAAGCGCCACTGACTGTGGAGATTCGCAGGCCAGATCGCAAAGTCCCAGTCGTCGGTGAGTTCACCCGCTCGCTCGCCATTGCCGCGTCCCTCAGTACCGTGACACTCGAAACAATCCGCCTCTTCAAAGACTTCCCGCCCCTCTGCGATCAACTCGTCTCGCCCACCATCTGGAGGCTCCGGAGGTTCAACAATAAACTCGTACGGGTCGAATGCCTCGTCCTCGAACAAGTCGGCTGCGAACGACTTGATGTAGGCAATGACCTGCCACCGCTCCTGCTCGCTGAGCCTCGATTGCCACGCGGTCATCGCCGTGCCCGCAATTCCCAATGAGATCGTTCGGTAGAGGTCCTCGTCGGTGGGCAACTCCCCACTCTCCGTAGTCCTCAACTTGAAGCTCGCAACCGTGAAGTCCCGGGGCCTTGGCCACAAATATTCCGCTACGGGACCCTCTCCGTCTCCGTCCTCTCCGTGACAGAACCAACAGTTCCCCTGATAAGTCTCTCGTCCGGCAGCGACACTCGCCGAATCTGCGGACGGCCGCTCGGGAACCTCTATTGCGAGCCACTGAGCGGTTGCATGCGCCGGAATCATCACAAGCATGACAAGTAACAACGATAGAACCCACTGGGCTGAATGCTGCTCGACTGTCACCGTTCCGCCCCCGCCCCCTCAGGCTGCCGCGGCTCGGTGCCCGAGATGGCGTACTCGGCCATGATGATCCGCCAGATGTCGTCGTCCTCAAGTTCCTCCCCCCAGGGAGGCATTGCCGAGTGCCACGGAGTCGCCATATCCGGTAGCCCTAGACCTCCCTTCTGTATGCGCCAGAACGGATATGACTCTACGACGGTGGCGATGGTTCCTGGATCGGAGAAGTTGACGGGACGTAACCGCTGGCCACGCGCCAATGGACCGTTACCGTCCGCGTTGGTACCGTGACACGGCCGACAGTTTTTTTGATAGAGAACGACGCCCTCTCGTACGACTGACTCCCGCTCTTCTCCAGTTAGATGGCCAAAAGGATTCTCCGCCTCTGCAAACTCCCTCGGTTGTGTCGGATGCTGGACCCGTACGACTGCGGGGGTCTGGGAGCCGGGCATCACCATGCCCCACGCCATCCACCCTCCAAGAATCGGGAACAACGCAAGCAATAACAGTCTCGCATTCCGCTTGGCATCTAGTGGGAAAACAAGCAACCGTACGACCGGACCAAGAAACAGTCTCCAACGTTCCTCGTCGCTGCTGACGTATACCAGTGCGCCCATCACGGCACACGCCAAGTAGATGGCTCGTGCAAAGGCCGGAATCGGAACGGGGTTCTCGCTCACTCCAAACCAGACGGTGACCCATGGCAGAACAAAACGTAGTCCGATGTAGATCCCACCGACGACCGCCACCGTCCACAGGAGAACCCGTGGATCGCCAGAACTCTCTTTCACTCGCAGTTGGGCCTTCACGATTAGCGCATCATTGGAGCGTCTGCAAAAAGGCGAGAACGTCGTGTAGCTGTTTCACTGTAAGTACCTCCGCGAAATTGTCGGGCATGAGCGAGATCTCCTGAGTGCGACGCCGCTCAATGTCAGCTAACGCAATGGCCAGTTCCTCACCGTCGGCGTTGAGTATCCACAGCGAGTCACTGTCCTCGCGGTCGATTCGACCGTCCAATATGCGACCATCCGTCATCTGGACCAGCACCGATTCGTACCCACTTGCGATCTCGGTGCTCGGCTCGAGAATAGATTGAATGATGAATTGCGCCGTTCGCGTACCGGCCACGCTCGTCAACTCTGGGCCGACTTTTCCGCCCTGGTCACCAACCGTGTGGCACTTGGCACATGGGGCCGGGCCGCTGACATCGAAGAAGATCTCCCGACCCCGTAGAGAATCTCCGTCGATATAGGGCTCCCAGGGCTCCGTCGAGGCTCCTTGGCGCCCAGCTTGTTTGATCTCCGGAGGCAGGACAATGCTAGTTGGGTCGGGTACGCCACCCACCGACTGGAGATAGAGGATCACTGAGGAGATTTGATCGGCACTCAAGCTGATGGGCGGCTCGTACACCTTTGGCATCTCGTCCTTGTATCCCTCTACGACGTAGGCACTGGGGTTGGCGATCGACTCAATCAGGTATTGCGTTGCCGACATCTCTGTACCCAATTCAGCGCCCCGCTCCCGCGCTCGCTCCGCTGCCCGGATCGCGATCTCGGACCCGGTCTCAGATTCCCCTAGATTCGGACAGCGAATGGAACTGCCTAGCGTGCCGATAGAATGGCAAGTGTGGCATTTGCCCAGGTTCCAGAAAATCTGCTCGCCATTCTCGACGCTTACGCCCTCCGCCAACGGTACCGCTCCCCCACCACCGGATGCGCTCGTTACGATTTCACCGGCCCAAACGAAGAGAAGGACCAACACGACCGTGAACGTGGGAGCCTTGAGCCAGCTAATCCCCATCAGCAGCTACTTCCGTCTGTTTTCCGGTAAGCCCTGCCAACCAGAAGAGGAACGCCACCGCGGCCAAGAACACGATGGTGATGCCACCCACCATTCGCGCCATTACGGCATTGCTCGGCGTGAACGCCCATGCTGAGGTGTCCTGCATCACTCCATAGATGTGCCAATTCTCGCGCAGGCCGGAGCGAACGAAGCCCATGAGTCCCATCGTGAGCACTATATCCACGCAGAGCGCAATGAGAGCGAACTGCGACCTACCGGTGACCTGCCCCCACTTGATAGCCCCCATACTTTGCGAGCCGCGCAGTAGGAGGATATCGATGGCCGTCACCAGAAGAAGCGCAGTCATTAGAACAAGCCACTGTGCGACGGCAATCTGCCTGAGGAACGGATTTGCTTCAGTCATCACTACGAAGCCGTACACACCAAGCACGCCCACAGACGCGACCGCCACGACAGCTACATAGATCACCTGTGCGAGGTGGCCTTTGTCGCGAAGAGTGAGAACAACGCAGGCCACCACCGTTACCATCATGCCGACAAGAAGAAACGCAGGGAGCCTAAAATAGACGGCCTTCTCAGGCGCAAGATCCATAGATTCCGGGGCTAGGGTGAACAGCGCATGCGCATACCACCCCAAAATGAGCAAACACACGGCTCCGGCTACGAACAGCACACTCTTCGCCATGTTGCCCTGGCTGGATATGGGCACCAGATCGGTCTTGTTGCCCCGTCTATACAGTAGAAAGCTCGCGAACGTTGTCAGAATGATGAAGTTGATCACGGCGTTCTTCGCTGACATGAGGCCGAGATATCCCAGCAACGGATGGATCTGGCCACCCATGGCTAGTTGTTCTTCAGCGCGGAGCGGCAAGTTGCGCGGAGTCAGCCAGACCGCCACGCACACGATGAGAATCGCGTTGAAGTACTTGATGTATTTTTGGTACCGTTCGGCACCCGGAATGCGGCTCATCCCGGACCACAGATAATAATTCCCGATAATAAAAAGCAAGCCAACCAACATGGCCTGCATGATGAAGGTCCAAGAAAAAGCGCCACCCATCATGTTGTTCCCCATTATCGGGCTCGCGCTGTATATTTCTCTTCCCAAGTAGTAGCCGGCAAATGGCAGCGGGATGAGGGCTGCCAACCCCACAAAGTTCCCCACGTACCCCATCCAGTCGTAGTGGGCGCGCTTGTCTTTAGTGTCAGCAGATAGAAACTTCACTGCTGCATACGCGCCTACGACGAAGCCACCGAACGCTACGTTGCCAAGTACTCTATGAATGTTGAGCGGCATCCAAAGCGGGTTGGCTACTGCGTCCATAGTGGTACCCACAAAGGTACCGGTTTCATCAATTCCCACCGGGCTCATCATGTAAGACGCCCAGGCATTGCCGAGGAATACCAGAGAGGTGCCTACGACGTTGAGCAGTACACCTATGGCGATGTGAAGTCCCTTGCGACGCTGTAGTCGATCCCACGAGTTGTAGTAGAGATAGAGAACGGCCGTCTCCACGAAGAAGAACCCCGCATATATGTACATCGACGGCGCAAAAATCCGGATGAAGTAGTTCGCGAACTTTGGGTATAGCCCAAACAATGTGAACGCCAACAAGCCGCCCAGTGCGGCGGTCGTGGCAAAGGCGGCGGCCAGCAATTTCGTGAACTCGCGCGCGAGATCGTCGTAGCGCTTATCTCCGGTGCGCCATCCAATGAACTCGACTATTACAGCAAAGATGGGAACGCCGAGAACGAATGCGGCGAAGAGCAAGTGGAGTTGAGCCACGAACCAGACTACGCGACGCGGATTCAGTCCGAAGAACGTTCGAACATCATCAACCGACGTAAGCGGATCACCTTGAACCGCGTACAGCGTATTGGGCGTAAGGAAGCCAAGGGCCAGGAGGGAGACAACAATCCCCCCGGCCAGAATCCAGACGTTTTTACTTCTAGCGCCGCCCGCGCGAGCGTTCACCGGTCGGCTAGCTCTTACCCAGATCTATACGCAGCTCAGTCGCTTTACCCGGCGCGACAGTCACCGACTGGGTACTTGTACCCAGAGTTTCGTGCCAAATCTCCAGCTCGTACGTGCCTGCCGGCACGTTTTCGAGAACGAATTTGCCCACTTCATCCGAGACCGCATTGTAAGGATGATCGATCACGACGATCCAAGCATTCATCCACCCGTGGATATCGCACTTGACCTTCACTTTCTCGGGGGCGCGGAACTTGACCTCGATCTTGTGTAACTCCTTCGGCTGCGCGCGGTTCACCGGTCGGTTGTCGAACGCAGCGGTATGGACGTTGTGTGTGAGCGGGTCGTTGTTCAGGATGTTCACTGGTGCTCCCACGGCAGCCAACACAACATGCGGCGAAAACTGGCATCCGTGCTGATCGAGAGCCGGAGGAGCTGCAGGCTGCTTCAGCGCCGCACCACGGGTCACATCCACGAGCGAAATTACTGCGTCTGCAAGGCCGTTTCCCCCACCTACGTTGACGGTCTGTATTTCTCTCGACTGCCCGCAAGTCTCGGCATCATCGGTGACAGTGATGGAGCGAACCGGAGGAACTGTGCCGACAAAGCGAATCGTGCCGCTTATGGTGCCACCGTCAGTTACCTCCACCACCGTGTAGCCGCCACTGGACTCCACTGCCGCTGGTGTGGCAGCCGCGGGCGGTGGAGTCTCGTCCTTTTGGCCCGCCGAGTCATTGCCACCACCGCATGCCACCAACGTGAACGCCAACGGTAAATAGATCTTGCCGCACATCCCGATGTGTCGTCTCATTGATTCCCCTTATCGTTGTCAGTCTCCATCGCTGGAAGCAGGAAGTCTACCGATGTCGTTGCACCTGATGTCACCGTAACCGATTGCTCCAACTCTCCCAATAACTCATGCCACAGTTTCAACGTGTACGTGCCCGGAGGTACATTAGCGATGTGGAACGTCCCGGCTTCATCCGTTATATCGTAGAATGGGTGGTCGAACACGAGTATCTTCGCCGTCATCCAGCCGTGAGTATCACATTCAACGTCCACTATCCCGGCTCGGCGCAGAATCCGAGAGTTCTCGATCTTGTCACCTTGGTGTGGGAGCGCAAGATTTGCTAGAGTGCGCCGCCGCATACGGAGATGCGTATTGTGTAGAATTGGATCTTGGTTACCGATCTCGACGATGCTCTTCGCCGAAGCGACCAACACCGGGGGGTCAAAGCTACACTTGTCGTTCAACAGCGTGACGGGCTCCGTCGTCGCCTTCCCTTCGGCGCCTTCAACGTGCACCACCGCGTATTGCACCTTCCCATCGTTCACCATCAATTGCTTTGAGGACAATGTCTGCCCGCAGTACTCTTGGTTCTTGGTGACGGCGATCGTCTTGACTTCCGGCGCGGCACCATCGTACCGTATGGTCCCTTCTATCGCACCCCCCTGCGCAAGCACTGTAGTAGCAAGCGGACTGAGTGCGAACATCAGCACCCCTGATCGGTATAACCTCATCCTTGCTCCTTCTCTAGTTGTTGTTGCTGTTTGACTGGGAGAACAGTTTCGTCCGGATGTATTCCACGACGCGCTCGATCTCTTCGTCGGTCAAGACGCCGGCCAATTCATCGCTTCCCTCACCCCACGGAGGCATCGCCTGGGTGTAACGCCCCTTCTTAGGTACTTCGAAAACGGCATCCCGGCTCTGGCTTGCGATGGTCCTCAGATTTTTGCCGGTTATCCCCTGCCCTTTGGACCCGTGGCACAACATACAATTGCGTTTGAATATCTCTTCACCGCTGAGATCGGAACCGCGATCGATCGGTTGAGATGAAGGCAGAGGTATCAACGTCCCGTTGAATCGCTCCATCGGAGGCCGCTCGATGTCTTGGCCAAGCAGCTCCACCATGTCACCGCTCAGTCGAGTCGAGGCAATGACCGCTGAGGGGTCCAAAGCTCGATTCGCCTTGGCGACGGTCAGGCCACCGTACCCCTGCTTCACGATAGTAAACTGGTTCGGGTGGTGGTCGTCACCCTTGATTTTGTAGAATGCACGGTTCGTCGGTCCACCGATATTGACCGCCACCTTCCCGGCCGGCAACGGCGCTATGCCGTATCTTCCATGGCCGTGCTTGAGGAACGGTATGCCATCGGCGTCCTCGTCTTGATTCACCACACCGTAGCTCAGCTCTCCCGTTCGGTTGTCCTCAGACATCTGGAACCCACTGTTGTCCACCGTCTGAATGAACCAGCGGCTGAATTGCTCCATCATCGGCTTTACATCCTGGAGGGGTGTGGCAAGCATCAACTCCCTCATGGCTCCCATGGCCGCGGCGACGTCGAATGGCGTGAGCACGACGGTATTGTCGTCGCGGCTGCTACGGTACAGGCCGGTCGCTTGATCCCAGAAGTGCTCTTGCAGATACCGCCAGGTTTTGTGCGCAGCAAGACGATATCGATCATCTTCGGTCGCGTGGTACGCGGCTACAAGAGCCCGAATTCCGAACCACTGCGGGGTGCTGAGATCTGCCCCCCCCTGTCCTTGCCGGTTCGATACGTCATAAGACTCGTTGAAAGCGCCATCGGCTCCTTGAACGGCGATCAAGAAGTCCGCAGTGCCGACCAGAAGTCCCAGGGCTTGATCACCAATCTCGGGCTCGAATCCGCTTGTCTCACGGCGATCTCTGATCTCGTTCAGGGCCACGAGAGCGAGGGCCGCATCCTTCATTTGCAGTACTCTACCTGTCTTGTCCTTGGGAGTCCACTTGGAAACGAGGACTCCATCCGACGTGTGCATCGCCGCAATGTTCTTGACCAGCACGTCGGAGAGTCCGCGCGCAACATTCACGGTGCGTTTCTCGATGATGCCACCGTCAACCGGCGGGTTGTCGGTGAAGGCTTTCCCCTCGAACCGTACGACCAGCCACTCGTACTCCGCCGTAGCCCAGAGCCATGACGCCTGGTCCCAAAGTTGGCTCGAGTTGTCGGCTATCTTGTCTAGGGCAAAGAGCCGTTCGGGTAAATCTCCGATATAGAGCACATTCGGCGTGATCTGGTGCGGAAGATACCGGAGCCCGTCCTTGGGCTCATAGGTAAGTGGATTGATCCCCCCCAATTTGTGGCCCTTTTCATCGGCAAAGAGGGCAGCCTTCGCCTCCAATAGGGTGTTGAATCCGGTCATCGTAAGCATTGTCCCACGGAAACCTTCTTCCGCGTCGTTTCCGAGCAGGCTCATCTCTACCAACGGATCGGACGGTGAAGGCACAGTGTGCTCCGAGTGGAACATGTACTCGACCCAGACCAACTGCTTCTTGAGCGTCTGGCCGATTCCCCCCATGTCGAACTTGATCTCCATCCGGTCACGGTCCCAGCGAGTGTTGCGCCAATCCATGAAATAACGTGGAACACCCCAGTTGCCTTTTTTGTCACTTTGCGGATCGTCGAAGTCGTCCTCGACTACGATCGGGCCCGTAAAATGGGGATCTCCCGACGCATACTGGAGATAGTTCGGCGAGGCGTCGTCGAACACCCGTGGAAATCCGGTGCGCTTGTAGTAGAACGGCAGATAGATCCCCAGAAAAATATCCTTGTTGGACCAAATGCGTTCTCCCCGATCCCGCTGGAGGCGGTTCTTCTGGGAGAATTCGCGGGCCTTCAACGTCCAGTAGGGACCGTGGATCATGCTGATGCCCAAGTGAGACTGTGCGGCCGCGTTGGAAAGCATATAGCGCGAGTACCAGTATGCCTCCTGAGCGGTAACCCAGGAGAACACTCTATCGTGCGCAACTGGGAAGCCGGCATTCACCGTCTCAAGGAAGAATGATATTCCTGTATAGAATTCCTCGTTCGCCAAATACATGCCTTCGTTGGTGTACCAGCGACGGTCGACGACCTTGGACTCGAGCGGAGAGCGGTATGCTGAGAGATCGGGTTGCGGTGTTCCACCCTTCTGGAGCACCTCCCGACCATCTGGTGCATGGATGGTAATCTGGGCCGATGCGCCCGCAACGGAGAATACTAACAGGCTCCCGAGCGCGGCGGTTGTTTGTTTGAGACTAAACACGGGTTGCCTCACAATCATTGAGTTAGAAAGTCACCGAGCTGCCGAGACGGAACACGTTGTCCGGTGCTGGGCCAAGCTCTGGACTCGCAACGCGGAAGAGCCCCGTCGCAGTGAACCGAATCAACGGGTCGGGACTATAGATTAGGCTGGGGGTCAGGTACATGGACGTCCCCTTGCTGAAGCTGGGCCGGTTTACCAGCGCGAACTCGAACATGCGCTGTCCTGTGCCGGGGTCGACAACAATTTCCGGCTCCGGGATCATGCCGGCGTAACTATCCGCCTGTTGATGGAATCCGACAAAACTCATATCGAGCGCCAGGAAGTCCTTGAGCAGGGGTTTCACGAAACTACCGAAGAAGGTGGTCTTGTCACCGGCGTCGATTCCGTCGGCCTCATTGTTGATCCGGTGCAGAATCCCGAGGTGCAATGCGCTTCGACCTGGGATCCGACCAAAAGTAGCGAAGTCTCCCTGCTCGAACTGTCGCGTGATGAAAGCTCCGACTAGGTAGCCGAACGCGCCGGTCCCCGGCTGTAGAGTTGTGGGTAACCGGCCGTCGCCTGAAAAGCGTCCAAAAACTCCCCCGTTGAACGGAAACGGAGTGAGGATGCGTGGCGCGTTCTCCAGCATACCCGCCGGCACTTGCCAGGCTCCGTTGAAGAAGTTTTGGGGGCCGCCCAACTGCTGTATCATCTGCTCGAATGACGGTTGGACGCCGTCGTCGTCAGGATCGGGGCGCCGGGCTAGGATGAACCCTCCATCTCCAAACTTTTCGTCGTTCTTTCCCGTGGGCAGGAAAACAGCTCCGGCGAGGGCAAACCCAACCGGAAAATTTCCTTGATCGACGATTTTTTTCTTGAGGAATACACCGATGTCGCCTAGCTCCCGACTGCTGCCCTGGTTCAGCAGATCGATGAATTGAACGCCGTTCGGATTAATGAACCCATCGGTACGTGATTCAATGTATGGGACGTTGATTCGCAAAGTGAAGCTGTGGAGATACTTCTTGTGCAGGTCGAAACCATAAAAGAGATCTAGATCGAACAACGTTCGGCGGACGGAAAACTGATCGAAGACCGCCGAGTTGGGACTATCTCCCATGAAGAAGTCATTCCCATCGATCCTGGCAAAGCGGGTGGATAGACCAATCCGCCAGGTGTTGGGCGGCAACACGAACGAGTGGCCGACCAAAGCGGGCTGGAGCAGGGGCGGAATGAAGTGCTGGATCTGGTGTTTGATCTGCATGCGGTCGAACCGCATGAAATCCTCGCCTCCTATCCCCCCTTTCGTGCCGAGCATGATGAATTCGTCGGGCGGGGGCGGGATCGTGTCTTCCTGCCCCCAGAGCGGCGTGGCCAGAAATAGGGCCGCGGCGATGGACAGCGCGATCTTGGGTCTCCCCTGTTGGGTAAGTCTCCTACTCGAAACGGCACGCATACGATCCTCCATTGTCCAAGAAACGTCCCTTCCTACTGACGGTGTCGAGTAGCCGTTTGTAGGGTTTACTCCTACACCGTACGGCACACCCCTACACCCGCTATGTACTGAGACGCAATCTGACTCAATTTTATGAAGTAATTATGAAGGCCCTATTAATGGACCCTAATTGGGGCTCCAACGGAGAAGATCCCGCCTACAGCCTAGGGATTTTGGTCTTGCTTGCCGGCCCTCGATGTCGCCGAAAACACGAAATCCGCCGAGCTGGTAACACCTTCACTAACCGTCACGTCTTGCTCCAACTCCCCAAACACCTCATGCCAGATTTTTATGGTGTGGGTGCCTACGGGAACACCATCAATGCGGTACCCTCCTGAGCTGTCTGTGGAGGAGAAGTACGGATGATCGAAGATCACGATCTTGCCGTGCATCCAGGAATGAGCATCGCATTTCACATCAATCATTCCAGCTCGCCTAAGAGGGCGCACGGCTCGCACCGTGACACCCTTACGCGACAAGGCCCAGTTGCCCACGGCCCGGCTGCGCTTTCCGCGAAGAAGGTTCAGATGTGTGTTGTGGAGAACGTCGTCCTGATTGTCTACGGCCAATGTGTCGCCGACGGCTACAGCCATTACAGGCGGATTGAACTGGCACTCCGAGTTCGATAACAACCTTTCGGTCGGCACGATTGCGCCTGGGACACCCTCGATAGATGCAATCGCAAAGGCCACCCCGCCCTTCACCACCAATACTTCACGTGCGGCAATCATCTCGCCGCATACGTCTTGATTTTTTGTGACCGTTATCAGGCGCGGCGCATGTACAGCGCCCTCTATGCGCACGGTGCCGACAATAGTACCAGTCTGCGAAACCGCTGATGTAGGGGCCAGGAACACTGCCGCCAACATGCCGGCAATGAACTTGGTCGACGGTTGAAACTTCATCATTGCTCTCCTTCACCCATAGCTGGTATAGGTGATCAGAAATACAAGTGGAACTCCAAACTCAGGCGGTCCATATCGTCCGAAGCCTGAGGGATGTCCTCTATCAAGGTGTAGAATGCCGACACCTGAAGGAACTGGATGGGAAAGGTCTCGATTCCGAATCGCGCCCGCGTCCGAGCGTTCTGACCGATGTCCCGGTTAGGATCCAAGAAACCGTAGGTTATCTTCGCATTCACTCCTCGCACGGCGAGGAAATTGCCTTCGATGTAAGCAGCCATCTGATCGAGATCAGGACCCACGTCGGGTGCGTCCTTAATGAGGTCCAATTCGCCCAAGACGGTGAACCGACCCAGATTGAAGCCGCCAAAGCCCCCGTACACATCTCTGCGACCACTGCTTCCCTCGTTACGCGACACTGACGCGCCGATTCTGAACCGGGGCAATATCCATGCGCCAGTTGCCGTGATCTGCTTCCCGCTATTATTCTCGCTCGCACCCTGTGAACCGTTCGTCAGTGCGACAAACAGCGATAGTTGGGACGGCTCGAATCCCACTTCTACACCCTGGTCCGGGGTGGCGTAGCTGAAGCCTGTACTCTGACGAATGAATTCAGCGTCATCCACTAAACGCAGACCGTAGGGCAACAGAAACTTTCCAACCTTCAAATAACCATCGAGCGGAAGTCCTTCAACAAGCCCGAATGCCTCGCGTGTACTAGCGGCCCCCGGCCCAACCGTCTCATCGACATAGAAAGCAAGCACATCGGGAATAACTCGGGCCTCGACCTGTATGTTGGCCTCCCTAAGACCCATCTCCGTTCGCGGAGTCGACTTCGCCGGCGTGCCCTCTGCCCGCAACCTCAAGTTCGCACCCACCGAGAGGAAATTGTTCAACGATCTACCTTGAAATCCGAACTGTCCGATCGACAGCCTCGTCTGACCGTACACACTCCCAAAATCGGTTCTGCCACCACCGCCAGTGCGATTCACGTGACACTGCGAGCACCGTAGTCCCGTTCTCACCGAAAGATGTGGCTCCTCCTCTCGCGCGCTCAGATTGAGCGGAGTGAGAACGAGAAGAGTCATGGCCAATCGCGTGATCACTTTTCCTCCTAGTTTTCTAACGCGCCCGCGGCGATCCATCCGCGAACAGCGTCTATTTCTTCGGTGGACAGTGGCGTCAGCCCAAATGGCATGCGCGCACCCATGATCGCCGACCGACCTTCTATCTTCCATACGATGTAGCTCGAATCGGGCTTCCCCGGATTGACACGCATTAGCTCGGGCATCTCAACGCTCGACACGAAAACCAAGTTTTGGCGTGCAATCCCATCGGCGAGTGCCAAGCCCAACGGAGCGGAAGCACCAATGTGACACTTCGTGCAGATCGGTGTAAAAATGTTCGCTTGTATAGACGCAAGCGTTGGCGCCAACGCGACCTGCGACTGGCCCAACGGATTCCCGAAGTCGTCCAATCCAGTGCCGTCACCTACGCAACTGGCGATCCCGGTCATGCATGCCACAAGCAGGAGGTTGCGTGAGCGTTTGATGTTCATCGGCCGTCTCCCCGCATCTTTGTTTCGGGATTCTCCCCGAAAAGCCAATGGAAGATTCCTCCTTGCCGGTCAAGAGATTTCAGATAGTAGACGAGACTCCAGATCCGGTGCTCGACGAGTGGACCGATCTCGGCGTCGGACATGTCAGCTAGGCCAGCTTCAGTCGGCTGCCCTGCCAAGTATCCTTCGAGCGCTTGGAGATCTGCGGGATCGAGGGTCTTACTCACCTGAGTCAGATCAGCGTCTCGACCGCCCGGAAATGCCATCATCTCGCGCTCGAACGCCGGCATCGGAGAACCGCTGAGGCCGGTGACGAGTGTCCGGTAAATATCCGCCGCTGCCGAACCGTTCTTATAGTTGCCACGCGTAAAGTCATACGGTCGGATCTCCTGATCCCAATCATCGGTGAGTTCATCGGCTGATGGACCGTTGCCTCGGCCGGCTGGCCCGTGACATTGCGAGCAACGAAGCATGGCGTAGACGGACTGACCCTCCAGCACCATCTCTGCCGTCGGTGCTGGTTCTGGTGGGACTGGGACAGCTGACTCCGGATCTTCCTCCGCAAAGATCTCAGAGAATCCCTTTATGTAGCGAATCAAAGCCCACCGTTCATCTACCGTGAGAAGGTTCTCCCAAGGGGGCATCCAGGTTCCGGGCACACCACGGGAGATCGTGCGGTAGAGGTCTTCGTCCGTGGGCAGCGATCCCGTTGGGGTGCTCCGAAACTTGAAGACACCCATTGTGAAGTCCCGTGGTCTCGGAGTAAGCAGTTGGGCCCCGCGTCCGTTGCCGTCGCCGAGCTTGCCGTGACATGAAGAGCAAGCGTCACGATAGAGCCGGGCTGCGTCGACAGCGGATGCCTGAGGAGACGGTTGGGGGAGCTGCGCCAGGGCCCAAGACGGCGGCCCCAGCAACAACGCTACAGCTCCCCACAACGCGTAGGGGGCGGGCGTCACGGCCCGGCTCCAACGGTAATCGTTCCTGTCATACCCAACCCGGAATGGCCGGTTATCGTACAAAGCACGTTGTACGCGCTTACCACCGTCGGAACTATGAACATCGTGGTACTCCCGCCGATCTGAAGCTCGACCGCCTTCAGGTACGGCGCCTTGATCTCGGCCTGAGAATCCTCGGCCTTCCGGAGCACAACTGTCTTGTAGAACTCCACGGCAGTGTAATAGTGCTTCGATGTATACCCTGCCGGATCACTCACTTGTAGTTTGTACGCCACGTCCTTCGTGAGCGCCAGATCCGGTGGTACGAAACCAAGTGCGGTGAAGCCCGCGTTCTCGGACATGGCGACGGCTACATCTACCGCGCCGGTCCAAACAGCGTGTGAACCGGACTTTCTCGGATCACTCATGAGCGCGACATTGAAATCTGTGGCGACCTCTAGGTCGAGCTGGTAGCCACTACCACCCACGATCTTGGCCGTCGCCGTCATTCCGAGATCTTTGTGCCCGGGTATCGTACAGATGATGTCGTACTCCCCACCCACCACGGGAATGAAATAGACCTCAACCGAACCACCTATAATGAGTTCGACCGCATCGAAATACGGCGCCTTGTACTCGGCGTCCACTGTTTCCATCTTGCGGGTGGCGATGGCCTGGTAGAAACTAGTCCCCTCAGGTGAGAAATAGTGCTTGCTGCTGTTGGTGCTAGGGTTGTTGATGCGCAACACGTAGGGCCTGCCCGCCTCTAAGGTCAACTCGTTGGGCGAGTAAGACAGAGCCGAGCCCGACTCGACCATGTTCACGTCGATGACCGTCTTCTGATCCCAATTGACGAAGCCGACCCAATCCGACGAAGTAGTAGGAGTAGGTCCTGCTACGGGTGTCCTCACCGTTATCGTACCCGTCATTCCCAGATCGGCGTGCCCTGGTATCGTGCATAAAACGGTGAACGTGCCAGCTTGAGTGGGAACCACAAAGAGCGTGGCAGTCCCTCCAATCTGCAACTCGACCGCTTTTAGATAGGGCGCCTTGATCTCGGCGTGAGAATCTTCGGCCTTCCTTAGCACAACAACCTTGTAAAACTGTTCCGCCGTGTAATAGTGCTTCGATGCGTGGCTTGACGGGTTGTCCAGCTCGATCTTGTAACCGATGTCCTTGGTGAGCACTAAACCATCGGGATTGAACGCGAGCGCATCAAACGATGCCGTCTCGAACATCCGGACAAGTGTGTCCGCCGCCCCAGTCCAGACAGCGTTGGAGCCGGAACGGCGTGCGTCGGTCATGAGTGCGGCGTTGAAATCTGACGCCACTTCAAGATCCAACGCGAAACCTTCGCCACCAGTAATGGTTGCCGTAGCAGTCATACCGGCCTCTTTATGTCCCGTTATCGTACAAATGATGTCGTACGTGCCCGCCGACACGGGGACGAAGAAGAACTCCACCGTACCACCGATTTGGAGTTCGACAGCGTCAAAGTACGGCGCCTTATATTCGGCATCGCCGGTTTCCATCTTCCTCGCAGCCACAGCCTTGTAAAAGCTGGTTCCCTCCGGTGAGAAGTAGTGTTTGCTACTGTTGCTCGATGAGTTAGTGATCCGCAGCACGTAAGGCTTGCCGGCCTCAAACGAGAACACGTTAGGAGAGAAAGACAGGTTGGAACCCGATTCGACCATGCTGACGTCGATAATCGTCTTCTGATCCCAGTCGACAAAGGCGACCCAGTCCGATGCTAGGGTCGGAGTCTGCACTGTGTTGTCGGGCACGTCGACCACGTCGCCGCTATCACAACTCACGATTACACCGGCGAGCGCAAGCGCTACGATCTTAACCCAGAAAGATTTCTTGTAATTCATTTTTGAACTCCTATTCATCTCCTGCTGAAGAAAACAACTGATGTGTATTGAAGACCCCTTTATATCGATCGTTCCTGCATCCCCGCGACTCTATGACATCCACGAATTAGTCGGACTAGCCTGGTTGCATCATTGTTTGTGTTGGATTCAGATTGCTGTTGGAACAACTTTGTGGCGTCGCGATCGAGAAAAAGTTCACCCTTGGTCACTGTCTTGATCGCACGAACCAGGTCCAAGTCAACCTTCGTCTTGGACACGTAGCCTCTGGCGCCCATCGCCACAACCGGGAATAGAAGCCACTCCTGCGGGTCCAGTGAAAGCGCGATCACTTGGCTGTTCTGACCCAAACGCCACATTGAATACAGGTACCGAAGCATCGGCATCGACACATCCACCAGCGTGACATCGGGCTCCAGTTTGGTGGCTTGCTCTACCGCATCCCTGCCGCCAGAGGCTTCCCCAACCACACGGAGGTCTTCGTCTGCTTCCAAGAGTTCGCGCAGGGCGCCCAGGAATTTCGGGTGACCATCGACCAGCAGGATGCGTATCGGTCTCGTAGCTTTCATTGGTTTTCCATTTGGAGTCACGGCTGGCAGCCAGTTCATGAGGTGCTAGGTTGCCGACGATCATCGCCATTCTCTTTGGCATTAGACGGGCCGGTGGGAAGAAAGTCCTGGGTTAGGTTGTCAAACCCATATATGGTATGGAGTTAGCCGTATCCTACGCGGCAACGGTATGACTAGGATGTCAACAGAAGCGGGACGAGGGCGGTCCCATCTGTGACCCGCAGTGACTCAGTACTGGAGGTCCTTGGAGGTCTGTGGTCTAGGGAATGTTAGGACGGGTGATCAGAAGGAGACGTCTAGACGGACCCACAGATTGTTCGGCTTGCGCTGCATCGACTCTTTGCTAGCTGCATCCTGGGTGAACAGCTCCAGCTCCACAACCGCGCGGACGTTTTGGCGAACCAGGAAGATCACACCTGGAGTCAGCCGCGTGCGATCCATTCTACCTTCAGTGAATCCGGCCTGGCGTATCGTGGTCGGAAGATCCACATCAAGATCGTCGAACTTGACGGACCCAATGAACCAAGGAAAGAACATGTACTCCGTCCTGGCAAACAGGCTAGAGAAATCTACCCGACCGGACGTTGCCGCTCCCCACGGATTGTCGTTGCTTCCCCAGACGTAGCCAACACCGGCGTCCAACGGACCGACTATCGCACGAGCACTGACTCCGAACGATCGGTGTGAATCCTCTGCATCCCCATCAACTGGCTGTGCGCCGATGTATCCAAAGTGCTCCACGATCAACGTATGATCCAGTAACTGCCCGCCGCCGCCGAGTACCGGCTTGCCGCCGGCCGCGTAGCGCCCGTCGAGGCCCAGGCCGCCAAACTTGTAACGCAGCTTGTAGTACACGTCCTTGCGATCGTTGTCGTCCTGTGTTGTGCTCGCGGCACCCTGAGCGAGACCAACACCATAGTACAGCCGACCGGCAAGAAGACCGTTTACCTCGACGGCCGGTTGGGTGCGCCGAAGCTGAAAGGTGTTCGTGGAACGCAGACTGTCATCTGCGACAGGATTGCGTAGTGCCAGATCTGACACTCTATACTCCTGCCAAAGAAAATTCTGCCGGCCGGCCCGGTCGATCTGTCGATCGGCAAATGTGAAAAGGTATAGATTCTGCAGCCCAACCCAGACGTTGAGCAGTCGATCGGGAAGCCCTGGTATTATGTTTTGAAATTCAACTTTCGCCTGCAACACCTCCAGACCGTCTTTCCGCGTCCACTCAGTTTCCATGAATGCACTGAGGTTGTCACCTAGGGTGGTGCCTGCCAATACATACACCTCCTCGGGAAAGCGGAAACTCGATGACGCTTCCGCATCTGCTTCCCGTGTCAGTTGGAAGTCGTTAACGATCCGTAGCGCGATGGGAACGTCGCCCGGGATCTCTCCCGGCCAAATCGCCCGTGGCCACAGGTCCTTCCACTCATCCGAACCCAGCGCAACGGGCTCATCACTGCGCAGCAGTGCGTCGTTCTCGGGAAATCGGTAGCCGTTCAAGCGGAATGCCTCACCCAGCACATTCAGCTTGGGCGCAGCAGTGTGGCAGGTAGTACAACTAGTGCGATATTTCCGTGCAAATGCAGGTATCGCACGGTGGTTCCAGCCGGCGGCTGTCACGCTGCTGAAAACTGCCAACGCACATAAGCCAAGGCCGGCTCTCTTCAAAGAAAGACCCCGCATTCTCTACACTCTCCCGTCAAACATGCTCGTCATTCATCTCAGCGGAGACGCTCCACCGATCACCGGCGCTTCAATTCGAGTTCCAATTTCACCGCCCTATTACTGCCAACGACAACGCTCTTCTCCAGCGGCCTCGTCCTTCTGTGCCACACCCGCAACGTGTATCGGCCTGGAGGAACACCCTCAATACGAAAGCGACCGTTCCTCTGAGCTAGGGTATGGTATCGTGTCGGCGCCACAATTATGTACGCCGCCATCTCTGGATGCACATGACAAAGAATCACACGGATACCAGGTTGGTAGAACGTGTGGTACTTGGACAAGTGCCGAGGATATGTCCCCAGATTGAAACCGTCACCCGAGCGCCCAGGGCTGAACACGTTATGGAGGATTGGATCACTGTTACGGAATTCAACTACCGCGCCGGGCCGCACTACCAGGATGGACGGAACAAAGCGCAAGTTGACCTGATCTACTACGACACGCTGTTCTTCTGGTGGACTCGACGTTTCTGGTGTTGATACTAGATAGACAACCGCATTCTCCATGGACACGCCTTGAGCGTAGACGACTCCTGCTACTACACCCGATCCTGCTGGCTGCTGGAGCGATGCACCCGCCAATAGCATCAGAGCCGATGATATAAGGTGATCAACCACGGGGTTCTGCGCCGGTTGAGTCACGATGGTCTTTCAGCCACCTATGGAGTGTGCGTCGACTCAAGCCGGCCTGGCGTGCTGCTTCGGAGATATTTCCGTTGCTGCGCTCGAGCAATCCTCTCACGTAACGGGCCTGAAACTGCCGCAACATCTCCTCGCGTGCTTCTTCATAGGGAAGCTGTGCCGTATCTGGTGCTTCGTTCGATAACATGGCCTCCGGTCGAAGAGCAGCAGGCAAATCTGCCAGGGTAACACGTCCATCGTGATCTAGTACGACCATCCGCTGCGCGAGATTCTTCAGCTCACGCACGTTTCCCGGCCACGCGTAGCTCTCGAGCGCATCCCACGCTTCGCGAGATACCTTGGGAGGTGTTGTGCCTTCTGCGGCTGAGTATTGAGCAAGAAAATTCTGCGCCAGCACCACGATGTCGCCGCGCCGTTCCCGGAGTGGGGGCAAATGCAACGGCACCACGTTGAGTCGATAATAGAGATCCTCTCGGAACTGGCCATTGGATAATGCAGACTCCATGTCGGCGTTTGTGGCAGAGATTATCCTCACGTCGATGTCTATTAATGTTGAACTTCCAAGCCGCCGGATCTGCCGCTCCTCCAACACGCGCAGCAACTTCGACTGCAGCGGCTGGCCGAGTTCGGTAATCTCGTCGAGGAAAGCCGTACCGCCATTCGCATTCTCAAAGAGGCCCGTTCTCCTGGAATCGGCACCTGTGAAAGCACCTCGCTCGTGGCCAAAGAGTTCGCTCTCCAACAAGCCATCGGGTAGAGCTGCGCAGTCGATTGGTACGAACGGTCCGTCACTGCGTGTGCTGTGCGAGTGTAGGTAACGGGCCATGAGTTCCTTGCCCGTTCCGCTCTCTCCGGTAATGAGAACGTTTGCGTTCTTGGGAGCGACTTTCCTAGCGTGATCCATCAACTTCTGTAACGCGGTGCTGGAACCGACGATCTCATCATCGCTTGCTCCGCGGGCAACTTGCTCACGGAGCATGCGATTCTCGACGGATACAGTGCGATGCCGTATCGCCCGCTGTACCGCGACCACCAGCTGCTCCCTCGAGAATGGTTTTGTGAGATAGTCAAATGCCCCTTCACCAATCGCATGGACCGCGGACGCCACCGTCGCATAGGCGGTCATCATGATCACGGGCAATGCGGGATCCTCCGCAAGCGCCACCATGAGTAATGTCATACCATCGGTGCCCGGTAGTCGCAGATCCAACAGGAGAACATCTGGTTCGATCTCTGCAAAAACCTTTCGAAACTCCCAGGGATCTGCGAGACTCCGGCAATTGTATCCCTCACGTGTTAGCAAGCGCTCGCAGTTCTCCAACATTGCCGGCTCATCGTCTACAATCAGTATCTTCACGCCTTCCATATGCCCTCGGGTACTCCTAGTGGCAGCGCAACAATGAAGCGACTTCCTGCACCTTTGCCGCTTTCGACCCAAATCCTGCCGCCATGCCGTTCGACAACACTACGACACACTGCCAGGCCGAGCCCAGTGCCGCGTCCTGCTGCCTTTGTGGTAAAGAACGGTTCAAAGACCTTGGCACGTAGCTCACTTGGAACCCCGGAACCCGTGTCAGTAACCGACATCTCGATTTCGTCGCTACCGGTCTGATGGACGTCGAGCGTGACGGTACCGCCTCGGGGTGTGGCATCTGCCGCGTTCAAGAGCAGATTCATCAGGACGGTTTCAATAGCATTCTCACTTCCCCGCGGAGACGGCAGCTCTTGCTGAACCACGAGGTCAAGGTGGATATCCCTCGACGCAAATGTCCGACTGAGCAACCGCGTGAGACGTTCCGACACCGCCCCGAGCGGAATCATGCCGAGGTCTCCTTCATCATCGTGTGCGAACCGCAACAGATCGCGAGTGACCTCGCCCAATCGATTGGCGTGTTCGCGCAACACCGTCAGATCTCCGTCCAGAAAGCATTCGGGACATCTCTCAGATACCTCACCCTCCATGCACTCGATGCGATTAGCAATCACTGCAAGCGGGTTATTCAGCTCGTGAGCCAGTCCTGCTGCCATGACACTCACCGCCGAGAGACGCTCTGACCGCCTCATTTGCTCCTCGAGTTTCTTCTGTGCTCTTGCGTCACGCAGAATCAGGGAGTATCCGATCGGGACTCCTTCATCGTCCCGAATCAGCGTTTCGGTCAAGCTCACGGGAAAAGGAGAACCATCTTTCGGTGTACGCCGTGTCTGCAGATTTACGACGGAGCCCCGTTTCAAGAGTTCTCGTTCGATGAACGCGGCTTCAGCCTGGGAGTCTTCATCACGTGGGAGAAGAAGCTTGTCGATGCTCTGATCGAGGGCTTCTGTTACTGTAAATCCGAACAACGTCTCCGCACCATGATTCCACACGCGAACTCGTCCATCGAGACCGAGTCCCACAATAGCATCGGCCGACCGCTCGAGGATATCTGCGAGTTCCGCGTGCGTTTCAGCAAGTGCGCGGGTGCGCTCCTCTACCAATTCCTCTAGCCTAGCGCGGTGCTCCGTCAGTTGCGTTGCCATGTCCGAGAAATCGGCCGCAAGGTCCTCGAGTTCATCGTTGGTGGAGATGGTCAGGGGAACACCGGGTATCCCCCGTGCCAACCTCCGGGCCTCCTGGCTAAGCTGATAGATCGGTTGAGTGAATTGGCGGGCGGCGAGTACCGCCAAACCCAACACGAGAACAAGGACGGCGAGCCCACCCACAGTAGCCCATCGTCGTAAGGTTGTCACAGATGCCTCAAACGATTCCCTGGCCACAACCCTATACAGTACCGGCGATTGAATTCCGGACTCTGAAAGATGCAATGGAACAAAGCTCACGATCCCATGAGTCCGCGTGCTTATCGTTCCCTCTCGCCTAGATAGAAGAGAATCCACCACCTCCGACGGAAGATCGTTTCGGATGTCGGCTTCACCTCGTGATATCAGCAAACTTGTCCAGTCCGGCTTTCGCGCCGAGTGATACAGCAAGAGCCCGTCTCCACTCACGAGTCCTGTCACTCCTCTTAGATTCGGGGACCCCTCCTCGAGGCCGGCAAACAAGACCGATGCATATGCCTCACCTATTACGGCGCCAAGAAACGTCCCGTCGCTTCCCCAGATCGGTAGCACAATAGCAACCGCTGGCAGTGTGGCGACGGAATCCTCAGCGCCGGCGTCCCGACGCAATTCCACCGGCAGCATGAGTCGCTCGCCCGGCACCAATGCAGAGGCACGGACTGAGTAGTAGAGACTCCCACCGGTGGTTCCGCCACCGGTACCGCGAACTCCGAACAGAAGTCTGCCGTCTGGATCGATGACTTTGATTTGAAATAACGCCGGGTCAAATGTGAGAAAAGCTGAGAGTTCAGCAGCTATCTCAGCGCGGCGTGCCTGGCTGACCTCACCGAACAGGGCCTCCAGATATGATTCTGAGAGATAGGCGACGTCCCGCTCGACATCCTGCAGAGATCTCTCCGTCTGACCCCGGGCCATCGCCAGATCGTGCTCCAAGGTTGCCGTCGCGAGTGCTCGAAGCTGGCGGACTGTTGTCTCAGTAGCCAGGCCCGCGACGACGGCTAGCGGGACGATCGCCAGCAAAGCAAATGCTATTACGAGCTTCAGTCGTATAGAAAGCCGCGGAAACAGCTTGTTCAAATTCATAGCTGCTGCAGCCGTCCGTCCTCGGCCGCACCCGAGTCAGCAAGAGATCCTGAGCAGAGCAGGTCCACAATCGCACTCCCCCGAAGAACAACATCTGTGACACAGTGTGTCCCAACTAAGAATCAAGCCGGATCACTGTGAAGGAGGTGTTAATATTTTGTGAACAAGTACTAAGACTGCCGTCCGGCCTCGATCAGTTCTCTAGCCACCACGCCGACGTGGTGTCTTCTCGAGGGCCTCAGAAATCCAAAACAGATAGCCCGAAGGATAGGAAGGTTGCTGAATGTGAAACGAGTTATGCTCGAAGAGTAGACGCATCAGACGGGGGAATTCGAACCGCGGATCTCCGGGACCGATCAGTTCGACCGCGCCGTTGAGCTGATAGCTTAGGTACTCCGGACCGGGGCCAGTGTAATGCACCGCCATCACCGGATTTCGGATGAGATTCTGATAGGTTTGCCCTTCGAAGATCTCGACGAGTCCGAGCTTGCGCGCATCGACGTGATCTGGGTTGGCATACAAACGCTTCGCGACGGCTACGCGATCGGATTGACTCTCTTCCCACGGTTTGCCGCTCGCACGCTCAAGGCAATCGTTGAAGATCTCGACATACTCCGCGAGATACTCTTCTTTGGGTAGCAAGCCGGTAGCCTTCGTGGCAGTGTGAATTGGGAAATCACGGTCACTGTTGATGGTCGCCACAACAGGCAGGTGAGCGTGAAATGCGGAGATGCGCTCTTTCTTTTCGATGCTGTCGAACATCGCAAGCCGTGCATCGAGCTGCCAACTCAGAAACTTGTCCGGCATCTGACAGATATCGTAACTCTTGGTACCGGAGTCGGTGGTAACCGTCAGTCTCTCGCCACTGACACAGACATCGGACATTGCAGTCGTCATTAGAGTCTCCAGAACTTGGGTTGTTGCCACTCAGTCCACACATCCAAGAAAGAAGGATCGCTTGGGATGGGACCATGTAACTAAACCGGACCACTATGAAGAAGACATTAAGATTCTGTGAACTGGAAATCGGCACGCGAGCGGTTCATCTTGTCTCGGTGCATTCCTCAAAGTTGCTACAGCCTCTGGAGGAGACCAAATGATACGGGATCAGCCCCGTCCAGTCACAGATATGGAGATAGAAAGCAAACAGGGGATTTGCGGAATTTGTCCGGCGGGCTGTTGGGTTGAGGTCGGTCTTGAGGACGGCCGTTTGGTCAACATCCAGGCGGCAAAGGGTCATCCGCTAGGCATGATCTGCCGGCGAGGACAACACGCTCCAGAGATCATCTACTCGGAACATCGCATAAAGTATCCGCAGCGACGGGTGGGTCCCAAGGGAAGTCACGAGTTCGAGCGCATTGGCTGGGAAGAAGCCTACGACACAATCGTTGCCCGCCTAAACCACATCAAAGAAGAATCCGGCCCCGAGGCCGTGGCTATCTACACGGGGCGTGGAGCGTTTGAACTGTCTCTGTGCGACACATTTCAGCCCAAGGGAGTCGCGGTCTCATCGGCCTCCAGTGTTCTGTTCCCCTTCGGTTCACCCAATACTATGGGCGTTGGCGCTCTATGCTACGTGTCCTTCGCAATGATTGCTCCACACGTGACCATGGGGCGGATGTTGGTCGACATGTTCTCCGACATAGAGAACTCAGAGTTGCTCCTGGTCTGGGGTGCGAATCCCGCTACCGATTCACCTCCCTTGGACATGCACCGGCTCCAAGCAGCCGCAAGGCGCGGTGCGGAGATAGTGGTCATCGATCCCCGCCGCACAGAGACCGCACAACTGACCGGCGCCCGGTGGATTCCGATCCGCCCTGGTACTGACGGAGCGCTGGCGTTAGGCATGATCGCAGTCATGATCGAGGAAGATTTATACGACGAGGATTTCGCCGATAATTGGTGTCACGGATTCGACGGACTTGCAACCTACGTGCAACATTTCCGGCCAGACGTGGTTGAACGAATCACGGGCGTACCTGCGTCGTTCGTCCGCGACATGGCACGGCGGATCTGCAGCGCAACCGGTGCGTGCCCGTTGATGTACACCGGTCTGGAATACTCGAACAGCGGCGT
Source organism: Gemmatimonadota bacterium (assembly GCA_036679605.1). Lineage (GTDB taxonomy): Bacteria > Gemmatimonadota > Gemmatimonadetes > Gemmatimonadales > GWC2-71-9 > JAZDCZ01. Next base: position 59,649 of record JAZDCZ010000123.1, read on the forward strand.
ACAGGCAATTCGAGCCGTGCTGACACTCTTCGCGCTCGGCGGACAACTCGATGTGCCGGGAGGCATCGGACTCGCCATGCTGGACACTCACTTCCCCGTCAATCGGTCAGATAACCTGCCGAACCCGAATCTCGATCTGGCCGTTGCACGGGACAAATTCCCTATCTACAGCGACTATAGGGGAGAGTCTCACGCCAGCGGTCTCATCGACTCCGTCATTCGAGGGGAGCCCTACCGAATCCGAGGATTGATCGTCCAAGGTGCTTCGATTCTCACCTCCTGGCCACAGACGGAGGTCTGGCGCGAGACTCTGTCGACATTGGATTTCCTCGTATGCATCGATCGGCAACTGACGGCCGATGCAGCATACGCTGATATCGTGCTCCCCGCCACTACGATGTTCGAAATCAATTCCTACATGGCCTATGGCCCCATTTTCCGGCTTCGCGAGGCACTCATTGAGCCGGTCGGAGAGGCCAGAAACGACTGTCTCATAATGGTCGAACTCGCTGCGCGACTGGGCTACGGTCACTTGTATCCGCAAAGCGAGGAGGCCGTGATCCGATCGGCGCTTCGCGGCTCGGGTTACAGTCTGGAGGACGTCCAAGCTGCTGGAGGGTCGGTAAGAATTCCGACCCCGATGATGGAGTACCGCAAATGGCAGAAGGGAGGGCTCCGAGCGGACGGGCAACCGGGGTTCGCGACTCCCACAGGAAAGTTCGAGATTCACTCAACCGTTTTGGAAGATTATGGATACGAGCCGCTTCCCAAGTACGTAGAGCCAATGGAAGGTCCGCTACAGGACCCGGCGACGGCCGAAACGTTTCCACTTGTGTTCAACTCCGGTGCGCGACCGCAGACGGACTTCCGGTCACAACATCACGGAGTGGCAGGTCTGGCTAAGGAACACCCCGAGCCGACTGTCAACCTGAATGTCCATGACGCCCGTTCGCGAGCGATACAGTCAGGCGATTTGGTCGAGGTGCGCACCAAGCGCGGTGCAGTCACGTTCCGCGCCAGCGTGGACGAGAACATTGTGAAGGGTGCCGTCGAGTGCAGCATGGGCGGTGGCACTCCCGTCGGTCCGACGGCCTGGCGTGAGTGGAACGTCAATCTCCTCACAGACATGTCGAACTACGACGAGATATCAGGTTTCCCAGTCTTCAAAGCACTGCTTTGCGAAGTCGTGAAGGTCAAGAATGGCTCGCATTTGGCACCAGTTGAGATAGGGCAACTGCGCGAAGTACCTCCCACGTCAAAGGCCACGGAAAGACGAATCTACCTGGACAACAACGCGACCACACGTGTAGCAGATGCCGTGGGTGACGTGATGCAGCCCTATCTACAGAGCCGGCACGGCAATCCTTCCAGCATTCACAGTACTGGTCGCGACGCGCGAGAAGGAACGGAGAAGGCGCGACGTCAGGTGGCGGCGTTGATCAACTGCCGGCCTAGGCGTGTGATCTTTACGGGAGGCGGCTCAGAGGCAGACAATCTTGCACTCAAGGGAATCGCCCACGCTTACAGAAAGAGCGGGAACCACATCATCACGAGTCGGATCGAGCATCCTGCCGTTCTCAACGCGTGCGAGAGCCTAGGTCGGACGGGATACAGCATCACCTACTTGCCCGTGGATGAACACGGGTCTGTTGATCCCGTCGATCTCGCTCAGGCTATCACACCTGACACGATTCTCGTATCCATAATGCTGGCCAACAACGAGGTTGGGACGGTTCAGCCTATCGGCGAGTTGTGCCACATTGCGCATGAGAAGGGAATCTTGTTCCACACCGACGCAGTTCAAGCGGCTGGAAAGATCCCCATCGACGTTGAAGAGATGAGCGTAGACTTGCTCACGCTTTCGGCCCACAAGTTCCATGGGCCCAAGGGCGTAGGTGCTCTATATCTCAAGAAAGGGATACGACTCGAACCACTGATTCACGGTGGTCAACAGGAGGGCGGGTTGCGCGGCGGTACGGAAAACGTCCCTGGGATTGTGGGCATGGGGCAAGCGGCTGAGTTGGCGCGGAGCACATTACGTAGCTCGCCGGCCGTAGAGCAACTTCGAGATCAACTCGAAGCAGGCATTCGAGAATTCGTACCGAACGTCAAGCTCAACGGCCCAGCGCATAACAGACTTCCTAACACACTCAACGTCACCCTTCCAGAACTACGAGGTGAATCAGTCGTGATCGCGCTCGACCAGCACGGGATCTCTCTCTCTTCGGGCTCGGCATGCAAATCTGGATCGCCGAAGCCGACGCATGTGTTGATGGCGATGGGAAGAACTGAGGCCGACGCTCATTGCGCGCTGCGATTCTCGCTGTCGCACTACACAACTCGCGACGACATAGACACTACGTTGTCCGCGCTCGCCCACGTCCTCCATGAGATGGCGACCACCGTGAGGTTTCTACCCTGTAAGTAAGCAGAATGCGGCAGAGCGAATCGCAATCTTAACGAGACATGCCGGCAACCACCTGCCTTGGAGCTACCCGGGATATCACTGCCCCTACAATATCGTCCGCCTTCCAACCGTTTTTCTCGTATTCGGGAAAGAGAGGGTCAGGTGCCCCATCCGGCTCGCCGTGACACGGTAGGCACCCGTCGGTGGCCTTGATCGGCTCTGCATAATAGTAGGCTTCGGGAAGCGAGCGCTCCTCTCTTGGGCTACCGTCTTGGATTGCACGTAGCATTCCGCGCGCGACCGAATCTCCCCGATTGTTGTCGTTTCGCGGATCTTGAACTACCATCTTAACCCACGCCCTGCCGCCAGTTGCGCCAGGCACGACTTCGGCGAAAACTCTATCCGCGACCGCAGCCGGGAGAATCGTGTTCTTCGCGAGCCAACGCTGATAGAGCAGATTGACGCCCGGGAATCGCGTCTGTGCCCTGTTGTAGTGGTCCCCGATGACCGCTCGTGTCTTGAGTTCGAGCTTGACCAGCAAGTATGCCAGTTCCTCGTCGCCCGTCTTCTGCAGGTAGCTGGTTTCGTCTGGAGCGGCTTCCGGGGCTGCGCCCGGCCCGGCCCGCACAATCGCTAACAGCGCCACTCCAAATAGCAAGAACATGGCGAACAACGCCACCGCAACACCCCTTTGCACGTCTTTCTTTTGCACCCCTTGTCTCCTCGTCTCGATTCTGGCGGATGAGAGCTTCACGTCCGACATCACGCACGCACGTGTCGCGTCGTCGGTCAGTCGACCGATGAGTGCGGGAGTATAGTGCGGGGTGGGAAGTCTTCGCCTTGACCGGACACAAGCCCGGCGTTGACGAATATCAAGATGTCAAAGTCCAGCCACTCGCTGCAAGGAGTCGACGTCCCGGATCCGGATGCGCGAATCGTGCATCTCGATGATGCCGCGCACTTTGAGTTCGCTACGGGCCCGGCAAACGGTTTCTGGTGAGAGTCCGAGAATGCCACCCAAGTCCCCCAAGGTCAGGTCGTCGGGCGCCGTGGCGTCGTCCGTAGAATTGCTTTGCGACGACACATGAAGGATGTATCCGGCCAGTCTTGCGGAGGCGCTCGGAACTCCTAGAAACGCCTGCTGTTCTCGCGTGCGGCAGAGTTGCCGGTGCAGATAACGAGTCAGGTCCACAGCAATGCCGGGTACTTCGGCCATCAATCTCTTCAACTCGTCCCCCGACGCAAGACACAGCTCGGCATCCGTCAACGCCTCGGCGCCGGTAGCGTAGGTGCTGTCGAAGACCGCTTCAAAACCGAACAGGTCGCCGGATTCCAGAACCGCCGCAACGTGTTCGCGACCGCTAGCGTCTAGCTTGACCAGCTTGATTCTGCCCGAGCGGATGGCATATAGATGCGCAGACCTGTTCCCCTCGGTGTATAGGATTTGACGCCGCCTGACCCGGTTGAGCCACATTCGCTCGCATATCGAGTCAATCGTTGAAGCCGGTAGCGCTGCAGCACGAAGACCCTTGAGGAGAATGCAACTGCGGCAGTCAGACGTGCGGGTTTTGCGCCCTGGAATGCGCGGAACGAATTGGCTCCTTAAGACATGCTTCTGTCGCATACGGCAGTGCTCCCTTCGAGTTGACCACCCGTCAGCTAAAGACTAACCGACTTGGGCCGCGACGACCAGCCTAGAACCGCACCATGGCCTGCAGGAACGCCCATTGGAGATTGTCGTCCCCCAAGCCCGCGGCTGCAGCACCCGAGTTAGGCTCGAACACGCCGAACCCACCGAGTAGCGTCAAACCCGGGGCCAGAACACGACCTGCCGTAACGTCTAACTCCACACCGATGTTACGTTCACCACTCGGGGCTTTGCGCCCAAGCTGAAAGCGATGCAAATCAGATCGGACCGTCCATGGGCCGGGGCGCACCGAAGCCCGCAGCATCGTGTCGAACAGACCCAAAAAACCCGTCTGTGAAGACGGCGCCAGGAACAGGTCCATGTATCCGTAGAAAGCATGGTTGGTTGCGTAGAGCGTATTGAAAGTCGAGTGGGTATCATCGAGCGGCGACTTGTCACCCGATAGGTAATCTGCCTGCACCGCAAGTGTAGGACGGAGTTCGCCCTGTAAGGCGTAGGACACATTGCCCGTCAACATGTATGCGGCGATGTCCTGCCGAGCAGCCGCCGTTGGAGTTTGACGCCCTAGTTGGGCAGCGGCCATTCCCTTGATGCTCAAGCTCCCGAGAGTGTGCACGCCCTGAGCACCTAGCGTGTAGCGGTCGATGTTGTCAAATGCTGCTGTGCTGGCGTTCCGATCGGCCAGAGCGAACAGTTCAACGGGTCCCCTCTTGAACCATGTTCCGAAGAACGTGCGGTCCGTATCCTCACCCTCGTTCTGTCGCGGATTCAGCCCAGTCGCAAGAGTTGCGTCGTTCTCAGTGAGAACCATGGCGAACGCGTCCAGCGTCCATGAACCCCGATCCACGGTGGCCTTGAGTCCGTCGAACGCCCGCGTGACGTTCGCCCAATTTACCGTTCCCACCAGACGCTGGTCCGCGAAGGCCAGTTCCTGTCGGCCAATTCGCAGTGTAACGTCGCTCCAGGGTTTCCAGGCCAGATACGCCTGATGAAGGTCCAGTCGATCCGCGCTGGCATCCGTCAGGGTGTTTAGCTCTTCACCAAATATGCGGGAGTCCGAAATCTGGATGAATGCGCTCACCTTGGAGCTTGGAGTGGCGAACAAACTGATTCGAGTGCGGAGAAGTGTAGCCGCATCCGGATCCGTGCCCGACGTACGATTGTCCGCCTCCCCCCGAACCCGTATTTCTCCACTGAGTGTGATGTTCTCAGAAAGTGTTTGTGCAAAGGCAAGTGATGAGAAAGACAGAAATGCGAGCACCACGCCAAGTAGCGCGATTGCCGGGTTTCCAGTGATTCGACGGTGATCTGAGGTCACGGGACCCATCCTATTCAGAGGACAAGTGAGAAGAGCAACAATAGTGGACAAGTATGGGAAGTCTACGCCTTGACCGGGCACAAGCGGGACCTTGACGGATATCATGGTGTCAACATGGGCTGGGGCGTTCAAGCAACAAGCTGACGCACCGCTCATTTCCGGCCGGACAATTCTGGTTTCCATTGTCCGTATTATGCGGCTTGGATATTAAACCGGCTTGAACGCTTTATGAAGGGACCGTTAACGGGGGCCCCGCTCCGGGCTCAGTTGACCGAAATGGTTTCTCTTTCCTTCCGCACCGTCCGCACGAACTGCCCAAAATGAATACACTCCTCCAAACGACATGACCAAGCGAGTTCACCCTTCCAAACGGTCATGTCCGGGCAACCATCGCACATGTTTTGACGGCCGTCGGCCAGAATGTCGACTGGCTGAATGATCATGATCGACTGAAGGTGGGCCCGCCTAAACAACAGAGTGGGATCGCGCAGCGCCCGCAAGAACGCACGTCGCATCCCCCTGTCGAACGGCCACAACCACATCAAAGATCTGCCGCGTTTGAGTGTGGACGGTGGCGAGTACGCCATGTACTTGCCGGTCTGCAGATGGTGCAGAGTCTGAGCGATTTCGATGAACTTTGGTCCAGGGTGTCCGTAGATTCGCTTTGAGGTGCCTATTCGCAGCGACAGGAGCCACTTGAAGGAATCGGGCTTCTCTGTGCCGTTGAGGTATGCGCATGGAGAGAAGTCGGGATAGGGCTCTCTAATTTTATCAACAACATCCATCGCAGAAATATCTATTTGCTTACCCGTCTGTTCATCATACGCCAGTTCGCCCATATCGACTCTGCGCCCGCCGGCGTAGTACTCGAAATCGCTGTCCATCGTGGGTTCACGATAGCAGATGAAGACCATGACGTGCACGATGTCGATGTGCTTCTGGGCCCAGGTAACCAAGTCGGGCACGGCATCGAGGGTATCACCATAAACCGTGGAGTTGAAGGCACACGACAGACCCCCCACGCGCGCAACCATCTCTGCATAGTGGAGGCGTAGCTCGTTGTGCTCCTGCTCCGTCTTGTTCTTCCACTTTGGCCTGTGCTGCTTGCTGTCTATATGAAAAGTCATGCCCTTGAGCCCGGCACGCTTCATATCTCGCAGGAGTTCCTCGTTCAGCGCCAATCCGTTCGTATTGACGATCGGCTTCCAGCCACGCTCGGCCACCATCCGCACGATATCTACAATGTTCGGATGAGTAAGGGGCTCACCACCAGCGATCGAAATGCCGTCGACCGTCCGTGTGCGCTCGAAGACGTCCAAATCGTCGGCTACCACTTGCAACGACTTGTGTTCGTTTATGTTGGCGTGATAGCACCCCTCACACGCCAGGTTGCACTTGGCGGTGGGTTCGAGCCACGCTATGGAGTTGTCGGGCAAGTTCCAAGGCAGGCGGTATAGCTTTCTATGATCCAATGCTGCTTTGCTCACAGGTCCCTCCGATTTCTCGGTTGTGTGCGAAGGTCTAGTTATGGAAACAAAAATACAGGCTGGCGCTGTAAGCGAGTGGACAATTACCCGCCCGCCGGGGCGCAACCAGACCCCGCGGCTGTGGCGTGCTAAGCTTTAATTTTTACTCAGGCAACCAGTAAGAAATCATGAAGGGTTTATGAAGACCTGCCTTGTCGGCTGCGGACGTACCAAACGATGGTTACTCCAACCACGATCAACTGCGTGCCCACCAGAACGACTCCGCCCAGTATCATACCCCCCGTCATAGATGCCACCCGTGAACTATCCGGTAGGATCGCCGAACCGATCGTGAATAACGAATGAACCATGACGTCCTACTTCGGGGCCAGCCTCAGCATTGAGATACCATCAGGTGCTATAAGAACAAACAACGTAAGTGCGGTGGCGAGGGTTCCCGCGACAACGCACCATACTAGCGCCGCCCGCTCAAACCTGAGATGCATGAACCAAGCTCCTATCAGACCGGCCTTGACCAACATCGCTCCGATCAAGAAGACGAGAGTCAGGACTCCGGACAGCGGAGCCGCCTCTATGAGGAGCATGAACATGGTCAAGACCAGCAGAACCGCCCAAATCCCCCAATAAGTTCGATACGATGCGCCTTGCTCCATGATTTCTCTCTTAAACGAGGTAGAAAAAAGTAAAAATGAAAACCCACACCAAATCTACGAAGTGCCAATAGAGTCCAACAAGCTCAACCCCCGGTCCGGCCGTGCGTCCCCCCTTTACTCGGGCAGCTACCACAGAAAGTAGAATCACACCTATCAGAACGTGTGTTCCATGGAATCCCGTGATCATAAAAAAGAAGGCCGAGAATGCCGCCGTACCCCACGGATTCGCGGTGAGTCTTGCGCCTTCCTGTATCAGGTTGGTCCACTCGTAGGCCTGCATGCCGAGGAACAGCGCGCCCCCCAATGCTGTAAACAACACAAACCTTGCGGCAGTCTTGAGATCTCCTTTGTGGGCCGCGCTCACCGCTGTCGCCATCGTCGCGCTCGATGTAATCAACACGAACGTCATCACACCGATGAGCGCCATCGTAAACACTTCACCTCGGTCAGGCCACGTAGGACTGGCCAACCGCTCGAATCCGTAGGCTGCCAGGAAGCCGGCGAACAGCAACGCATCGGTTACGAGGAAGAACCACATCATCAACTTCTGCCACGACACGTCGAAGGGAGACACGCCCCCCTGCCAATGAGTGTCTGTGGTCGAGGCTCCGGTGGTCATCGTCGATCCTTTCACAGGGTCAGCAGCAGAACCAGAAGGTACGCCCAGACAGCACCTACGAAGTGCCAATATATCGCTGTGTGCGTTAGGCCCGCGTGGTGAGCACCGCTATACGCTCCGCGGTGGGCACGGTGTGAACTCCACTGAAGCGCGACGAGCCCGCCGATTACATGCAGTCCATGCACGCCGGAAAGCATATAGAAGAACGCGGCATGAGGGCCAGTGGGTAGAAAAACATCCTGCGCGATTAGAGTCTTCCACGCCCAAATCTGGCCACCAAGAAACACAACGCCCAGTAGTCCGGCCAACGCAAGCCAGCGGGCTGTGGCCGAAGAGACTTCACGACGAACTGCCGCCCGCGCCATCTCGACGGCCGCACTCGAGAGTGCTAGAACTGCTGTATTAGCCCAAAGAATCGCGGGGAGATGAACCTGAGACCAGTCATTTCCTGTCCGCCGTACAAGCATAGCCGCGGTGAACGCTGCAAACAGCATCGACACCGTCGCCAATAATCCCATCAACCCTACTGGATAGGGACCGGCCGTACGCAAGGCGTCAGCTTGATTCGGCAAGAACTCGTCGGCGGGCACGCTGCCACCTGCAGCGGAAATCATGCTTCCACCTCTGCCACTTCCGTATCGGGCATCGTCTGCGGGGCATAGCCGTCCGGGGCATCATTTACCCGGTATTCGTAAGGCCCGCGGTAAACCACCGGTAGTTCCTGCCAGTTGAGATGTGGTGGCGGTGAGTCCGTCGTCCACTCCAGCGTGGCACTCTCCCATGGATTGGGGCCCACGGGTTCCTTCTTACGAAAGACACTCCAAAAGAAATTGATGAGAAAGATTGCCTGGGCCGCAACCGAAACAAACAGTAGGCCGCTAATGATGACGTTTAACCACTGCAGGGATGCAGTGGTCTCGTACACTGTGGGATCGTAGACACGACGCAGGTGACCGCCCAGTCCTAGAAAATGCATGAACAGAAAGGCCGGGAAGACTGTTAGCGAGGTCAGCCAAAAATGTACCTTGCCCCAAAATTCGTTCATGAACCCGCCGAACATCTTGGGAAACCAATAGTAGACCGCCGTGAAGATTCCAAACGACGTAACAACTCCGATCATGAAGTGGAAATGTCCCACGACAAAATAGGTGTCATGTAGATACATATCTGATGTAGCAGTTCCGAGCCACAATCCTCCAAGGCCGCCGATGCCGACAGCAGCCGCGAGTCCCAGCGCAAACAGCATCGGTACTCGGAGTCTGATCTGAGCGCGCCAGAGGCTGGCGATCAGATTCATCGCAAGCACGGCAAACGGTATCGTAATCAACACTGTAACTATGGAGAAATACTCGCCCAGATAAGGATTCATGCCGCTTGTGAACATGTGGTGGCCCCATACGATCATGCTCATCACCGCAATCACCAGCAGTGACCAAACCGAGGTGCGATACCCGAACACCGGACGACGTCCGAACGTTGCTATGACGTCAAAGGCTATTCCCAGCGCCGGTAACATGAGCACGTAAACCTCGGGATGCCCGAGAAACCAGAACAAGTGCTGGAACAGCAACGGCGTCCCACCCTCATTCGACAACACCTTACCGCCCAGCACTAGCCCTGCGGGTAGGAAAAAACTCGTACCCCCGTGCCTGTCGAAGAGGAGCATTATTGCGGCGGCGGTAAGTGCAGGAAACGACAGTAGACCTAATATCGACGCGATAAACATCGTCCAAATGGTCATCGACATCCGGAACATCGAGAGTCCGAGCGTACGAAGGTTCAATATCGTCGTCACGAAATTGAGGCCACCCATCGTGAACGAGACGATGAAGAGAGCCATGGCCAGAAGCCATATGGACTGACCGAGCCCCGACCCAGGGATGGCCTCCGGCAGCGCAGAAAGCGGAGGATAGACCGTCCAACCAGCTGCTGCGGCACCCTCTGGCACGAAAAACGAGCCAAGCATGAGGATGCTCGCCGGAACTATGATCCAATAGGACAGCATATTGAGAAAAGGATAGGCCATATCGCGAGCACCGACATGCAGCGGGATGATGAAGTTCCCGATACCGCTTACTAGCGCGAGGGAAATCACGAAGAACACCATCAACGATCCATGCATTGTGACTAAACTCAAGTAGCGTTCCGGGAGCAAGACACCGCTCTCGTAAAGTCCTGGAAACAGTGTGCTCAAAATCGGCCAGGTTCCCTCCGGCCACGACACCTGCACGCGTATCAGTACCGACCAAGTCACCGCGAATAGCCCCATGAACATGGCGGTCAACAGATATTGCTTGCCGATCATCTTGTGATCGGTACTAAAAATATATTTTCTCAGGAAACTCTGTTCCGCATGTGTATCGCTCATTGCATCCATCCCGGCTGGCTTTCGAGCCACCTTTGAAATTCTTCTGTTTCGTACACAATCACGGTGCCTCGCATGCGATAGTGACCCATGCCGCAGAGTTCGGCACATCCAATATCGTATTCACCCGCACGAGTCGGCACGAACTTAGTGCTTCCAATTATGCCGGGCACGATGTCCTGCTTGACACGAAACGCCGCGACTGAGAAGCTGTGCAGCACGTCGCGCGAACGCAGTCGTAGAAAAATTGTCCGGTTCACCGGAACGTGTAGCCGGTTGCGAACTACAATGTCGTCCTGAGCCGCTGGATCAGATCGATCGATGCCCACTGGATTGGTAGTCTGATGAATAAGGTGCGGATCGACACGGCCGAACTCACCATCGGCACCTGGGTATCTAATGATCCACTCGAACTGCTGCGCGGTTACTTCCACTACGAGAGCGTCAGCAGGTGGTGGCCCATACACCTGCTCCCACACTGGCAGCCCCTTGACGAGCACCCCTGCCTCAGCAATCAGAGCCATGCCCAACACCGGCACCAACGACCACCAACGCTCCGATTTGATACTCGTCTTTGGCGATCCGGTCGGACGGCCCCGCCCAAAGCGCCACAGAAACCAAACAAAGACCAGCGTACCGATCGCCAGGACGGTCCCAGTACTAATGATTAGGTAGCGGATCACCCCATCCACCCCAACGCCATGCTCCGAAGCGACCTCGGGCATCCAACTCTTGGCCCCGAACCCGACGAACGCCATCCCCGAGATCCCGAGGAAAAGGAGGATGAGCGCTATTATCTCAGGAGTTTGCTTGGAATTTTCCTTCACTTGTGCCTCTGCAAGTCACCTGCAGCGTTGAGGCGCTTGACCATCTCGACCTCCCTAAAAATTACTAGAGAATGCAGGGGTAAAGCCCCTGCCGGTCACTAATTTGTACTGCTTGAATCTTTCGCACCCGCCGGATGGAATCCCGCGGCTGTCCCCATGCGATAAGGCTTCGCGCCGCTCTCAATGTGCGGCACGTGTAACGCATATACATGGGTCCAGAAAGATGAAGAAACTCTGAAGTTTCTATTAAGACAAAGGCATTTCCATGGGAACACCATGGTGGCCCTGGCCGTTGAAAGGGGAAACCCAAGGAGATGCCCGGATTGGCGACGGATGAGATATTACAGATTCTGAGAGAGGGACTGTCGAACCGCTACACCCTCAAACACCTGATCGGCCAGGGTGGCATGGCTACGGTGTTCCTCGCAGAGGAACTCCATCCCGCCAGAAAGGTCGCGATCAAGGTTCTGGACCCATCTGTCTCCGACAAAGTGGGCCGGGAGCGATTCCTCCGGGAAGTGGATATAGCCTCTGCCCTCACGCACCCACATGTGGTTCCGATATTCGCCACCGGTGACGTAGATGGACTGCTGTACTACGTGATGCCCTTTATTTCGGGTCCATCTCTCCGCCTGCGGATGACCAGGGGTCAGTCGATCGAGCTGCCAGAGGCAGTCGGCATTGCGCTCGACGTAGCCGATGCTCTGGCACACGCCCACAGCAGTGAGATCATTCATCGAGACATCAAGCCAGAGAACATCCTGCTTTCGGACGGCCACGCTCTCGTAACGGACTTCGGCATCGCGCGCGCGCTGTGCGAGGCTTGCGACGAAAACCTCACCATTGCCGGACATCCGATTGGAACTCCAGGATACATGAGTCCCGAGCAGGCGTCCGGGGCTCGAAAGGTCGACGGGAGAAGCGATCTGTTTAGCCTCGGCTGTGTGCTGTTCGAAATGATCTTCGGCGAGAGACCCATCTCTGAACCAAACGGATCGGAACTCTCGCTTCCTCCCAATGCCGAGCCGGTGCCCGAAGAGCTTCACCTAGTCATGAGGAAAGCTGTCGCATGGGATCCGGACAGCAGGTATCCCACAATACGAGAGTTTGCGGAGGCTCTGGCAAACGTTCAGTTTTCACTTGCTCCGCATTCACTACATCGACTCACGCCGCGAACACACGCCGGCGCTCCGAGCGCCGCAGAGCAAAAGGTCACCCTCGACGAAAAGTCGATAGCGGTGCTTCCCTTCACCAACATGAGTTTGGATCCGCAGAACGAGTATTTCAGTGACGGGATAACGGATGATATCATCGCACAGCTGTCGAAGATCGGAGACTTGAGACTCACCTCGCGCACATCGGTTATGCAGTACAAGCACACGGACAAGAGCATCAGAGAGATTGGATACGAACTGGGGGTAACCGCGATACTGGAGGGTAGCGTTCGCAGAGCTGATAACCGCGTGCGTGTAGTGGCTCAACTCATTGACGTTCTGACCGACGTGCCCCTCTGGGTAGAGACCTACGATCGAGACTTGACAGATATCTTCGAAATTCAGAGTGATGTGGCAAAACATATTGCTCAGGCCCTCGAGGCAAAGTTCACACCGACCGAGCAGGCACGAGTAAACAGGAAGCCAACCGATAGTACAGAGGCCTATAACCTGTATCTCAAAGCCATGTATTACTGGAACAAGTTCACGCCAAGCTCCAGCCAAAAAGCCTTGCAATGCTTCGAGGAGTCAATAGACCTAGATCCGGATTTCGCATGGGCCCATGCCGGCCTAGCAAACGCATATTTCATAGCCGGTACCGGGCAAGGTTCCGTACCACCAGCCGAGGCCTTTCAATTCGCCAAGGAGGCAGCCGAGCGCGCCCTCGAAATCGACGCTTCACTCTGCGATGCACACGCGACCCTGGGCAGCGTGTACACGTGGAGGGACTGGGATTGGGATGCCGGTGCAGCCGAATTCATGTGTGCTCGTGCGAACGCCACCAGAATCCAAGAACCGAATATCAAGTACAGCTATTACCTCGCTTCGCGTGGCAAACACGACGAAGCCATTCTGCGCTCGAGCAGAGCGCTCGAATTGGAACCCGTGTCACTCAATGTAAACACCAATCTCGCCTGGCAACTCTACTGGGCGCGTCGGTTCGACGACGCAATCGATCAAATCAACAAGACGTTTGAACTCGACTGTAACTTTGCACCTGCGCATGTCTGTCTCGGATGGAACTATCTATTGATAGATCGAACTGGGGACGCCATCAAGGAGTTCGAGATCGCAAGCGGCATCGCCGGACGGATTCCGGGCAGGATCGCCACGTTGGCTTGCGCCTATGGCGCCGCGGGCCGGACCGATGACGTTAGGACCATCCTCGACGAACTGCATAGAGACCGACGCTCAAACGATCTCTATGTTTCTCCCCGTGACATTGCCCTGGTTTACTCCTGGAACGGTCAGAGCGAGGCCGCATTGGCATGGCTCGACCGGGCGTGCAGTGAACGAGCCGCTTGGATGTCGTTCATCAAGGTCGATCCGGCATGGGATCGACTACGCGGGGAGCCTGGTTTCCAGAAACAGGCAAAGTGCCTGGACCTAGACCCGCAGGAAGTGCAGTTGTTGGGTCACTCGTAAGAAAGATCGGGCTCGAAGATCCGATTGAGGATAAGGGTTACCAATACTCTAATCTTGTTCTTGGTACCGACCAGCTTGAGGATATATGCCGTGCGGTAAATCCACCAGGCTAGAATGCCCCTCACCTGAACGCCCAAGACATCGACCAGAGCAACACCACCGCCCAATGACACGATCTTGCCGGCATGGTGGGCATGGTATGGCTCCAATGCCCGCCCGAAGACATCGTTCTCTATGTTCGCGGCAGCTCTCACCCCTTGGCTGATCGCGATGGGTGCGACCCTGGGGTATGGAAGGCCACTACGTTCATCCAGCAGCGATGCAACATCGCCGATCGCAAACACGTTCTCTCGACCTTCTACCCTCAGAAACTGGTCGATCTTGACCGACCTGCGTTCGATCGCGAGTTGTTGTTTCGACAACCACTGGGCCGGAACCATTCCGGCGGTCCACACTAGCGTCCGCGCCTGGATCTCTTCGTAGCCTCCCGGGCCCTGCGAGGTAATCACACCTTCAGCAATGTCCGTGATGCGCGTATTGAGCCTTACATCGACCCCCCTTTGTCGCAAGCGACTGAGCCCTTCGCGGGCAAGGTCCTTGTCAAATGCAGCCAATATCCTGTCATCGGCTCCGGCCAAAATCACCTTTGCCGCATCTCGGATGCCGTAGTAAGGACCCAAGACTTCACCGGCTAGATTGTGGATTGCACTCGCGACTTCCACTCCGGCAGGACCGGCGCCGGCTACCACGAAAGTCAACAGCCTGCGGCGTTCAGCCTCGTCCTCGGTGTATACCGCGCGCTCGAGCGAGCCCATCACCTTTCCGCGCACTGCCAATGCACAGTTTACGGACGTCAGAGGCAGGCTTCCGTTGCGGATAGCTTCGTTGCCGAAGAACTGCGGCTCGGCTCCGGTCGCCAGAATGAGATAGTCATACGAAACTTCGGTGTGCTCGGTCCGCACCAGCCCACGATCGAGATCCAACTCCCGGGCGGAGTCTTGGATGAATCGCACTCCGTAACGCCGCGCCAGCACTCTGAATGGGTACGTGACGTGCTCTCTGCCCAGAGTCCCTGCTGCCACCTCAGCCAAGAGAGGGGTGAACGTGAAGTAGTTCCGCCGATCGATCAGTGTGATCTCCAGCCCGCGTTCGGCTAGCTCAGACTTGGAAAGGTAGGCCGCCGCATATATCCCTCCGAACCCGCCACCCACTATCACGATTCTAGTTGTGCGAGATTTCACAAGCCGAACGGCACCGCAAATCTGGGCAAGCGATCCTGGTAGAATACGATCATGGTGCCGATCACCGTGATGGCCACAACCAGCGCGATTCCCACCAATTGAGTGGCCAGACACCAGGCCATAGTGGCTCGATCCTCTTGCAGGTAGCTCTTCTTTTTGGATGCCTTATAAAGGAATAGGCCGTATACGCCGAGCATTACGAAGGCCAATACAGTCTTCGTGAAAAGCCACCCGCCAATGGGGCCGCTGAACCGAGCCACCGTTCCGAAAAATGCGTCCCTCAGGCCGGCGACCATCGAAAGCGCCACAGTGACTACGCCCGCCCATGTGTTCGCGCGTGAGAACCGGTAGATGCGGTCCTCGAATACGCTCGTCGCGAGCCCGCGGAATAGCCAGGCGTACATCGAGACGAAGGCCATGAGTAGAAAGGCAATGTGGAGGTGCACGAAGAGTGGATGTAATACTCGCATGGTAATGGAACCTTTCCCAATGCTCTCCGGTTCCTCAAGAGCACAAATGACAAGGATTGCTACTGAAATGGTGAAGAGGCATGACGGGCGGCGGACCTACATCTGGCTCCTGGCAGCGGCAATGGCAACACCGCCGGCTTGCGAGTCGGGTGCCCGGAATGACTCGTCCGACGCTTCACAGAATCCCACCCGTAGTCCCGGCATATCCGGCGGTGGCATCACCACGATCCATATGACAGACGACATGAAGTTCATACCGGAGAATCCAACGATCTCCGTTGGGGACACCATCGTTTGGGTGAACGATGGCGCACTACCTCACACCGCGACCGACAAACCCGGTACTGCCGCGATCTCCGAGAACAATGTGATACCGCAAGGTGCCGAACCGTGGGACTCGGGTCTCTTGGACAAGGGTGATCGGTTCACCCTGGTGTTGACCGTCCCCGGTGACTACACCTACCTCTGCATTTTCCACGAAGCCACTGGAATGATTGGGAAGATTACGGTAAAAGAGTAGCGCCGCCTAGCAAACCTGTGTGACGCATGGTATAGTAGCCGATGTACCTCATGAGGCTGAGGTGATCGAAGCCTACTGGAGACCGCTATCAACCGAGCCACTGGGAGCGCCAAGACAGTTGTCTGGATCGCCACGATCTACTTCGTGGCGATGGCCGTAGCACTTACGTTCCCCGGAGTAACTCCTTTTAACACGATAGAACCATTCGTCCTCGGCGTCCCCTTCGTGTTCGCCTGGTATCTCTTCTGGATCCTCGGATCGTTGGTGGTCTTCTTCATTCTGCATAGAACATTCAGTAAGTGACCGACTGGCGCGGCGTCGTCGCTGTAGTCGCGGTTTACCTCGTTGTGAACCTCGTGATCGGCCTTCGCGCAGGATCACGATCATCCGACAGCGTAGCCGGATACGTGGCGGGAGACCGGGGGTTCGGCACGCTCGTCATGTATTTCGTAACGGGTGCCTCGGTCTATTCGGCCTTCGCATTCCTGGGAGGCCCGGGTTGGACGTACAGCCGAGGTGCGGCAGCTTTTTACATCCTCGCGTACGGAGTGCTCGGTATGGCGCCGTACTTTGCGATCGGTGTGTGGGCCGCGCGACTGGGACGCAAGCACGGATACGTGACACAGGCGTCCATGCTGGCCCACAGGTTCCAGAACCGCTGGGTAGCCGTGACCGCGGGAGTGGTCAGCGTGATCGCCATGGTTCCTTATATCGCATTGCAAATGCGTGGCGCCGGCATTGTGCTGGAGCAGGTAACCGACGGACACATTCCACTTGCCGCCGGTGCCGCGATTGCCTACGCCGTGGTGCTCACATATGTGTGGCGCAGCGGGGTCATGGGTGTCGGCTGGACCAACGTATTTCAGGGCATCTTCATGATAACGATTGCGTGGGCGTTAGGGATCTATCTGCCATATAGGCTCTACGGTGGAATAGGGCCGATGTTCGCCCAACTGGCGACTGTTCGCCCTGAGCTGTTGACGGTCCCGGGGCTCGATGCGAACGGAGCACCGTGGACAGCCGGTGGCTTCACTTCCGCAATACTTGTCTCGTCCATCGGTTTCATGATGTGGCCCCATCTGTTCATGAAGGCCTTTGCCGCAAAAGACGACGCCACGATACGGCGAACGATCCTGCTGTTTCCAACGTTTCAATTGTTCCTCTTCCCCCTGTTCGTTGTTGGCTTCGCCGGGGTCATGTATGGCAGCGCACCAGACAACGCAGATGCGATCATGCCACATCTGGTTCTGACATCAGGACTTCCCGCTCTGGTAGTGGGACTCTTCTGCGCCGGGGCGCTGGCCGCCTCCATGTCCACGGGCGACGCCTTGGTTCACGGAGCGGCATCGATCGCGGTGGAGGACATATACTCGCGAACCAGTACCAAGGAGTTGACGCAGCATGACAGGCGCGCCTTGATCCGCTGGCTCGCGATCGCTGTGGGAGTAGTTGGCTACATCATGGCACTGAGTAGTGGCCAGTCCCTGGTCGGGTTGCTTCTCGTGGCGTATGGAATCGTCGTGCAATTGGCACCACCGGTGTATGGCGGCTTCCTCTGGCGACGTAGCACGGCCACCGGAGCAATCGCCGGTCTGGTACTGGGCAGCTTGGTCACCGGCCTGTTGGTAGTCCAACCGGAGTGGAGACCGTTTGGTTTACACGAGGGCCTAGTGGGTTTGACCGCCAACATCATCGCATTTGTCGCAGTCTCTCTCATGTCACAGCCACCGGACGAGAGTCACGTAAATCAGTGGTTCGCTACTAGTCGCAACTCGGCGTGATCTGTGTCGTGGAGCCCCAGGCTTGCGCCTGCGGTTAGACCAGCACCACTCTAGGGAGTTACATACACGCCCAATGTTAGGAACGTGGTCCGCTTGTCGAAGAACTCTCCTTCGGGCGACGGTCCGTTGAACACCTCCGCCGCCAGTCTGAGATCCCGTCCGGGGCCAAGTTCGTACATCCTAAGACCAACTTGAATGTTGAGCCGAGGATCCCAACCGCGGTCCTGATCCATTAGGACATCGACCGCGCCATATGGCGACAAACCACCAGATGACCGGCGTCGCTCCAATTCAAATCCTGACTGCACCGAGAACCGCTTGGTCTCGTCAGGGTCTACGTTGAATGCCCAACCACCACCGCCATAAACTGCAAATCCGGGTAAGAGTTGCACGTGCGCTAGGCCGCTCAGGATGTCACGTCCAAAATTCACCCGGGCGACATTGAACCGCTCAGCGAACTCATCACCGAGATGGGCACTGGTGTGATGATAGCCAAACCGATACCAGTTATCTCCGCGGTGTAGAACAAACGGTACCGAGAAAACCCAGTCAGTCGATACTAGATCTCGCTCCGCCTTTTCCATCCTAAACCGCCCGAATACGGCCCCTTCGACTCCAACTACCAGGCTGTGCCGAACTGAATTTCCCAAGATGACATACACGGGAATTGAGGTGCCGATCGCCGCCTCGCCCTCCAGCCCGCTGCCAAAGGAAGTCGCACTCTGCGTAACGACGATCAGCTTCGCAAGAGCAACCGGTTCCCTTGGGTCAGCCAGCACCCTCGGCAGATATGATCGGCTAGGAAATAACCGTGGGTTGCGCTGAGCGGCGAGTGACACCGGCAGCGAGAGGCCCATTAGCATTGCGGCCGCGACAACAAAGCAAGCTCGCCAGTGGTAATTGAATGCCGCTGCCATCATCGCGATTCCTTAATATAGGGAGTCTGGAATGGGGAGTTGGGAGTAAGGGAGTCAGGAAATGGGAATCTGTAACACCCGAACGCTCAAAGCAAGAAGATCCAATATATCAGGGCCGAGACGATTGCAAGTGCGATCCACAGAACGGGACTTCGTAGCATGCGTCCAAGCACACGCCTGCCGACCGTCACCCCTAAGGCAACGGCATCCAATTCTCCGGCACTATCGTTTTCTCCTTCACTCTTCCCTTTTCCCTTTTCCCTTTTCCCCGCTCCATCGGCAGCCAGCTGCTCCTTCATCGCCGCTGTGAACCGCTCGAGCATCTGATCGCTCACATCCCGAATCATGCCGCGTCCGAACTGCGCGAGAATCCCAGTAACGCTTACGTCGGATATCAGCGTTACTTCAGTCCTGCCCTGTGTTCCTTCCCTGACTCTACTCACCATGTTCATCGTAGCCCCACCCTTGCCACGGACATCTTGACCCGACGCCACGATCTCCGCCTCCCGGGAATCATGATCCAGCCGTTTGAATGTGACCTTGCCCTTATAGCTAGCCGATACGGGACCTATCTTCATCGTCATCGTACCGGCGTAGGTGTCGTCGTCCAGTTGCTCGGTGATGGCAGCACCAGGGAGACACGACGCGACCTTACGCGGATCAATCAGAAACCGCCAGACCAAATCCGCACTTGCATGGACCGCAAAGCTTTGCTCTATATGGAATGCCATTAGTCTATGTCGCTAGGAAAATTTCACGCTTGCTACTCTGTGGCCAGGCGTGCGACGACGCTCTCATAGTCGCCTGGTAGATCCAAGTCGTCCAGAGCCTCGGCAGGCCAGTCGACTGTTTCAATCTTATCCCTGTGGCGGCGCACGATGTGTCTGCCGCAGCCCTGGACCTCTTCGCCGAAAAACTCTTGGAACACAGATCGATCGTGCAAGGTAGGCGGCGCATTGACATCACCGTAACGAGATACCACTACCGGCGCCACGCTGCTCCTGTAACGCTCCACCAGCGTTTGCAGCATCTCTGATGTCACGAGAGGCATGTCGGGCAAAATAACGATGGCGGCAGAAACGTCTTGTGGGACCTCCGCAATAGCAACTCGTACGGAGCTGTTGATCCCTTTTTCGTACTCCGAGTTTAACACTTCCTTGTAGATCAGCCCCGAGAGCGCCGCCCGCGCGCTGTCCGCTTCGAATCCAAGAACCACGATCACCGGATCGAGACGGGCCTCGCTCGCGCGTCTTACCGACCTTCTCAATACGGGTTCGCCCTCCAGCTCCAACAAGAGCTTGTTGAGACCCAGCCGACTCGACGTGCCTGCAGCCAACACGATCCCTGCTACCGGTCCCTTTCGCTCAGCGGACATTGATCGATCCTGACCGCTCCCGGAGATGACGCGGCGTCCGCTCAGCACGAACTGCAAGTAGCTCCGCAACGATACTGGCGGCCACTTGCTCGGGCCCGTCGGCACCGATGTCGATCCCAACGGGACCAAACACACGCTCGTCGTTCGACCCATCCACGGATTCCAGAATGTCGTCGGTCCGCTGACGCGGGCCCAGCATCCCTATGTAGGAGACTTCGGTCGACAAGAGATACCTCACCCACTCGGTATCGTGCTTCAACGAATGTGTCATGACCACCGCGAATACTTCACCATCCACTGTGATCTCGGCGTCCTCGGGCTTCGAGCTGTTCAACGCGGCATTCGGAAACCTGTCGCTGTCCAGAAACGCAGGCCGATGATCCACTACTTCCACTCGGAACCCGACTGCTGATGCGGCGGCCGCAAGAGGTCTCGCGTCTTCACCGGCGCCAAAGATCATGACTCGAGGAGGTGGAACGCAAACTTCCACGAAGACCCGTCTGTCTCCAATGTCCAAGATACTAGACCCTATCTCTATTCGCTCCCTGCAGAGTTGCTCGAGAGCCCTATCGAGGCTGGCGTTACCTGTGGAGCCGGATGTGGCACCCGAACCGGTCGCCACGATACCACGACCTAAAATGCTCGGGTCTCCGACGATTACGGTCCCAACCGCAAACGGTACATCACCCTTGAGAAGCTCCCGCTCACACCGCAAGATGTCCTGACTCTCGCCCGAAGTGACCGGCTGTACGAAAACATCCACTGCGCCGTTACACCCCAGGCCCAACCCCCAGATCATGTTTTCGTCTGTACCTGTGTCGTAATGCTTGAGACGAGGCACCCCATCACGTATGGCGACCAGGGCAATCTCGCGCACATCGGCTTCGAGACACCCACCGCTCACACCACCAGTGGTTACGCCAGATTCCTCGATCAACAGTTTGGCGCCGGCCCGCCTGTACGCGGAACCCGCGATATTTACGACTGTTGCGACAGCCGCGTGTCTCCCCTCCTCAGTCAGGGCCAACAGACGATTCAGGATCTCCGTTGTCTCTTGCCATTGCTTCATTTACGTGGTCCCTTAGATCTGGCTGTAAATATGGTGCACGTAGGGTGCGGAGGGAATTGCACCGCTATTTCCGGCCTTGCAGACTTTCGTTTCCGGGCTTACTCTTTCCGGCCCTGACGCGGGGGGAGGGGGGGTCCCCCGCTGGTGTGGTTATTCCCAAAGAGCGCGGATAGTACGACGGAAGCTCGGAGGCCCGTACACATATGACACAGATCACGGTAACGGTAAACGGGACCCAGCACGACGTGGATGTCGAACCACGAACGCTGCTGGTCTACTTCCTTCGCGAAAAGCTCAACCTGACCGGAACGTCAGTTGGATGCGATACGTCTTCTTGTGGCGCCTGCACTGTCTTGGTAAACGGCGAATCGGTGAAAGCGTGTACGATGCTGGCAGTACAGGCCGACGAATGCGATGTAACTACTATCGAGGGTCTGGCACAGGAAGGAGAGTTCCATCCAGTGCAACAGGCGTTCCACGAGAACCACGGACTGCAATGCGGTTACTGCACACCCGGCATGATAATGGCCACCGTGAGCCTTCTATGGGAAAACCCCGATCCTACTGAGGCAGAGGTTCGGGAAGCGCTAGAAGGAAACCTCTGCCGCTGTACCGGCTACCACAATATCGTCAAGTCCGTACTGGCGGCGGCTAAAGCCGCGGCGCCGGTCGCTTAGGGGTTACGCTCAATGACTACTACCGCCCCAGAAACATTGGCCAAATACGTAGGCGATGGAATTCGCCGCAAGGAAGATCCCAAGCTCGTAACTGGCCAGGGAACGTTTGTCGAGAGTATCGTTCCGCTTGGCACGCTTTGGATGAGCGTAGTGCGGAGTCCACTGGCACATGCGAAGCTCAATAGCGTCAACGTACAGCCGGCGCTGCAAGCCGAAGGTGTAGTAGCAGCGTTCACCGGCAACGAGCTCGCAAGTGAGTGGGCTACCCCGCTCCCCATGGCCTGGCCGGTAACCGACGACATTAAGATTGCCGAGCATTGGCCCGTCGCCAAAGACAAGGTTCGGCACATGGGCGACGCTGTCGCCGTGGTCGTCGCGTCGTCGCGCGTGGCCGCCATCGATGCCGCAGAACTGGTCGACGTCGATTATGATCCGCTTCCCGTTGTGACGGACGTGGAAGCCGCGCACGCTGACGGCGCGCCGTTGGTACACGATGACTTCGGCACCAACGACTGCTACACCTGGTCGCACAATACCGGCGACATAGACGCTGCCTTCCGGGACGCGGAGGTCGTTATCAAAGAGCGCTACCGCCAGCAGCGGCTCGTACCCAATGCGATCGAGCCGCGTGGCGTCGTCGTGCAGCCGGTCGCCGCGGCCGGCGAGTTCACGATGTGGTCGGCAACGCAGATACCGCACGTAGCCAAGACCACGCTCGCGATGACGCTGGGAATTTCAGAATCCAAGCTACGTGTCATAGCACCCGATGTTGGTGGCGGCTTTGGATCGAAACTCAACGTTTATGCGGAAGAAGCTCTCTGTCTGGCGCTGGCGCGGCGGCTCGGAAAACCGATCAAGTGGGTGGAAGAGCGTTCCGAAGCATATCTCGCGACGATTCACGGGCGGGACATGGTGCAGGAAATCGAGATCGCGGCTACCAAGGACGGCAAGATCAAAGGGATCCGCGTCAAGCTGCTCGCCAATATGGGTGCCTATTTGCAGCTTGTTGCCCCCGGCGTGCCATTACTCGGCGCTTTTGTTTACACCGGTGTTTATGGTGCAGATGCCTACTCGTTCGAGTGCACGGGCGTCTACAGCAACACCACCCCGACCGATGCCTATCGCGGTGCCGGTAGACCGGAAGCAACGTACGCCATCGAACGTGCGATCGATCGGTTGGCTCGCGAGCTAGATATCGACCCAGTGGAATTACGCCGCAGAAACTTCCTTCCCAAGGGTACCATGGTAGACAGTCCGGGAGGACTGCAATACGACTCCACCAACTACGACGAGAACCTGAACGCGGCACTCGAGAAGTTCGACTACGAAGGCTTCCGCCAGAAGCAACAGGTGCGGCGTGACAGTGGCGACACGAAGGTGCTGGGGGTGGGATTGTCATGTTACATGGAAATGTGCGGCTTGGCCCCTTCGCAGGTTCTGGCATCGCTCAACTACGGTGCGGGAGGTTGGGATGCCGCTATCGTTCGCGTGCTCCCGACAGGAAAAGTGGAGGTCGTGACCGGAACGTCACCACACGGTCAGGGCCACGTAACTTGTTGGTCTCAGATCACTGCCGATGCACTCGGCGTTCCGTTCGACGACGTGACCGTGCTGCACGGAGACACGCAGGTAGCACCACTCGGCATGGACACATACGGCAGTCGCAGTCTCTCGGTGGGCGGCGTTGCGCTGCACTTCGCCTGTGAGCAGTTGCGCGACAAGGCCAAGCAGATTGCGGCCCACCAGTTGGAGGTCGCACCTGAAAACATCGAGGTAGATGGCGGCCGCTACTCGGTCAAGGGCGTTCCCGACAAATCACAGACAATTCAAGAGCTGGGTTATGCGGCGTGGACCGCGCACAACCTGCCGCCGGGCATGCAGCCCGGGCTAGAGGCCACGTACATATACGACCCGCCCAATTTTACGTTCCCGTTCGGCACACACATATGTACGGTCGAGGTCGACACCGAGACCGGCAAGGTGGAGATCACGCGATACCTGGCGGTAGACGATTGCGGCAACGTAATCAACCCGATGATCGTCGATGGTCAGGTGCATGGCGGTGTCGCACAAGGTATCGCACAAGCCTTGTACGAAGAGGCCATCTACGACGATGACGGAAACCTGACCACATCATCCATGATGAATTACCTGGTACCCTCGGCCGTAGAGATACCGTCGTTTGAAACGCATCGTACCGTCACGCCGAGCACCACGAATCCGATGGGAGTAAAGGGTATCGGTGAGGCCGGGACCATCGCGTCGACGCCGACGGTGATCAACGCCGTGGTCGATGCGCTGTGGCATCTGGGCGTACGCGATATCGCAATGCCGGCTTCACCGGAAACGGTGTGGCGAGCTATCCAGCAGGCCGAGGGAGGTGAAGCATGATACCTGCTGCGTTCGACTACGAGGTGGCGAAATCGGTCGATCACGCTCGCCTGCTTCTGGGTCAGGGGGGAGCAGACGCCAAACTGATTGCAGGCGGACACTCGCTGCTGCCGCTGATGAAGTTGCGCCTGGCTCGTCCCACTCTCTTGATAGATCTCAAGAACATCACCGACCTATCCTATGTACGAGAATCGGGTGACCACATTGCGATCGGCGCCCTAACGCGCCATCACGACATACAGCAGTCGCTCGTGTTGGCGGAGCACTGTCCGCTGCTGGCGCATGCCGCGGGGAAGGTGGGGGATCCGCAGGTGCGGCATCGAGGGACAATCGGTGGATCGGTGGCCCATGGCGACCCGGCGTCGGACCTGCCGAGCGTTTTGCTCGCACTGGACGCCGAGTTCGTGATCAGGGGAGGATCCGGATCGCGTACCGTTGCCGCTACAGACTTCTTCCGAGGGTTGTTCGAGACAGCGGTCGGACCAGAGGAAGTGTTGACCGAGATCCGCGTGCCACACACCGGCGCGGGATACGGTTGGAGCTACATCAAGTTCAATCGCCGAGCACAAGATTGGGCAATCGTGGGCGTCGCCGCACTCATCGAATGCGACAACGGAAACATCGCGCGCGCCGCGATCGGCCTCACCAACATGGGTTGGACTCCGCTTCGTGCCGCAGGTGTCGAATTAGCGTTAGTAGGGCACGGGGCCGACGCCGTAGCTGGTGCAGCCAAGCACGCAGCAAACGGGACCAATCCACCGTCGGATACAAACGCCAGTTCTGACTTTCGTCAGCACCTCGTGCGAGTGCTGGTGCGGCGGGCGGTGGAGGAGGCGTTGGGACGCAGCTAGTTACATCCTACGCGGCTGACTCGCTACGGATATCCCAACCTGGAAAGACAAGTACCGCGGGGTGACATCCGAGCGCTCTAGCCAGCACTTTTGCACGCTCAACGCCCAGATTGACCCTATCGTGCTCGATGGCCGACATAGTGGACTGCGGAATACCTGATAGTTCGGAAAGCTTATTCTGGCTGAGCCCCTGTAGCTCGCGGATAATCCGAACTGATTCGCCGACAGATACATCGATCATCTTCTTCGCTTTGCGGTAGTTCTTCACCTTTCACTTCCTCCGATAATCGTGGGGCGTCACATTGACTACCTGAACCAGTACCAGATCTCTGTCTATTCTGTAGATCACCCGATACTGCCGATTGAGCCTCGATGAACGGTGCCCCTTCCATTTCCCCCGTAGGGACTCATCCTGGAATCCACGAATCCGCTTCAATCCTCCGGGACCGCTTACGGACACGATATCCTTCCATTTTTCATACCTCTTGAGAACACCAACCTCCAATAAGTTAAGCTGCCTCACCACCCTCCTGTGCTCATAAATTTCCCACATATATTATATAGTATATATATCTTTTTTAGTATGTCAATCCTCAAGCCACCGCTGGCTGGAAAGAGACTCTCGCAGAGAACGACTGGTTGTATCGACTCACAATCAAGAAGAAATTAGACAACCGGTGAAGCTAAAACAGGAACGACAAGCGGAGCGACACTCTGCCTCCTGTTCCCACTCGAACCACGATCCGGGCCAGCGGCACCAGCACCCACCGCTCTCTGACCCACCTGCCGGCTAGCAGAGCAGCGGCAACCCCGCCCGCGGCGGCACCTATCACAATATCAGACGTTTCGTGTCGGCACTCGGATTCCCTTGCAATGCCGAGCCGACAACGATCCTCCTCCGGAACGGCGCTGCCCACCAGCGCACCCACTCCGGTTCCCAAGCCGATGGCGCCCCAAAACACCAGCGGGTTTTTGCCGCGGCTCACCTCTAGCCTGTCGATCACCGACACGGCAATCAAACGCGGGCCGACACCCGGCTCCAATAGAGACAGCCAGCGCTCGTCCAGATTCCTGAACGTCGCCACCACCGGGTACTCTTCCAAATCGTCCGACCATACGCGCACACGCGATCCGGCCCGTTGGGCCCCGAGCGGTGCGCAGCAAACGATGGCCGCGACTACTGTCAGACCGGCGGCCCTCGACAACTTTCAACGCCGGCCTGCGAACAGGCTCTTGGCAATCATCATATGTACACCCAGGTTGCCGTCCACCAGCTCGGTAATGCTGAGATCGGCCGCAACACTCGCAAGCCGGTACGCCTCTCCCTGCGACAACTCCTTCTCCGACATCAGGAAGTTTATCATCTCCTGAATGGCGATCCGTGTGGCCTTCGTAAGATCCTCATCCATACCCATACTGATAAAGTGAGTTGGCGTCTCGGCCCTGGGCCACTCGAGATGTTGATCTTTGTGCACGATGAACTGGAGACGGCCGCGCAGCGAGGTCTCGATCGCGGTCTGATCGACCTCACCGTTACCCTGCGCGGCGTGGCCATCACCCACCTCGAACAGCGCTCCCTCGGTGTGAACGGGAACGAACAGTACCGTACCGGCCACGAGTTCCTTGTTGTCCATGTTGCCGGCGTGGATCCACGGTGGGACGCTGCTGATACGGCCTGCGTCCGGTGGCGGCGCCACACCCATACTGCCGAAGAACGGCTCGAGCGGAATTGTTATCCCAAATCCAAAATCTGCAGTCATGGCGTCTCGGTTCAACTGAATGATCCGCATGCGTTGCGCACCGCAGTTCTCCCGCATGAAACCACTGCATCCGTTATAACCGTACGGAATGGCGATTTCGACCGAGAGGATCCGTACTTCCAATACATCTCCCGCTTCTGCGCCTGCCACATAAATTGGCCCAGTCAGAATGTGACCGCCGGGCCCCTTATCGGTTACCTGATCGTAGATGTCGCGCAACGACTGTTGAACGTCTCCTGGTTTGACCCCTGCCCCCTCCAGCCGGTTGGGGCTCGATGTGATCATGGTCTCGACATCCACGATGTCACCCGATTGGATGCGCAAGACCGGCTTCGCAGCAGCGTCGTAGTATCCCCAGGCGACTGTCTGCGGCGATGCCCTCAGGTAGTGTACGGCTCCCTCTTGTTTCTGCGCGAACGCATGTGTCGCCAGACCCCACGGTAAGACGGCTATCACTAACATGACACGCGAAATAGTCATCACAATGTTTTCCCCTTCCACGGTAGCAACATCGGCACTTGCCTTTGGTACTCGGCGTACCGCTCCGGATGAAAGCTCTTCAGATCGCGCTCCTCGAACTGGATAGCGATGAGCATGTACCCCGTGGTTGCGATCGCGAACAACAAGTGCCCTGTCGACATGTGCGGCGTGAACCAAAAGGCAATGAGAAATCCGAGCAGCAAAGGATGTCTCACGAACTTGTAAAATAACGGCGTCACAAATCCCGGTTCCGTGTACTCCGCCTTACGTAGGTAGAGGTACACTTGGCGCATACCGAATAGATCAAAGTGTCCGATCATGAACGTCGAAAGCAGCACCACGACCCAACCGAAACCAAACAACCCGATCATGATCGCCGAGCCTGTTGCCCCCCCGACAGACCATACGACTCCATCCATCGGCTGCCACTGCCAAAACATGAGCAGCAGGATCAGGCTCGCGATGAGCACGTACGTACTGCGCTCCACAGGCTGCGGCACAATCTTGGTCCACCAACGCTTGAAGCCCTGGCGCGCCATTACACTGTGTTGTACGGCGAAGAGACCCAGAAGGAGCGTGTTGATCAAGATGGCCTGCCCCATCGGGCCGGCCACACCCGAGTCGATGGACTTTGTAACCACCAGGTTCCCCACAAACCCTATGGCATACAGAAAAGTGACAAAGAATACTGAGTAGGCGATGAGCCCGTAGACGAAAGCGATGCCTCTTGCCATGGACGGTCCCTCCTCATTTGCTGCACCGGTGAAAGCACTCGAGAGAAGGACAATAAACTGCCGCTCGGGGACGGCTCTGTCCAGAATGAGGTGTTAGACTACGGATCGGGCCCGCAAAGGGACCCCATGGATCACGAGCTAGAGGACCTTGAGGCGGTTGGGTCAGCAGACCGCAGGGGAGACTCGGCTAACCCCCGGTCAACGCAAATTGGATGGGGATCTGCATCAAAACCCGAACCGGTCTGCCCGATACCGTGCCCGGCGTCCAACGGCACGCATTCATCAGTTTGATCACCGGTTGACGGAAACCGTCGTGCGTCGCTGAAACGATCTTGACCGATCCGCGCTCTGTCTTGCCGGCGGTGTCGACAACCACTTGGACCACGACACTGCCTTGGATGCGCGACTGCCTGAGCGCGGGCGGGTATTCCAGTTCTGGACATGAAAGTTTCTCGGGCCTCGACCCCTCGGCAGCAACGACATATTCCTCGCTCAGGACCACGCCGGGCAAGTAGATTCCAGGGACGAGGACGACCTGAACAGCCGGACCATCGCACTGCCGGCCTCCATCTGGCCTGTCGTTAGATGCGGCTGGAAAGTAGCGGATCGAGGCAACGTCCTCGAGTGCCAGATCTTCGGGGATCTCGCCGAAGGCATCTTCACCCACGAAGAAGACGGTAAGACAACGCCAATCCTGCTGGGGCCCGGCCTGCCGGTCGACCCCGGATGCGCGTCGGGTCAGCCGAAGGTTCGAGGTCTTGGCCGCGCGGATACTGCGCCACCAACCGGGGCGCAGCATTTCGATGACCTGGGCCACATTCCCGGCTCCTGACCCGATTATTGCGCTCCGGGATATGGTCTGAGCCCGCGTCTGCCCCTCGATGGTTCCGTATACAAAGATCAAACAGACTACTAAAACCGACAATTTTTGGCGCACTCAGGCCCCTCCAGTGACATGATTCCAGGGTCTTACCCTGCCGGCGTTAATCCTCCGCGGGTGTGGTACACCGAAAGCCCGAACAGGTTCGCCTATCGACGACCCGATCGAGCGAGAGACGTGAGCGGCGTGGGGTCGTTAAAGACCACGAACTGCAGCCCTCCGGTTGCCCCATCGAGAAGGACGACTGTACGGACATCACCCGGCGTGAGCCCGAGCGTATCGGTCGATACCAATTCTGCTGCCGAGGTATCGGCGAGTCTGATAGTCACGACATAATCGCCTGGATCTCCCTGCTGATACTGACTTATCGTCTTGAAGTCGAACGGGAAAAGCAAACGGAACGGCTCCGCAATTCCGGGCTTTGTTAGAAATACGTCTATTGCCGGCGCCGAAAGGGCTGAATGAATGACGCGGATCTTGGCGGTGCCCGGTGCCGGGACCACACCCGTGTCAGCCGCCGTAGTTAGCGTCATCGCAGTGGGGAGTCCGGTGACAAGGAGCGTAAACGAGCTGTCAGGAGTCAGGTTGAGTCCCGCACTAAACAGAGTAACGCCCACAACGAAATGGCGGGCTTCTAGCGTGCCTGTCGCCGCAACCATCTGGAAGGGAGTGGCCTCACCAAGACTGATAGCTCCTCCCACAGCATCCTCACCTACGCGGATCCGCAGGTCGGGCGCGCCGGCCGAAGCGTGAACAACGCGCACGTTGGCGAGCATCGGCGCGGGTGGTTCAGTGCCATTATCGTCACCGCAGGCAGCAAGAGTCAGCGAGACTACGCACACAAGGGACAGCAAGTTGCTCTTCATTTTGGTTCGCTCCCAGGGCCGGGCTTGGGGTCCATGTCTTAGATGCCTAATACCACCACGAATCTCAAATGGTTTCAGCTGGATTCTATACTAACCGGTCGCGCCCTAGGGTGCCCGTCAATCCAACTTCATCAGTTGGAGCAGCCGTTTGAAGCGGGCGTCGTCACGGAGTGGATCCAACATTGGCTCTACCTTGAGATAAGCAAGCCAACCCCTACGCTCCTCATATGCCCTAGTCAACCACTCAACAGCCCGGTCTTGCTCTCCCAGCGCCACATAGATGATCACGAAGGCCACCGGTGAAATGTACCGCCCCTTTGCCTGCTCGTGGAGATCGTCCAACAGTTCTCTTGCTTTGTCCCAGTCTCCCCTGAGTGTAGCAAGATGCGCTCGGCCGGCGATCGCATAGGCCGAGTGGGAGGAGAGCGCAATCGCCTCTTCGTATGCGGTGGCCGCCTCGTCTAACCTGCCCGTTTGCATTAGTGCCAGGCCGAGCATGCGCTGGTTCTCTTCCGATGTCGGATCGAGGACAACCACCTGACGCAAAGGTTCGAGCGCCGCCTCATACCTGCGCGCGTAGTAGGACAGCCACCCTAGGGCGCGTCGGATCGAAATCGATACCGGATCGAGCGCCATCGCCGCACGACCTTCGGCAAGGGCCTCGTCGAACCGACCCATCGCGATGAGGAACCAGGAGTGCCACTGTCGTGCAGTAGCGTATCGTGGATTCAGCTCGATCGCTCTCCTGAATCCTCTGCCGGCAGCAACCCAATCCCAGTCGTAGATAAACGTGACCCACGCCAGGGATGTGTGCGCCTCCGCCAGCGACTCGTCCAACTCCAACGCTCTCCGCGCCTCCACTTTGGCACGCTCCATTCCCTCAGCTACCGGCAATCCTCTATAATCGAATTGCAGAGCATACGAATCGGCGAGACCGGTGTGGGCGAGTGCGTAATTCGGATCTTCTTCAATTGCCTGCTCAAAATATTTGATTCCCTCACCGATGCCCTCTCCGCTTCTCCGGTTCCAGTGGAACCTCCCTTTCAAATAGAGACGGTACGCTTGAACGCTTTCGGTGTAGCGTCGCGGCACTGGATCACTCAGATTGCCCAAGAGAGTTGTGCGTAAGGTGCTCACTATCGTCCCGGCGATCTCGTCTTGTACTGCGAACACATCTTCGATTTCGCGATCGTAACGCCCCGACCATAGGTTGTTGCCGTCCGCAACGTTGGTGAGTTGAGACGTAATGCGGATCCTCTCTCCCGCCTTGCGTACCGAGCCCTCGAGCACCACAGCGACATTTAACATGGTTCCGATCTCTCGGATGTCCTTGCGCGTTCCCTTCAACGCAAACACCGAGGTTCGGGACGTAACTCTCAACCCACCGACGTTAGCCAAGGCGCTAATCAGCTCGTCGGTCATGCCATCACTGAAATATTCGTTGTCCTTGTCTGCGCTCGTGTTGACAAACGGGAGCACTGCGATTGCAACAGTCCCCGACCCTCCCGATCCTATTCCGGAGACCTTTCCAAGTGCCCCCCCATCGGCCAAAGCGTTCCCGAACTCGCCGACTGTTGCAAAGCGATCGGCGGGTTGCTTGGCCAAAGCACGTTCCACCGCCTGCTCAACATGTATAGGTACGTCAGGTCGCTTGATGCGGAGGGGAGGAACCGCCTGGGTGGCGTGAAGTGCCACTGTCTGCACCGAACTCGAGCCCACAAAAGGAGGATCTCCGGTGACCATCTCGTAGAACACACATGCGAGACTGTACAAATCAGCGCGGCCATCGATATCGGGGTCCGCACTCGCCTGCTCCGGACTCATGTACGTTGGAGTTCCAATAGCAAACCCCGCGTCTGTCAGGTTCTCAGAACTCGCCTCGGTGATCGCTCTTGCAATACCAAAATCAGCGACTACTGGTTGACCCTCGCTCAACAGAATGTTCTCCGGTTTGATGTCGCGGTGAAGTACACCGCGGCCGTGCGCATAATCCAGCCCTGTCGCTACGGCGCGGGTTATTCGGATCGCGTCTGCCATCGGCAGTCGCTTCTCCAAACGGATGCGGTCGCGCAGAGTCTCACCACCAACATACGGCATGATGTAATAGAGTAAGCCGTCGCACTCGCCGGAATCATATAGTGGAAGAATCCGCGGATGGGTCAGTCCGGCGGCAATCTTGATCTCAAGCAGGAAGCGGTCCGGCTCGCAACATACCGCGGAGACCTCCTGGCGGAGCACTTTGATCGCTACTTCTCGAGCGTGCTTCAGATCATCGGCCAAATAGACCGTGGCCATTCCGCCCCGTCCGATCTCTCGCTTGACCTGATAGCGCTCGGCAAGGGCATCTCTGAGCTTGTCCAGAAGGTCTGTGGTCACCTAACGCTTCGTAGCCGTCAACGAACCGAGCGAAGATGCCCCAAGCCCAGAAACCTCCTCCACCACGATGCTGAACGGAACTCCCTCCATATGTAATGCCCGTAATTCTATCGAGACTATTGAGGGTAAAGTCATTCGTGCCGTTCTCTGTTCGGTCGGCTGCAGCACCAAAGCGTTCAGCGAATCAGATGAGAAAGTACCATCTAGGCTCCTCTTCTCGATTTGCCATGACTCCCAAAAATCCGCAGCGGCATCCGATTTGATCAACCGCAGCCAGTCACCTTCCAAGAATGCCGAGAATTCAGTACTGTCGACCGAACGGGCCAGGTAGACCGTTAGGGCGGCGTCGATCAATACACCCTGGAGACGACCCGTAAGCTGATAGACACCCTCGCGCGGATCGTCGAAGTCTGCTGTGGTGAGAACCGTCGTCGACTGGGCCGCCAAGCTGCCGAAAACACCAATCCCTCCGGTCAGCCTATTGACGAACCCCCGACCGGTAAACTGACTGCTCCGCGACCGAGTGAAGTCGAAGAAATTCAAGTCCGTGAGTGCCACAGTAAGCACGTAGCGGCGCCCACCACGAAACACATCCTCTCCGTCGCCCGGCTCGAAGAGATCTATGAGATCTCCCGGCAACGCCACCGCAGTCGTGTCGGCCAGAATCTTGACACCCTCATCGAGATCCTCGCCGAACACCCTGTCCAGGTCGCCCGTTCTCAGCACCTCAACCTGAAGGAGCCTGCCAGCCGACGCCTGCACCGTCACTCTCAACGTATCACGGTCGCGGTTAAACTCCGTAGTATCACCATTGTCGAACACCACAGATTCGCTACCCACCACCATAGACGCACCGTCCATGCCCGGTACCTCCGTAGTGCCCGTCACCACCTCGCCGTCCGGTGTCTCTACTCTCAACATAAGGCGGTCGCCGGGGCGCATCGTGGGGCATGACGGCGGCCCCCAGTATACTCCAGGCAGCGTCGCCAGACCGACTGTCTCGGGCTCGTTCGGAAAGTCGACTGTGCTGCCGCAAGGGTCGTTCACCAGGTCCGAGTTCGACACCTGAACCAACGCACCTTCGATTGGAATTCGCGGAAAACCATCTGTCGGAATGTCGCCAATCTCGAAGTCGGCCGGATCCACGGCTCCGGTGAACGACCGTTCGACCACGACAAATTGTTGATCGAGATCCGGACGCATCACGGCCTGCACCACCACCGTTGGCTCACCTACGGGAACGACTACCTCTTTGAGATCGCACGCCAACAAGAGAGGGGCGCAAACTGGGAGGATATAAATGGATCGCATCCGCATATCACAAGGTACTACCTAAGCCGGCTGATATTAGGGCGCCCGCCCAACCGTCCCGCGGCGCAGTGCCTCGAACCAGTTCAACGCGACAATCATCCTCGTCTCGCCTTGCCCGCTTCGCACCATCACGAACCGGTCACCGTCGGGATGTATGTCGTAATTGGTGTGCATGGGGTTGGGCACGTACTGGCCGCTCACGGCCACCTCGGGGTTGCCAAATCTGAACGTCGAATCGGTTTGCACCGCGACTACGAGGATCTCGTTGCCCGAACGATAGAAGAGTTCATCGCCGCGGCGAGACCAGAGAGGCTCGGTTCCACCGGTGGTCGTTACCGGCCAGCGACTGTTGCCGTCGGGAAACGTTCGAACGTAGATCTCCGAGCGCCCCGACTCGTCAGACACATAGGCGAGGAACCGTCCGTCCGGAGATATCTTCGGAGCGCGTTCTTCGGCCGAGGTCTGTACCAACGGTGTCGGACTAGCATCCCCATCGAGTGGGAGCAACCAAATGTCCCGGCCTGTCTTGCCGCTGTTCTGCCTGTAGACCAAACTGCGGCCGTCGGGTGCCCAGGAAGCGCCCCACTGGGGCTGGTCGTCATCGAGCAGTCGTTCAGCTACATCACTGCCATCCGCGCGCTTCCATACCAAATCGGCGTTGCCGGCCGGATTCGAAACGAACGACACCCGCCGCCCATCCGGCGTCCATTCCGGATAGAAGTTGCTACCATCGAACGTCAACTTGGTGAGCTTGCTTTCATCGAAATCGTATCGCCAAATGTTGAACCCATTGTCCGCAATTCTGACGACGACGCTCCGCCCGTCTGGCGAGAACCGGGGCCCGTCGTAGGCACGCCGACCCATGATTTGCCGTTCACCACCTTGCCGATCGACCAACACGAGTGCGCGCTCGGAATCGTCGCCGGACAAGTAAACCAGCGTTCCGTTCCGGGAGAGTCCGAACTCAGCGACAGAGCCGGGAACGTTGACGTCATATATACGGCCAACGTTCACGCCTTCCAGAATGGGCACACCTCGGCCAGTGATAGCGCGTTGCTTCAGGTCGAACGGAGCCGCCCGTAGCGTGCCGTCCGACGCAACGTACACGAGGTGACCCGTTGCCGCATAAAGCGGGTTGGTACCTTCGATAAGGTAGTGGATGTCGCCGCTCTCGAGATCGACCACACCGATCTGAGACTCGCCCACTCGTTCGTTCCACGCCGTGAACAAGGCCGAACGCTCGTCGGGCAGTACGAAAGGCATTCCATGATAGGTCTCCCCAATCGCCGTATCGGCCCGCGTCAAGATCTCCGGTTCACCTCCTTGTGCGGAAACCTTGGATAGTCCGGGTCGTCCGACCGGGCTGAACACGATGGTGTCGTCCGTGCGCCAACTCGCGCCGGTGAACGTCCCTGGCGTTATGGTAACGAACGGCCCACCATCCAACGAGATCTTCCGCATCTCGCGTTTCGCCGAGAACCCTACCCACCGGCCGTCGGGCGAAAAGAAAGGAAATGCGGCATCTTCGGTTCCCGGTACGAGCCGAGCCCGGAGTTCGCCGATGGGTCTGGCGTAGAGTTGGCGACCTTCCGGACTCACTCCGACATAGACGATCGTGGCGCCGTCGGGGGAAATAGCGACCATGTTCCCCGGGGCTTCTGCTACCTGCTGGCTAGCTAGGATCGGCATGATGAACGTCGCAAGCGGATGTCGCGTCTCGCGCGACACTGGTCGCAACCATCCCCATAAGGCAACCGCTGTGAGCACGGCAACCAACGGCCAGAGTACACGAGCACTAGAGACCTTCGGCGTGTGCGTAGCCGTCACTGCCCAAACAGAGCCCGGCGATGTGAGCGCCCCTGCGAACTCCGCGGCGTCACGGAATCGATCTGCGGGAAGCTTTGAAAGCGCCTTGTGTATTGCGCCTTCCACATGCGGTGGCACTGAGCGTCGATCAGACGTCACGAGCGCCGGCTCCTCCGTCAGGATCTTCGCGACCACCGCTTGGGCCGACGCCGCTGTGAACGGAGGTTGCCCTACCAACATCTCGTAGAGGGTCACGCCGAGCGAGTACACGTCGCTCCGTCCGTCCAATTCCCGATCTGCTGACGCCTGTTCGGGACTCATGTAGTGTGGCGTGCCCACCGAGAGCCCGGTCTCGGTCAGCCGCGTCCCTGCGGCAGCACTGATAGCTAGAGCAATTCCGAAATCCGCAACCAGTGGCTCGCCGTCATGGACGAGAATGTTTTCCGGCTTGATGTCACGGTGAATTACCTCGTGCCGGTGCGCGTAATCCAAGGCACTCGCCACCGCCTTGGTGATCTCAATGCTCTCCTCAATGGCGAGCTGCTTCTCACGGTTCAGCTTGTCGCGCAGCGATTCGCCCTCGACATACGGCATCACATAGTAGAGGAAAGAATCAGCTCTACCCGAATCGAACAGCGCCAGGATATGGGGGTGCTGCAGGTTGGCCGTGACCTTGATCTCGTTCAAGAAGCGGTCGCCGCCGATCACGGCCGCTAGTTCCGGTCGCAAGACTTTGACCGCGACCTTGCGATCGTGTTTGATGTCGTGCGCGAGGTAGACCGTGGCCATACCGCCGGCGCCGAGTTCCCTCTCAATGGTGTAGCGTTCGGCCAGGGCGGCCGTCAGGCGGTCGACGTGGTCAGTCATCGCGGCCTAAGATACTGCTTCTTAGGGAATCCATTTGATCATGGTGTACGAACCTTGGAAGCCCTGGTTGCGAGCGTTAGACACCGGCACCGAGCGAAGGACCCCCGTGGACCCTTCAAAAGTCGCTCGCTCCGATATCGTTATTATTGCGTCGGCCCCCAACGAATCCGCAACGGCTCGGACCATGTCTCGCCAGCAGCCCTCACCGCACTGGGCAGTGACCGAGTAGGCCTTTCCCGCACACACGGTTGTCGATGATACAACACCGGAAATGGTTTCACAGTCCGTTTCCTTTTCCTTCACTTTGAGAGGGGTTTCAGTATGCCGCCAATATAGGATTCCTATTGTGTCGTGCGCTGCAGTCGGAGCTTCTCGGAACACTCGGACCCGGCGGCCCCGGTCAGCCCACCCTACAGGCGATTCCCTACTCTCACCACTCGCGACAAGCTGCCGCTGGCTGCCCTCCTGCCCGCCGGTGTCAATCGTCCACGAACGGGTGTAAGGTGACTTGGCCGCACACGCGATACACAGGACCAACGGTAGAACGACTAGCAATGCTCTTAAAACCACTTTCGACAGCATCGGACAACTCCTCCAAACGACAATACAGTGTACAAAGGTCGTCAACGGCTGGTTGACCACTACGGGCTAAAAGATCGCAGAAGGCACCGTCGTGCGCCAGCCAGCCACTTGATGCAGCTCACATGCCGTAATAATTGGTGGGATATTGTGGTCTGGGACCGCTCTCGGGAAAAGGATCGGGGAACTGGACGGCCACGATCGCCAATCCATGCGGGGTCTACCGGACTTGAAGTACGACGCTGGTGCCGGAAGAAGTGTTCACGGTCCATGTATCCGCAATAGCCGGCAGGTTTGTCGTCGCAAAACTACCGGAGACCGACGATCCCGTAATCACCGTGAAATCGTTGCCAATTGCCGGTACAAATGAACCCGTAAGGGTGACGTTCAAAGTACCATCGAGAGTCACGGTTCCCGATACCAACAGCCTGAAATAATTGGCTCCGGCTGATGTGCCACCGAGGTTGAAGTCCAGGCTCCCGCTGTTTGTCAGGTTCCCTGTGATGGTGAGGTCGCGGTCAACCGGTGTGATCGTGCCTAGAGCCTGGTTATCGACGTTACCGTTTATGACACGAGGACCGGCACGAGCACCAATAGTAGATCGAATAGTACCCGTGTTGACCAGCGTGCCGTTGGGAATGCTGAGCGTACTAGTCCAACTGGCGGCATTGCTAAAGTTGGTAATCGTGATCGTGCCCGCATTGCTCAGTCCGGTAGCAGAAGCAAGCGTAAGATTGCCGTTGTTCAACACCTCTAGCAGGAACGTCCGCGTAAGATTGCCGTTGTTCAACACCTCTAGCAGGAACGTCCCCGTATTGGTGAACGCACCGTTAAACGCGCCGCTCGCATTGGCTTCCCGAGCCCGCAGCACTCCCTGATTGATAAATGCTGTGCCTATCACATCCTGACGAACAAATACCGTGTCAGCATTGGTAAACGTGCCAGGACCACTGATCGTAGTCACGTTAACAAAGGCGATATTGAACGCAGGAGCACCCGCCGGAAGCGTGAAGTTACTGGCCAGAGTCAGATTGTTCAGCACGTTGATGCGACCCGTGGTGGTGGGCACGAAACTAGTCCCCGTACCCAAAATCGTGGTCGTCCCGGCGTTGAGACTGAGCACAAAACCGTTGGCGACACTGAACACACCGCTGGCATCAGCGCGACACTGAACACACCGCTGGCATCAGCGGTGAGTGTACCCGAACCACTGTAATTGAGGCCGTGATCTACTACGGCAATCGTCCCCTGGTTATCGACATTACCATTTATGGTCCGGGTACCGGCACGCGCACCGGTGGTGGACCGAATAGTACCAGTGTTGACCAAAGTGCCGTTGGGAATGCTCAGCGTACTGCTCCAGCTGGCGGCATTGCTAAAGTTGGTAATCGTGATCGTGCCCGCATTGCTCAGCCCGGTAGCAGAAGCAAGCGTAAGAGTGCCGTTGTTCAACACCTCTAGCAGGACCGTCCCCGACCCCGTATTGGTGAACGCACCGTTAAACGCGCCGCTCGCATTGGCTTCCCGAGCCCGCAGCACTCCCTGATTGATAAATGCTGTGCCTATCACATCCTGGCGAGTAAATACCGTGTCAGCATTGGTAAACGTGCCAGGACCGCTGATCGTAGTCACGTTGGCAAAGGCGATATTGAACGCCGGAGCACCCGCCGGAAGCGTGAAGTTGCTGGCAAGAGTCAGATTATTCAGCACGTTGACACGGCCCGTGGTGGTGGGCACGAAACTGGTGCCCGTGCCGAGGATCGTTGTGGTCCCGGCGTCGAGACTGAGCACAAAACCATCAGCAACACTGAACACGCCGCTGGCATCAGCTGTGAGTGTGCCCGAACCGCTGTAACTGAGATTTTGGCTCACTACGGCAATCGTACCCTGGTTATCGACGTTACCATTTATGACACGAGGACCGGCACGAGCACCAATAGTAGATCGAATAGTACCCGTGTTGACCAGTGTGCCGTTGGGAATGCTGAGCGTACTGCTCCAACTGGCG
>JAZDCZ010000124.1:0-2088 GCA_036679605.1 Gemmatimonadota bacterium
GCTTCAAAAGTCAGATGACGGATGCTTCGTCCTTCGGTTCCTACCGCCGGCAGATCTTCGACGAGATTGAAACCGCCCGGTCCAAGTCGTGGCAAGGCGAGCAGTGGATCTCTCACCTTGCAAGAGGAGTCGGTCGCAGCCGATATGGGCAAGAGTAAGGCCGCCGGCAAAATTCCCCACGCCAACGCCCGAACGGCATTGATCATGTCAGATCGTTACGGTTCGCACGCAGCAAAACCACCGCGCCCGATGAGACCCCTATGGCAATGATCATGTAGACGGCCGAGAAAATAGGGTTAGGTTGGGCCGGCGGTGGCATGCGCAAGGAGAAGAGGAGAAGATTTGCCACTACGTAGGCAGCGTAGGCTGTCCCCATGGGGAGCGCGTAGGATTTGAAACGCCAAATCGCCAAGGCGTACATTGCCAAGTAAGCTCCGAAGACCGGGCCGGCAAACAGGTTCGCCGTGCCCGTCAGCCTCTGGCCGAACAACACGAAGCCGACCTCTTGGGTCAGTTGCAGAGGCTTGAGGAAGTTCGAGATTGCCAGCAGTCCGAACAAGACGGCGAATACTTTCAAGGCCATGCGACTTTGCATCATAGGTGAATGATGCCCGAGGGGCGCAACGGTGGAAAGTCCTACCCGTTTGGGTGGGGGCTCAGCGTCCGACTTCGTGCTACAACGTAGGCGTGCGCAGGATGTATACTTACTTGCCGGCCTTGTTCTTGTGGGTACTTCTTACCTCACTACCCGCGCGAGCCGCGATCAACCATCCTTTTGGCACGCACCCCATGCCTTACGCGACAGGTACGATCTTGCCGAATCATTTGTCTCAGTCTGGGCTCGATCAGGCTGTGCGCGATTTTTATGACGACTGGAAAGCGCAGTACATAGAACAGGACTGCGGAAACGGGCGCTACTACGTTCGTGCCGTCGTCGACTCCTCGAATCTGACGGTTTCCGAAGCCCACGGCTATGGCATGCTCGCGACGGTGTTGATGGCGGGCCATGATCCGGATGCTCAGCGGATCTTCGACGGTATGTTCGCATTCTACAACGAACATCCGACCATGTTTCATGCGAACTTGATGGCCTGGTATCAAAAGAAATCCTGCAACGATGCCCAAGGCATCGATAGTGCGTCCGACGGCGATTTAGACATTGCTCTGTCCCTTCTGCTGGCCGACAAGCAGTGGGGGAGTTGCGGCGCAGTCGACTACCTGCAGCAAGCCCTAGAGATTATCTCCGACATCAAAGACGGCGAACTCGACGCTAATGCGGACTATGTTCTTCTCGGCGATTGGGTGACGCCGGCCAGTGCTCAGTATTATCCTTCGACCCGGTCCTCGGATTTCATGCCCGACCATTATCGGAGCTTTCAGGTGGCCACCGGCGATACGGCTTGGACTAACCTGCTTGAACACACCTACGATCTGATCAGTACGCTGCAGGCCGACTTCAGCCCGGCGACCGGCTTGCTTCCCGGTTTCGTGGAGGATCCCGCCGGCACTCCACATCCGGCGCCGCCCGGCTTCCTCGAAGGTCCGCAAGACGGCAGCTACGACTTCAACGCTTGCCGCGATCCTTGGCGAATTGCCACCGACTATATCGTCACGGGAGACCCCCGCGCGAAGACCGCCGTGCAGACCACTAACGCGTGGATAAGGGCCGCAACCTCCGGTGATCCTGCGTCGATCAGAAGCGGATACCAGTTGGATGGTACTGTGAGCCCGGATGCGGAGTTCATCCATTTATGTTTCTCGGCGCCGATGGCGGTCTCGGCGATGGTGGATGCTACCAACCAGGGTTGGCTGAATTCGCTGTGGGATTTCGTGATCGCTAGACCGGTCGACGGCGAGTACTACGGCGACACGATCAAGCTGCTCACTATGATGGTTGTATCCGGCAATTGGTGGACGCCGGAATCCGTGGCGACATCCGCATGTTCCCCTATAGGCACAACGTTGTGTACCAATCCGGCTGCGGTATTCGAGGCATCGATTCGTTTGAAGAAACTTGCGAGTGGCATCGGCAAACAGGGAATGGTCCTGCGTGGCGCCGCGTTTTTCCCGGCGGGAAGCCCTGCAGTT
>JAZDCZ010000125.1:0-2102 GCA_036679605.1 Gemmatimonadota bacterium
GTAGGGCTTGTAAGACTCCTCGGCGAGGCAGGCCTCGGTATTGCCGTCGAGGATGCCAAGGGAGATCAAACCTTCGCAGAGTACTTCGAGCGCTGCCCGGTGTACGGTCGCGAAGGTGATTCCTGGCGCTACCGTCTCGATACCGCATTGCTGCGCGGCGAGGACGAGGTCGTAGAGCTCGGCTTGGGCTCTTGTGTAGGCGGCACCTACTGGAAGAGTACGCGTAATATCGGCGCAGTAACCGCCGTATTCTCCACCTGCATCGACGAGTACAAGTTCATTATCGCATACGCGTTGATCGTTTGCGGTGTAGTGAAGTACGGCCGCACGCGGCCCACCGGCGGCGATTGTCCCGTAGGCCGGACCGGCACAGCCTGCACTGCGGAACCCGTACTCTACGATAGCCTGCACTTCGTACTCCCACATGCCTGGTCGCAGCCTGGCGATTAGCTCGTTGTGGGCCGTGGCGCTGACGGTTGCGGCTTTGCGCATCAAGTCGATTTCCGCAGGGTCTTTGCGTATTCGCATCGAGCCAAGCAAAACCGAAACGTCGGTGACCACCAACGGCAGGCCTCCTTCACGCGGACGCTCGGCGTTTACGGCCTGTACGATCTCTGTTATACGCGCGTTGATCCGTGGGTCGCGAGCCGGCGCGGTATAGAGGGTTTGTGCCTTTTTCAGTACTCGCTGCAAGATCTTGAAAGCCTCGGCTTCGGGGTAGGCGTGCTGGGCGCCGTAGACCTCACACGCGCCTTCTATGCCGATACGTTGGCCTGTCCAGGTCTCGCTTTCGTGATCACGCGGTCTGACAAAAAGAGAAAAGCCGTCGACGTCACCACCCGTGCGGCTCAACATTAGCGCTGCAGGTTCTTCTATACCGCACAGATAGCGCGTGTTGGTGTCGGGCCGGTAGACGTAATGCACGTCATTGGAATATACGGCCTCGGCTACGGCAGGAATGAACAGCACCGCTCGCTCGAGCTGCTTGCTCAACGTTTTCCGGCGCTTGGCGTGTACTGAAGGGTCTGGCCCGTGGAGGATCATGATCTTCGAAGCTAGCACAGGTCGATGCGTTTGCGCGAGCTCTGATTCCGACAAAGAGTAGATACTCGTGGGTGTCGACGACGGCGACAGACGTTGGGCCATCGAAGGGTTGGTGGGCGGGCTCGACGAGCTCGCCACCGTACTCGGGCCGCAGGTGGCTCCTCAGATTGAGAGGGTACGCGGTGAACTGGTTCGTGCGGTCAGCGAACGGGACAAGGGCAACCGTCAAGAGGCGATCTTGGGCATCGGCCAGGCGATGGCCCGCTTGGCCGCTCTTGGCGACGAACTCGGCGAATCCGAAGGCGCTCTCATGCGTGCACTGGCCGAACAGTTCGTAGGCGGACTCGGTCGTGGCGACCGCGGCGCGGTGGAGGAAAACCTACAACGGATTCAGAACAAGGCCGGCGTTCCGATCAAAGGGGAAAACTGATGAGACTTTACGGAAAATCCACCTGTACGACTTGTCGAGACGCCAAGTCTTATCTTTTGAAACTCGGCGCGGAGTTTGATTGGCGCGACTACGGCAAGCATCCGTTCAGCGCCGCCGAACTAAAAACACTTTTTGGTCGACGCAAGGTCGAAGAGTTTATCAACCCGCGCAGCACGCCGTATCGTAATCTGGACCTGGCCGGCTCGAAGCTGTCAAAGTCCGAGGCTCTGGAACTCTTGCTCGAGGAAGTCAATTTGCTCAAGCGACCCCTGTTGGTAGTCGGATCCGAATACGTCTTCGGTTTCGATCGTAAGCGCTACAAGGAACTGGCTTGCACGGCTGTCGGCCGCCGTTAACCCGGGTTATTCAGTCCGATCGGCTGAACCTTACGACCGGGCTATTCGCGCGCGTCCAGGCTACTGTCCAGTGAACGTTTGTCAGCGAATGCTCGGCAGCGATGGGATCAGGGTATACAGGCCCGGGCGTAGTGTCAGGTAAGCAGCCGACTCCGCTATCCGGTCCAATGCGCGCGGTAGGAGTGTTTGTGTACCAACAGCGCCGAGATTGAGTAACTGTTCGGTGAGGCTACCGGCTTCGGGGTAATAGACGATCTCGACTTTGTCGATGT
>JAZDCZ010000126.1:0-6809 GCA_036679605.1 Gemmatimonadota bacterium
GAACAGATGCAGGATTGGACTGACCAGCAGCGTGAGTCTGCGGCCAAAGGATTCAGGGACGCGGGCGCGGGGCATGGCCGCGAACAGGGGTCTCACCGACCAGCGCGGGCCGCTCGCTGCCACCGTCTGACGACGATTGAAGATGTCGCCGACGGCGTAAGAGTGTTCGGTATTCGTGGCGAGGCCTTGCGCCGTCCACCACAAATCCTGCGGAAGAGTCATGCCACACTTGCGTGAAATCTACTCGAAGTTAAGAATCACATTCAATACATGCTTGTTATCGAACTTTACTGAGCCAACATCGTGTTACTGGTTTTCTTAGGCCTCCCGCCCCCGTTCTTGTCTGTCTCCCGCAGCAACTCTCCCGCTCGCCGCTCAGCCCTAATCTTGATCTCCGCGCAATTGTTCTGCATCTCCAGCGATTCGCCCGCCTGTTTGGCATACGCGCGCAGCGCCTCCGCCTTGTCTCTTATCTCCTTGACCTCATCTATGCGCGTGACGAGTGCCAGCTCCCGCTTGGCTTTCCTAAAGTGGGCAAGTTGATTGTTCATGCCTGCGCCTTCAACCATGCCACGGACGCCCGATGCCTCTGCCACGCTGGGCGCAGGCCAACGGCAACATGCTTGGCCTCGGATTCCTCCCCCGGCGAGTAGTATTCCGGCAGCGATCGCGGCAATCGCTTCGCCCCGGTCAGGTACGGCTCCACGAAGGCGTTGTCCTTCCTCGCCTCGGCGAGCAGTGTCACCGCCTTGGCCTCGTCGCCGGAGATGTGCCGTTCGAGAATGCGAGACCATCGGAATGCGGCGCTGCCGTCTTTCTCGTACCGATCGAACAGTCGTCTTGCGCCGTCGAGGTCGGCGCGCGTCAGGTAGATCGCCAACAGCACTTCGCGGATGCCTTGATTGTCATTGGGGTTGAGTTCGAGCATCGCCTCGTAGTGCGCGATCGCCTCGTCGGTGCGACCCGTACGGTCGCGTTTCGATGATGCCCCAGAAGTGGCCACGGTTCTCCTCGAAGAAGTCTTCGCCCAGAGCCTGCTCGCCAATC
Organism: Gemmatimonadota bacterium; assembly: GCA_036679605.1. Taxonomy (GTDB): domain Bacteria; phylum Gemmatimonadota; class Gemmatimonadetes; order Gemmatimonadales; family GWC2-71-9; genus JAZDCZ01. The sequence goes on from JAZDCZ010000126.1 coordinate 1,048, forward strand.
CATGCGGTCTTCTCTAGGTTTTCGATCAGTTCATCATCAGACTTCGACCCGCCGTGCGCGAGGATGACCAGCGCGTCCACGCAACGACGATCCAACTCGACCGCCTGCATCGCCAACTCGACAGCGGTGTTGATGTTGTCCGAATCCATCGCCTGATAGGCCAGTTCCTGCGCTTTCTCACTAGCCGTGCGCGCCCCGCTTGCCGCGCCGACGGTCGTTCTTGTTTGTCTTGCTCATTGTTCTAGCATCCTGCCTTCCCGATTCTCCGGCACATCTTCGCGCCAGCCGTTCGCGCCGACACATCTCGTGGCAGCAAGGCTACTTCGATGAGTCTCTTGAGCATACGGTCGTTACCTCTGGTTCACAGTTATCTGAAAGTAGCCTTGCCCTTGAGACGCGACGGTGATGGCACCGTTGGTTCGGGTCGTCAACAACCGCGTTACCCTACTGTCTGGCCAATTCACACCGCGCACCCAATCGGAATCCGAGTAACGGCTGTCCACATGCTCATCTCCTGACATCATGGAGGCGACGACAATCTCCGGCCCACCGATCGCACGCATCAGTTCGGTCGAGAAACCGGAACGATGACCGTGATGAGGAGCAACGAGAACATTGACGCCCTGAACCGCGCTCCGCATGTCGCCGCATAGAAGGAACTTCGTGCCGTTGTGGTCGTACAGCCGTACTATGCTGCAACAGTTGGCCATCGAGTTCGATGTGCCTGTCACAGCATTGGCCTGTTGCTCCGTCAACATCCAACCGGAGATCGCAATGCCCCACGCTTCCACCGTCTGGATCGCCGGGTTCTCATAGAAGTATCCTTCAAACAGGCTGTCGAAGTATTCGGCCTTCTGTTGGCCTCCCGAAGAATTGCTCTTACGGCAGGCTTGTGCGTACATTCCGTTCAGACCGCGCCGAACAACGAGACTCGGCATCCTGTTCGGCAGGTTGTAGACATCGTCGAGGTGGTCGCCGTGATGGTGCGTCAGGACGAGTCGATCAAGCTGCGACCCATGCGATATGTAGCTGCTGTGGATGTGAAGAAGTGGTGACCAGTCCGCGCGAGCGCCCAGATCGACCAACTCCGTCCTGCCTGTCGGCGAGACCAGAAAGTTGGCTGAACCGTGCGCTACATCGAAGACCTTTAGAACCATATCCATTCACGCCTGCAACAAAAAGTCCGGCCCATGCCGGAGAATCCATGTCAAGTCCTTGCACGCCACAACCTTCGGCTTGGCCGTGCGATACATGGCCACGAGAACATGACCATCCGATCGTGTTGTGAGGCTACACCGTTCCTCGGATTTGATATCCCACTCGCCGTCATCGGTCTCGACGCGAAGCAGAACGGAGCGCCCCTGTACCACATCCGATTTCTTCTGGTACGCCGGGTGGATGTCGCCCTGACCATCCCCCGTGTTCGACTTCTCGGAGATCACATTGAGCTTGATCGTAGCATTGTTGTCGCGTAGGTGGTCGAAGAGTTCCTGCGAGTATGCGGATTTCAGCCCGTGATGTGGAGCCACAAAGATCGAATATCCGGCTTTCGCCCACTTGCGGAACAGCACGCGGTCAGAGGTACGGTCAGCGGCGTCCGTGTGTATACCGTCGCCCGTAACGCGCACCTCGGAACCTTCTGCGAGGACATGCTTCATGCCCGACGCCATGATGTCGCCACCGATGAACAGGTTGCTGCCGCCGTATTGAATCTGAGAGAAGACACTCAGGTTGTTCGTGTAGTCCGCCTTCGGCAATCGATCCTCGGAAACTGGCGGTCGAATGTAGAAGAGAGAGTAGGCGAAATTCGAGACAACATCGCCGAAGTCAAAGACTCGCAGCGGAAGGCTGCGCTCTTTGTACGCCGCGCGGTACTTGCCGATCAGGTCTTCCTCGTCCTCGGCGTTGTCCACCAAGTCCCAGTTGACTCGCTCGTCCGGCCACCCGTCGATGGGGTCTTTGTCGTTCGGGCAAGTGTGCAGAGACGGGTTTAGCTTCATCAGTCTGTCGATGTCACGGATGTGGTCGAGATGCGGATGGCTGAGGACGGACTGTGCGATCTTGCGCTCCTCACCAGCGTCCTTGAGGTGCGGTAAGATTTCCACTTCGATGTGGGGCAGGATCGGATCACCCTCGTAGCCGCAATCGACCAAGATGCCGTGGTTGCTGGGCGTCCTGACGAATGCGGACGAACCGCGCCCCACATTGAATATCCAACAGAAGCAGAACTGACTTGACGGCCACTGCTTGCTCATCCGGTTGCCTCCTTGCCCACCGTCTTGGTGAAGCGCTTCAACTCTATGAAGGTTGCCCACGCTTTTTCGGCGTAGCGGTCGGCAGTCAACTTGGCGAGCGAAGGCAACCAGAAACGCTTGGCCAATCCGAAACCGATGAGTAGTAGGAGGCAGACAAACGCACCCCAACCGGGTGATGCAGTTTTTTTCACCCACCAATAAACGAGGCACCAAATCGCCGAAACCCCTGCTACCCCCATGCCAATTGGGCATCCTCCCAACAGGTTGCGTGCGAAGCCGTACTCGGCGTTGTGGATTTCGCATTTCCCCTTGGGCGATTCCAAATCGAGGATGGTTCTGACCTGCATGAAGGCGTCGGCGATCAACTTCCTTGCTCGGTTACCATCCTTCTCTTCTTCATTGCGGGATAGCAACTTGATCGAAAGCGCCGCCTCAACAGCGTCATGGGCGGTTACCTTCCAATCATCACCTAGGGTCTTGTCCGACCACAGTACGAGGCGCGTGGAAGGTGGCCCGTCCCAGTCATCCCAAAGTCTTTTTTCGACGCGACGCCCTGCGTGTCGTGCGGCTTGGATCAGCACATAGAAGCCAGCGACGACGACAGCCGCCGTAATGCTGTTCCCCAAGTATCCCTGATTCGAGGCAACCGGGAAGGTGGCGATGCATGCAACGATTGTCGGGCTGACGAGGATCAGCGCCGGATACGCCCGCGCCTTTCGTTCGTACACATCGAAGATGTTAGGAAGGTCGGTCATTGCATCGTACTCTTATCACTTAGGGGGCGAACAAGACGCCAACATCCTGTTCCCCTGCTTACTCACACAGCGCCTTGATGAGCGCCTCGCGCGCATCAGCGTAGAACTGCACATCAATCTTGGTTGCCATGTCGTCGGGAAGCTCGAACAACTGTCGCCGGGACGATACGGGCATCAGCAGCATCGTCGCCCCTTTGTCGATGGCGAGTTCGGCCACACCCACGGCGTTGTAGACCTGCTCGATGGTGCCGCCGAGATTGAGACCGCCCACGGCGATCAGTCCGCCCTTCATGTTCTTTTCGAGAAGCGAACCGCACAGCGCTAGCAAGGCGGGGAGACCCACCGCCGTGCCGGAGCGTGAGGAATCGAACGCGCGAAGCTGCACGGTGAACTCGTGCGCCCTTGGATCGCGGTCGCCGACAAGCTCCTTCGCGCGTGCGTAAAGATTCTGCACACCGAAGTCCATGCTCTCCTTGAACGGCTTGGGCGTGGGCTGATTCAGAATCTTCACGCCCGAACCCGGCCCCTCAGTAATATCAATGCGGTAGAGACCGGGGTTCTCGTCCTGACCGCCCGGACTGATCGCCCACACCTGCCCCGGTGGAAGCGGATCGGTGCCGATGCTGTCATCGCTCTGGAGTTCCGGCGTCACCACGAACTTCTCTACGCCATCGTGGCCGATTTGGTAGCTGAAATGCGTGTTGCGAAACTCGGCAGACCCGATCCGCTTCTGCTGCTCCTTCACGCGGCGGCGGCACTCAAGCGCCAGCCGCACCGCCCATTCCAAATCTTCGTCGTCCACGGGCATTTCCGGGTCGGGGTAGAGTAGCTTGAGCAACCCGCTGATCGTCTTCTGCACGCCCGTCGTGTCTCGACCACTCAACGCTCCGCCGAAGAACACGCGGTCTTGAAGCACGGAGACCCGGCTCTGATTCCGAAGCCGATTCCAACACTCGGCAAGGAAGTCGCTGACCAAGCCGAAGTGATCGGTGAACAGTTCCTCGTTCATCTTCGGGATGTCCCAGCCCGGCAGGTACGCATGGATGCGATCCATGAAGGGCGTTCGTTCTCGCATCTCCGGCGGAAACGGGCCAAACAAGTGGCCTATCCGCTGCTGATGAACAACATCCACATCGAAGTTGCCCACCATCACGATACCGCCGTCAGCGCGAATGCTCTCCTTGCCCCGGCTGAACTCGCCTGACTCCATGTACCCCTGCATGATGTTGACGCCATCCTTCTGATCGAAGGACACGCCCCCAATCTCATCGAAGCACACGACATCGTATTGGCACACCAGCCCGCGCTGCCCGGTGGAGTTGTTCACAAACATTCGGGCGACGCTTGCCTTGCCGCCGGAGATCAGATGCGAATAGGGTGAAACCTGCTGAAAGAGATGGCTCTTACCTGTTCCTGCTGGCCCAAGCTCGACCATGTTGTAATTGCGTTCGACAAACGGCACCATGCGTAGCAGCACGATATTCTGTGTGCGCTCCGACAGCGCATCCGGTTCCAGACCGATGCTGCGGATCAGAAACTTCTTCCACTCCTCGGTCGTGAACATCGCGCGACCCTGCGCAAGCGAGTCCAGCACTTCGCGCTTTGACAACTGGATTGGCCGGAGCGCCTCAACGCCGAACGGCCTCCCACTCTTCTCCTGTGCGATGGCCGCGTCGTAGACCAGCGTGACCTCAGCGTAGAACCCTCCGGTGAGCATCCGCTCATGCTCATGCACAAGTTCCGATGAAATGCGTGCGTCGTTCAACGATAAGCTCGGAAGCTCAGCAAGGTACGAGTCCGACTTCGCATCGAGACGCGCCTTGATAATGTCGATGATTTTCACCGAACCCTGCTCACGCGACCGCGACTTGAACAGTTCCTCTTCCCCGGCTCGAACAGCACGATCCGAAAGCTGCCGCGAGACGACCTTCAACCCTTCCTCGATCTCCACCGGGTCGATGCTCGCGCAGTAGCGACCGAGCAGGAACTCGCAGACATAGGTGGGTACGGGGTACTGCCCCTTGAACTGGCGTACCAAGTCCTTCCGAACGATGTACCCGTCGAATCCCTTGGCCGACAAATCATCTAGTGCGTCAAGCTCCATCGTCTATCCTCATCCGCCCACCATCGTGGACTGTTTAGCTATCGTCCTGCCGTCGTTTGTCACCAGCACCACCGCTGCCGCCGTACCTTCCAGAGAATCATCTCCGACAAGCAGCGCCACCGAGCCGTCCTTACCCACCGCCTTGGCCTCCGCGAGTGATGTCGATGCATCAGCGGGTTTCGTGCGAATGTCCGCCATCAGTCCGGCCATCACACCCACAACCTGAACACGGCATCGCAGCCCAACCCACTTGACCGACTTGATTGAAGCCTTTGGACGCGCCGCTTTCCCCGCACGCACGGTGAACTCCGGGATTAGGCACTCCTGAACACTCAAGCTCCCGTGGGCGTAGTCCAAAGACGCGCGAAAGCACGAGATGCCTGGTGCCATCGCAATACGCACATTCGGCGACCAATGCCACATCATCGTAGGCACCTTCACTGACGACTGATCTTTCAACACGGCGCAGCGACCCCAGCGTGCCTCCGCCAAATAGGCTGGCATCTGCACCTTCGGCATCCCGCCGGGCAGCAATAGCCAGCCGTGGTCGGTCACGATCCGTATTTCTTCCCATCCCGCATCCAGCAGCGAGCGTATTCGATCCGCCAATCCCCGCACCTCTTCATCAATCCGCCAAGCCAGCTTCCA
>JAZDCZ010000127.1:0-2223 GCA_036679605.1 Gemmatimonadota bacterium
CGCCTGGTAACCGATCGCTTGAACCAGATGACTCTTGCCCGTTCCCGGCGGACCAAGCAGCAGCGCATCGCGATGCTGATCGATGAACTTGCAGGTGGCCAACTCAAAGATCTGTTTCTTCTTGATCGAGCTGTTGAACGTAAAATCGAAATCTTCCAGCGTCTTGGCGTCCCTGAACGAGGCCGCTTGTATTCTCCGCGCTCTACGCCGATCGGCACGGACGGCCAGCTCATCCTGAAGAACCAACTCCAGGAATTCCAGATGGTTGAGACCGTTCCCCGCCGCCTCCTGTAAGCGAACCTCCAGCGTTTGGGCCAGGCCGGACAGTCGCAACGCCCTCAGCGTCTTCTGCATCGCGTCATTCATGCTCGTTGTTCCTTATGGTTGGTGTTCGTGTGATGGAAGGCTTCATGGATAAAGTCTCCGTAATCGCTCAAGGGGCGGATGATGTCATGCGCCTCAATGAACTCGAACTGCTGTTGGCAATCACCGCCGCGGCGGATGAGTTGACGAATCGTCCTCAGCCGATAGCTGCCGTGGCCGCGAGCGATCTCGCAGGCTTGCTCGATCGCATCTGCACTGTGTCGGTGGGACAGGTTGAGCAACCCCTGCAACACGCGAACCCCTTCCACGCCGCGATCGCTGATCATGTCCGCAGCCCACAGGCCTACCTGCCGGCCGATCAGGGATGCCTTGTTAAGCAGGAAGGCGGCCCCTTTCTCAACGCCTGATCGCTTGATGGCTGGAATATGCTGCGGTTGCGTGCTGAACCGCCCAGGTTCGTGTTTGACGTGGAATGCGATCTGCTCCATGCGCAAATTGAAGATGCGGACCGTGCGGCTGTTCCATCGAACCCATACCTGATGGGTTAGGTATTCCGGCGGTGTCGAGTAGTAAGATTTGTCCACCTCGATATGCCCGTCTCGATGGACCTTCCGCTTGACTTCCGTAAAGAACGGGAACCGTTCAACGGGCAGGGGCAATAGCGCAGGTCGTTCTACTTCCTCAAAGGTCTTTTTGACTTGCTTGCGGGTGGTACCGTGGATGCGGGTATCCGCGATGCTTCGCTCCCAGTTCAGAAGGTGGTCGTTCTGCGCTTGAAGGCTGGAGAATTGCTTGCCCTTCAAGGCGTTGTCCTGAACGTAGGCCACCCCGCGTTCGACCTTGCCCTTGTGACGCGGTGTGTAGGATTTGGTGGGCAAGACGACGGTGCCGTAATGATCGGCGAAGGACCGAATCTTCGGGTTGAGATCCGGATCGTAATGATCCGGCTGGATCACCGCAGCCTTGAGGTTGTCTACCACCAGCGTTTTGGGAACGCCACGGAAGTGATAGAACGCGTTCTCGATGCCACGGATGAACTGCTCCGTCGTCTGGCGGAAGACCACCTCGCTGTACGCCTTGCGCGAGTGGCTCAGGACGACGCGAAGAACATGCGTTCGTCTACGCTTGCCGTCGGGCATGATGATCGGTGCCCCGGTGCCGAAGTCGATCTGGGCTTCTTCGCCGGGCATGCACTCCATCCTTCGGAATGGGACGGGGCATGCGGTTCCCAGCTTGCGAACGAACCTTCGGACCGACTGGCAGCTTCCGTCAAAGTCGTAATCGGATTGGAGGTCCTGCCAGATGCGCTGGGCTGATAGGCCTCGATCGAGACCGGCCTTGATGATCTCTTCGTGCGGTTGGCACTGGCTCTGCCGCCCGGTGGACCCGGCCATCGAAATGGTTGGTTTTGCCTGCCCGGAACCGGTCAGAGCATCCTCGGACCCGGGAATCAGAATGGTTGGTTTTGGATCCTCGGACCCGGTGATCGGAATGGTTGGTTTTGAACCTGCGGCCCGCTTGGGGATGTTCTCAGCGAGTTGGCGATCGATATACCGCTTGACGGTACTCCGATCGATCCCCAGCTCCGCGGCGATCTGCCGCTAGTACGTTTGCCATGCATAGCCTCCAGACCTGAAGTAATCAGGCCCAAAGCGTAGCAAGGGCAACCCTGCCTCCGTAAAGTGGCTGGTTTTGAAGTGATCGCTAGTGGTTGGGTTTGAGTGATCGCTGACACTCGAAGCGAACGAAGAAATCGAGCCGGTGCACAGCCCGGAGCCCGGGTGAGGCGCGGATGATCGATGCCGCAGATGCCCTCAGCGGTCGTGTGACCGTCGAGCTTCCGGTGTCGATGGCCGAGATCATCGGGGGTGTGAGTTCGGAGATCGAACGCCTGGCCGG
>JAZDCZ010000128.1:0-2767 GCA_036679605.1 Gemmatimonadota bacterium
ACCCACCGGCGAAGGCGAAGAGTTCACCTTCGAGGATGTGACGAGCGATGAAGACGACCGCGCCATCGACATCCCAGCCTATCTGAGGAAACGCTGGAAAGACCGGCGCACGCGCACGCTGCGATAACTCTCGCCACTCGCGCTCTCAACCGCGGAGTGGTTTCAGCCCGCCGCCCTCTCGGCATTGTGCCGGTGATCGGCAGACTACGGCGATGAACAACTCAGCGCTGTTATCCAAAGGATATCGATTTCCCTCTGAGATCATCAGCCACGCCGTGTGGCTCTATTATCGATTCTCCCTAAGCTTCCGCGATGTCGAAGATCTCCTGGCAAAGCGAGGAATTGTCGTTTCCTTTGAGACAATACGCCAATGGTGTGGAAAATTCGGCCCGGGCTACGCAGCTAGGCTGAAGAAGCGGCAAGGCCGGCTCGGCGATACCTGGCATCTAGACGAGGTTTTCATCACCATTCGTGGCCAGCGGTTCTTATCGGTGCACGGAGTGATCCAAAACCTGTTTCGAGTTGGCCGTCACATGCTGCACGCTGCCAACGCCCGGCTGCTGAGAGCGCGTGCGTTCAGTGATTGGCAGGAGGTGACGTGCGTCTAGAATCAGACGAGCCGTTGTCGAGGCGCGGCGCGTTGGTTTGCGCACGGTCCATATATGACAGTGCCCTACCGGGATCTAGCATTAGAGCAGGCAAGGGAGCATGAAAAGTAGAGCTTTGAGACTGGCGACACCAACAGAGGAGAACTAGGGCACTGCGAAGACGAAGCTTTCTATTTGTGCTGGTCGTTGTGTCTCTTTCATCATCCCTTGCCCTCGGTGGCGAGTGGGGAGATCGGTGTGCGGATGACACGAGCTGCAAGACGGGCCTCCTATGTTTCTCGCAAGCTCGGCCTTGGCCGAAGCGGGGTGGGTACCCGTTTGATCAGCTAAAAAAATACCTTGATGCCGATACGTGTGTCTCTGAGCAAGATGTCACCCGTGCAACCGCAAAGTTACGGTGTCGCCGGGGTCAGGACTGCTCACAAAATGGTGCGTGTTCGTTTATTGACGGGAGGTGCCAGGCCTCCCGCGACGAGAACTGCCGGGTCAGTGCGAGCTGCCGGCGGTATGGGCGATGTTCAGCTGTAAATGGCCAATGTAGGGCGGCTACGGAGGCGGACTGCCGCTGGGCCAGAGGGGGCTGTGAAGACTATGGCAGGTGCCGGCCCGTTGATGGTGAATGTAAAGCAACCAGGGACGAGGACTGCCGCGCGAGCAGGCGTTGCGTCGTATTCGGCCTGTGCACGGCCGTCGATGGTGAGTGCGAGGCCACCAGAGACGAGGACTGTCGAGCCGCCGCAACCTGCGCGCAAGATGGCCGCTGCACCGCCGTCGAGGGTGCGTGCAGGCCGACCAAGGACGAGGACTGTCGCGCCAGCAAAACGGCGTGTGGCAGCTCCGGCCTGTGCTCGCTTGTCGACGGTGAGTGCAAGGCGACCAAGGGTGCGGATTGTCGAGCTACCGGGCTTTGTGGTGTATATGGCCGGTGCACGGCCAGTGGTGGAGAATGCCGAGCGGCCAGGGACGAGGACTGCAGGGCGAGCATTGGCTGCCGGAAGTTTTGCCAATGCTCTGCGGTAGCCGGAGCATGTGCGCCGGCCAAGGACGCGGATTGTCGGGAATGCGCAGGGTGCGCGGAATACGGCGCATGCTCATTCGTGGATGGCGCCTGCCGGCCGACGGGAGACGAGGATTGTCGGGCTAGCGTGTACTGCAAAGCTCTTGACCGATGCGCAGCCATCGATGGGCGTTGCCAGCAGGTCCGGAAGTGCCGGACAGGGTTCTACTGCAGGCCGCAGGGCCTGTGCACAGCCGTCGACGGTGAGTGCAAGGCAACAAGAGACGAGGACTGTCGATCCAGTGTGGTCTGCGAATCGTACGGGCGATGTGCCGCCGTTGACGGCAAATGTCAGGCAACCAAGGACGAGGATTGTCGGCATGCGAGATCGATATGCGGTGAGAATGGATTGTGCCGGGCAGTTCGCGGGCAATGTCAGGCAGCCAAGGATTCCGAGTGCCGGGCCAGCGGGGGGTGCCAGTCAGCCGGCCTATGCTTTGCTCTCGACGGTAAGTGCAGGGCAACCAAGGACAGCGACTGTCGGGTGAGCCTGACTTGCAAGTCGTCCGGTCAGTGCTCGGCCGTTGGCGGCGAATGCGAGGCGACCAAGGATGCCGACTGTTGGGCTAGCCAAGTGGGCAAACTCCGTGGGGCATTCTCGGCTGTCGACGGCAAATGCATGCCGACCAGGGATGCAGACTGTCGGGCTAGTCAAGTCTGCCAGTGGCACGGTGCATGTTCACTGGTTGGTGATAGATGCGAGCCATTTCGAGAAGAGGATTGTCGAGGTAGTCAGAACTGCGAATTGTATGGCGCATGCCGGCTGCTTCCCCCGATCGACCCGGGATTTTCCCTATCCGGTACGCCAAGGTTCCGTTGCGGCAAGAAGTAAGCGCCCTACCGGACCTTGTCAGAATCGGATCCCTCGGCTTTGACAGCATCTCGTGTTGAGGGGCGGCCATCCTTCATTTTCTCACGAGCGCTCAAACACAAACTTTCTTGTCAGCGTCCGGAGGGAGAGAGCGACCCTAAAGTGGGACAGTTGAACTATAGAATGACGCCCCTGTCGTTGACGCTCCCGGTAGCGCTGGTGTTGTTTGCCCACGACAGCGGGCGGTCGCGAGACGGGTATAGGTAGGATTAGCGAGACTCGAGTTGACAG
>JAZDCZ010000129.1:0-2339 GCA_036679605.1 Gemmatimonadota bacterium
TTGCAAGGCCGCGCTCTCGAGCATTTCCAAAAGAGCATTGGTACGACGCCATTGGCCGGCTGCGGCCTCAGCCATGTCGCGAATGGTGTTCTGGGTCGAAAGTTCGCAGCGGCAACGCTCGGCAAGAAAGCGCGCCCAATGCTCGGCGTCGGCGCCGACCGCGCAGGCACTAATCTTTCCCGACGGGGCATTGACGTTGGCCGACTTGACGCCGACGGCGTTGTCGGGACGCCATCCGGCAACTACGTCGCCCGCAGCTTGCTCGACCCAGCAGGCTACTTCGCGACCCGAAAGTGTCTCCAGCTCCTCGCAGAGCTCAGCTATGGCCGACCATCGATACTTCACGGTTCTGGCGACCATTCTACATGAGGCGGTACGGCTAACGGTAAATATTATGTCGCCGGTAGGGCATCTTCCGGACCGGTCGGGGCCCGCGCGCAGACAGGCGCAGACCGCATGAAAACACAGACCCAGCGTATAACTCTATGATTTTTCAGGCTTTATCCATAGACCGTCACGAAGAACCAGGCGCTTGAGCAGACGCCCCCGATCTTCTCCGCGGGCCTGTCCCACGGCGTAGTCTGGATCGCCCGGGTACAGTATGGCGACGCGGCCGTCCTCCAGGGAAATTTTCGGCAAGACTTCCTCGACTTCCAATTCGGCCGCCGCCTGCATGGCCTCGGCAACGGTGCCGTAAACGGCGAGCACGTCGAGCGAGCAAATAGTCGGTGGTACCAGTTCGATTTCCCGTCGCCAGTAGCGGTCCAAAGCCTCGGCGGGAGATATCCACTCGCCTTCGCTAGATTCTGCGCAGTCATGCGTCGCCGACTGGCGAGGTGGCGCTGGGGCGAGGAAGAATCGCGTATCGAAACGTTTCGATTCCGTTTCCGGGGTGATCCAATGCGCAAAGTATCGAAGCGAGTCGGCTGCGACCGTCAACGCTTCTTGTAGCAACATCGTAACAAAAGAAACTTCTCCTGCGGCGAGCCGGGGGCGTAAGGCCGCCAACCGCTCGGCCCGGTCTGACTTGTTATCCAGCACCACCCATTCGCCGCTGCCGTCTCTTGCAAGCAGGATCCCTGCTTCCTCGTAGAGCTCGCGAATACCGGCCACCACGTAGCCGAGCGCTCGAGTTCCCTCATCGAGACTCAGAAGTTCACGGGCACGAGCAGCGCTGAAACGCCCGAGAACCGATTCCGCCTCTGGTGTCGCATCCGAGGGGTCTACAGCACCACCGGGGAAGACGTGCGCGCCACCGAGAAAACCCATGCGCGAGCTTCGCTTGACCATGAACACTTCGAGACCCGCGTGGCCGTCACGCAAAGGAAGAATCGTAGAAGCATCGCGCACAGGTACCGGCATGGCTCTATCGGACGGCTGGGGAGGCCGGAGTTCCACTTTGCGACAATGCTGGCGATTGCCAGAGTGTGCCTGAGTCATACATTCGTTGATTTCCCTAGACAGTTCAGTTGTATCGTGTACGCCTGAAGTTGTCCGAACACGACGTACCATTGTTGCACCGTTGTTACGAGAACGAGGAGACACTATGCGAAGCCGGAGAGACCCCTTGCAATCACCGACCTATGCGCACGGTTCCTCTGGGAGCTGACAGCTCTCGGCTATGTGCATCTGACGGTGGGGTCGCGCCTCGGCTCAGAGTCGTGGAACAACCGGATGTAACTTTGATGCATAAACTTCCGGTTGCGAGCTCGGCCGGTGAACTCGTGCAAGATGCCGCAACGGACCATTCGCGATACCAGTACGTTGGCAGCCTGGAAACTTGTCCCAATCAGGTCCTGAACTTCTTTTACCGCAACGATCGGGTGTTCGTAAAGATGTTCGAGCACACGATGGCCGTTCCCGGCGGCACGACCAAAGCCTTCGGTGATTATGCGGCGATGTTCTTCCCGGAGTAGGAGAATGCGCCGCGCCGTCTCGGTAGCCTCCCCGCTCACTTCGAACACACCCTGCAAAAAAAAGGCGATCCAGTGCTCCCAGGCCCCTGTGTCGCGCACATTTTGCAGGGCGTCGTAATAGGCCTGTAAGTTTCGCTTGAAGTAGTGGGAGAGGTAGAGGACCGGCTTGACCAACACCTTTTGTTCGCACAGCAGGAAGGTGATGAGCAACCGTCCAATGCGGCCGTTGCCGTCGAGAAAAGGATGGATCGTCTCGAATTGAGCATGGGCGAGACCAATCTTGACCAGCAGAGGAAGTTCGGAGTCAGTGTGAAGAAACCGTTCCAGTTCAGCCAGATGGTGCGCCACTTCGTGCGGTGGCGGCGGAACAAACGTAGCCTCGTTTAGCGTGCAGCCGCCTGCGCCAATCCAGTTCTGGCTTGT
>JAZDCZ010000013.1:0-3033 GCA_036679605.1 Gemmatimonadota bacterium
AACGCCTGCAGATCCGCGGCACCTTGCTGCGCGCCCGCTCTCTGGAAGAGAAGTGCCTGGCCACGCGCGCCTTCGAGAAAAGCGTGCTCCCTCACCTGGCCTCGGGCCGAATCCACCCCATCGTAGACCGCGTGCTCCCCATGGCCGAGGCCGTCGAAGCCCACCGGGCGATGGAAGCCAACGAGAACTTCGGCAAGATCGTCTTGACAACCTAGCAGGCTGCGGGAAAACGCCGCCTACAGGCGCTGATCCGTGCTCGAGTTGATGTTGATCAGACGTGGGCTGGGCCGAGACGTGGGCTGGGCCGAGAGGCAGTTGGCGATCAAGAGGTAGGCCGCGCCGCGGGCCACCGTTGTTCACCAGGCCGTGTTCGAGCACCTCGACGCCTTCCTAGCCAACGCAAGCGAGCGCGGCCAGCGGCAATCACCAATGCGACAACCATCGCTCGGTTCTCGATCTACCTTGATGGCACGAGAGCGCCGCCGGCAGAGAGTTCGCATCCCCATCTTTTTCCCGAGCACTGATCACTACAGCTGATCAAACCAGCCGCGATTCCCGGCAAGTGCCCTCGTGCGCCCTCTGCACGGCCTTTACCCCCGAAAAAGCTTGTATTACCGGGCCGGCACTGCGGCTGCCTTCGGCTGCATGTGCGACCCCCACGGAGATAACATAATGGCCAAACCCGACACCTAGCCGGCGTGGGGTGCTTATATGCCCTTCCGCTCGCGCCGATCGGATAGTAAAGACTGCGACGGCCCGTGCCATCGCCGCACTACGGGCTGGCAGCGCATACCCATTGACAGAAGAAGCTCAGGGAGCGATACTTCCCATAGATTCGGCCCCGTAGCCGAGAGAAACGACCTCATGTGTAGAGTCTGGCGCGTTCTCTGTTTGTCTTTGATCTGTCTTTTCCTACCGTTGGCCGCCCTGGCCGGAACGACGGTCATTACTCAATGTGGACAGGTCGTCAAGGGGCGAGCCGAGCTTGCGGCGAATCTCGACTGCACAACATACGATGGACGAGCCATCACCGTGGAACGCGGACGCCTGAAGTTAAACGGATTCACGGTAACAGGAAATCCAAATCTTGTTGCACTCGGCTGCCAGAACGCGGTGATCGACTGCCTCCGTCGATGCAAGGTAATCGGGCCCGGCACCGTGACCAACGGTGGCCTCGCCAACTGCAACGTGGGTGCAGTCGACGCCGGAGGGGGAATAGTGAGCGACTTGACTGTCACCGGCAACCTCGGCGACGGGATTTCGAGCGCAAGAAAAATTGTAAACTCTTTGATTACCAACAATGGACGCGACGGTGTCGCCAACACTGGTAACGTAATCAAGATTCAAAAGTCCGTTATCAGCGGCAACGCCAGAGATGGCGTACGAGGTGTAAGCTCGACGGGTGCCAAGCTCATCGAAACCACCGTCACTAACAACAATGGCTATGGCGTATTCATAGGTGGATTGAAGAAGATCCGACTCCGAAGGGGCTCTGTCGTGACCGGCAACGGAGCCGGCGGGGGCCCTTGCGACGATGGTAGCGGCGGGAGCGCACCTTGCGTTGATCTGTTCAGCAGGAGGATGCCCACAGTCGATGCGTCGTCCATCTGCGAAACGAGCCTAGACAGGGATCTATTGGTCCCCTGGGGCGTTTGTTCTTTAGACTAGGCTCCCATCGCGGCAAACCGCTGCCGTCCTCTCGGCGACACCTTTCAACCCGTGCTCACCTCGGCGCTCGGAACGCCGCCCGAGCAAATTATCATCGTGAACGGATGTGTACGAGTACTCGACGACGCGACCGAGGAATAAGTCCGGCCGGCAAACCCAAGACAGCCGCCGACCCAACACTTCGTGTCCTTTCATAGGGGAGGGTTGCAAGACACACCTGCACACCTCGCCTGGATCCGGTCAACAATCCGGCGTCTGTATCCGCATACCACCTACGGTCTCGAGTTGACGAAGTTGCCCCGACGGTCGTGCCCGTATTGGTGTCAGTGATCACGAAGTCGGTCGATTTTCCGACGAGTAACTGTTCTCCAACTTCGAGTTGGGAACCATCCTTCCATCTGGGCCTGACTTGGCCATCGCTTCTTTTGGTACTGAGCAGGGGCATAACCTATCCGTGGGATCTCCGGACCCTACCGGCCTCGGGATCAGGGCATTTATGGATACTCACCTGCGAACCGGTTTCGCCCATACGCATTCGGACGATCATTGGCCTTTGGCATGCGACCGGGGAGCCTAACCCGTCGCTTGCACCGCCGCCGTTGTTTTCACAACCTTGTCCGTCGCGAAAGCGCAAGCGAATGCCATCGGTTTCCGGGATTGCTTCGAGCATTTCCCATTTCAGATGATGCCGGTGCCGATGGCCGCCATGTTTTCCGGCAGGTCTTTCAGTTCGAAGACATCGCCGTTGGTCAAAACGTGTTCGCGGATCGCATCGAACGGCGGGGGATCACCGGCGAGCTTCCCGCGGCGATCAAGAGCTTAGACGGCATGCAACCGACCCTGGCACAGAGTGTGCCGTAGGGACCCGATTCGATCATCAAGGGCCGCCCGCCCGCCTTCTCCACTTGCCGCCTCGCCGTGAGCCCGGCAGAGCCAGCCCCGATAATGGCCACGTCAACGTACCTGGTTTCCACTGATATTCTCCTTCAGGCGGCCGCGAGGGCCGCAAACTCCTCTTCGGTGTAGCGGCGCGTGATGTGCTGGGGGCAGTTCCAGTCAAACGCCGCGACATCGATGACGACCACGCGCTCGACTTGGGCTCGGTAATCCTCGGCTTGCACCTGTTCCAGCGATTCCGGCGCTGCGTTTGCGGCATCCTGCACGTGCATGTGGCCGAGGATCTTCAACCGCTTGCGACGCGGATAATCCATCAGGATCAGCGAACAACGAGCGTCGACCGAGACGTTGCCCACGCTAAGGTAAAACGTGTCGCGCTCAGCAATGTAACCGGCTTCTTTGGGGCCGAGCTGATCGTTGGGTCCGGCTGTGGTCTGCAAGCGCTCGTTATGCGTCCGCGAGCCATAC
>JAZDCZ010000130.1:0-2832 GCA_036679605.1 Gemmatimonadota bacterium
CGGCATGATTACGATACCGCACAATTCGTGGTCCATTTCGACGGCCGTCACTTGCCTACTGCTCGTAGGTGGATTTGGGATCAGTGCTGCGGTGCTCATGGCAAGTGGGTGCGTTACGACGTTTCCAGACTATCCCGTTCAACCCGCTACAAACTACAAACACCATGTCGAGCAAGACGGCGTGATCGTCGCAGTTCATCCGCTGACAAAGGCCTCGGAACAAAGGAAGTACTTTGACACCAATCTGAACAGCCGAGACATTCTCCCCGTCTTCGTCGTCATTGAGAATCACAATGAGCAGACCAGCGTTGTGGTGTCAAAGGAGAATATTGGGTTACGTGCCGGTTCAAATCAGGCTACGGAGGACATGCTTTCGTCTGGCGCTGCGGGAAAGGCGATCGGGATGACGGGTCTTGTGCTGCTGTCAATGCCGGTTATGGCTATTGGGAGCGGAATCGCGGCGCCAGCCGAGAACGTCAAACACAATTTCCGATCCAAGGAACTCACGCGCCAGATGCTCTCAACTAATGAGACGACCTCGGGGTTTGTCTATTTTTCCGTAACTGCTCAGGACAGGAATGCTCGTTCGAATTTGTTGATAGACATCAAACTTCAGATGCTGCCTTCCAATGAGCACAAGAGCTTTTCTATTAGTATGAAACAATGAAGAGACTCGGCATGATTACGATACCGCACAATTCGTGGTCCATTTCGACGGCCGTCACTTGCCTACTGCTCGTAGGTGGATGCTCCAGTACCCTTAAGGTGGCGGTTCCTACCTACGCAGAATATCCGCAGCGGCGCGCACATCCAATGACCATAACGTTACACGTCACTGAGGAGTATTCCGGTTATGTCTACGCCAAGCATTATCCTCTTGGAGACGCCCTGGAGAGGAACAGCGTCGCAATCGTCGAGCGGATCTTTGACGAAGTCCACGTCGCCAAGGGCTCCGATGCTGAGATCTCAGAAAATTCCACCGGCGTGCTTACGCCCAAGGTCACCTTTGTGGATATGTCGACCGGCGTGTCCATCTTTGACAAGATTGACTTTGTGATCGACGTCGAATGGGTGCTGCAGGACGCACGCGGCAATACGCTCTGGATGAAGACGATTCGCGGAAAGGGCAGAAACACCATGGACTCTGTGTTATCTGGGGTATCGCATTTCGAAGACCGAGTGAGGATGGGCCTGGAGAACCTCTTCACCAACAGCTACGAGGCGATGTCAACTTCGCCTTTGATCCATGCCCTGGGACAGGATCAGTAGACGCATGGGCACTCTGACAAAGGTAGCTGAGCAGGATTCGCGACCCCGGTGTCGCGTATGCATTGTCGGAGTCGAATGCGTGGTGTTGGAAAGATGACACGGTTGAGGATCGACAGCGTGGAGAGGTTTGGTAATGCCCTGTGGTCTTGTATCTATGTTGTTGGCGTTCGGGAGAAGTGAGAAGCGTCCTGTGAGACAGCTCCCGCATTCGCTCGCATAGTTCAACGTGGAGGTGGATGATGTGCCTTGATCGGGCAGTACGCCGTTTGTGCAGTAACGAGAACGCAAGGAGCATGTCCCGAACGTAGTTGAATTTGAGCGGTTCTCCCCTGGAGCCGGCCACGATGGTAGGCTCCGGGAAGAGAATTCAGTCCCACAGAAGGAGAACCGCAATGTCGAGAGCTTACACGAAGCGAACGAGGAAATCGAGCCGGCGCAGGGCTCGAGTGGTCGAGAAAACCGAGGTGCTGAGCGGTCGTGTGTCCGTCGAGCTTCCGGTGTCGATGGCCGAGGTCATCGGCGGCGTGAGTGCAGAGATCGAACGCCTGGCCGGCGAGGCCGGGCTGCTGATCATGCAATCGGTGATGAACGCCGAGGTCGAATCACTGGCTGGTCCGAAGGGACGTCACGATCCCGATCGGCAAGTCACGCGGTGGACCGGCCAACTGGGCTATGTGGTCTTGGGCGGCAAGAAGGTCAGAATCACCAAGCCGCGAGTCCGGAGCATGGAAGGCCACGAGGTGGCATTGGAGAGCTACGAGCGTTTCCAGTCCCCGCCACGACGGCAATCCGGCGTCGTGCGCAAGCTGATCAACGGGCTCAGCACGCGGAAGTACACGAAAGCCGTCGAGGATTTCACAGACGGCTACGGTATCAGTAAGAGCGCGGTGAGCCGGGAGCTGGTCGTAGCCACACGTGATTCGCTGCAATCGTTGTGTGAACGCCGCCTCGATTCCATTGGCCGCTTGGCCGTTCTGCTCATCGACGGCAAGCCGATCAAAGGCGAGTGTGTCGTAGTGGCTTTGGGTGTGGATTTCACGGGGAAAAAGCACGTGCTGGGTCTTGTCCAGGGCGGGACGGAGAACAGCACCGTGGTGCAGCATCTTCTGGAAGATCTGATCGAACGCGGGCTGGATCCGAAGCAGAAGATGCTCTTGGTTCTCGACGGTAGCAAGGCGTTGCGCAAGGCGGTGAAGAAGATGTTCGGCGAGGATTGTCCGGTACAGCGGTGTCAACTGCACAAGCGTCGCAACGTGGCTGAACTGTTGCCCAAGGAATTCCAAGGCAGCGCAGACCAGCGGATGCGTACGGCCTATACGATGGCCGACTACGACCAGGCCAAGGCGCAACTGCTCAAGACGGTCGACTGGCTCGAGGGCATCAATCCCTCAGCCGCGGGTTCGTTACGTGAAGGTTTGGAGGATACGCTGACGCTGCATCGGCTGGGCGTTGCGGAGGAATTGCGTAGGAGCCTTCGGAGTACGAATCTGATCGAGAGTGCGCTGAGTGTCACCGAGACTGTCATGGGACGTGTCAAGCGTTGGCGTGCCGGCGACATGCGTC
>JAZDCZ010000131.1:0-2240 GCA_036679605.1 Gemmatimonadota bacterium
CTGCGGCTTCCTGGTGAGCTGCTGCTTGAGCCACTGGATGGCGGAGGCCTCGTCGGTGACGAAGAGCTGGAGCTGCAGGACTTCCTTCACCTTCATGCGCTTCTTGTCGTACTCGGCCACCTGCTCCGGCAGGAAGTACATCCCGTCGCGCTCCGGGAAGCGCTGGGCGAGACCGGCGTAGAACTCCGCCGCGGAGAGCGGCACCGTCACGCCACGCTGGACGTGGAAGGCCACCATACGGTCGAAGAGCAGGTAGTTCTGCCGCTCCACGATGACCTCCGCCTTGCCGTCCTTGGAGACGAACACCGGAAGCTGCTTCAGGTGTGTGCGTACGAAATCCCAGACACCTTCCTCGGTGCCGGCGGTCAGCCTGAACCGTTCCTCAAGCCCTCCGTTGGGTTTGTAGGCGGAGATGACCAGGTCCTGCTTGACCGCCGTGCTGGTGACTTGACGGTAGGATCCCTGTTGCTTGTCCAGAGTGCGCACATCTGCCACCACGAACCCTGCGGCCAGCATCGCTTCCTGGATGGCGTTCCAGACGGCGTTGCGAGAATTATGGAAGGCTGCATAAGGTGCTGGTACTCGGGCAAGCCCTTCTTCTTGGCCTTGTCCACCATGGCCTCGGGGGTCGCGTTGGTCAGCACCCGGTGCCAGGACTCCACCAGAAAGTTCAGGTCGGCGTAGTAGATGTTCTCGCCGAAGGGCGGGTCGGTGAAGATGTAGTCGATGCTGTTGTCGGGCAGGTTGAGCTGTGCAGCGGTGGCTGTGGTAATGGCAGTACTCTCCGAATGCACAGGATTGCCACGAAATGCTTTCACTAGACGGTCGAGCTTGCCTGCAAGAATATAACATGGTGACACATCAACAATCTGTGATCCGATATAGTAGACGCCAGTGAGGTATTGGTTTACCTGGGAATAGTGTGTTGGAGCATATCGGGCTAAAATCGACATCCCCCAAATCGCCTGCTCCACGAAAAACAGCAACATCTGCCGGATGCGCTTGTCCGGCCAAGCCTCGACCTTGCGCCACAACGCCGCCAGGGCGTGGGCGGCGCGGGTCAGGAAAAAGTGGTGGATGTGGGTGAATCCTTTCGGTTCGATTCGGGAACCGTGATACATCTGGTCAGTTGGAAAGCGATTTACCGGAACATCTGCCGGAAAGGGCAACTTCTCAATCCGTTCAAGAATGTCGCGGTCACGTTCATCAAGACGCTTCTCGAATCGCTGCTTGCCTACCCGATAGCTGATGAGTACAGGTACGTACTTGACCCGTTTCCATGGTTTTCCAGAAGCGGGATCGACGCGGGACTCAAAAACTCGATCCAGTTTCCTTTTGTCCAGCCCCGCTCCGCAATGAGGGCAAGAGAAGGTCTCTTTGACCTTCTTGGTCTACGGATCCAGCGCCTGTTCGAGAAACACGACCTCGCCCGCGCAGTCCGGGCAGGTGAATACCTCGCTCCAAACGGTGTATTCGATTCGGCCCTTTGTCTTGCCATCGGTATGCAGGTGCCGCGTGTGCAAATTCATCCACATCGAAGGGCAGGTTGTAGTTGGCAGCGATGAAGGTGGCGGCAGGCGCGAGATCGCCCAGCACCACACGGCGCGGCCCCCACTTGGGCTTCTCCCGGCCTTCCTGCTCCCACAAGGCTTCGAGATTGCGCTTGTAGCTCTCCGGCGCGGAGCCGCACCATTGCGCAGCCACGCCTGTCATGCCGGAGCCGCAGAAGCCGTCCAGAACCACGTCCCCCGGCTCGGTGTAATGGAGGATGGAGGGCACGATGGCCAGGTGCGGAACCTTGGTGTGGTAGGAATGAGCCTTGTAGATCGGGTCCGTTTTCCCCACGCTGACATCGACGGCGAACGGCTCCTTGCTGTAAGGCACGTTCGGGTCGTAGGGCTTGCCATAGTGCTTGATGAAGTCCGCGATGAAGGGGTTCGGGCATGCCGTGTAATACGGTGGATCGGAGAGGTTCAGGATGTCCTCGATCTCCCCGTGCGGGAAGCCGACCTCGTCCTTCCTCGTCCTTCCAGCGCTGGAGCAAGTCCTTGCTTGAGTCCGCATGGCGCATGCGCTCGGCGAGCTCATAGAGACGAGAACCACGGATAGACGCGGATTCGCTCGGATTTATTGTCCCACTTTGGGAGGGTTAAAACCCTCGCCTTCAGGCGACAGCTTCAGCATATTGTGGTGAGGCGTTAAACTGAGAGCATGGGGTATCGGCATGGTTCGCACACAGT
>JAZDCZ010000132.1:0-4166 GCA_036679605.1 Gemmatimonadota bacterium
GACAATGACCGCGTCGGGGTCGTCGCCAACGACATCGTCGATTTTCCCCGCAACCTCCTGCCTGACCAACGGGTGAATCATCGCATTGAGATCGGCTAGCGCCTCTTGGTCGCGAAAAACTATCTCACCCAAAAGGCTTCGGTCAACCGCACCATCCGGACCCAGAACCTTCGATCCGAAGCGGTCAACAACGCAGCGATGCCCCTCCTTGCCGGGAAGGTAAATTTCGTGCGCCGTACGATCGGCGTCGATGAGGCAAGCCCCCAGGTTCGTGAGTATGGCACCGGCGGTTGACTTGCCCGAACCGATACCACCAGTAAGTCCGATAAGCTTGCTCATGGCGGCATTTTAGACAGGAACCGTCGTCCTGAGGAAAGCGCTGGCCTCAATTGCACTCTTCCGCATCAACATCCCCCCGTGAAAACTCGGGCAGATCCGCGCCATGGGCCGATCTTGTCGTGGCGGCAACGGTAGCGCTGGTTTTCGCGGTCTGGATGCTCGGCTTCCACCCTTTCCAAAGACCTATCACTCGTGATTCGGCAACCTGGACCTACATGTCGTTGGAAATCGCCGAGGGCATGATTCCCCATCGGGATATCTTTGTGCACAAAACTCCGGGCGCAGCGCTGCTCGGTGCGACAGGAGCCTGGCTGGCCCCACGGCTCGCCGATGCCTCTCCGTTGACCGGAACCGTCGCAATCTACCTGCTTCTCGGTGCCTTGGGGCCGGCTCTCTTGTACGCGATCTGCCGACCCCGTATGGGGATTATCGGCGCCCTGGCGGCCGCGGCTTTGATGGTCTCCTTCGACCAATGGCCAGTGGCCGTCTTCGAAGTCGTGCGCCCCAAAGTCGCCATGGTGACTCTCGGTCTGGCGAGCATCCTTGCGGCAGAGCGAAAGCGTTCGCTAACCTCCGGGCTGTTTGCAACCGCGTCGGTGCTTTGTTGGCAACCGGGCCTGTGTTTTGCCGCCGGTAGCGCGTGGGCACTACTGAGCCCAATACCGAGGGTGGGGGCGAGGACTGAGGACGATCGATCGCGCCTGTACGCGCTGGCGTCGTTCCTAGCAGGTGCGACCGCACTCGCCTTCGCTTTTCTAGCCTGGCTCGCCTTTGCTGGCGCGCTCGCGGATTTTTTCTCTCAGACCGTCCTCTTCAATCTTCAATACGTCCGTCTCAAGGCCATCACGCCAGCAACAACCGTTGCGCGCTTGGCAAGGATACTCAGTTGGTGGGATCCATTTGAAGCCATCCTTGCGATAGTGGCAATGGCGGCCCTCGTGGGATCGGTGCGGGGCCGGCGACACCTGCCACCCAGTCTCATCGTCATGGGCGGGGTATACACAGCGATGGTTTTCGCGAGCCTTCAGGGCTGGCCCGATACGCTGCCATTCGTCCCCTTGCTCGCAGCTATTATCACCGCCGGATTCATCGGTCTGGGCCAATGGGTCCATTTGCCGGGTTTGCTCACTGCCGCCCTGTTGTTAAGCGCGGTTTGGGCTGGGGCGCTACCCGCCAATGTGCGAATGCATCCGCGAGTCGATCTAGAGGCGCAGGGCCGTTTCTACAGAAAGCTTGCCGAAGGCATCGATCCGGGCTCACCTGTAATCGCTATCAGCCTGCCCGAGTTTCTCATTCACAATGGCCGACGCTCGGCCTGGAAGTGGCCGTACATGTGGAACCAGGTCGATCGCTTCGCGGCAGCCGCATACGGTGGCTTCGATGCCCTGTTCCAAGAACTCGAACACATCGATCCGGCCATGATCGTCGTCGGACGCCGCTGGACCGGACAGGGGCGGCGTTTGTTCGAATCTTGGACCAAAAGCCGTTACCTACGCCAAGAATACCAATACTACCCGTATTCTTGGCCGATAGTCGTCTACCGCAAGCCCGCCGACAAGGCTTCCCGACGGGAATTCAAAACTCGTCTTTAAGCGCACGCGTCGCCTCAAACACCGAGACGTCGTCGTCAGCCGTTCCCGGGCGCTTGACCATGATCGCTCGTTTGAGTTCCGGACTGGCGCTCCTGAGAAAGGGATTGGTAGCTTTCTCCAACTCAATCGTCGTCGGCACCGTCGGTTTGCCCGCGTTCAGGAGTTCATCGACGCGCTCTCGCCATTGGGCCAAGCGTTTATTGCCGGGTTCCAAGGTCGCCGCGAACGCAAGGTTGCCCTTGGTATACTCGTGCCCGCAATAGACACGGGTCTCATCGGGCAGCAACGACAGGCGTTCGAGCGAAGCCTTCATTTGCGCGGCGTCGCCTTCGAACAAACGACCACATCCACCGGCGAACAGAGTATCTCCGGTAAACACCGTCGCCTCCCCGGGAAAATAGTAGGCAATATGGCCGCTCGTGTGCGCGGGAATGAACAGGGCACGCCCTCGGAGTCCCGCCAGGGCAAACTCTTCGCCGTCCTCCAAGGGGTCGGTGATGCCCGGTATTCGATCCCGATCTGCCGAGTACCCGAACACCCGAAGCTTGTCGGCTCCCAGCTTCGAGATCAGATCCTGGTTCCCGCCTACATGATCAAAGTGGTGATGAGTAGACAGGATAGCGACGATCTGGACCCCTTCGGCCACAGCCGCGGCAAGCACTGAGTCGGCTTCAGCAACATCGACCACGCCGGCATCGCCCGATTCCTCGTCGATGACGAGGTAGGCGTAATTGTCCATGAGCTGGTCGACGTGGACGACACGTATCATTGCAACGTCGGCGAAACTGTTCAGCCGCCCGATTGAGTGTCGTCGGTATCGTCAAAGAAATCGTCGTCGTCCTCATCCGGTGGCGGACGGTAGGGACGCTCGCTTTTTACGGTGTGCACCGACTCGCTGGTCTCAGGATCAAAGTACTCGAGAACCGACTTTTCCAACTCATGTTCATCGTCGTACTCGAGAGTCTGTTTCGACATTACCCGACCTTGGCCGTCCAAAGCTGTACGTTTCGTAACGAAGTAAATCCCGTACCTACCTATGAAGCCGCTAGCCTCCATCATCTTCAAACCGTTGATCCAGGTCGTCATTTGGAACTCTTTGTTCGGCTCACGCTTGACGCCGACCAAAAACCCACGGGCGCTCGGCTTGGAAATCTCACCTTGAAACTCACCGATACGGTAACGACCGAATCCATCTGGTTTCACCACCGGCCCGCCCACGTAGTATTTCCAACCAGCTTGAGCCTCGATTTTGGGTGGTTCGGGTGGGGGTGTTTCCTTTTGGAACACCTTTGCGATGTCGTCGCAGCCGGCGCCCAAAGCCAACACGAACCCAAGCGACACAAGTAGGGCTGAAAGGGAAGCTCTCTTTTCATTCATCCTGTTACACCGCCCGTTCGCGTCCGGCCGACGGGCCACTCCTAGGCCGAAGCCTCTTGCAAATCGATCTTGGGCGCCGCCCGAACCACCGGTTCGCCGACCCCAATCGCCTTCGACAAACGGCCTTCGACCGAGGACACGTGGCGGGATAACGCGTCCAAGCGTCCCGTTTTCGCTAGGGCTTCGCGGGAAATTTCGGTTATACGCCCTTCTAGCCGCGTAAGCCGTTCACGCGTCAGCTCGAGCGCGTGCAGCGTTCCCTGCGTACCATCCTTCTGCAGCCGACGAGTCTCCTGGTGTTCCGCCTCGATCCCGTGAACGCGGCCTTGCAGATCTTCTACCAAGCCGGCAACTGCGCTACCCGCATTCGCATCGGAGGTCCGGCTCTCCAAGCGGGAAACCTCCCCCGAAACACGCTCGAGTTGGGACCGCTGAACGGTTAAATCACGGGTGACTCTCGTAATATGTTCGTCGCGTCTCGTGGCCAAACGTTCCAACCTCTCCGCCGTGCCGGAAGCCATCTTCATTCGCGCTGAATATCGACCTTGAACACGGGCCAAGGCCGCCAGGGCTCTCTCAAAACGAACGGTTCTGGCCCCGAGTCGGGACACGCCGCCGGCCAGTAGAGTCTCTCGCTCTCGCAGTTCAGAGACTTGCGAAGAAACGACATCGAGGTCCG
This sequence comes from Gemmatimonadota bacterium, assembly GCA_036679605.1. Lineage (GTDB taxonomy): Bacteria > Gemmatimonadota > Gemmatimonadetes > Gemmatimonadales > GWC2-71-9 > JAZDCZ01. Next base: position 3,988 of record JAZDCZ010000132.1, read on the forward strand.
CTCGAACCAACTGTAACTGCTCGGCGAACCGACGGCTCTCCTCGCTTTGCAAGCCGAAGGCGAACGCAATGGGACCAGCCGCAGCCAAGGCTTTGCCGGCCTGGTTGAGAAACCCGGACGGCAATAGCTGAGAGACTTTATCCATGATCATGGTCATCTCTCCTTCCAGGCTTCGCGCA
>JAZDCZ010000133.1:0-2605 GCA_036679605.1 Gemmatimonadota bacterium
CGACGATTACGACGATCAAAGCGTACGCTTTGATTCCAATAACGACTCCTACACATCCGTGACCGCCCCAGTCGTGCAACAGACCGCAGCCCGATGGCTCGAGGACCACCATGACGAACAATTCTTCTTATTCCTCCACTACTGGGATGTTCATTACGATTACGCACCGGGTGCCCCCTATGACACCATGTTTGATCCCGACTACCGCGGATCAGTCAACGGAGACAATTTTTATTTCAATCGAGCGATTCACGAATCCATGGCGCCCGAGGATCTCGCTCACGTTATAGCTTTATACGATGGTGAGATTCGTCTCGTCGACGACCATCTTTCTAAATTGATCCGCACGCTGGGTTATCTCGGACTTTCCGACAATACGATTATTGTCGTCACCTCCGACCATGGCGACGAGTTCTTCGAACACGGCCACAAGGGGCACCACCGTACTCTTCACGAAGAAGTCCTGCGCGTCCCGCTCGTGCTGTATGTTCCGGGTCTCCGTCCGAGCAAACGCCGCGTAGGCATGGAAACAAGCATCACAGATATAATGCCGACTATTCTATCCATCGTCGGCGTAGAGATCCCGAAGGGCGTCGAAGGAATCGACATGTCGAGCGTCGCCTACCGCGGTGATTCGGAATGGGACCGCAGCACCCAGGGTGAGCTTTACCGACGCGGGAACTTGAACGTCCAGGTGTCGTTGCAGAACGAGCGAACCAAGATAATCGAGGAGTTCTACAGACTCCGCATGCTGAGCTACAATCTTGCGCTCGACCCGGCCGAACAAGCTCCACGCGCGACGCAAACCGGTTTCGCGACCGCGCTCGCGAGCGAACTGACGGGCTGGCTAAACGGCGAATGGAGACTATTTCGTCGCCGCATCGACCGGCAGGGCATCAACCGAATTCGACTCGACGCCGAAACCCGCGACCGCCTCAAGTCACTCGGCTATCTCGGCGACTGACCTTCAGCGACCGCTCGGGAACGGGCATGCGACATGGGTCTAGATGCAACCCTTCGGCTTATTGATACAGTCTTTCTTGCTGACCTTCTTGAGGCTCTTGCCTTCAACACGATCAAAGCACCCGTTTGCCTCATTGCAACAACCGTTTGCAACCAAGCAGCCGCTACCGACCAGCGGGTCATCCGGCTTGACTTGTGTATAGAGGAACACCTGCGGGAGTTGGTTCGGATTCCCTTCTGAAATCAGATCGCAGGTCGAGCGGAACGCAACACTGACGCCTGTATCCTCTATACTCGGCTGGGTGTTAGAACAGCCCTGGGTGCGGGTGATTTGCATCGCCTTACGCCGGCCCTTGAGCCGAAAAATTTCCCAGTTCCCGTCGGCATTGAAGGGAGGATCCCCGCCGTATTTTGCCGTTTTCTTCTGGCTCAGGAGTTCGCCGTCGGACTCCACCGCGATCCACTTTCCGCCGTCGCTGATCACCGGCGATCGCGTATCGCCGACATCCTGATCCGTATATTGCCTCATCCTAGAATGAAAAACCCGGAAACGAAACATATTGCGCCCGTGGGACTGGTTCACCCAAAGATCGCTATCGGTATCGAAAACGATGAAAGGGCCACGGGCGAAATTGCTCGCACTGGAGATATTCGGGGCGAAATAATTGCCGGGTGGTAACCCCGCAGGGATCCCCGCTGCGTTCATCTGTTCGATCCTTCCGCCCGGACGGTTGTAGACATAGATGTGGGTCCCGATCGAGCCATTGCCGAGTTGATCAAAATCAGAGGTGTAGGCCGTCGACTGACACTGACGTGGGAACCAGTAGCCGCCGATTACCGGCTTGGCGCTGACGGTTCCGGGCGGACCGTCGCTTACTTGTGTGAAATTTCCATTCGTTGGGAAATTCTCAGAGTTCTCCAACGAATAGATAAACACCTCTTGGCTACCATCGGGGTTGCGGAATCCCACGCCCGGATTACCGCCGTCGCTACCATCATTATCGTCCAAATCGCCTGTCGAGCTGAACGTTACACACCTTCCACTGTCACTCGGATAGGGATCGGAGTTGACAACCGGATCAGCGGTATCCGTCAATTGATGAAAAGTGCCCGTCAGAAGCTCCCAAAGAAAGATCTCCGGGTTGCCATCGGCGTTCCCCACCGAAGGGTCAAGGTCACCCGTCGAAACAAGAGCGAGAAACTGCGGCCTTCCGGACGCGAAGGTCTCATCGGTTGCACGACTGACCGCGTAGCTTTCGCCGGATGCGGTCGTCGTGACTCGTTCGATCATGTTCGCGGCGAACGAATGATACATAGTATGGTAGAGATACACTTCTCGGTGTCCGGGAGCCGACCCCGGCCCTTCGACATCGCCGTCCGAGACGAACGCAATGGTCTTGGCCCGTTCCGAACGCAATCTAGGTCCTTGGATATCTCCGGTCGTGATCGAGGTTGCCTGGACTAGAACCGGGATTTTTCCTCGCTTCGCCTGCGCGATGTGAGGAAACGCCGAGAACACGCCGACGAGGAGAACCGCGTACACAATGGTCACCGGGTTACGCAAGCTCTGTGTGGCTGCATGAACTGTCATGATGTCTCCTTGTCCCCGAGTTTCTTCTTTTTCTTCACAATCGCGCACTTC
>JAZDCZ010000134.1:0-21033 GCA_036679605.1 Gemmatimonadota bacterium
GAACCTCGCCGCGTCAAACGAAGACCCAAATCCTACAGCCTGCTCACAAAACCCAGGCACTGGTACCACCGGAACGGAGACACCACATGCCGTTAGCTTCATGCCATTCGGGTCTGGCGCGCCTTTCGGGTCGCCGTGGCAGAACAAGCACACGCCTTTCGCTACGATCGGCTCGGCATAGTAAAACGCATCGCCCCTCGCCCGTTCCGCGGTCGTCGCGCCTCCGCGGAGTTCTGCCAACAGTTCGGCAGTGACTCGGTCGCCCCGATTGTGGGGGTTCCGTGGGTTGTCCACGATCATCTTTACCCACGCCCGTCCGTTCGTGGCATCGGGTACCGTGTTCGCGAAGACCCGGTCGGCCACCGCAGCCGGCAAGATCGTATTCTTGACCATGAGTCGCTGGTAAAGCTTGTCCACAACAGGAATCGACGACTGTCTGCGCGTGAAATGGCCGCCGATCTCACGCCTCGTCTCAAGCACGAGCTTGACGAGCAGATACGCCAACTGCTCGTCACCCGTCCTATCGGTTGAAGCGACAACACGGGATTCCGGTTGCGCCCGGGCTTCTTCGTCGACAACCGGGCTCGCAAAGACCAAGCCGAGATTGACCGCCAGAGAAAAGATGACGATGATCCCGGCGAAAATGGCGGCGACGAGTCTCAGCGTGTTTCGCGTCTTCACGGTGTAGCTCCTCGCTAGCCGTTGCCAACATCCAAGCTGGACAGGTACGCTTGCAGGTCGACAATGTCCTGATTGGTGAGGTTGAACTTCCCCCCCGGATGCTCTACGTCCCCGCGTAACCGATCGTCCAGCGTCTCGGTCGCGACGCCGACGAGAGAGGGGGCACTGAGCGCGCAACCGCCGACGGCATCCGCGCAATGGCATGGTGTGCAGCCATTCGATGCGTAGTTCCCTTCACCGGCAGCAGGATCGCCGATCAATTCTTCGACCGGGGGACCGTCCGGAGTGGGCACGTCGCCATCGCCACCAAGTTCATCCCCCGGAGCTGACGTGCCTCCCTGATCAAAGGAGTCCGCCAGCGTGTTTGCGAGGTCGGTGAGGAGAATATCGAGGAAGGTTTGGCCGGTGGCGCTGGCAGTTTGAAACAAGACTTCGTCGAAGTTCGTACCGCACCCTGACACAGCCATAAGGCAGACAACGACGAGCGACGAACCCGGCCAACGTATCGGTGTGCCCGTGTACATGTCATCCCCTTGCCAAGATGTCCGGCCGCAATCGCGGCTGCACCGGCCCGAATCCCCCGAGCGGGGTCGACCTACTCTTCGCGCTGCGTCAGCGGGTAATGCTCGTGAGTCCCTTCGTCCTTTCGCTTCTCGAAATCGAACAGGTCGCCGGGGTTGACGCTCGGACTCTCTTCGTTATGGCAGGCTATGCAGACGGATTCATCAACTTTGCGTAGTCCGACGGCGTACAATTCGTCAACTTTGTATTTGCGCTTTGATTTCAGGATCTCGTCGAAAACCTTGATGTACTCGCTACCAGGACCATGACAGCACTCGCAGCCGACACTTTGCAGCTTCTTTGCCTTTCGGACGGCCTTCTTGTCTTCGGGATCCGGAACCGCGTAGCCGCCCGGCTTACCGTAGCCGACCGTATGGCATTTCAGGCACTTTTCGTCCGTCGTGTAATCCTTCCCAACATCGAGGTCGAACTTCTCCTTCGCCTCCTTGTTATTGCCGGGCCTGAGGATCTCGAACGCTTTGCCCATCCTCGTCTTCTCCCAGCTCTTGTATTGCTTGATGTGGCATTTCTTGCACTTCTTGCTTCCAACGTACGAGTAGGACGGCTCGTCATCTCCGAAAGCCGGGAGCGTGACGATCGCCGCCGCCGGCGCAATCGCATCGTTTGCGAATGCCGGTGACGCCTGCCGCCACAATCCCAAGCCGGCGCCAACAGCCGTCGCGGCCAACAAGGTTGCCCATCGAAACTTCATGACCCTACACCTCCACAGAGACAGCAAGTAAACCGGAACATGGAAAGAGCCGACCACGCCACGTTCGCACGCATGCACTACAGCCGCGGCACGTCCCGTGCCAGACGGGTTTGAACACGAGCGGTTACACTTCGAGGCGCACGTCGCTCAAAACTGATGAAGGAAGACGAAGTCATTGTCGCGAGCGCCGCTGTGGCAGCTTGTGCAGCATGCGACATTCCCTTCGGCATTCACGACGCCTTCGGGCGTGATCTTCGCCCAGAACCAATCGTTGCTCTCCGAATCGAAGCCTGACACCTTCCACATGATGGTCAAAGTGTCGGTTTCTTGTCAACGTACTTTCCCAAAAGCGCTCCTTCACGACAATCGATCCGTCCGGAAGACGACCCGAGAAGCGCTCCAATGCCGCCTCCACCGAAGTGTTGATGAAGACCTGTGCGAGCGGTCCGTGGGCCATGCACTTTCGAGGATTCCCTCCACTCCAGGAAACTGCGCCCAGGCTTGGTACGGATCGGTGTCCGTAATGAACGTGAAGAGCTTCGAGGCGGTGGGCGAATCGGTTGCCATCAACATGTCGCTGGGAGATGTCCCGGAACATCCGACAAACGCAATCAGCGGAGCTGCGACGAGCATCCGGGTACAGACGAATCGAGCCGCTTCCATTCTCGATTCTCCCGCTTCGTGACGGCGAACAGATGGTCGATCACCCTATACCCCTTGCTCGACCCAGTCAACGCCATCGATCGGCGCCGGGTCTTTGCAGCGGCGTTGTTCCCGAGAACGTAAGTCTTCAGCCGAGTGCAGGGGTTGAGCACTCCAAATAAAGTCAGAGTTTACTTGCGCCCTGGGCTGCGCGCTGCTATTGGGGGAGCATGCGGCCGGGGAAGGCTCACTCGATCGCCGCCCAAATGCTGATCGCGACGGTGGCCGGAAAGCCGTCGGCGGACACGCACTCCCACCATGGCAACCAGCCCGACCAGAGCAAGCTGTACTGCCCCTGCGCCGCACAGTGCCGGCAAGAATGCGGGCCGGGGGATTGACTGGTTCCCCGTCTCTTCTGCGTGACCGGCTCCAACTCCCACGGCGAAGGTCCCTGCGCGGTCGCGCACCGCCCAGAACTCGACGCCCCCGTCGCCGTTGAAGAAGTATCCCGAATCGCCGACGATTCCGGTTGGCGCGGATTCGCCGACGCAGGTGCCGGCTGGTACCCAGACACCCGGTGGTGATCCTGGGGCCGAATCGAGCACGTGGAGTTCCAGGGTCTTCGGGACCGCACCGAGTTCGGCCATTTCGCCCGCGCTGAAGATCATGGTGACAACGAGCTTGAAGCTGCCCGCCGGTGCCAACGCGCGGACGGTGAGCGTGCGATCCGACGCCAAACCGCTGGCGGGGTCGGTCGGCATGCCGGTCCCGGGCTCGGGGGCGACGGCCGAGTCGCGAGCGGGTTCGATGACCTCGAATTCGAACGTCTCGCCGGGATTCGCATCGACCACCAGGATCTGGGCCACGGGCTCGCCCTCATCATCAGTAATCTCCGCCTCGAATGTCCCGCTCGCGTCCACGAACCCGGACCCGTGGCCCAAGGTGGACATGCGCCTCGCGCCGCCGCAACCGCACGATGCAGGCGCGAGGTTGACCGCGCGGGTCTGGCTGGAGGGATTCGTGCCCCAGCCGGCGACATCCCCGTTCGGGCTGATGGCCGTTGCCCGAACCAGCTCCCAGCCAGAGTTGATCTCGATGCTGTCGTTCAGGTCGGACAGTGTCCCGTCCTCCCAGACGAAGGCGTGGAAATCGCCGCCTGTCATGTTGGAGGTGCCAACCACGCTTCCGCTATCGTCGATGTCGAACGCCCAACTGATGTCACCACCGGAAAGGGTCCCGAGATCGTTCATGCCGGCGAGCAGGCCGTAGGCTGCCGAAGGCAACCAGAGGAAGGCATGCCTCTCGCCGCCGGCGGTGTACGACATCCCGACCACCTGTCCCGATCCGTTGATCGCCTCGGCACGATGACTGACTCTCCTGCTATCACCCCCGAGCGTGCCGAGGTCATTCATGCCGGCGGAGAGGCCATACGCGGCCGAAGGCAGCCAGAGGAACGGGCGCATGTCGCCGCTGCTGTTCTGCGCGCCGCCGACCACCTGGCCCGAGTCGTTGATGTCCATCGCCACGCTGGAACCGCCTCCGAGCGTGCCGAGACTGTTCATTCCCGCCGACAGGCCATAAGCGTCCGACGGGAGATAGAGGAAGGCCAGGCGACCCGTGGCCGGCGGCCCCAGGTTCAGTGACGTACCGACCACTTCGTCGTCGCCGTTGACGCCGTACGCCTCGCTGTCCGTCCGTCCGGCGAGCACGCCGAGGTCCTGCATTCCGCCGACGCTGTCCCAGCTGAAGGCATGCGTATCGCCGTCCGCCGTATCAGCCCTCCCGACGACCGTGCCGGAGGCGTTGATGTCCAGAGCCGCGCTCGTGGCGCCGCCGAGGGTGCCGAGACTCGTAAACGAATCATTCTCCCAGAACCACGCGCTTTCGCTGCCGTCGGATGCGTCTTCGTCGTACCCGGCAGCCTGGTCACTTGCATTCATGCCGTGCGTCAGGCTCGGTTCGCCTGTAAGCGTACCCAAGCTTGTGCGGGTGTAGTTTGCCTGTGCAGCAAGATCCTCAATCGCCGCGTCGCCAAGGACTCCTCTGTTCAACGCGATTTCGTCGATGACACCCGCGAAGTAGCGGGATCCGGACAATTCACTGCTGGCGGCGTCCTTCCCGCCGATGTTGATGTCGCCGTCGAAGCTCATGTTCGCCGTCGTCGCGGAGCCTGCATCTCCACCTGTGTTGTCCGTGCCGTTGATGAAGATTTGACTGCTCGCGTTGTCGCTCGCGCGCAGGACCACGGTGAAGTGATACCATTGGCCGGCAGTCCAGCTCGTCCGGTTCGTCCATTTGTATCTGGAGTTGTTGCTTACTTCAATCTTGAAGACCAGGGAACTGTGCTGCTTCTCCTGGAATTGGAGAATCGGGCTGTTTGAGTTACACCTGTTGGGTCTGGAAAGAGGAGGTGTGGCGCATGCGGCGGTACCCGTGGGACTGTCAACTTCGAGCGAGACACCGTAACTCCGACACGTGGTCGAAGTGCTTCGACATGCGGATCGCCTTACTCTCCGAACAATCGTTGGATCGCAGCGAAGTCTGCCAAGTCGATGTCCTCTTCGGCATCGAAGTCGAACGCGTTCAGGCACGCACCCACGCACGCGGGATTGAGAGGCGTGGGCGGCGTATTCGGGCCGGCGAGGCAGACGAGGAGTGCCGCGAAATCGTCGCCATCAACGTCGCTGTCGGCATCAAAGTCGCCGTCGGCGATGGTCTCGCTTTCGTCCGGGATGCCGTTCTCGTTGCAATCGTAGCTGAGAATCTCGGTCATCGTTTCGCCGCCCGCAAACTCGGTCTGAAACCCGAGCAAGGTGGCGATGGTGGGGGCGACATCCGGGATCGACCGCTGCACGTTCGAGACGTAGCCGGCCTTGATGCCGGGTCCGAGAGCCAGGAACTGGATCGTCCGGCAGCCTTCGCATTGGTCGCCGTGTCCGGAGAAGTTGGTCGTGTGCCGCCCGTGGTCGTTGGTGATCAGGACGGTCGTCGAACCGCTGTACTCAGGATCCAACTGGAGCCAGCTCCAGAGTTCACCGACGATACGGTCTGCGTTTTCGACGGCGTTGATGTAGTTAGTCCAGTTGCCGGAATGTCCGCCATGGTCCACGTCTGCTAGGTAGAGCGTCAGAAAGGTGGGCCGCTGTGTTCCCAGAATACTCTGTGCAGCCGCCCAGGCGGCATCGTCATCGCCGCTGGTGGCCACCGACTCCGGCCAATAGTTGGGACCGTAGGTGGGCAGGAAACTCGGGCGCCAGGGGCAGTACGGGCCGAGAATGTACACGCAATCCTCCGCCGGGCGCGCGAGTTGTCGGCGGAAGTACTCGTGCACCCACGGGACCGGCGTGTACTGATTATCTTCCTGGCATTCGGTGTCGAAGAAATCGCGCGGCGGGTCCCACGATCCGCTCATGATCGCGGGAATGCCGCGGCGGGTCACGGTACAACAATCGTTGAGAAACGGCTCGATGATGGTCCCTTGCGCCGCCAGCGCGTCCATGTTGGGCACATGCTGGCGCGTGGGATCCCCCAGGCCCTCCGAGTAACGCAGGCCGTCAACGACGACCAGCACTACTTTCTCCGTGAGGGGAATGGGCGGCGTTCCCAGCGGAATGGCGGTACATGACCGGGGACAGGACGGGGCGCTGCCGGAGAGGACACCCTCCACGGCAAGCACGAACTCTTCGCCAGGCGGCTGAGATGTAGCGGTGAAGGATGTGGCCGACCCCGGTAGCGACGCGACGAGTCCATCGTTCAGGAACACATTGAGGGCGTCGTAGGCCGTCGGATTCGTCCAGGTCAGCACCGCGCCGTCGCTGGTCGTGGCGCAGTCGAGGATCTCAACGGGTGGCGGCGGTGCAGCGGGCGGCGTCTCGAAGAAACGCAGGCACCACCGTTCGAGCACGCCGTCGGCATTCGACGCGTAGTTGTCGGCGATCTGCAACGACCAGGTGCCGGCGCTACTTTCGCCGGCGTAATCCGCAAGTGTGCCGGCGCCGCCATTGCCGGACACCTGCATATAACAGCCGAAGTTGTACGGCTCCGAGCCATTCAGGACGCCGCCGTCGCTGTACACGACCTTCAGATCATCGGCGTTCCCACCGGCGCCGTCGTGGAGGCGCACAACGGTGCCGACAGGCGAGACCAGATCAAGCTCGATGTTGCCCACCCAGGTATGCGAGATCTCCATTTCAACGTGGAGTTCACCAATGGTGCTGGCCTCGGCGACCACCATCTCATCTGTAACAGAGACCGGCGCGCCCTCGGCTCCGCCGAACGCGAGCGTGGGGGTGCGGCACACCCGCACGTCTGGCTGCGCAAGAACGGTGGCGGCGTAGACCAGGACAGATATTCCGATTGCCGCCGCGACGAGGTGTGGACGCGCGTTGTACATGCGAGCATCCCTCCCGGGAACGTCGGCAGATTGACGAAAACCCCTGAACCGACATGTAGCCGCTGCCCGGCGCCATCGCCGAGCGGCTTCGCTTTCATCATACCCATTTCCAACAGCCGCATGCAAGATCGACGCGTGTGATCCGGGTGCTGGCATCGAACAACGCCCGTCACCACACGTATTCAGCCAATTGCGACCTGCCGCCAGATGCTTTGGTTTTGACTGTGGCGTGGTGTTGTGTCGCTCCGGTCACTTCGGTTCGACAGTGTGCTCGCAAACGAGCATTTCATGTGATCGGTGATAGTCACCAGATCGAAATGCGGCTTGAGGTGCTCAATGAAGTCCTGCTCGCCGCCGGGCTTCAGGAACTTCTCTCGGTCGTTGAGCGTCTTGTCGCCGTTCGTCCCCCAATCGCGGCTCTCTGGGGAGTGAACGTGCAGCCCCACGCGCAGAAACTTGGCCGTCCGCCACCGTAGATCATCGAGCGCTTTGAAGAGTTCATCGTGCTGCGACATAGACGCTTCGCTCCGCCAACTCTCCTGCCGCCCAAACAGCCCCGCTTCCACCCCCGCGAGCGGCTGATCGATCAAGCTGCGCCAGTTGGCCGTCAGTTTGCCGAGGGCGGCTTGCTCGGATTGTGTAGTGCCGACTAGGACTGCGCCTTCCTCCTTACCGGTCACAAGGCCAGGACAACGAACAGCAAAAAGGTGGCAGCGAGAAGGGCCAACAGAACTGACGGCTTGGTGCGCTGGTCCATCGATCTTTGCGTGACGGAGTGACAGCCCTCGTGGCGCATCCGACTTCTTCCCAGGTGATCCTGCACACAAGCCAAGGTGGCTGAGCCCGAAGGTCTCGATGGCAAGAGGGACGAGCGGCGTGCCCTGCTGTAGCAACACAGCCCGCCCACACAATTGCGATTTCACCTACCAACCCCTTTAGAACCTATCCGAATTACCCCCTTTGAGCCGATAGTGGATCTGGCGATGGTGCCAGAGCATGGAGGCTCGCGATGGGGAACAATCGATTTCAGGTGTCCGAAGCGTTTTTCGAGTTCTTTGAGAGGCTACTGCCCAAGCGAAAGAACACACATCGCTTTGGCGGCGGACGACCACGGCGTTCGGACCGTGATTGTCTGAATGGGATACTCTTCGTGCTGCGCACCGGCTGCCAATGGAAAGCGCTCGACGCCACGGGCATCTGTCCGGGCTCGACGGCTCATGACCGATTCCAAGAGTGGGTGCAGGCGAGCGTCTTTGAGAAGCTCTTCCATCGAGCGGTAAAGCGGTACGACGAATTGAGCGGCATCGATTGGTCGTTCCTGAGTCTGGACGGCGCGATGACCAAGGCTCCGCTCGGTGGGGAAAAAAACCGGCCGCAACCCCACGGACCGCGGAAAAAGCGGGACGAAACGCAGTCTGCTCGTGGACGCAGCCGGCATTCCGCTGTCGGTGTTCGTGGAGCCCGCCAACGTGCATGACATGTGCCTCGTCGGCGCGAATCTGATGGAGTTGGATGATTTGCCGGTGAAACGTCCGAGCCCGCGACGGACCGTCCAGGGCATGTGCATGGACAAGGGTTACGATTACCCGGAGATCCGGAAGTTGGTCAACATGTACGGATTCAAGCCGCACATCCGTAGCCGAGGAGAAGAACGTCGCGCGGTGAAGCGTCGCCGCGGCTACCGTCCGCGACGCTGGGTCGTGGAGCGCACGCACAGCTGGTACAACCGCTTCCGCGATCTGCTCATCCGCTGGTGCAAGAAAGAAGATAACTTCGTCGCTCAACTGCATCTCGCATCCGCCATCATCATTGGTAGTTTCATAGGGTTATCCGGATAGGCTCTTAATCGCCCACGCCCTCCACATCGCCGAATTGGTCGCTACGACCAGGCCGTACAACCGACGCTTGCATTTCCTCGGAGCCCAGGTAGCCTCTCTTGTGCGATAAGCCGCCCAATCCGTTTGCCACCTCGTGAAGCCCTCGATCAACCACAGCACCTTCGATCATGACAGCAAACAAGACGCCATGCCACCCAACGCGTTACCCTAAAGCTGGCGAATCTTGTCCGCATATTCGGCAAGAACTCGATTGACAGTCATATAGAGACCGCAGCTTGTCCACAATTTCCTCTCCATCAGCCAAGCGAGACCGAACGGAACAACCCTTGAAGCATAGTCCTCCGTACGTCCGCTTGCCGCAAGAACCGCCTGTGTGTAGGAAAACGTAGGGGGAAACAGTGCTGCAATGGCCTTGCGCCAGACTGCCTTGACAATCCCGGGCCTCTTCGTCACCTCCATGCCATCAAGGACCGGGCAGAATCGCCGAATAACGGCCCGCTGGAACCTGAGATCCTTCTTGGCCTCCCGAGGTACGTCGAACAAATACTTGACTACCTCGTAGTCAAGAATCGGGTGATATCTGTATGCATACTGCTGAAAGGCTGAGATCCTGCTCCCACCCCAATATCTCATTCTTTCATGATAGTATATCCTCTCAGACAGCCGCTTTGGTGAATCTTCGCCATGTTTTTGCCCTAGCACCTCGAACTTACTCGCGAGCAGGTGCCTGTACTGCTCAAGGTGATCCCGAGGCATTGTCAGGTTGCGATTCAGCAAATAGCGATTGATGTACGACGCGATATCGTCGGCATAGTACTTGTCCCTGAACAATTCTCCGCCATACCCCCCCAGGATCATCGGCGCATCCTTCGCCTTTTCCTCAAAAAAGGTCGTCGTATAATATGCGCGAAAGATGTTTCGGCCCCCCTCCAGCATGTAAAAGCAATCCTCAGACAATTCAGCAATCTGCTGACCGACGGCCCGTTTCTCATACAATCGAATATCGCGTCCCAACTCCTTCGCAATGTTCAAAGCGATGCGGTGATCCCTTGGATCCGCCTCATTGGTGTTGGTGTTGAAAAGAAACTCCTGTTCCTTGGCCTGCATGATCGAAGCTACGGTGCGCGAATCGTACCCGCCCGACAAATCTACCGACGTTGCGACCGTCGGAGAATTGAAGATGTTGAAGTGTTCATCAAGAATGCCATGAAACTCCCACTCCGATGAATGGGTTGTCGCCGTAACATCAAGATATACACCTTCGTGCTTCACCGAATCCGACACCAGATACGTGCTAGCCTCTTTTAGATGGCGTATTTCGTTAAAAAGCGTTTCGCCGCCGTAGATACCCTCGGTATGGATGAACTCCAGGCAACTTTGCCGATTGACCGTCAGGGAGTCCATGGCATTGGCTGTCATAAGCAAGGATGAAGAGACATAGACACTGCCGTTCTCGTGCGCAGAGTAGACCGACAGGAACCCCACCTTGTCAGTGATGACCCTGACCTCCTCTTTCTCATGGTCAATCACGACAAAAGCAAAATGACCTCGAACTGACGAAAACACTTCCTTGCCTGACAAGTGGTCATTCAAGATCTCTGACAAACATTCGTCGGGGTATTTGTTCTTGTAAAAGAAAGTGCCGAATCCTGCTATCGCGGCCCGTTGTTTCTGAGCAAAATTGTCGCTCTTACTCGAAGCAGCCCTCGTTGCATCGCCAAAAATTAGAACATTGACGCCACCGGATGCGATCTTGCGAGTCACACATTGTCCTTTTCTTGTCGCAACCGATATCGCCTTTTCGAGTTTTCCAGTATCATTGCTTATGAAGAATTGAACACTCATGATGCCTCCAGTACATCGCGTTGAAGTCATTCCAGCTATGCGCCGTTTACTGGTTATCCTAGCGGACGATCTGCATCCTGCAACCGCAAGCGGTGCAGCTCGCGAAGATTCCCATCCGTCCTTGCGCTCATGCCGAATAAGAGCCTGTCCTGATAGGGCGATGATATCCGACATCTTCCGTGGCACAAGGAGTGTGCCGCGGGAGATTCATGGATGAAGCGTAAGACCTGGAGAAGTCGGTATCCCAAGCCGTGCGACGAGCAGTGGAGAGTTCCAGACGAACTGTGGGAGCGGATCGAGCCGTTGATTCCGCCTCCGAAGCCGCATCCCCTGGGGTGTCACAAGCCCCGGACGCCGAATCGGACGATTCTTGATGTCATCCTCTTTGGCTTACGGACAGGATGTCAGTGGAAAGCCCTGGATGCCACGAAGATTTGCTCCGGCTCCGTCGCCCACTATTGGTTTCAAGAGTGGACGAAGGCGAGGGTGTTTGAGCGGCTGTGGGTGAGTGGATTGAAGGAATATGACACTTTGCATGGGATTCAGTGGGCTTGGCAGCCCATGGATGGTGCGATGACCCAGGCGCCCTATCAGCATAGGCTCTAAGCTGTTTCAGCCGATGGTTTTTGGCAAGGTTGTACTGGTCAGCAGCACCGGACCGATGATGCGCGTCCTGAAGGACGCCGAGTGCGTGCTGGTGTTCAAGGAGCGCGATTCGTAGAGCCTCGCCCAGCGGATCATCGAGCTCATGGATCCTGCATTGCGAAAACGCCTAGGAGCCAACGGCCGGCGCGCTGTCGGGGACCGCTACAACTGGTCCCAATCGGTGCAGCCGCTGCTCGACGCGTATCGCGCATTGCGGTAGCGCGGGCATGTTCATTCCATGTCGAGCACCAGAATACTCACACCCGGCCCTTTGAATTGCCCGCGAACGTGCCCGCGCACCCACTCAAGTTGGCGCACGATGTGCCCGCTCACGAGGACGCGGTCGATGCCATACTTGGCGAGCAACGCCTTACGGACCGGCCAGGGCAGATCCGCGTAGAGTAGCTGACTGAGATCGAGACGCCGCTCGCGGTTCGTCGGCCCGACGCCAACGGCCCGGTCGGGCACGAGGATGTGACAATCGTGCAGCATCACCATGCTTCGGCCGGCGCGCGGATGGGCCAGAATCACCGATCCGCGCGGAATGTTCTCGGCGTAGAAAGCGCTGCGTTCTTGCAGACGCGCAAGCCACGCCCCGCGCTTCTCCGGCGCTAGGCGGAACTTGTCACGGTAGACCCTCCAACTGTACTCGCCCCGATCCCAGTTCTGGTACAGCGCCATCGCAACCACCAACGCGCTGAGCGGAAGACGCGCCCACCAGGTCGGCTTCAGACGCTCCACCGCCAGCGCCACCGCCCCGCCGACAGCCACCGGCATCACGAGTCCGATAACCGTGCCGATTCGCAGCACGATCCAGCTGGCGCCCAGGATGCTCACCAGCGCTGTACACAACGGCGGAAAGAACAGCACAGTGAACGCGATCGCAGCCAGCGCCGCCAGCACCAGCGCTTCGCGCCTGCGGTCGAGGAACACCAGGCCCACCAGGCCGGCAACCAGCAGCCCCGACCGCACGATACCATCGCTCTTCCGAAATACGCTGAACTTGAACGACACCCAGCCGCTCTCGGATTCGTGAAATTTTGCCGACTGTTCCTTCTCGTCGGGCGTGCTCGGATTATCCTCAACCACGATACGCGCCGGCCGATCACCCCCGAATCGCGAAGCCAGCACAAACGGCGCGCCGGCCAGCAATGCCGCCGCGCATATCAGGAGCAACTTCCGTTCGCCGCGCCGGCGGATGGCCCGCACGACAAACTGTGCCATCAGGATGGGCGCAATCACCAGGCCCGCGAAGAATGCGTACAGCACGTGAATCTGCCCGAGCACCAGCGAAGCGCCGGCAAGCTTAAGCGGCACCGGCCACTTCAGCGGCCCGCGCAGCGCCTGTACGGCGAACGCCATGGCAACGGGCAGCAGACAGAGCGATGCGATCTTGTTGGGATACATCACAAAAGGCACCGGGCTGACGGCCGCCGCCTTATACAGCGCCGGTATCCACGCCGCCCAACGGCTTCGCAGTACACTCCATGCGAAGTAGTAGTACCCGCCGAATATCGCGAGTTTCACCCAGAGCAGGCTGACCGACCACACGGTCAGATAGTCCACGCCCGTCAAGCGCGCGCAGGCGGCCTCCAGCGCGTGAAAGAGGTTGGTATGGTACAGCGCGAAGAATGTTTCGGTGTCGAGATAGGGCCCGCGATTTGAAAATCCATGATCCAGAATGAGGCGGATCCGCGCCACGTGCACCTCGGCGTCGCCCGAAAGAAACGCCCCCGCACGCGCGCCGAATACCAGATCGACTGCCACCAGCAGCAGTTCGATCCCGAGCCCGGTCACCACCACCCTACCGAGCACCCGCCACCAACCGCGGTGCGCGATCAGGATCAACGATGCCAGCACGACAAGCACCACTGCCCCCGCGAAAACGAACACCGGGAGACGCGCCAAATAGCAGACCACTGAAACCGGCGAGAGGATCACGAAGGTCCAGAAATACCCCAGGCCGAGCATGCCCGGCAAGCCGCATTCGTCGTCCGTGCAATCCACCAACCGCGCAGTCACGATCCCGGGTATCAGCAGCGCCAGCCAGAAAATGAGGCATGCAAACATGGTCGGGGCAATCGTGCGACAGGGGTCGCCGCCGCTCCCAGCGAGCGGGCGAAGACGATTCGACTGCGCACAGTGCCAAGTGTCAAACCGCGTCGCGCGGGGATGGGACTTTCGCCGCGTTCACTCCGCGGGTAACATGCGCAACCGCTTCGCCTCAGGGACGGCTGGGCGAAACGCGCTTTGGAACCCAAGTACACGGATGCCCGCGGTGCCCCAACCTTCCAGGACACTCTTTCTCATTCAGGCACGCGGCGGAAGCCAGCGGCTACGCGAAAAAAACCTGCGCGAAGTGGGCGGTATCCCGCTCCTGGGACGTGCGATCGCTGTGGCGCAACCGCGCGGCTGCGCTGCTCGAAGAGCCTGCGCGAATCCTCGTAAGTACCGACAACCGCCACCAAAGTGAAGTGGTGACGCCAATTCCTCTTAGCGGTCGCATCCGTCGACGTTGCCCGATGGCCCTGACGACGCCGGTGCAGCATACCAAAGCTGCATTGAAAAAGACAAGCATTACCGGCCTGCCACGCCGCTGACGCTTCAAACGCCGCCTGGAATGAAGTGGAACTGCACAGTTCGCCCGCTAGCCGACCCATGCAATCGCGATCAATGCGGTTATCCGCCTGGGCGGCACAGCAACGATCGATCAAAACTCAAAGGGAATCGAATTCGCCGTTTCCCGCTTGTCCTTAAGCATAAAATGAATGTACCGCTACGTCGTCCGCTAGTCCACGTGCCTCAGAACCGTATCTCCGGCGGGGGACGTTAGGCAATTCAGAGTTTCGGTAGTACCGGCTAGCGCAGACACATGCACCTATACTCGAGGTTGGCCAGATCGCTCTTGCGTTTGTCGTTCGGGTCGGCCTCGTGGTCCCAGTCGTCTCCGCTGCCACGGGCACGGCTGACGAGGTGGCACGCGCAGGAAGCACCGCGGTCGGTGCATCCGCTCTGGTTGACGCACCAGATCTCGGGACTCGTTGGTGGGCCGCCCGTTCCGGGCGAGATGCACCCCGGTCCGCAGATCGTGTATCCGTCGGGTGGCTCACCGGGGGCGAACATCAACTCCGAACTGCACGAGGCGCCGCTGTCCACTTGGACGAGTTGAAGCGAGATGATCTCGGTGTCGATCATCAGGGTCATGTCGTGACCACTTTGCCCGAAGGCCACAACATTGCCCGCGGTAGCCGTTGTGTCGTCCGTGAGGGTCAGCGGAATGTCATCGTTGTCGGTAAGTCCACCGAGGGTGAGGGTGCTTTCGTCAAACGATAGAGTAACTTCGCCGTCGTCGTCTCCACACGTACCGGCGCCGCTGTAGACGCCGGTTGCTCCGATCAGGGCGCCGACCGTTCCTATGTCACTCCCGGTGCATATTCCGGTGGCTGGATCGCACGTCTCGCCCTCCAGGCAGACGACCGGTGTGCCGGCGCAATTGCCCGCTTCGCCGGCGGGATCGCACACGTCGTTTTCGGTGCAGACGTCGCCGTCGTCACAGCCCTCATCAGTGCTTTCGCACGAGGGATTTCCCTCGGCGTCAGTCACACAACTGTCCGTCGTGCAATGGTTCTCGTCGTCGCACGGGAAATCCACACACGGATCCACGCAGGCACCGTCCGGTTCGGCGCAGAACGTACCGGAATCGCATTCGACCGGCGTACCATCCCCGCAGACAACCTGTCCGCCATCGGCGGTGCAGGTCTCCACGCCGTTGCAGGCAACCCCATCGTTACAGGGATTGCTCAGACACGGATCGCAGCCTGTTGTCAGGATGAGCAGCGTGGTCAAGCCGCAGATCGTGCCCCAGCGGGTAACCTTTCGGACGATCATGCGAGATTTCGTGTGGAATGTGTCATTCGGAGTCGTCATGAGCGTGTGCGTCCTCAAGAGCGAGTAGTTCCGAAGTTCCCAATTTGTCAGATGTCGGCTGGTCATCCTACGCAACGGCCTCCACCAGTCAACGGAAAATGCCTCTTATGGATCGACGACCGCGGCTGGCGTCCGTATTCGCCTTCGATCATGCTGCCTCACAAGTAGATGACACGGTGGCCGCACTCTTTGTGCATGGACATGCGCCGCGGATCAGCCGAGGCTGCTTGCCGCAGATTCTCGCATCTTCCCAGCCGAGCACTGGATTCACGTGCGCACGACCAACCCGATCGAAAGTGCATTCGCGACGGTGCGCCTGCGGCATCGCAAGACCAAGGGATCGGGCTCGCGGGCAGCCTGCCTGGCCATGGTGTTCAAGCTGATGGAGAGCGCATCGAAGAAATGGCGAACGCTGAACGGATCAGCCTTGATTGTCAGGGGGCGGTCATAACCGGCCAGTCGGGGGCGAATGAAAACCGCCGCTTGGAAAATCCGAATCCACAAGATTTAGAGATACCTCCCTTTGGACACCGCCGGGTCACTGTTGCGGAAGGTGAGCCTGCGTTTCCTCCATGACTATGTCGGGAACGTCCCAGCCCTTCTGCTGCATCAATTCGTAGAACGCTCGTCGATAAAGGAGCTGCACTGAAATGGTAACCTCGTCGCCTCCGGAAGAGAACGTGTACTGCGAGACATCCTCTGCCTCCGCAGGCAACCGCGTGTCGCTCAGAATGCGGGTCTGGTTCCAATACGCGCCCGATGGCGAGACTTCCGTCCACAGCTCTTCGAGCACCTTGGCGTATGCCCGGCCCGGTTCTCCCGCGTAGTCCCCAGCCCAGGCAGGCAGAACAGGCCCCTCCGTCAAGTCAAGGCCGACGCCGTCCGAATCGCTTGCGGAGACAACCAGCAGGATGTTGCGCAGCGGTGAGTCCGTGGGGATATGGTGGCCCGCCCTGGTGTTGGTGACGGACACCTCGACCTCGATCGCATCGCCGCTCCGTGTGGCACCAACGGTAAGCTCGGCAGTGTTCTGCAGCAGTGACTCATCCGCCGCCCCCGGCATCAGATGGCTTGCGATCGAGTCGGGGTTTCTCAGCAAGCCTCCCTCATCTTCACGCACGAACCGCGTGGCGCCGCGTCGCGGCATGTGGCAATCTTGACAGGTTTGCCCGGTCTCCGCGTCGCTGTAGGAACTGGCCAACCACTCGCCATACGAGTTGTAGATCTCCACTCCCCAGAAGTTGGCGGAGTGACAGGGAGCGCAGTAGAGGCTTTCCTGATACAGCGGAGAGCAAGTATCGTCTCCAGGTGCCACATCATCGAGTGGTCCGATGAACAACTGCCGGTCGTTGCCCGGTCTGAGGAGTTCTATGGAGAGCACGCCGGGCATGTTGTCGTACGGTAACCCCGTTGCCGGATCTAGCCGCACGTCCCAGATCTTATGGCAGAAATCGCAGGTAACGCCTTCGGTACCCACACCGGTCACCAGGTCCGGATCCGTGCCGTACGGAGCGTCGGTGGCAGCGGCAGGTAGATGGCAGGCGGCGCAGTTGCCCGCTTGTTCAGGGAAGTCCAGCTTGAACCCCGGCCCGTAGTACTCCTGATTCGGGTCCGGAGGCAGCGGGACTCGGCCATAGTCCCGGTGAGTAAAGTACCGCGTGGGCGGACTCTGCCTGCCGGAGAGATCGACCCCGCGGTACATCGACAGGAACCGCGGGTTCGTGGCGGACGTCCCATGGGCATCGGCCTGCCATTCGTCGAAGGGCAACATGGAACCGGTGTCGTTCGGATCAGAGTGACACTGCTGGCAGTGAATGCTCTCATCGTCTTGGAGATTCGCTTCCAGCCACGCGTACTCCGCATTGTCTGACGTGGTGTGGCTCTCGAGCGTTATCGTCGCGTCGGTATCGCCGACCCGCGCTTCCACGGGGCCGACGATGTAATACCCCGGCGCCCACGCCGTCAGCGGAACCGGGTCACTCGCATCCGCCTCCGCAACCTGGCTCAATCCCAGAACGAACTTCCCGTCCGCTGTCGTCGTGGCTGTGTAGTCGGTCGTCTGTACGCGAACGACCGCGCCGGCCACCGGTCCTGTCTCGTCGCGTACGATACCTCGAATGTAGGAACCGCTGCCGGAATCCAGGTTTGAGTCGTCGCCGACCCGCATCGGCGGCTCGCCCCAGCATCCCAATTGCAGCATCATGCCGGCAAGCGCCAACGCCAGACCACGCCACGCCGCTCGAAGCTGCGCACCGCGTGATTGCTCACCGCTCTGCCTTCGAATTGCGGCCCGCAGCCTGCGTACGTCCCGATTCATTTTCGGCCGCGCCTCCGAATCTTCCAGAGCAAGAACCCAGGTGCGTAGCCGAGCCACAAGATCATACCCACGCCGCACGCCCCGCCGGTTCGACCGTCGCCTGCTGTTGGCGCGGGCGTCACTGAGTCTTCGTCTGCTACGTCTTCGTCGATCAGTGCAGCGTCGTCGCCCTGTTCTCCGCCGTTGTCTGGCGTCTCGCCGCTGGCGTCGTCCGGGGTTCCGGACTGCCCGCCCGGCCAATCGGTCGCAGGAGGCGGTTCACCGTTCAGATCGAGCCGGAAGACACCGCCGCCTTCAGTGCCCGCGTACAGAAACGCGCCGTCATCCGAGATGGCGAGGGCGTTTACCGAGCGCTGATCCAGGCCTGTGTTCACTGCCAGCCATGTGACTCCGCCATCAGTGGACAAGTAGACTCCGCTCAGCAAGTCACCCGCGTACACGCGCTGGCCGTCCGTGGGGTCGACGACCACGCTGTGTACCTCAGCGGTCGGATTCAGACCCGCGGCGGATTGCGCCCATGAGACTCCGGCGTCGGTACTTCGGTACACGGCGTCTTCGGCGAGTCCCGCGAAGATGATTTCCGTGTTGGAAGGATCGATGGTAAGAGCAAGCACCGGCAGTTCAGGCAGTCCCGCCCCACTTGGCGTCCAAGTTTGTCCCCCGTCGCTCGTCTTGAATACACCGGCCGTGGGCATCGAGGCGTACACCGTCAATGGATCGTCCGGATGGACCGCCAGCGCGACGACGGCGGTGTCCCGGCCTTGCTGACCTTGGGCCAGAGACCACGTTGCCCCGCCATCATCCGAAACATGAAAACCCATTCCTGGGAGGTCACAGTCGATTCCAGGATCCCGCAGCGCTTCGATTGCGTTCGATCTGCATTGATCCGGAGCCAGACCCGCGTAGACCCGGGAGGGGCTGGAAGGGGCGAAAACCAGGGTAACAGGGCCCTCCCCCGCGTCGGATAGTCCCGATGCCAAGTGCCAACTCCGCCCTCCGTCACGACTGTGAACGACATTGGAAATATCCCACGGTGCCGCCAGCAGGTGGTCGGCGTCAGCCGGGTTTACGGCCAGGGCACGGATCTCGGCTAGTTTGGCATCAGGCAACTCGGGAGGCGCATACGCCAGCCCCGTCCAAGTGTCCCCACCATCATCCGTCCGCAGCACGCCTGTACGACCGCCGGTCACAATCGTCCCGGGAAGTCCGGGAGCCACGACGACATGGCGCACCATCGCACCGGTATATCCTTGGGCCGCGGTTATCCACGTCTCTCCACCGTTGGTGGAAAGGAAGTTGCCGCCCAGGTAGCTGTTCACGAAAACCCGCATGGGATCGCGTGGGTCGCACTGCATGTCGATCGGAAAACCGGCGAGGATCCCCGGTGGCCCCCAGGTTTCGTGGTTGCTGAACCGCTGCCAGGTATGGCCGCCGTCGTCGCTGCGATAGACAGCGTCGGTGGTCGCGGCATACGCCACCATCGGATCGGCCGTACAAATCTCTACCGTCGTGAACTCTTCACGTCCACTTGCCGGGGTCACGACCCGTTCCCAGTGCTCCCCGCCGTCCTCGGTCATAAAAACGCCGCCGGTATGGCCCCCGCCTAAGGAGGACCAAACGTCGTGAGTCGCGGCTGCCAGAAGCACGTCCGGATTGGTCGGATGCATGAACAAACTTCCGACGTAGAGGTCGAGCAGGCCATTATCTTGATTCAAAACACGCCAGGTCTCCCCGCCGTCGGTGGACTTGATGATGCCGACACCACCCGCAAACTCTGTCGTGGCGTCGGTGTTGGCCGCGTCACGGTCAAAGATGCCGGTTGAGACGTAGAGCACGTCTGGATCACGCGGGTCGATCCAACAGTACCGAGCCAGGTTGTCACCGCGCCAGATCTCAGTCCACTGTTCGCCTCCATTGGTTGTTCTGTAGACCACGCCCTGCGTCATGTCGAACATGGACCCCGTGCGTTGGCTGCCGTCCGCCGTCCATCCGGGGCTGGCAATTTCGCCCATGGCGTAGACGATGGCCGAGCCGCGTGGGTCCACGGTGAAACCCCGGAAGCTCAGGGCCGAAGCGATGCGTTCGTCGATCCCGTTGGTCATCTCAACCCAGCTTTGACCGCCGTCGGTGGACTTGTAGATGTCCCCGGTGCTCTGCGTGCCGGCCCAAACGATGTTCGAGTCGTGTGGGTCAACGGTCGCGCTGAATACGGGAACGATGTCGCCGGTGCGGCCGGTGCGTGCGGTGATGCCCTCGTTGCTGGATGACCAAGTCAGTCCGTTGTCATCGCTAATGTGCAGGCCGGCGTGGCCTTCGGTAACGTACCATGTACGCGGATCACCGAACTTGTAGCGGATGTCATAACCCAGCCCACCCGGGGGGCCCCCGGTTCGGATCCAGATCAGCCCGGGTGGAGGGGCCGGGGGCGCCGGTGTCAGCACTTCAACATCGTCAAGCCAGAATGGGGCTTCGAAGGACTCAAACGAGATTCCACCGGCGCTGAGCGGGTCCGGATCGGTGTAGGTCAGGATCTCGACACCGTCGACACTGACCGTCAAGGTCGCAGCCTTGCCGTCGATCTCCAGTGTTTGCCATTGCCCGTAGCTTATGCCTGATCCGCTCGCCAGATCGTTGACAAACGTATCGGGGTCAGTCTGCTTGTTGAGGACGATGTCGCTTGCGCTTAAGGTGAGGAAGTACCGACTCTCACCAGCATCGCGGTAGCTTACGTGAGCCATGTCTCCCTCCAGGAGAACCCGGCAGCGCAACAGTGAGTCGGTCCAGACTCCCTCCTCGTAGCCGCTGTGGGCGTGTCCCTGCCCGTCACCCCGAAGCCCGAATCCGTCTTCGACCGGTTGTATCTCCCACCCCGGATTGAGCCACCAGCCAGCTGCCTCGCCGCTGTCGAAGTCCTCCGAGTAGGCAACAGTGTCGTTGTCGGTCTGTCCGTTGGCGGCATCGTAGGCAGAAGTCGTCATGAGCAGGACGACCCCAACGGAAAACACCGATATACGGAACCGGCGAACCGGAACGACACGGGTCGCCCAATCGCGTGGGCACAAGAACCTGCTGCAACCGTTCGACCAGACGTGCATGACCTGATCTCCTCTGCTGAGGCCGACACACGGCTCCACGGCCTCCCACCGCTGGCGTGGATCGCCGCTGCTGCCTTCAGTATTCAATCGTCGATTTCCCGGAAACGAATCGCTGTTTTTTCGGAAGAAATGCGGCTTCGAGCCTTACCCCCGCATATTTCATGACTCCGAGTTTTCTGGTCTGCTTGGTGAGTTCTGATCGGCTAAAGTGTTCATCGGCGTCATCGGCGCACAGCACCCCCTTTCCCCCATTGCGATTCTCCGGAACTGAGTCTCTAGCTGTCTCCGGTTACTAACTCTCGGTAGGTAATGGCTTTAGCGCCCACCGCCGCTTCGACGAGGCGGTCGAACAGCCTCGACTCCAGCCAGCGGCGGTT
>JAZDCZ010000135.1:0-2671 GCA_036679605.1 Gemmatimonadota bacterium
GCCGGCCGGGTGTGCCGGAGCTCCTCCAGCGTGAAAAACGGCGGCGGGTGGTGGCGAAGGGGTCGGCGGGCGAGCGGGGGGGCATGAGTGGGTCTCCATCTGCTTTTCAGGCGGTCAGGAGAGGATAGCCCTGGGGCTCGCGGGGTTCATGCACGCTTACCGGAAGGACACGAATCTTCGCAGGAAAAAAGGCTTCTGCGGGCCTGCGGGCTAGTGTCCTGTCCCACTGATCCGCCTGAATCAATCCGTGTCAGCTGCCCCCCAGCCATGACGATGGAGCAGACCCTGCGATCTTGCGGAGAGTCTTATCAGCGGTCTTTGCGCAAACGACTGGGTGCCTTGTTCTGTTCGTGGTGTCAACGAACTCCGTGATGGCCGCCTTCGGTTCGCGGACGCTTCGATGTACTCCTCGGCCTACGGCTTGCCCAGCGCCCAGGATCCAAACACAGAGTTCTCAGAGGTCACAGCCCGGGCGATGCCCGGAACCCAGTCTGTCGCTTCGCGACGCTCGCCTGTCCAGCAGGCCTGGCCACGAGGAGAGCCATTCGTCCGCATGGTTGGTGCCATGGCGGGTTCAAACACAGAGGACACTGAGGCCACAGAGAAAGGACAGGAAAGCCAAGTCTTCTCAGGAGAACAAGCTTCTGGTGCCTCCTGGTGCAGGGGGTCGGTTTCAGTTCTTGCGGCCTCCTCCTTCGAGGCTGGCCGGTGCAGGCAGGGGCACGGCCAAGCGAGTTCTTCTCTGTGCCCTCGGTGTCCTCTGTGTTTACCCTTCGCGACCCGTGATCCGGATGCGAGCACCGTCCCGCTAACCAGGCTTGCTGCACGGAGCTATGAGAATCTTCGCAGGAAAACAGGCTTCTGCGGGCCTGCGGGCTAGTCGTACAGAGCAAGAGACGCAAAAGGGCTGTAGTCTTCTGGTGCAGGACCCCGACGGCCGTTCACCCAGGAGGAGTTGAACATGAACGTCGAGGCGTTGAACCCCATCACCGGCCAGATCATTGGCGCGGCTATCGAAGTACACAAGGAACTCGGTCCAGGTCTTCTGGAGTCCGTTTACAAGGTCTGCCTGGCACACGAGCTGAGAAGTCGTGGCATCGTGGTTTGCTGCGAGCAGGATCTGCCCGTTGTCTACCGCGGCATCAAGCTCGAAGCCGGCTACCGTGTCGATCTGCTCGTGGAAGACAGAGTCCTTGTTGAGGTGAAGGCCGTGAGGGATCTCCACCCGATCTTCGTTGCACAGACCCTCACCTACCTGAAGCTCTCAGGGCAGAGGCTCGCGTTGTTGATCAACTTCAACGTTGAGGTTCTTCGGGATGGGATCAAGCGCCTGGCGCGGTGAGAATCCTCTCTGTGGCCTCGGTGTCCTCTGTGTTTGAAGCCGGCCAGAGCAGTCCCTCCTTGGCTCTTTCTGGTCGGGTCAGTCGTTCGCGTCACCGGCTCCAGCCATGGTGATGGAGCAGACCTTGGCGATCTTGCGGAGGATCTCGTCAGCGGTCTTCACCCAAACGAATGGCTTGGGTGCCTCGTTTGTGGCGTCAACGAACTCCATGATGGCCGCCTTCAGTTCGCGCACGCTTCGATGCACTCCTCGCTTGAGCTGCTTGGTTTCCAGGAGCGCAAACCAGCGCTCCACGAGGTTCAACCAGCTCGAGTAGGTTGGCGTGAAGTGCACGTGGAATCGCGGATGCCGCACGAGCCATCGCTTCACCTGCGGAGCCTTGTGCGTCGATAGATTGTCGAGGACCAGGTGGACGTCAAGACCGCTCGGTACCTCGGCGTCGATGAGTTTCAGGAACTTGACGAACTCTATCGTTCGGTGCTTCTGATGACATCGTGCCAGCACCTGGCCTGTCAGGACATTGAGGGCAGCGAAGAGCGATGTGGTGCCGTGGCGCTCGTAGGTTGCGGTGCCACGCTCGGCCTGCGCAATCGTCATGGGCAAGACGGGTTGCGTACGGTTCAACGCCTGAGCCTGCGGCTTTTCGTCAACGCAGAACACCACGGCATGATCCGGAGGGTTAAGGTACAGGCCGACGATGTCATGCACCTTCTCTACCAGAAGAGGGTCAGGCGAAAGCGTGAACGTCTCGGTACGATGCGGCTTGAGGCCAAAGGTTGACCAGACCCGCTGAATCGTCGACTTGCTGAGCCCAACGGCATCCGCCATCGACCTGGTGCTCCAGTGTGTCGCCGCCTTCGGCTTTGTCTGAAGCGTCTTCACGACTACCTCTTCGACCTGTTCATCAGCCACCGTCCTCTTGCGTCCAGGACGCGGTTCATCAAGAAGGCCGTCGAGGCGATGCTCGCAGAAGCGGCGGCGCCACTTGCCGACCGTTTGGCGGGTCGTTCGCAGCTTCTTTGCCACGAGCTCATTGGTCTGGCCCGTGGAGCACGGGCGCACGATCTCGGCTCGGAAGGAAAGCTGCTTCGAGACCGTTCGACGCCGGACGAAGCGCTCGAGTGTGGCCACCTCTTCTTCGGTTAGAATCAGGGTGTCTAGCGGTCGGCCTCTTCTGCTTGCCATCTGTGAAACTCCTTTCGCAGGTACTTCCACAAGCAGGACGGGCCGGCCCCCTTGGGGCCCTCACAAATTTGTCAACGAACTTCTGGGACAGGACACTAGATACTGCCGGGGGACGGCCATCTGGCGCTGCCCCGGCGGCAGTCC
>JAZDCZ010000136.1:0-9919 GCA_036679605.1 Gemmatimonadota bacterium
CACGATAAGGCCTCCTTGCCAAGTATGTGTGAGTTTCAGAAAACCCTATCATACAAAGCTCGAAGGCCTTCTCTATGCGCAATTCACGCTAAAGTGATGCAATATCCGGGTTAGTACCCGCGACGGCGCACGGGATTGAATGACGACGAGCGGCACCTCGTGACGACGCTCCTGATTACATCGCCGCCCCAAAAACCCGCCACACGGAAATGACCCACACGCTTTTTCGTTCGCTGCGTTCCGACGGCTCGCGGAACAACATGAAAACGCCTTCGCCAGGAGGGTTGCGAACCTACTGTGTCATATGATCGAGCAACTCCGCGACTGGCACAGTGGCGACGCTAGTGGCGCTGTCCGACATCGCGTAAGGAATGATCAACTCCCCTTTGTGGATCATGCCTCCACACGAGTAAACCACGTTAGGCACATATCCATCCCGTTCTGCGGCATTTGGCATCAAGATGGGCGTCTTGGTGCAGCCTATCACCTTTGAGGGATCCTCCAGATCAAGCAGCATGGCGCCGATGGAGTACCGCCGCATCGGGCCGACTCCGTGAGTCAGCACGAGCCAGCCTCGCTCCGTCTCCAGCGGCGAACCGCAGTTACCAATCTGCACCAGCTCCCACGGGTAGGTCGGTTGACGAAGCACGGCGGCCTCGTTCCAGAAGTGTAGATTATCCGACAGCATGAGGTAGAGGTTCTTGCCGTCCACGCGGGATATCATCACGTACTTGTCGTCTATCCGTCGCGGGAACAGAGCCATGCCCTTGTTCTCCGCATACCGACCATTGAGCGTGATGATCTTGAAGTACCTGAAGTCACTGGTTTCGATGAGCTGCGGCAGAATGCGGAACCCGTTGTACGCAGTGTACGTTGCATAGTATACGACCCGGCCGTTGTCATGCACGAAACGCACGAACCGAGCGTCTTCAATGCCACGGCTCTCATTCTCGCTGACCGGAAAGATCACACGCTCGGAAAGATCCGTTCCCGGTGGAAACTCGATGTGGTAGTTCGACCTGGCCAACCACAGGATGTTTTCCGATGTTTCCGCAACGTACTGACGATCGCTGTGTTCCTCGCGATGGGCTTCTACGACCCGGCATAGATCATCGAGTGTAAACGAATCTTCGAGATCGTCGACGATGTGCTGAGCAATCTCGTTGTAGGCGCCCATTTCGTTCAGCTTGAGGTAAAACGGGTATTTGAGGTATTGGCGGTCTGCCACCGGTTGTTCCGTAATGGCGTATTTCGAACAAGTATCGAAGGACACGCGACCCGTTCCGTCGATCAACCCTGTACGGAACTCGACCGATGAGATATGACCTTCCCCGCAGGCGCGAAGACTCATCACGAATCGACACTCGTTGGCTCCGAGTTCTGTCTGATCCGGGTGCACGACCATGGACGGATTGAACAAAGCCGCGGCCTCAACCGAATACTCGCAGGTGAAGTAGGCGCCCACCAACAGGCGGCGATCGGGCGACATTGCCTTGACCTCGCCGGTGAACTGAACGAGCTGCCTGAAGTGGTCCTCGAAGATTGCGTTGATGTTCCGGTGACGTGGTGCGAAATCCTCCCGGAGGCCCTGCAGGAGTCGCGTCACTTGAGCGTCGGGTAGGGAAAGAACCCGATCGATGGTCTCCTTGGTTCGCTCCCTGTCCGCGGTGATGAAGAGACGGGCGATGACCCGCTCATGATCTGCAACCAACTTGACTTCTTGACGCGTGACCTTGGGCAAAGGCACCACTCGCCCGCGGGCTCGGGGCGTTTGGCCGGACCCGGGAACCGCTTCTCGCTCTCCCGCTGTGTTGATCGAAGTCCGCGTGTCGTTCTTCATCGGCTCTTTGTCCTTTGCGATCATGCCATTATAGGACTTCGGCCACAGGGTTTCCGGCCTCCCCTTATTGTCGGCTAAACCACTTATACATCTCAGCGTCGAGGGCGTCCCGCTGCGCGACTAGCCCGGAAGCGGTCCGCCTGTAGACTGTTGAAGAGGCCGGAGGCAGCTAGCCGATTACCACGTCGGTAGGCCGGCTGGTGAGGCATGGATAGCCGGGAGACGCGCCGAGGGCAAATGGCCGACCTGCGGCTTCGTGCAGCGACCGAAACAGCTTCGCCCGCCAGGGCGTTCTGCGGAGTGCAAACCGTGTCCGAACCTATCGTGAAGCGCTACTCGGGGAACCCGATTCTCACGCCTGCCGATATTCCCTATCCCGTGGAGACGGTCCACAATGCCGGCGTCACCAAGCATGATGGCAAATACGTCATGCTCTTCCGTGCTCACCGAGCCAACGGGCGAAGCATCCTCGGGCTTGCGGACAGCAACGACGGATTCAAGTTCGATGCCCGCCCGGAGCCGTTCATGGTGCCGTCTAGCGCCGGAATCTTCGCGGAATATGAGGCTTACGGCGTCGAGGATCCCCGCATCTGTGCGATCGATGGCCAGTATCTCATCACCTACAGCGCCTACTCCCAGCATGGCGTACGGATCGGCTTGGCTCGGACACAGGACTGGACAACGGTGGAACGCGTCGCCCTGATCTCCCAGGCCGATATGCGTAACGTCGTCATATTTCCCGCCAAGTTCCCCGACCCCCACACCGGCGAGTTGCGCTACGCGCGCCTTGACCGGCCGCACAGTGAGATATCCCCTTGGGCGATCTGGATCCACTACTCCAAGGATCTGGTCCACTGGGGTGATTCGCGGGTGGTGATGAAGCCGGTGCAGTATCATTGGGATGAGATGAAGATCGGCCCCGGGGCGACGCCCATACGCACCAACCGCGGCTGGCTGCACATCTACCACGGCGTATTTCCCACGATGGACGGCAGCATCTACCGCCTCGGCGTTGCCTTGCACGACCTAGAGGATCCCGCCAGGGTCCGCGGCGTCTGTGACCGCTGGATCCTCTCGCCGGAAGCTCCCTGGGAACAGACCGGTTACGTCCACAACGTGGTTTTCTCCTGCGGCGCCGTCCCCGAAGATGACGGCACGGTCAAGATCTACTGGGGGGCGGCCGACAACGTGATGTGCGTCGGCACGGCCAATATCGATCAACTCGTTGAATTGTGCCTGACTGACGGTCGAGCGGCGATGTAGTCCAGCCGACACTTCTCGTATCCGGCGATGCTGTCCTACGAGACCGTCGGGACAAGCTTCTTGTAGACCGCGTTATACCCCCGGGCCATGTGGGATGCACTGAATCGGGATTCGGCATTCCGCCGGCAAGCGCTGGGCGCGATGCGGTCAATCCTATTCACCGCAACAACGGCTTGGTCCAGCGAATCGACCACGAAGCCGGTCTCGCCCTCCAGGATGATCTCCGGAAGCGCTCCGAAGCGGGTGGCAATCAGCGGTGTGCCGCTGGCCTGGGCTTCGACCGCCACCAATCCGAAGGGCTCGGCCCAACTGATCAAGAACAGTACGGCAGCGGCTTTCTGGTAGATTGGAGCCAACTCGGCTTGGGAGAGCAGGCCGAGGTATTCAACGTTTTTCCCGTCGATCCAAGGTTTGACCCTGGCGTCGAAGTAGCCCTCGTGCTGAGGCTCGATCATGCCGGCCAAGAGCAATCGTCTGCCCGTTCGCCGGGCGAGTTCCACCGCTTCAGCCGCTCCTTTTTCCGGAGCGATCCTTCCGGCGAAAAGGAGATAGTCGCCCTTGTCCGGCTCGAAGGGAAAACTCTCCAGCTTGATGCCGTTGTGAACCGTGGCCAGGTAGTTCAGTTCCGGCAGGAACCGCCGTTCAGCGTCGGACAAGGATACAAACGGATTCTCCTGGTAGGCTCGGAAAACGGGATGGGTCGCCCGGACCCAGGCTGCACCGTGCAGCGTGGAGACCAGCGGACACTTGATCAACCTCGCGAAAACAAGGGCGTGAACATGCAGATGCGAGTGGACCAAGTCGAACTCACCGCGCGCCGCCCGTTCCATGCAAGAGGCGATGTGCAGTTGCTCCAGAATCCGCGCGTCGGGCGGTCCTTCCAGAAGGCCCGATTGGGGATCAAAACCCCGGGGGCGGTCACGCTCGTCCTCTGGCCAGGTCGCCAAGGCGTGGGGAATCGTGGCTGCCAAGCGCGCAGAGGTGGTGGAGCCGCCGGCGGCGAAAAGGACCACCTCGTGGCCGAGCTTGACCAACTCTTCGGTCAGATTGTGGGCGACCAACTCCCAGGGACCGTAACCCGACGGAGGAAGCGACCAACTGATCGGAGCGAGCATCGCGATTCGCATCGAACGGCCCTCGGTTCGTCGGTAACGCCACTTCAATCGGTCACGATGCCGGTGGGGAAGCTGTTGTCCTTCAGCCAATCCAACATCTGTCGAACGCTGCCCGTCGCCAGCGCCATACTGGTATCCGCCGCACCATAGTACAAGTTCAGCGTGTCGCCGTCATCGTCCAGAGTGTAGCCGCACGGAAATACCACGTTGCCCACGTCCCCGTCGAACTCATAGTGAGTTCGCGGCGTGAATACCCACTCTTTCCCGCGACGGATGCACCGGGTCGGATCGTCGAGGTCGAGCAATGCCAAGCCCACTCGATACAAGCTGCCGGCCACCGTTTCCTTGACACCGTGGTAGATCATCAGCCATCCCTCGGACGTCTCGATGAGCGGCGTGGCCAGACCTACTTTGCCTGCGTCCCACCAGGGGCCGTGACGGGCATTGAGAATCATCCGGTGATCGCCCCAGTGCGTCAGGTCCGGTGAAAAGGACATCCAAATGTGAGCACTGCCGGCGGACCACACCGGGCGGTGGATCATGGCCCACCGGTTGCCGATGCGACGCGGTAGCAAGGCGCTGTCTTTGTTCTCGGGGACGAACACGTTGCCGATACGCTCGAACGTCTTGAAATCCGCGGTGAGGGAGAGGCACACACCGGGGCCGCCGGCCCCATAGCAGGTATACGTGACGGCGTATTTTCCGAGCTCCGCTAACCATACGACTCGCGGATCCTCAAGGCCCCATTGCTCCTCGGGATGTTCTGCAGTGTTGGGAAACAATGTGGGTTCCGCATCGACTGTCCAGTTCGTCACGCCGTCCGCCGATCGGGCCGCCGCCAGGTGCGATCGTCCGCAGCGCCCCTCGACGCGGCACAGCAGAAGCGTCTCTCCGGACAACAACCGTGTGGCGCCCGCGTTGAAGATGGTGTTGACCGGATAGGTCCAGTCCGCCGTCGTCAGCAGCGGGTTGTTCGCGTGGCGTCGGAGCAACGCGCAACGATTGTTGCTTGTTGGAGTGGACATGGGCTGAGAACCTCCGTGTCGGCAGCACGTTTCCGGCGTCGCGCGAGGTCATTACCCCGCGTCCGGAGCATCTCCGGTCTGCATCTCGTGCATGGTCAACAACGCTAGCAGCCAGGACACCACGGACTCAGCCCCTTCGTTGTGGTTTACCCCATCTTGGCGCAGGCCGTCGAAACAGCCGCGAGTCTTGAAATCCACCATAGTGACGCCAAGATCGTTGCGCCCCAGATACCATTCAAAACAGCGACGCATCTCCACCAACCATTTGGCATCCCCCGATGCCCGGTGTGCCGCCTTGCAGGCGCCGATCAACGCCGCCGGCTCAAGAGGCTGCTGATCAAATCTGGCACGCTCGCCGCTCTTGCGGTACCACCCCGCGTTGCCGATGACTGACAGAACACCATCGTCGCCGGTTTGGATCTCCAACAACCACTCCAAGGTGCGCACGCCCGACTCGATCATGCTGCTGTCATCGAGCATAAGACCGGCCATGATCAAGGCTTGCGGCAACCGTCCATTATCGTAGGTGACCACATTCTCCGGCCAGGGCCAACCCTCTGCGTGGTTGCTCTTGAAAACGTCATGGAGCCGCTCAGCGAGCTTTCGCCCGCATGCCCGGACTTCCGCATCGTCGGGAAACTCGCGGAGGAAGTAGTACAGACCGAGAACGCTCAGTGCCCATGGACGCGGGCCCATCAGCGTGCGTATAGACGTCATTCCCAGCCGGAACAGATCCGTCGCCAACAGTTTCACCGATTCACTGGGAGAGTGCGACACCAAATGGCCAAGCGCCCACATCACCCGTCCTTGACAGTCGTCGCTGCCATCGTGATCGAACCAGCGACGATCATAGGACATGAAGTTGCGGAACCGTCCACCACCCGCTGGCTTAGCGTAATGCAGGAACGACAGATACTTCTTGAGATGCGGCAGAACGCTTTCGTTCCCAAAAACCGACCAACTCGCCGCCATCACCACCAACGCCCGAGCGTTGTCGTCGGTGGAGTAGCCGTGAGTTCGATCGGGCACCGAGAACACCGCGTGCTGCACGAGCCCCGTGTCGTCCGTCATAGCGATCAGGTGATCCATTCGCGATTCCGGCAACGACATGCGCAGCAAGACACCACCCTCGCCCGCCGATTCTCCCCTCTCGACCGAACGCGTACGCACAGCCGTATTGAACACCTCGTTGTACCGTGCGGCCGTCTCCGCCCAGATCATCTGGCGACCGTAGTCATACGCCGCTTTGCGAATCGCATTGCGCCGGTCCACATTCTCGAGCCAATCTCGCACGGCCCTGGCCAACGCGGCCACATCGCCGAAGTTGACCAGCACGCCACGCTCACCGGCCAGCAACTCCTCGGCATACCAGTACGGCGTGGATATGATCGCCCGGCCCGATGCCAACGCGTAGGCCAGTGTGCCTGACGTGATCTGTTCCTTTGCCCGATAGGGCGTCACGTAGATGTCGGCAGCTTGGAGGTATTCGCAAAGGTCGCTGTTGCTCACATAGCGGTTTTGAAAGAGCACGTTCCTTTGGATGCCCAGCTTGACCGCCAGACTCTCCAGTGAGATCCGGTAGGACTCGCCCGCCGCGCGCTTCTCGCCAGGATGCGTTACGCCAAGCACGATGTACGCCAAGTCGGGGTGGTCCGGTACGACCTGGGCCAAGGCCTCGAGCATCACCTCGATGCCCTTGCCCGGCCCGAGAAGTCCGAAAGTCAGGATGGTCGGCCGGCCGGAAAGGTCGAAACGACTCTTGAACGGTTCAGTGTCACCATAAGGCACGTCCGGTACCCCGTGGTGGATTTTCCACACCCGCTCGGGGGGGACGCCGTAGATGTCTCGCAGCATCTGGACGGCACGATCGGCCATCACCACTACGCCGCTGCTCAGCTCGCAGATTCTCTGCAGGACATCACGCTGCCCCGCGGTCGGTTCGCTGAGGATCGTGTGAAGCGTCGTGACAACCGGCTTGCGCAGTCGATCCAGCAATTCGAACACGTAGTCGCCATCCTGGCCTCCAAACAGTCCGTACTCATGCTGCAGCGAGACCGCTTCGATCTTGCTCGCGTTGAGCACCTCCGCCGCGTTGCGGTACGCCTCTCGACGGTGTTGCGCGATTTCGGTAAGAACCTCGGGGCCATAGGCGTAGTCACCGTTGTGATCGTTGAGCGCCACGATGCTGATCGACCCCTCCTCGCGCAGCGTCTCCCGATGAACATGTTCGGCCAGTGCCCGAGCCAGGTCGCGCGTGAATGTCGCGATTCCGCATTGCCGCGGGACGTAGGAACCGATCATCGCAAGGGGACGAGGGTAAGATGTTGACATGGGTTACATGGTAGAGATTCCGGGGCCCGCAGCAATGGACCCTGGGCGATGGAGAACCGGTATTCCACGCACTCAAGGCATCAACGGCGTGGTAGCTACGGGCCGCACCGCCGGTCCCCGGCCAAGAATGCGCCGCTCTCCAGCTCGGTCGGTCGGGGGCTCAACGGGAGGCGACCTTGCCGCCATAAGCCCTGGATGCAGCGGGCTTTGCAGTCGCGCTGGAGGGAATACTGAGGGGGGGCAGGCCAAATTGGCATGGGTGGTTTTGCCTCTCCGCGACTTCTCGCGGGGAAGGAATCAGCCGTCGCCTGGTGCCGATTGCAGTGGTCCTTGGAACACGGTTCTCGCGGGCGGTGGGCGGGGTCGGGCGTCCTGTGCCTTTTGCCCTCCTCCCGAGCCGCAGAGGCTGCCGATTGCCGTCACCGCCGCACCAGACGCCACACGATATTGGACAGGCACCTGCGGCCATTCATCGAAGTGGATACGTTCGCTCCTGCTGCCGAGGCGCCCTGTTCAAGCGGTGGTGTATGAGCGGGCCAACGGGGCCCGGGCGCGCTGCGTCAAGAAAGGCCGTCTGTGCGATAGAGGTTGGCGCCTCCCGATTGTGGGCTGCCCACGACTCAGTATAATTCCTTCGGTTTCGCTGGATGAGGCAACGACCGTGGTGCGTAGCTACGGCGCGGCATTTTCGAAATTCTGAAGGAGTCGTCACGATGAAACGTTACCAGAATTATCTTGTTGTTGCAGCGGGTATGCTCGTGGTTGGGCTGTTGGCGTGGCCGGTATATGCGCACTGCGGGAAGTGTGCCAGCAGCTGCAAGGATATGGTCAAGAAAATGGACGACGGCAAGCTCAGCCTGGGCAAGGCGATCGAGCTGGCTGAAGAACACAGCAAGGGAAAGGCCGTGGCCGCGTACTGTGAGTTAGAGGACGGCGGTCTCGAGATCGAGGTGTACTGCCTGGTCGGTGACAAAATCATGGAAGTAGAGATCGACGGAAAGACGGGCAAAGTCACCGAGATGGAAGAGGCGAAGGCACTCCCCGCGCACACAGAGCACGCGCACGACGAGGCGCACGAAGACAAGGATGAGGACAAGGATGAGGACAAGGAAAAAGATTGACCCAGCGAAGCGCATGGAGCGCGTTTCGGCTCTGTCGTACCACGCATAACCCGGTTGCCCATGAGCTTCGGCGCAATCTCCAGAAACTCGGTTCCGCGGTCCGGCCCAGTTGAAGGCCGGACCGCGCTACGAGCAAGCAGAACGTTGAGCGCGGCTGCTCCAGTGCCCTGACGTTCCTGGCCTGCCGACCTTGCGTACACGTAGCGCTTTCCGCCCCATCGAGATGGGCCACCGAATACGCAGCACGGCTGCGCCCGTGGAAACTCCGCTCGCCCGGCTCTCGACCCCCACACGGGCACTGGTAAACTCCTACCGTTGAGTTGACCTTTCGTGAGGAGCTGCCATCCATGTCGACAAAACGCCGCATCGTCATCGCCGACCTCGACGCCTCCGTCAGGTCGATTGTGAACGAGTGCCTGCCGTCCGATCACTTCGACATCGCAGAATTCGACGAAAACACAAGCGTGCCGTCAACAGTGCATGTCGACCTAGCGATCTTCTGCGCACCGAAGGACTCGGAGCAGACTCAGGCGCTCTGCGCGATGCTGCGGTCCCGCATCGGCGAGAGTGCCCGGTTGCTGTGCTGCGCGGGTCGATATGTCTACCCGCTCATCAGGCCGCTTCTTGGCAACGCCATACAAAGTATGATCATTACCCCGTTTAACGCCCGCGAGCTTCGGCAGAAACTCGACGAGCTGGACCTCGGATTCTGAGATGGCGCGTGACGACGCAGAAAAACGGAGCCCTGTCGGCATCGTTCTCGCGGCGGCGCCGTCGAGGCAAACTTTGGCGACCGACTCAAGCGTGCCTTGCGCGTTGCTGAAGATCGCCGAGGAGACCGTGATCGAGCGGCACGTCCGAATCCTGCTCGCGGCGGGCATTGAGCGCTTGGTCATCGTGACGGGTCAAGATCAGAGTCTTATTGGCGAGCATGTCAGGAATTCTTTCGGCGGCAGGAATATGCGGATCGTCCACAATGCCGAATACGCGACGGTAAATAGGTAAATAGGGACAGTCACCTCTTTCCCCGTAAATAGCGACAGTCACCTCTTTCCCCGGTCATCTATTCCTCGAACAAGAGGATACCAGGTGCGAAGAGTACATGACAGCCCCGAATGGCATGAAGCTAACGGCATGTGGTGTCTCCGTTCCGGTGGTACCAGTGCCTGGGTTTTGTGAGCAGGCTGTAGGATTTGGGTCTTCGTTTGACGCGGCGAGGTTCGC
>JAZDCZ010000137.1:0-2319 GCA_036679605.1 Gemmatimonadota bacterium
GCGCAGTGACCGAAGACGGCTGGCTCAGCATAAACTATGGCTTTGGCCGTGGGTTCAACGTGTATGTTGAAAACAAAAGCTCCAACATCACGTCCCCCGATGGTCAAGTCGACGCGACGTTCGAACGCGCGGCAACATGGTTACGCAGGCATGGCGACACGCACTTCTTCTTGTTTCTACATACTTTCCAGGTCCACAACCCTTACGCACCTCCCGATCTCTATAAGAGTCTATTCCTGCGAGATAAAGACGGCGGCGACTTGCCCCCTGGCCAAGCGATCGCCGCCCACGAGAAGATGCTCTACAAGCAAGAGCTTCGCTATACGGACGATGAGCTGACCAGGCTGTTCGATGTATTGGCCGAATTGGGCTTAGATAAAAACACCGTCTTTATACTCGTCAGTGACCACGGCGAAGCCTTCGGCGAGCACGGTTATTACGGCCATGGGGCTCATCTGTACCAGGAAGTCACGCACGTCCCCTTCATGATGATGGGGCCGTGCATCGCACGCGGGCACCGGCCGGTACAACCGATCGGACACATCGATCTGGCGCCAACTCTGCTCGACCACATCGATCTGGCGCCAACTCTGCTCGACCTGTTCTCGGCGAAACCTCCTTATCCTTTGCCGGGAAACAGCCTACTGGCACTCGCTCAAGGCCGAGAAAGAAACTCCGCACTTGACGACGCCAATTACTACACTGAATCCTGGAGTCCGATGGAGGCAATCGGCCCACACCAGTTCACACCTTTCGAGGCGCCGGCCTTCGCGGTTCGGGTCGGCGACAAGAAGCTCTCCCGCTACCTAGATGACTTTCAGCTCGACGAAGATCCGCTAGAGAAACACGACCTTTGGCATGAACGATCGATCGAACTTGAAGGTCTCGTCGCCGATCTTGGGCGATATCGATGGAAAACTGCAAGAATACGCCGAATCCTAGAAACAAGACACGGAGGCGCCGCACAACCGGGCTCAGCCTCCGACGATAGAAGAGTGCTTCTCGACCCCACCCAACAAGAAAAACTGCGCGCGCTCGGCTATCTGCAATGACGAAAAACACCTGGCTAGCCGCCACGCTCATCGGTGCCGGCGCCGTCATTGTAACGGCACTGATCGGCCCGGCGGGAAACTCCTGATACTTCAAATGTTCTATGGCACAGCCTTGTGCAAGCTGTTCGGCTTTTCGTTCACGATACTGCGTGGCTCAACCCTTGTAATGGCCACCCTAGGCGTTTTCGGCTTCTGGTTGGTACTGCGTGAGACGCGCGTGCCAAGGTCCCTGGCCCTACTCGCGTTAATCGTGTTGGCGTTCGACCCCCTTTACTTAAACGTGTCGTTCAGTTTCATGACCGACGTACCATTTTCGGCAGTGTTGATCTGGGCGACCCTGTTCTACCTGCGTGGATTGAAAACCGGGCGCGCGGCGCCTTTTATAGTGGGTTCGGTAATCGCCGCAGCTTCTATTTTTATTCGACAACACGGAATCTTCCTCGGCGCAGCAGCCGCCCTGTCCGCCCTGATCGTTGAGCCGGATGATGCCGACGATGAAAACCCGACATCCGCCTTAGACCTCGGCACCCGACTTCGCAACGCTGCGATCGCGGGAACGCTGCCGGTGATTGCACTTGCGAGCTATTTTGCCTGGATCTACGGCTCGCACCTTGCGACTTCAGGGCTCGACAACAAACTGCGCGAGGCCACGGACTTTCACGTCCTAACGGGCTTCAACTCTGCGTTTCGTAGTATCGTCACCCTTGGACTTCTCATATCGCCTTTCGCTCTCGTAGTCGGCCGACGCATGTGGCGCGAGCATAGACTACGCACCACGATATGTACGGGCCTAGTCACGGCTGCGGCCGCGTTTCTGTTCGCGCGCGAACGAGCGCTGATGTTCTACCTTCCCAACGTCCTGTACGATTTCGGAATTGGGCCCATAACGCTCCGGGACACGCAGTTTCTAGGTCTGAGCGCCCCATGGGCACTCGGCCCCGGTTTCACAGTCCCTCTTACTCTTGTCGCCTGCGCAGCTACGGGCGTGCTGACCTCGTTGTGGATTGGCGCCGTAGGTCGCCTGCGCGAGCCTGCGATAGCGCTGTTCGTTCTGGCAACCGCAGCATTGTTCGCGGGTAGCCTCCTTCACACCTACTACTACTTTGACCGATATCTGATCGCATTCCTCCCCGCAGCCATCGCCGCTAGCGCAGTGCTTTGCACATCCCGCGAGCGTATCAGCAGCACCAACATCCCGGCTTGGGTTGCCGCAGCCGCCATCGCCGTATTCGCTGTGGCCGGCACACACGATTACATGGCGTGGAAC
>JAZDCZ010000138.1:0-2057 GCA_036679605.1 Gemmatimonadota bacterium
TCGGCGGGCAGGGTCGTGAGCCATGTAGGTGCTATCGTGAAAATTCGGAATGGTTTCCGGGCCTATCGCTGGTATGATTCGGTGTTCCACGAGGACCAGTAGATGGAAGCACCGGGATTCCTCAAGCGCCTTTCAAAGTTGGATCTCGCCGACGCCGTCGGTGTATTCCTGAGCGATGAACTTGTCTCGGTGGCGCTGCTCAAGAAGCGCCTTCAATCCGTCCGAGTCGAGGCGGTTGAATCCATGGCTCTGTCAGGATCCGTGGAAAGCCACGGCGACGATGTTGCCGGTTTTGTACGTCGCTTCGTCGACTCTCATCGTGTCGACGGCGCACGCTTGGCCTTGGTGCTGGAACGCCGCGATACGCTACTCGGGGACCTCGAACTGCCGGCGACGGCGGCGGATAACATTTTGAAGGTCGTCGAGTACGAACTCGACCGCATCATGCCGGTTCCTTCAGACCAATTGTACCACGGGCTTTCGTTGAGGCCGATGGGTACTCAAGGCGAGCGTATCGGTGTCTCCGTAGTCGCGGCGCTTAGGGAACGGGTCGATCAGCGCCTGGCGATCCTCGGTGACGTGGAACTCGCACCTACGGCGGTTACTGTGCTGCCGGCTGCACTTTGCCATTACGTCGGGTTCTGCTTGGGCGAGGATGCTCCGCCGGTCGGAATCTTCCAGGCCGAGGGAGACCGGGACTACATTACAGTGTGTTCGCGTGGCTTCCTGATCGCCAGCCACCATATCGATTCTGTAAAGGAGGGTGGGTATCGAGAAGCACTGTTGCGCGAGATCGAGCGCAGCGTTCCCGAGCGAACCGGAGAGCCGGGGGTGGTCGTTGTCGCTGGGCTGTCCGAGCCGGGGGCGCTGGGTCTAGAAGATATCGCTCCGCCCGGCTTTTTCCCCGAAGGGGTCGTACCGTCGCAAGCCGAGCTTGTCGCCGTCGGCGCTGCTTTGGGCCAATTGGGAGAGGGAGGCACGGGTATCAACCTGCTACCCGCGTCGATGATTCGTGTCGAACAGGGTATGGGGCTGCGTGAAATCGGCCTGTCCGCGCTCGTTGGAGTGCTAGCGCTCATCCTGGTGGCTTCCATAGGGCTGAAGAACCTGAGCATCTCGAACGCTCTAGCCGCTGAACTCGCCAGGTTGGAACCGGTAGTGACACAGGTCAGTCAGCGTCAGGAAGGCAATAGGCGGTTGGCGGTTAAACTAGAGGTCTTGGAGTCGGCGCGTGAGCACGGCATGCTTCGTTATTTGCGCGCCCTTACCGTCTTGGTGCCGAAAACGGCCTATCTGACAACTTTTCGTTTCCGCGGCAGCCGGCTCGAGGTAGACGGCATTGCCGACAACGCAGCCGAACTCATTTCCATCTTAGAAAAATCGCCACAGTTTAAAAATGTGGAGTTTACTGCTCCTACCACCAAGTATCTCCAGGACAAGGAGCGGTTTTCCTTGCGTATGGGGTTTGAAAAGTGAGTCTCGGTGACCGTTGGCAAGCACTGGCCACACGGGAGCGTTACTTGCTGCTGGCGACCGCCGTGGTGGGTTTGGTCGCGGTCGGGCGTTATGTAGGAGGAGGCGTACTCGGCGACCTTTCCTTTGGATCTGACGATTCGAGTTGGGTACAGATCCAAAAAATCGAGAGTTACCGGAAGATAGCTGCGCGCAAGACAGCCTCGCAAAGCCAGCACCAAGGACTCGAGAAGCGCTACGGGCAAGCGCAATCCAGGCTACTTGGCGGGAGTACGCCCACCGAGGTGGGTGCCGAATTGCAGGGCTTGCTCAGTTCGATGGCGGGGGAGGCGGGATTGAATGTGCTCAGCTCTCAGATTCTACGGGGAGAGGAGGAAGGCGATTTCCGCCGGGTCGGGGTAAGGCTTTCACTGAGCGGGGGACTCACGGGCGTAGCCCGCTTGCTGTCGTCGATCGAGAGCGGAGACATAGACCTCAAGGTGACACTCTTGGAGATCAACCGTAAGCTTGGCGCCACCCGGCGGCCCGTGCCCGGCCGTAAGACCCCGCCACCCGCAATTTCACCATTGACCGCGACCATGGAA
>JAZDCZ010000139.1:0-2402 GCA_036679605.1 Gemmatimonadota bacterium
CCCCCTATGGCGGGCTTCGTCGGCAAGTTCTACCTGTTCGCCGCCGTCATAGACAAGCAGATGTGGTTTTTCGCCGTCGTCGCGGGCGTAAACAGCGTCGTCGCGTTGTACTACTACGCCAGAATCATTCGTGCCATGTACTTCGATCAACCTATTGAGGGAGATCCGGTTATGCATTCCGACTTCCATTGCGGTGCCTTCGCCGGCGCATTGGCCTTTGGCACCATCGTGTTCGGGGTCTACTGGCGTCCGCTCATCGATTTGGCCGGCAGGTCCCTGAGTTTCGTCGGCGGCTAACCGCCGACGCGGCGGCTAACCGCCGACGCTCCACCGGTTCGCCAAGACGGGCGCCCTATTTACATTGGCGCGGCGTCCAGGTGACGCAGGCAGAGGCAATCTAACCGGCAAGCGATCGGTTCCACAGGCAGTAGGCTGTTCGGCTGGAAGAAACGACTGACGTTTGGCCGCTGAGTTTGTGCTCGGTGGTGGCTGGATCGCGGCAATGACGCGGTGCATGCCCGACGGGAGGTTGCCTATGTAACGAAACATGCGACTAGCCGTAAAATCTTACAGAGAGTTGCAGGTGGTTGTGGGGACTGTTGGGTCGCGGAGGCTGAGGTGAGGCCGCCGATAACGGAGGTATCCAGATGGCAACACGATCGGTCCGATGATCGCCAGCCGGTACAAACCGCGCCGTTGCTCGGCGTCAAGTGGTAAAGGATGAGCATGACGCGCTCAAATCTGTGGTCCGGTCCCATCTTCGTTGTTGCTGTACTGGCCATGGTACTCATTTTTCCTGGACCGTCCGCCGGGTTCGGATTGCACTATGGTAGCCGCGGAGGCTACCACTATGGCCACCATGGCCACCATGGCCACCATGGCTACCATGGCTCGCACTACGGTGGGCACAGCTCCTATTACGGCGGGCACTACTTGGGGTATAACTACGGTCACCGGTACGGTCACGGGTCCTACTTCAGCCACGGGCCCCACTACGACCATCGGGCATATTACTTAGGTTCCCGGTCCAATTACTTCGAGCGCCGTCCGTCGTACGCGTTTACCATCCGACCCCAACAGCTCTACTACGGAGAATCCAACGGCCGAGGGTTCGTCGATCAGTCGCGTCGCAGCGGTTCAACGCTCTCGGCTGCCTACTCCTACGCGAACGAGAGTGGCGGGGCCAACCGTTCGCACTCCTCTGAGCCTGATTCCGAGGAGACTATGCCCTATCCAGAGCACCCAGTGGTGAAGAACGGAGACCACGACCCGGCAACGAGCGGCTGGGCATTACTCGCCGATAAACCCTCGGCCGCGCTTGCGGTGTTTGCACTGGAGGCGACGAACAATCCCACCCGGGGGCTGCCAAAGGCAGGCTATGCCATCGCGCAAGCGCTGCTCAACAACAACACAAGTGCGATCTGGGCCATGCGTCGGGCGCTTGAGTTCGAGGCTACTGCACTCCACTACGTGCCACTCGACGAGAGCCTGGGCGAGCGCTTCGATGAACTAATCGTGAGCTATCGCCATCGGCTCGAGGAAGGCACGGGCCACCCCGGTGATGATCACGTGATGATCGCGACGCTCGCATACATACGACACGACTACGAGGTCGCGTTATCCGAGGCAACGGGGGCGATCGACACAGGAGATCGTCAGCCGACTACGCAGGCTCTGTTGGAACTGGTCGAAAAACAATTAACTCGCTGAGGCGACGGTTGCGGATTGGACGGGACGTGTGAGCGGAAAAGACTCGAAGCCCTACAAGACGACCATAGATGTAACACCCGTCGAGGACCGAACAGGCCGGTGGACGATTCCGCAAGCCTTCGTCATGGTGCAATTTCGCTGTAGTGAATCGGGCAACACTCTGTGTTGGCCGGATACGATTACCTTTTCGACGCAGCTGAAAGCCGGCCGATACGCCTACATGAACGCGATACGCTGGGTCGAGAATCGCTACGAGTAGCACCCGCTGGAGTTGTGCACAGATGCGCTGCTGGTTTTGCAAACTGCGGTGGGTACGCTACCAACGTACTTCTACACCCCGGAGTTCCGGGCGCGCCCTATCTGTATACGCGAGACGTACCGCGCTCAGGTGATAGTCAGCTTGATGACGCCGTCGCTGTGGGTACGAAAACGCTCGTAAGCCTCGGGCAGGTCTTCGCGTGCCATCTCATGGGTGAGCATGGGTGTCGGATCGGTGTTGAAAGGTCCCGTCGGTGGGCATCGTCAACGAGGGGACGCCTCCGTAGACGCCCACCGAAGAGACCGTACCGCCGAAACGTGTGACCCGGCAGCAATTCTCGAAGGTGACCTGCTTGCCGAGCGCCTCTATTGCGACATCGACCCCGCTTTGATCGGTGAGCTGCATGATTTCGGCGACTGCATGTTCGGGGGCG
>JAZDCZ010000014.1:0-4441 GCA_036679605.1 Gemmatimonadota bacterium
CTTCGAAGAAGGGCCAAGGAGGCTATCGTCCGGCAACGACCCCGGCCGGGTCCGTTGCCGTGGGTGTCGATCATTCGTACAGAATTTGCCCGTTTCCGCTGGGAATCAGCTCCGGTGGCTTGCACGCCGTCCCTCAACTTGACAATACCCACACAACTCACCCGGATTTGAATTATGCAACAACGCCCCCTGCAGACTACACAAACCCCTTTTTATTTAACGATCGAGAGCATGTTTTGGATGAGTACGAGTTTCATTTTGTTCCTTACTCGTCGCCGTACCGAGCAAGCCACGACTGACGAAAACCGTTGCATGCCAGGGCCCGGAGGTAAAAACGTCCCAGTGTTTTCAGATCGAATCTCCAGTGAAGTGTTTCTCTAAGAAGGAATACGAGCCGAGCGAAACGTGGTTCGCGCGAGGCGCCGGCTTCGTCGACACGCGTGCGGATAAATCGATGCTTAAGGTCATTTTTGTCTTGCGCGAACCAATCCAAAGGAGTAAGCACGCGATGTAGCTTACTTAACTG
This sequence comes from Gemmatimonadota bacterium, assembly GCA_036679605.1. Classification (GTDB taxonomy): domain Bacteria; phylum Gemmatimonadota; class Gemmatimonadetes; order Gemmatimonadales; family GWC2-71-9; genus JAZDCZ01. The sequence goes on from JAZDCZ010000014.1 coordinate 527, forward strand.
GAATCCGAACGCCACAATGTTGGCGGCAAGGGGCAGGAAACCAAAGTCAAGGCGTTGTGAAAAAGGAGCTAGGATATGGCAATTGGCGATGAGCTTACCAGTATTGATTTCTCGGCAATGATCGGTGGTCCCCTTTCGGCTGTGGTGAAGGCTCAGGCGGACTCTGCGGTTACCTCGGTCGACTTCATCAAAGCAGTCGGATTCAACACCGACGATCAGGGCAACGTCACCGATCCCGTGATGGTCACTTTCGCCTACGACAAGCCGGTCGAGTCGACCGATGCTGCTGGCGTGGTCACCACGGAAGTCAAGAAGTTCAAGCTCACGGTACCTTTCCTGACGATGTTGCCGGTGCCCTTCATTCGTGTCGAAGAGACAAAGATCGATTTCAACGCGAAGATCACGTCGGTCCAGGAGCGATCCAGCACGTCGTCACATGGGTTGGACGTGGAACTGAAGGCTAAGGCTGGCTGGGGATGGGGATCGGCCAGCTTGAAGGTCAACTACGCCTACAAGCGGAGTACCACCAGCAGCGCCAAGATCGAGCGGACGTACTCCTTGGCCGTCCACGTACGGGCAGTCCAGGATGAGCTGCCTGCGGGGACCGAGCGGCTGCTCGGCATTCTCGAGAACGTGATTCAGGAAACACCGGTGGCAGCCTGATCCATGGCTGAGCTAGGTGAATTCGTAGGTACGATCCTCGCCGGGCTGGCCCAGGCACGACGTATCGCAGATGAGGAGACTGCGGCGCTGGCCGAGTACTATAAGGAGGAACCACTTCTGCAGGGGATGGCTATTCCACGCATGCGTGTGCCCGAAGTCGTGATCGAGCTCCCAGTGCTGATCGAATCCCACGAGGAGGCGGAGGCTAGCGTTTCCCGAGATCCCTCGACGATTCGGGACACCTTGCTCGCCCAGCTCGACCACAGCTTCGAATCGGCCGGGATCCCGCTCCCCACGAACTTCAAGTCCCGCTTCAAGGCAAACCTTGACAACCTGCTGAGATCGCGCGCGGACCCCAAAGTCGTCGGGAGCCGTGGGCCGCGGGCAGAGTCTTTCGTTCGAACTGTCGAGGAGGCCTACACTCAAACAGTCCGCGGGATAGAAACGGACTATCGGAAGGCCGTCCGTTCGGAAGACGAGCGTCTGATCCGGGCCGAGCTCAGGGACGCAGCCAAGAGGTCCGCCCTGGAAAGAGTCGGCAAGCCGCCGCGGCTCGGGGTCACGATAGTGACAGCCGAGGTCAAGGAGCGCGCAGACAACAACGTTGTCACCCGGCTGCGCCTTGTCATTAAGGAAGAGGGCGTCGAATGGTCCACCACTGCACAGGCCGATGGATCGATTCTGCGCACCCTGACCCCCGAGTAGAGGCGGCCGAGCCGTGCTGGCAATTACTCGTTACCAGCTGCTCGAGCATCTTAGCGAGTTGCCTGCCATCGTCGACGGATACGCGCGCCGGGAGTTGTTTGTGCAACACGTGCTTGAGTGGATGTCGCGTACCGAGGGATCGCTTCAGCAGCTGCGAAATCCTTTAGCCTCGCAATTTGCTGCCGAGCGGGCCAGGATCCTCGCTGTGTCTGACGGACTTCGCCAGAATGGGCTCACCACTGAGCGGATCTCAAAGCGAAAGGCGGAACGGGCGATCACGGCCCTGGCGCTGAACCGTGTTGAGGAGTCTCTACGAAACGAAGTTCATGCGATCGATCGTAAGTTGGAGGATATGCGCGAGAAGATGGCCAGCTTCGTGGCTGCCGTCAGCGTAAGAATCCCGATCTCAGCGCCCCCACCGGAGCCTCGCCAGGAGTGGCTTCGCCACTCCTGGCAGCGGTTTGGCGAGCTTGAAGAGACAAGGAAGTTGTATGTGTACCTCAATGCCTCTTTGTCCCCGAGTGATCGGCTGTTCCTACTTGAGGAGATCGTACAAGACCTTGTGGGAGACGGACCGTGTAACACGCAAGTGGCTGATCGTGAACGGCCGACAGGTGACGAGTCGTAGGGCGCTGGGTGTTGATACATAAATCGGGCAAGACTGAGGAAATCAGCGAGTTACGTTTCTCGCTTTGAATCGGAAAATGCGATGAATTCAACTACTTGGCAATATCCGTGCACCAACGCCTTCGTGTACCGTACCGTTCATCGGTTCTTGCGTTGTACGGTTGTTGCAATCCTGACCACGTTGGCCGGCTGTGCGCTGCACTACTACGACACCGATACCGGGACGGAGCACATCTGGGGCGTCGGTCACATGGCAATGAAAGTCGGAAGCACTGCGGTCGAACTTGGTTCCGTCGCAAGGCGGACTGACGTGCTCGGGGTCTCCGTCGGTCGTAGGCAGGATGAAGGCGCCCATCTGGAGATCGGGTGGGCTGCCACACAGCGAGTCGACATCTTGCAGAATGACACGAAGCTCTGCCTGGCCTGGCGCGACTCGTCCTTCTACCAAGTTCGAGTCGGCGACGTGTTCCCCCTCGCGATGGATGACTGCACAAAGTCGACGGAGGATCACACGCAATGAAAGAAGAATGCCAGTTCCTACTCGCGATCGTAGTCGCCTTGAGTGTCAGTGGCTGCGCCGTCGGTTACAACGCGACGCTCTTCATGACGAAGTCAAACATTGGCCTCGACATCGATACGAAACCGCCGACAGCCGAGATTTCGATCGCTCGGCGCGAGGCCGTGATCGCGCCGAGCTTCGAGGGTGGTCAAACGCTGCCGGTCCTGGCCAGCTTCCGGGCGAAGTCCAACCCGTTCAGCCGTGCCATCTTCGGCGTGAAGTCAACGTTCGCGGGCGGAGATGCTGCCGTCGGTCTGACCCTAAAGGGCAAGGATAATTTGATAGAAAAGGGCGACTCGCTTCTGTGCCTTACGAAAGCCCCGAAGAAGAAGAAGAGCTTTTTCGGCATCGATGCGTCGGTTAGAAAGCCCGGCGAGGTCAAACCGTTATTCTTCGGAACGGACACCAGCCTGGGATTCAAGATGGCATGGTCCGGCATGACGGGGGTACTGTCAAGTTAAGCCTGTGATTGGCAGACTGGTCCGATGAACAGCCGAAAGCCTGCGTATCATGGATATCGTTTTCCTCCTGAGATCATCAGCCACGCGGTGTGGCTCTACTATCGATTCTCCCTGAGCTTCCGCGATGTAGAGGATCTTCTCGCACAGCGAGGAGTCGTTGTCTCTTACGAAACGATTCGCCAATGGTGCGAGAAGTTTGGCCCGAGCTACGCTGCGAGGCTGAAGAAGCGGGGCGGCCGGCTCGGCGATACCTGGCATCTGGATGAGGTTTTCATCACCATTCGCGGCCAGCGGCACTACTTGTGGCGTGCGGTCGATCAGGATGGTGACGTCATCGACATTTTGGTTCAGCGCCGTCGTAATGGACGAGCGGCAAAGCGCTTCTTTCGTAAGCTATTGAAAGGGCAGGGCTGCGCGCCTTGCCGGTTGGTCACGGATAAGCTGGGAAGCTACCGGGTGGCGCATCGGACCGTGATGCCTTCGGTTGTCCACGACACAACGCAGTACGCGAACAACCGAGCGGAACTGTCGCATCAGCCGACGAGGCAACGAGAACGACAGATGCGGCGGTTCAAGTCCTGGGTTCAAGCGCAGCGGTTCTTATCAGTGCACGGAGTGATCCAAAATCTGTTCCGAGTTGGTCGTCATCTACTGCGTGCTGCGAACGCCCGGCTGCTGAGAGCGCGTGCGTTCGGCGATTGGCAGGAGGTGACGTGTGTCTGAAACCAGAAGGGGAGCTGCGGAGTATGGTGCAGTGGTTTGCACGCCGTCTCTCAACTTGACAGTACCTCTTCGGGTCCTTGACAGTGTCAGGCTTTCGGGAACGCAGCTTACCGCTTTGTATGCCATCACTTCACTCTATCCACGCAATCGGTTGGAAGTTCTTTGCTCGGTTCGCAT
>JAZDCZ010000140.1:0-10580 GCA_036679605.1 Gemmatimonadota bacterium
GTCGTAGACTTGCTGACGGCGATCTTGCGCAGACATAGATCCTTATAATCGTCGCCGGCCCGGTCCTGGCAAGAACGGGGCAGAAGCTTCCCGACTTGGCTCGTACTGAACCCACATATTCAGCTATGACGAGTACTCGGACACCTTTTGCCCATCTTCGCTTGGAATTTGCTCGGCGGATCTTCACGCTCTCGGACTTCATCGCGACGGGCGGATACGAACATCTCCAGGGGGATGCGCGATAGCGCCAGCCGCTTCCACGAGGTTAGCTATGATTCTTTTGCACCGCTCGCTCATCGTCGTCTTACTCTTGCTAATCATCGCCGGTGTCAGTGTCTGGTCCGCGCTCACGCCGCCCTCGCCGCTTTCTGCGACAGCCGAGGATTTCTTGCTCGAGGGCGTCACCATAATTCAACCCGGAGAGTCGCGACTCTAACGTATCACACTGCGTGTACGCAACGGCGTCATCGACGAATTCGGTAGCAGTATGTCCGGAAGATCAGAAGCTGGTGAATTCCGTGGTGCTTTCGTCTTGCCTGGACTAGTCGATATGCACGCGCATCTTCCTCCCCGCAATGTACTGAAGCTGAGCGGCTACTTCGCATTCCTTTACCTTTACCATGGAGTGACGGCCATCCGCGACATGGGAGACGTCGACAACACCTCGGTCGCCGCCGCGCGCAGCGGTATCGAAAGCGGCGCGTTCCCCGGGCCGCGAATCTTTAGTTGCGGTCCGTTTGTCGCGGGGGCCCAGCCCATTCGCTGGCCAAACACGCTGGTGATTCACGAGCCCGCCGCCGCCGAGGCCATAGCAGCACAGATAAAGTCCGACGGGCATATGTGCATCAAGTCGTACGAAGACCTTACCGTCCCAAAACTGGAGGCACTCAAAGTAGCGGCGCGCAAACATGGCCTTACCCTTGCCGGGCACGTGCCCACGCCTCTCGGCTACGAAGAAGCCTTGGTACCTGATGTTCAGCACTTCTTCGGTGTACCGCCACCTGAGAGCCTGGAGCGCGATCACATACTCGACCGCACCGCCGAGTGGCGCGCCGTGGATGAGACACGTCTCGACGAGATCGTGCGCGTGACTCTTGAACACGGGATTGTGAATACCCCCACCCTCGTTTCGACACATCAGCTTCTGCTGTACCGAAACTACCAAGCCGCGCGCCAGAGCATTCCTGCCCGACTTCTTCCGCGCCTGTATGCCGACGTTGCGTGGCACCCCTCAGAGGGTATGGCATTTTGGCGTGGCGTTGAGGACTACTTGGATCGCATCGAAGACTCATCCGCTAAGAAACAAAAACTTTTGCTGCGGCTTTACCAAGCCGGTGCGAAGCTGCAGTTGGGAACCGATCCTCAACAGCCATTCGTCGCCCCGGGATGGAGCCTGCAAGAAGAAATGCGCGTGTTCGAAACGGCCGGGATTCCGATCGAGGCGATATGGAGGATGGCTACGTCGCAGGCTGCAGGCACGTTAGGTATCGCGGATCTCGGCAGATTGGAACGCGGCGCCCCCGCCGACCTTCTCGTGTTCGAACGCGACCCCACCCGTGATCTGGACGCCTTGGATTCGTTGCTTGCTGTGATAGCGGGGGGTCGCCTGTACAGGCGTGCCGATTTGGACGCCGCTCTCCGCGAGTACCAAAACCATTACCGCACAGGCATTGTGGACGCTGTCTCGATTCCGGCCACCAGAATGACTCTGAAGAAAACTTTTCTGCGCAACTACTGATTCGCCGAACAGATTCTAGTCTGTGGCGACCGGCCGGGCGCTCAAGGCGACAATACCCTGTACCGCTCAACCGACACCAAAGCTCACGAACTTGTTACAGGGCCTGCGAGCATGGACAATCATCCGGCTGGCGGAGAGTTCAGAATTGAGCGCGTCAGCCAAGGATATCCTGTACTGATGAACGAACTACAAGTGTTTTTCGTTATCGTGGTTCCAGCCGCCGCTGCCGCGTTTGGTATTCCCCTTACACTTGCTCCCGTGGCTTGGGCCCGCGCGCTGCGCTGGCCGGTGTCTGTTGCGACTGCATCGGTGAACGAGCGACACCTGACGTTATACTTCGGGCGCTGTCTGGGAGTAATGGTTTTGGCCTTCGGTACGGTTTGTGTTGTTGCCGCTGTCCGGGGTCAGGTGCCGGAACTGTTAGTCCTGCAGTCCATTTTCGTGGGCGTGGGCATGACGTTGGTCCACATCTACGGGGCTGTGAAACGAGCACAGCCGGTGACCGAGACAATCGAAATCGCGTTCTATGGCGGGGTCTCCGCCTGGGCGATCAGCCTGTACGTTCGCTTTTATTGAGAATGCAAGCTTTGTCACGAATGCTGACCAAGGGGCAACATGACTGAAACCATCGCAATCATCGGTGGCGGGATTGCCGGATTGACAGCGGCATACCTACTCAATGAGAAGTACGACGTAACGCTGTTCGAAAAAGACGGAAGACTGGGAGGCAATGCATACACGCTTCACACACGCGACGGTGACGACATCGACGTCACCGTGTTCGTCTTCTCAAGAGCGAGTTATCCAAACTTCTTCAGGCTCCTCTCCCAACTAAACATCGAAACGGCTCGCTACTGGTTGTCCGGTCTCGTCGCGACATCATACGATCTCGACACGCACCACACGTGCTATTTCGCTCCCTTCACACTCCGGGGCTTCACGCCCAAGCGTGTGCGGATTTCGTGGGGGGTTTACGCGAACATGAGGTATGCGATCGGGCTACTTGAGGAAGGAAGGCTCGAGGGGTTATCGATGGCGGAGGCGATGAAGCTCCTCCCCGACCCCAGGGGCGATGCCTACTTCCAGATGATCTTTATACTCTGCTTGGCTTCATCCATGTACTACGATGAGGTTATGAAGGCTCCATCGACGTTCTTCATCAAGAAGCTGCGCGATCATATCGCGCCGGGCCCGACGGTATGGCGCTACCCACCGAGTCGGACGAAGAGCTACATGGAGGCGCTCAGCCGGCCCTTCCACGACAGGGTCGTGTTAAATGCAAGGATACGCAGCGTCTCTAGAACCGAAACAGGCGTAACGCTCAATATGAAGGACGGGCACGCGTCCAGCTTCGACAAGGCGGTCTTCGCGTGTAACGCCGATCAGGCCTTGGCACTGCTCGACAGGCCATCCGATGCGGAGCAGCGACTCCTTGGCGCCTGGAGATATAAAGAGGGTCTCGTCGTCATTCACCGTGACGGTTCGTCCTTCCCCCCGGCCAGACTGCGCAGACTGTACAATTACATCTACACGAATCGGGACGACAAAATTCACACGTCAATCAATGCCTGCTATCGGTTTCAGCCGGGCGTCTCCGACACCAACGACCTCCTCGGCACTCAACATCCGAATTTCTCCATCCAAGAGGATCGTATAGAATTCCAAAAAGTTTTCCGCACACCTCTTTTTGATACAGAGTCGGTGCGATCAATCCCCGAGTTGCCGTCACTCAACGGCCAGATGAACACGTACTACTGCGGCAGCCATTTCGGACGCGGCCTTCACGAAGATGCCGTTTCGTCCGCCGTTGCCGTCGCCGAGCAGCTCGACCTGCAGTTGGTGCCGTCAACCTAAGGGCTTTGTCACCCATAACCACGCCGCTCTTGACCGGCGTGGTTATGGGTGACAAAGCCCTACCGAGTCTTGTGCATGATCGGTCTCCGTGACGCCGCCTACGCCTGGACTTTCTTAGGCATGAGATACCAGAGGACCAACGCCACCAGCAATAGACCCGGAACATCGCCCAACAGATTTGCTCGTTCAGTCTCGTCGACAATACCTTGAACCAGCATTGTTCCTCCGTGGACGATACTCGACCAGATCGTGAACCATATGAGACTTGCGTTAGCTAAAGGGTCTTTGGCGGCCCGAATCAAGAACACTCCCAAGGTTGCGTATACACCCATAAGCATCTGCTCATATTCAGATTGCCGTGGCGTCCAAGCCCAACCCGAAGGCCATACCCACATCATCACATAGATACCTGCGATGAAAATGATACCAAACACTATAAGAGCAACTTTCAAATACTTGAGTTTCTGTTCTTGTTGCATGGATGTGTTCTCCTCGTAGCATTACTCGCAGTATTAGAGACTGCTGACACTTTCCTCATTGGCTGCGGTGCGCAGAAGCGGATGGGAACAGTACAACGCCCTGGGAGAACTACGCTGGAACCATACACCAACGCCCACTATCGCCCGCCCTCACCGGTGGAAAATCGCTCTCCGAAGTCCTCTAACTCGATTCGCAAGCCGTTGGTGAGAAACGACACCGCATGGTACATGCCGACGGTATAGACCAGCTCGACGATCTGATCAGCATCAAAGTGCTTTTCCAATTCAGCCCACAGCTCTTCCGATATCGAAGACGTATCGTGCAACTCGTCGCAAAGGCGTATCAGGGCTGACTGGGTCGAGGTCCATAACGGATCTCGCCAGCTTGCCGTTACCGTCGCCTGGATTACCTCTTCGGACAGTCCTAGCGGACGGGCGAACGCGTTTACGTGTACCCCCCACTCGTATTCCGAGCGACAGCGCGCGGTCGTACGGTGGATGACCAGCTCGCGATCACGAATCTCGACGGGCCCACGATCGAGTATCCCCGCGCGCATGAAGCGAGGGAAGATGCGCTCGTTGCCGGCCAGCGTTCGAAATAGCTTGAGCGGTTCCATCCCTGCGGGCATGACCAGATCGAAGAGCTTCTGGTTCTCGGACGAGTAAGGGGGATCGAGTGGGGGGATTCTTTGCGTGCTCATAGCGACTGGTTTCCTCCTCGAGCCGGACATATGCTACTGTTTCTGTAGCATTAGTTGGACTATAGCGCTACGGTATCAGTAGCGCAAGGAGAATCTATGGCCACACCCAAGCCCGGACGGCCAACCCGGGGGACCCGTACCGGCCGACCAGTCATGGTCCTGCTCGACCTGCTCGGGCGGCGCTGGACGCTGCGTATACTCTGGGAGCTTCGCGACGGCCCGCTGACCTTCCGGGGCCTGCGTGCTCGCTGCGACGAGATGTCGCCAAGCGTACTCAACACGCGCCTGCGAGAGCTGCGCGAGGCGGGGATCATCGACGATCAAAGCGTCGCCGGTTACGGGCTTACCAAATACGGTAGCGATTTGATTCGCGCGCTCAAGCCGCTCAAAGAATGGGCGCAAGCATGGGCCAAGAGACAGAGCTGAGCGCGTTGGGCACTAAGCTTTCGAGTTCAGGGCCCTTCTATGGAACGTTACCGTTCCCCCGAATACCAATAGGCAAAGAGAAACTGAAGCACGAGATAGCCCCTCACCAGATTGCCCCAGAGCATCTGGTCGTAAGTCAGTAGGCCCGGGAAAATCACGGTGTACCCAAGAAGCTCCACAAGAATCGCGAGGAAGAGGAGCAATCCTGTAATCAGCAGCAGGCCGCGTCGCTCCAATGGACACCGACTTCCCCAATAGAGCACGCATGTCCATCCCAACATGAAGAGCGCTCCGATCCCCATCGCGTAGCGGTACGGTTCGCCAGCCCCGACAAAGAAGCTTGGCACAATCGGCCATCGCACCAATCCCAGACTGATCAGAAACCACTCGACCGCAAGCAACCCGTCGCCAATGGTCCCGATCCAGAACACCGCCTTTGCTACCAGGGCTCTCCTTTTTTCAGTTGCCGGACTCATGCGTGTGTCTCTCCTCTCCTGCGAAGTAGCTCTCTCTTCTTTTCGATCGCATCCATTTCGAGTTCGTAGAGCTCTCGGCCGGATGAGTAAGGATAAACGTGCCGAAACATGCTTCTCGAAAGTGTCTTACCGGAATGAAAGTAGACATTCTGGCTGTCGAAACGGTCCATCATCCGCTGCTTTGTGTAGTTGTCGACGATACTGAAGCAGAGCTTCTGGTAACCATGCTCGATAGCGTATGCCAACGCCGTCACGATCGTGAGTTCGTAGGCTGGCTCTTTGCCCATGCACCGTCGATCGAAGCCGCCCATGACGCCACCGAGACGGTCACCGCACGGCAGAAAAGAGTGGAAACCCGCAACACGTGAGTCCAAGGTCGTCACAAAATGAACGTACGCATCAGACGTGACCACGTCGGTCATGAACCTGCCGTCTTCGAGCAGTCCTTGAAACGGCACCGCAACTTTCGAGTGGTACCTGGAGCACGCGAGGCTCGCTTTCATGCCGCGTACGACATCGTCCGGCACGCTGCCCGAGTAGGTCTCGACCGCCATGCCAGATCGTCGCAGAGACCTCGATATTTTCTTCCGCGTCGTTTTGTGCTTGGAGTAGTAACTATCGATTTCGGAATAGTCGGTGACGTCGATCCAGGAATTCGAGGCGAAAGGAAAGCCCTCGAAACCGACCTTGGCGTAGCGCTCGTGCTCGTCACTGCTGTCGATGATTATCGCATCGTCCTTCATACTCCTGAGCCAGGCCAGAATGGCCCCGATCGTCGCAGCTTTGGCATCGTTGGTCGTGACAATGAACGGCGAGAACAAGCTCGAGCACAGGTTGTGCGCCGAGAAATACACCGTGCTACGCAACGCTCCACCAAGGGCCATGAGGATCGGCCGCCGTCGCAACCGAGAGTTCAGCGAGTCGCAGAGCTTGCTCCCGACGGTGCGGACGAAGATTCCGACGCCGAGGAGTTCGTCTTGACGGTACGCCTTGACGAATACGCACTGGACCTTGTCCGTAGATAGACGCCCGAGGCCTTCATACAGGCCGAGCACGCTTCCTGATAGCCCTTGAACTCTAAGGGCACGATCGAGGACCTCCCTCTCCTGACGTGTCAGAGTAGTATCGGCACGACAGCACAACAGCGAGTCGGTCACGTCGTTCATACCCCGCGTGCCCTAAGCCGCGCGAGTAGACTCGCGCGCCAACATCCGCTCCAGTTGTGCGACCGCCTTGTGGTAGGTCTCCGGGCCGGTGGCGCGCGCCATTTGCACCGCCCCCTGCACCGTCGCAGCCACGACTACCGCTTGGGCTTCCGCATTGCCGGGAAACCTCAGCTCGCCGCTCTGCACGCCCATCCGTAGGGTGGCGGTGAGCCACTCGAGAACTTCAGCAGTAAACCGCCGAACCTCGGCCTGCATGGAGTCGGGAAGTGCGCCGTACTCCGCCTGCAGGATCCCGGGTGGAGAGACAGCACCCTCCTTAAGAAATGACACGTGGATCTCAAAGAACGCCTTCAACCGGTCGCGAGCGCTAGGCGCGCCCGTCTCAAGACTCTCGGTCCATTGCCGAAATCGAAGACGAAACCGCGCCACTAGCTCGGCCCCCAGATCCGCCTTGGTGTGGAAGTGATAGTGAACCGCAGGCGCCTTGATCCCAAGAGTCCGAGCCAAGTCGTAAAAACTAAAACCGCGGAACCCTCGCTTCTGTAGCAGCGGTTGCGCAACGTCGAGAATTCGAGATGCTGTATCCGTCTTGCGTGCCATCTTGCTCCTAGTGATCCCTTGTCTTCGGCTCCCTCATGCAGGTTGAATTCCTGGCCGAGCAATGCTCAAACCGTTCCTCCCGCTGCCCGGCCGGACGTCCTCACGCGAAACGTAAACCTACGCACCAGCGCCAGCTTGGGCACCGAACGGTGAAGTGCCACGCAGCATCTCGCCGGTCTCGCAGTAGCTCTTGAGGATCGAACCCAGAAACTGCGAGAAACCCCTCAGTCTACCTTCGAAGTTCTCGCGCTCTTCGTCAGTCAAGCCGTTCTTGAGAAACGTGACGGTGTCTGTCCACTGGCATGCTGTCGCGTTGTCGTCCACCGCCTCCAAACGAACCGCCCGATTGAGTAAGGCAAGATCCCCAAACACCAGGACGAACTCTAGGCGGAATTGTTTCGGCTCGTAGCTGGTCGTGACCCACGTGGTCGGACCTTGCTCGCCCAACAGGAATGGTTTGAGTGTGTGCTCCTGAAAGACACAGTACTGTTCGTTGAATCCGCTATCGCTGTGAACCAGCCGATACATGTCCTTGGTCCACCCATCGATCCATTCTTCTTCTCTGACCGGACACAGGAGCGGAAAAACGCGGCTCGGCGGACAGTCGATTATCCCTCGATACGTCATCACGATCCTCTTGGTGCTGTGCTCATCGTTTTGAGTTGCCATGTCAGCCTCCTGGTGTCTGCTGCTTCGCCCAGCCACGTGGAACGGCGTCATCGACCATTCGTGCCGCGACCCTCGCCGCATCGATGCGCTTGAGTACTTACTTACTAGTAGGTAAGGGACTTGTCAAGTTGCGTACGATACCGAGCGAGTCCACCCTGTGTGGGTCTTGAGACTACGCGCAGCCATACCGGTCGCGCTCGCCTGCGTGGCGCTCGCCTCTTGTGCCGAGCCGTCTACGGTTCGCACCCCGGACGAAAGTAGCCACCTTCATACATCGCGCCGTGACTCCCGCGTCTGGGCGCTGCTGATAAACGGTGGCGGCAGCAAAGCGAAGAACTATCAGTCTCATCTCATGCACTTGCGCTCGATGCTGGACTTCCTGGCGACAGCGGACATTCCCAAACGTCGCATCGAGGTTTTCACCAGCGATGGAGCCGACCCGGCTCCCGACCTCGCCGTACGCGATGCACAGCCGGAGAAAAACTTTTGGCTCATCCAGGATATCCCTGTCGGTCGCCGTCTTCGCACCGAACTCCGCTATGAAAATACCCGCATCGAAGGCGTTCGCGTACACGCCGCAACACAACATGATCTCAACCAGTGGGCCGCATCGCATAGGCCACGATTGAAACCGGGGGACACGCTATTTGTCTATGTGACTGACCACGGCACCAAGAACGCTGCCGACCTCGATAATAATTCCATTGTCTTGTGGGGTGAGGATTGGTCGGTTTCGGAGTTCAGAGGGTTTTTAGACAAGTTGCGGAAAGACGTGCGCGTCGTATTGCTCATGTCGCAGTGTTTCTCGGGGTCCTTCGCCAACACGATGTACGCATCCGGCGAACCCACGCGCATACTCGGCAACGTGTGCGGTTACTTCTCGTCCAGCCCGACACACCGGGCCTACGGCTGCTACCCGGAAAACCTCGGCAAGAACAACGTCGGTCACTCGTTTCGGTTCCTGGAAGCGCTGAACACTAGCGGCAACCTCGGTACGGCCCATGGTGAAGTCACACGGAACGACCGGACCCCCGATGTTCCCAATCGCACTACGGACCTGCTGTTGCAGCGCATTCTCGAACGAGCGGCCGCGGAACGAGGGAAATCGTTCCGCGTTTATGCAGACGAACTCCTGCGCCAAGCTTGGCGCGATGAAGTCCATTCCCGTGGCCTGTTCAAAGCGATCGATGCGGTCGGTACCACTTTCTCCATTTCGACGCCCCGCACACTTACCGAATTGCTCGAGCAAACGGGCGAATTGCCGCGCCTCGCCAGCGAGCTCAACGATCACGCCCACCATTGGCGGAACGCCCTCACCGATCTTGAACGCGAGAACTTCGAACGTTTTCTTGGCACCAATGAATTTTGGCGCGGATACCTGAGCGACACTTTCCTCGATGAACTCTCCGACCCCGACAAGCGTAAACTCTCGAGGTGGCTGCTGACCGACCTCCAGAGGTATATCGATACCGACGCGGAAACCTCACAGCGTCTTCAAACCATGCACACCATGACTGTCGAAGCGGCTGCGGCGGCCTATCGCATGGAAGTCCGGCGCGCAGCGGCCGAACGCATGAGACATCTACTTGTCCGCATCGCCGGCTTGGTACACCTGGATCGTTACGGCAGCAATACGGACCGTCGCGACTATGAGGCTTTGTCGGAGTGCGAGAATCTGCGACTCACCAAGCCTCGCCGGGTGTCGGCAAAGCGGGCGAGCAACGATCGACCTTTCCCGTCGCTCGCGCAGGAAGCCGAACTTCTCGAAGCGGTGCGGCCGGGGTGGCTTGGAATAGAGTTCGAGCCCGTCGCAACCGGCGTGCGAGGAAGCTACGGGTTGGCACTCGGAGCATCGACCGTTACACGGGTGCTCCCCGAATCACCCGCTGACACAGCCGGCATACATACGGGTGACATCATCGTCGGGCCGCCCGGTCGTCCTTTTCGAGACCGAAACCAGCTGCGCGAGTGGGTCATGACAGCTCTGGTTGGCCAAGATCAAGAGTTGACTATCCTCCGCTCAGGCCTGCCAATGTCCATCGTTGTGAGAGTCGGGGCGGCCCCTCTTTGAAAGACCGGTTTTCCGGCGTTGGTGCATGAATCGAAATCAGTGCAAAAGGCCCCTCGATATTCGGATCGTCACGTAGTAAGCTTCTGTGAGTTGGGCATCGCGAGCTCAGACATCCAGTTCAGTAAATTACATGCGGCCAACATCTCGTTTCGTTGAACCATTGGATGGCGAGCCCGAAGGCCTGATCCAATAATTCTTTTGTATCGATAGAAAGTGTTTTCGGCTCGGGCTTGGCGGTGTTGTCCTTTCTCCCGGCGCCACTGCGGTCGACCAACACGAGCGAGGTACTGTCATATATGGTCCGCCCCGCCTAGCAAGGACAGAGTTCGAGAAGCATCAAAGGAAGGTTGCGAACATATATCCGGCCTGTTGATGGGGAAACTTACGGCCCCTGGCCCTG